>OMWC01000046.1 GCA_900314655.1 uncultured Prevotellaceae bacterium | reverse complement strand
CAGTGAGGCTATGCTTGGCGAGTCTGCTACGGTGTTCACATGGAAGACCAGCGACGGCATGGCTCTCGTTGAAGGTACTGACTATACCGCAGAGAACGGTGTGTTCACGTTCCTGGCTGCCCAGAAGGATATTTATTGCGAGATGTCCAATGCTGAATTCCCTTTATTTACCGCTGAGAAACCCTTTAAGACCACATCGGTAACTATTGAAGAAGCGGCTGGTATCTGTAGCCTTAAGGTCAGTGATTCCAATAGCACTCCAATTTACAACCTGAAAGGCCAGCGCGTTAGTGGTCATACCAAGGGCATCGTCATCAAGAATGGCAAGAAAGTATTCGTGAAATAATCATGGGGCGTTTCTTTGCAGACACGCCGCAGAACTGACTTTAAAAAGAGGATGCGGATTATTCCCGTATCCTCTTTTCCATTTATATGAAACACCGATTACTGCTACTGATAGCCGTGCCGCTGGCCGTTATGACTGCTTCCGCCCAGGAGGTGGCCGAACGTGTGGAGCCGTTGTTGCACACCGTCTGGGGACAGGATGCTCCCTTCAATCTGCATTGCCCGGAGAAAGCCGACGGGCAGGGCGTCATGCAGCATTGTCGTGTGGGCTGTGTGGCCTGTGCCATGGCGCAGGTGATGCGCTTTCATAAGTATCCTGCTGTTGGGATAGGCGAGGGGCAGAACATGTTCAACACTGCCTTGAAGGCTAATTTCGGCGAGACCTGGTACGACTGGGAGCACATGCCTGAAAGTTACTCCCGCGGCTATACCGACGAAGAGGCTGAGGCCGTAGCCACACTGATGTTCCATTGCGGCGTGGCCGTGAACATGATCTACGGGCTGAAGTCCAGTTCCACGTTCACTGCCTTTGCCAACAACATGACCACCGCTCTTAGCCGCTATTTCGGCTACGATGAGACGACACTGCGCAGCCTGAACCGCAGCAAATACACCAAGGACGAATGGCTGCAGATTATCCGCGAAGAACTCTCGGCGGGCCGTCCCATCATCTATAGCGGCAATAGTGACAGCATGGGCGGGCACACCTGGGTGGTCGATGGCTACGACGAACAAGGACGGGTACACATGAACTGGGGCTGGCTGGGTGCAGCCGACGACTATTACGACATCGACCTCAACATCCCTGGACTCGACTTCAACCAGAAGCAGTCTATGGTGATTGGCATCCAGAAGCCTGCGGCAGCATCCGTCAGGATTCCCGAAGTGGCAGGCCGCATTCCGGCATCCGCAGACCAGGTCTTCGACCTGCAGGGCCGTCCCGTCCGCCGCGCTTCCCTGCGCCCTGGCGTCTATCTGCACAATGGCAGGAAAATCATCAAGACCAGGTAGCCGGCCATCCGATTACCCCGATTACCCGGCTATCCGGTTACCCGTCTACCCGATTAATTATTAAATAAAAACCGACAAATGAAAAAGAAAAGACTTTTATCACAGCTGCTGTTGCTGGTCGCCATGCTCTTGCCGGCGGCTCCGACTTTTGCAGCCGGGCAGACCAAGGCTAATCTGGTCTGCTTCGTGAAGTTTGCCGACGAGACCGACGAAGAAATGTTCGTAGACCATCCCTTCAGCTTCTACGAGCAACTCTTCAACGACAAGACCGCCGGCGCACAGAGTGTGTATAACTATTTCAAGCACTCTTCCTATGGGTTGCTTGACTGGAACACTTCGTTCTTCCCTGCACCTGCAGGCACAAAGATTTCCTCGTACACGGCCAGTCAGCCGCGCGGCTACTACCAGGAGAAATCGAGCATCAATCCCGACGGTTGGGACGATGCCACGTCGATGGCTGCCCGCGAGCGTGCGCTGATGGGGGAAATCATTGCCTATGTTGACCAGCACCTCGGCTCCGACGTGGTGGTCGATGCCGACGCCGACGGACTGGTGGACAATCTGACCATCATCCTGAGCAGCTGTTCCGAGTTGGGCAGCCGCCACATGCTCTGGCCCCATCGTTCCGACCTCGTCTCTGCCACGGGCGAATTCACCATCAACGGTAGCCGCGTGGTGGGCTATCTCATCGTGTTCGATGAATACCGCGCACAGCTCACTGCCCCCACCACGCTGGGCACCATCTGCCACGAGACTTCCCACTCGCTGGGCACCTACGACCTCTATCACGTCTCGGGCAGCCTGAACCCCGTGGGCGTCTGGGACCTCATGTCCGACAATCAGGACACCCCCCAGCAGATGATGGCCTACACCAAATATCGCTACTGCAAGTGGATCGACGAGATCCCGCTGATTTCCGAGCCGGGCACCTACACCCTTAACCCCGTGGGCGGCACCACCAGCGAGAACATTGCCTACCGGATTCAGCCCGTGGGGCGCGACGAGTATTTCGTGGTGGAGTATCGCAAGAAGGAAGGCTACGACAGCAGCATACCCGAGTCGGGACTGCTTGTCTATCGCATCAATCCCAACCAGAGCGGCGGCAACGTGGGCTACAACGGCACCACACGACTTGACGAACAGTACATCTTCCGCCCGGGAGGCACCACCACGACTGACGGCAACATCCTTCAGGCTGCCTTCAGCAAGGAGAGCGGGCGCACAGCCTTCGGCGGACTGGCTCAGGAGAAGCCTTTCTATAGCGACGGTACCGTGGCCAACTTCGCCATTGCCAATGTGTCGGCCTGTGGCGAGACCATTTCGTTCGACCTGCTCGAAACCACCCACCAGCTGATTCTCTCCGACGAGGGCTTCACGCTGAAGGGACAGGCTGGCAGCGGTGCCACACTGACCGTCAGCAGCGACGACAGCTGGCAGCTCAGCGGCGTTCCCGCCTGGCTCACCGTCAGTCCCCAGAGCGGTGAGGCTGGCACCACATCCGTCAGCATCGCCGCCAATTCCGACAACGACACGGGCAGCGAGCGCACGGCTCAGATTGCCGTCACCAGCACCACCGATGCCCAGCTCTCGCGCACCTTCACAGTGGCTCAGGAAGCCAAGTCGGGCAACGTCATTCTCTTCGACGATTTTGAGAACACCGGGAATCCTAACGGATGGACCATCGAGAACTCCGGTGAGGCCAACCGCGGCTGGCAATACACCGAAGGCACACCCTCGGGCAAGGCCAAGAAGATGGTGAACAGCGGCACTCACGCCATGAGCATGATCGAGACCATGATGGAAGACCTGCACCAGGAGGCACGCCTCACGTCGCCCGTCTTTGCCGGTGGTAAGACGCTTACGTTCTATTCGCATACTAACGGCGGCAATGCCACGCCCAAGGTCAATCCACCTATTTATATTATAGAGGTGAGCAGCGACGGCGGCACTACATGGACCACCATCTTCGACGTGCTGAAAGACTATCCTCGCGACGAGAACGGCGAGACCGTGAAGCCCGCCGTTGGCTACGTCAAGATTGAGCTCGACCTCAGCGCCTACACTTCCGATAATATGCGCATCCGTTTCAACTGCTACGACACCTCTCAGGAAGGTCTGCAATACTGGTGGCAGATTGACGATGTGGAAATCTGCGGTGAATCAATTTCGGGTATCTCTGACATCAGCATTTCCACAGAGACTCAGCCCGTCTATGATATGAGGGGCATACGTATTGACGACCGCTCTGTTCCCACTGGCACCGTAGTTGTCAAAGGTGGAAAGAAAATCCTAAGATAGTTAGGATAGCGAGATGTTTTTTTAGGTAATAGCATGGAAGTTGATGGACTTCTATGTTATTACCTTTACTTATGGCTCTTTTTTCTGGCCTTTAGGGAATTCCCTATTCCATTTTAGGGAAAAATAACTTGCTGATTTGAAAAAAATATTTATCTTTGCCACCAGAAACTAATAATTATAGGAGACGGACTTATGAAGAAATTGGCATTGATGACATTGATGAGCGCAGCCCTCTTGCTTGGCAGTTGCGGCTCGCACATGGCAACGGGAGCTTATACGGGTGCTTCGCTTGGTGGTATGATCGGCTCTGCTGTTGGCAGTATGAGTGGTGGTTATCGCGGAAGCAGTATCGGAACTGTAGTGGGGGCTGCCGGTGGTGCTGCCGTGGGTGGTGCTGTGGGAGCTGCCATGGATAAGAAACAAAATAGAGGACAATAGGGAATTATAAAAATGAGAAAGTTTTTGGTTTTCGCACTGGGTGCTGCTCTTCTGCTCAGCAGTTGTGGCACCTACACCGGAATGGGTGCTTATGCAGGTGCAAACATCGGTGGAATGTTAGGCTCGGCCATTGGTGGCATCAGCGGCGGATGGCGGGGAAGTGATGTGGGAACGCTGATCGGCATTGCTGGCGGTGCTGCCGTAGGTGCTGCCATCGGTTCTGCTGCTGACCAGCGGAAGAATGAGGAATATGCCATTCGTGCCGAGGAGAGGGCTGCTGCCCGTAGGCGGGCTCAAGAACGTGAGCGGATTGACCGTCAGGATAACAGCCGGTATGACAGCCATTCTGACGATGGTGCTTACTACGATCCCAATAATGGTGGTGATGATCGCATTGACTTCAAGTCTGGCGGGAATGATGATTCCTACCGATTTGAGAGCGAACGCTCGCCGAAGGTTCAAGGTATCCATGCAGAGAAGGACGGCCTTTCCATTAGCAATGTGCGCTTCGTGGATGGCAATGGTAATGACAATGTCATCACGGCAGGTGAATTGTGTAAGATATCCTTTGAAGTACGCAACACTACTGACAAAGTGCTCTACGATATACGTCCGCAGGTACGTGAAACCAGTGGCAACCGTCATATTCAGGTGTCGGAAGGCATTACTGTGGAGCGAATCGCTCCCGGCAGGGGCGTGCGCTATACGGCTATGGTCAAGGCAGACAGCCGTCTGAAGGACGGCACGGCCAGCTTTATGGTCTCCGTGCATAATCCGGCAACCAACCGCAGTGTGAAGATTGACGACATCAGGATTGAGACCCGGCGCTGATTCTTTTCATCGCTTACCGGTGGCTTGATGCGGCGGTGTTCGGTGTTTGATTATCAGCTTGGGAACAAAGTAAATTAGTTTGTAGTCGGGCCGTTGAATGATTGGTCGGTAAGTAAATATCAAACGAGGGCATGTCCATCACGACATGCCCTCATTTTCGTAATATAAATGAAAGGAAGGAACTTATACAATGCCCTGCGCCATCATAGCATTGGCAACCTTCATGAAGCCAGCGATGTTGGCTCCCTTCACGTAGTCAATGTATCCGTTAGGCTGACGGCCGTACTTCACGCAAGCATCGTGGATGCCCGACATGATCTGATGAAGTTTCTTATCGACTTCCTCGCCAGTCCATGCAATACGCTCGGAGTTCTGAGTCATTTCCAGACCGGAAGTGGCCACACCTCCGGCATTGACGGCCTTGCCAGGAGCAAACAACTGTCCGGTGGCAATAAACTTGGATACGGCTTCTGCCGTGCAACCCATGTTGCTGACTTCGGCTACGCACAGCGGCTTGTTGGCGAGAATCATGTCTGCATCTTCGCCGTTGAGCTCGTTCTGAGTGGCACAAGGCAGATAGATGTCCGCTTTCTGCTCCCATGGCTTCTTGCCTTCGAAGAATTGAGCGCCTTCGAATTCTTCGGCGTATGGCTGGCAGATGTCATTGCCCGATGCGCGGAGCTCGAGCAGATAGTCAATCTTCTCGCCGCTGATGCCTGCCGGATCATAGATATATCCATCGGGACCGGAGATTGTGATGACCTTGGCGCCCAACTGGGTAGCCTTGGTGGCAGCACCCCATGCCACGTTGCCGAATCCTGAGAGGGCTACAGTCTTGCCCTGCAGGTCGAGGCCGTGGGTCTTCATCATGTGGTTCACGAAGTAGAGGGCACCGAAGCCTGTAGCCTCGGGACGAAGGATGGAACCTCCCCATTCGAGGCCCTTGCCAGTGAGCGTGGCACCGTGGAATTGTCCGGTAATCTTCTTGTACATACCGAAGAGATAGCCTATTTCTCGTCCACCCACACCGATGTCGCCAGCAGGAACGTCCATGTCTGGTCCGATTACCTTATAGAGTTCGAGCATAAAGGCCTGGCAGAACCGCATAATCTCGGCATTGCTCTTGCCGCGGGGAGAGAAGTCGCTGCCTCCCTTTCCACCGCCCATAGGCAGGGTGGTGAGGGCGTTCTTGAATGTCTGCTCAAAGCCGAGGAACTTCAGGATGCTCAGGTTTACCGAACGGTGGAAGCGCAAACCGCCCTTGTAGGGACCGATGGCGCTATTGAACTGTACACGGTAGCCGATGTTGACCTGTACCTCACCTTTGTCGTCCACCCATGGCACACGGAAGGTTGTGATGCGCTCCGGCTCAACCAGACGCTCCACGATTTTGGCTTTTTCGAATTCGGGGTGCTGGTTGTAAACGTCAACGATAGATTCCAAGACTTCCCTTACTGCCTGAAGGTACTCAGCTTCTCCTGGGTGTTTAAACTCCAGTTGCTGCATAATTTTTTCAACGTTCATGATTGACTCTATTTTAGTTAAACTTACATTTTGATAGATTTTATATTGCAAATATAGGTAATATTTTGATACCAGCAAAGTTTTTCGCGGAATTTTCCGCGAAAAACTGACTTTTTGCTCATTTAAAGGCTTTTTTCAAGTCTTCCTTGGTGATTTCGGTGAGGTCGTGACGCGAATTAGCCATGTTTTTGGAGATGCGGTTGGCCTGTTCCTGAATGGCTTTTTCAAACATATTGCGCACGTATCTTGCATTTCCGAAGTTCTTGTCCTTGTGAGCCACGGCATAGTCCAACTGCTGGTGCAGGTATTCGGCAGCCTCGTCGGTAATGGTGTATTGGTTTTTCTTCAGATATAGCTTGGTGAACATCTGGTAAAGCTCATCGGCGCTGTAATCGTTGAAATGGATGTAGCGGTTGAAGCGCGACTGGAGTCCGGGATTGGAGTCGATGAAGCGTTTCATCTCGTTGTTGTAGCCAGCGATGATGACTACCAGGCTGTCGCGGTCGTCTTCCATTCGCTTGAGCAGGGTGGAGATGGCTTCCTGTCCGTAGTCGCTGCCTTTCTGTTCGGGTACCAGAGAGTAAGCCTCGTCAATGAAGAGCACGCCGTTGAGGGCAGCATCGATAATCTTGTTGGTCTTGATGGCTGTCTTACCTACGTATTCTGCCACGAGTCCTGAGCGATCCGTCTCAATGGTATGGCCTTTCTTGAGGATACCGATGTTGTGGTAGATGGTGGCCACGATGCGCGCAACGGTGGTCTTACCCGTACCGGGGCTTCCGGTGAAAACGAGGTGATAGGAGAGCTTGGGCGTTTTGAGCCCAGCGTCAGCACGCTGCTTCTGTACCTTTACGTAGTTGGCCAAAGCTCGCACTTCCTCCTTTACGTTTTCCATGCCGATAAGCTCGTCGAGTTTCTTGAATGGGTCTTCTTCGAGTGGTTGCCGGATGACGTAGTTCTGGTCGTCGGCCTTTTCATTTTCTTTTTTGAGCTCCTTGGAAATGGAGTCGGCTTTCTCTACGACTTCTTCCTTTTCTGTTTCACTTGCGGATTCTTCTTTGCCAACCGAATAGGTGAAAATAGCCATGGCAATGAAGAAGGCGGCAACGACGATGCCTACCGTAGTCCTGTCTTTCTGGGTTAATTTCATGTTTTCTTTCTATTTTATTTGTTTGATTTCAGTTTGATGATACCTATATAAATAAGGTATGGCATAGAATAGCACAAGACGTCGAGCCAGTCGAATGTGCCGGGCACGATGCCGACCGCTTGCAGCAATTCGGCAGCGATGCCGATGAGTGGAATGGCTGCGGTCCAGTACAATCTTTGTCGCAGCGGTTGGCTTGCGAATACCCTGTCAATGATGAGGATATAGGCAGCAGCCCAGAGCCCGTTAGGCAGGCAGTAAACGACGAAATCAGCTGGCTGTCGTGTTTCCATTGACGAGCGCCACCCGCTGATGAGGGGCGAGAGTCCGACGGCATCTGTGAGCCGGAATCCAAGCAGCGTGGTCGGTCTGAATAGCAAATATATCATTCCGCCCGCCATGAGCAGGATGATTCCTGTCAGTATCTGGAGCCATTGTCTCATGCCTTTGATTGTTTGGGCAAATATACATAATATTTTTGAAATAAGCATGTGGTTTCGTTTTTTTTCCGTATTTTTGCAGAAATATTTTCAAGCCCTATGGAGAATAGCATCCCACAGCAGTGGAACAAATTCATACTGAAAGACGTGTCGTTCGTAAACCTGATGACACGCCGTATCTATAATGTGCTCATCATCGCTAACCCCTACGATGCTTTCATGCTGGAGGATGACGGGCGTGTGGATGAGAAGATTTTCAATGAATACACCGAACTGGGCCTGCGCTATCCCCCTTCATTTACTCAGGTGAGTACGATTGAGGAGGCCGCTGAAGCCCTGCGGGCAACAAAGTTCGACCTCGTGATCTGTATGCCGGGTAATGCCGACAATGATGCGTTCGACGTGGCTCGTGACGTGAAGAAGCATTCTCCCGAGATACCTTGCGTCGTGTTGACCCCCTTCTCACACGGTATTACCCGCCGTGTGGAGAACGAGGATATGAGTATCTTCGACTACGTGTTCTGCTGGCTTGGCAATACCAACCTGATACTCTCTATCATCAAGCTGATAGAAGACCGCATGAATCTGGAGCATGATATCCAGGAGGCAGGCGTGCAGATGATCCTGCTCGTGGAAGACTCTATCCGATTCTATTCTTCGGTATTGCCTAATCTGTACAGTTATATTCTGGCTCAGAGCCAGAGTTTTGCCACAGAGGCACTAAATCCACATTCGGCAACCCTCCGCATGAGAGGACGCCCGAAGGTGGTGTTGGCTCGTACCTATGATGAGGCTTGGAGTATCTATCAGAAATATCCCGACAATACACTCGGCGTAATCAGCGACTGCCGCTTCCCTGCGCATGAGCCTGACCGTTCGCAGGGTGGGGGATTGGCTGCTGAGAAGGATCCCGAAGCAGGGTTCCGGCTTCTGAAAGCCATCCGCGAGAACGATGAATACATCCCGATGATTATGCAGAGCTCGGAGAGCAAGAACCGTGAGCGTGCTGAGCGCAATCGCATCGCCTTCGTGGATAAGAACTCGAAGAAGATGAACATCGATCTGCGCAACCTGTTGGCAGAACATTTCGGCTTCGGCGATTTCATCTTCCGTGATCCGAAGACCAAGCAGGAGATTATGCGCGTAAGAAACCTGAAGGAACTGCAGGACAATATCTTCACGATTCCCAACGACTCGATGCTTTATCATGTGAGCCGCAACCACATGAGCCGCTGGCTCTGTGCGCGGGCCATTTTCCCCGTTTCGCAGTTCCTGAAGACCGTCACGTGGCATAAACTTCAGGATGTGGACGCCCATCGCCAGATTATCTTTGACGCCATCGTGCAGTATCGCCACATGAAGAATATCGGTGTGGTGGCCCTTTTCAAGCGCGACCAGTTTGATGCCTATAGCCATTTTGCCCGTATTGGTGATGGTTCTTTGGGTGGTAAGGGCCGTGGCCTGGCATTTTTGGACAATATTATCAAGAAGCATCCCGAATTCAATGAGTTCGAAGACGTGAAAGTGAGCATCCCGAAGACAGTGGTGCTTTGCACGGACGTCTTCGATGAGTTCATGGATTCCAATAATCTTTACCAGATAGCTCTCAGCGATGCTTCCGACGAAGAAATCCTGCAGCATTTCCTCCGCGCGCAGTTGCCCGACAAGTATATTGCCGACTTCTTCGCCTTCTTCGAAGCAACCCGTTCGCCCATTGCCATCCGAAGCAGTTCGCTGTTGGAAGACAGCCACTATCAGCCTTTCGCTGGTATATATAGTACCTATATGATACCCTATCTTGATGATAAGTATCAGATGTTGCAGATGATGGCTGCTGCTATCAAGAGTGTGTACGCCTCTGTCTATTACAAGGATTCCAAGGCGTATATGACTGCTACCTCCAACGTGATTGACCAGGAGAAGATGGCCGTTATCCTACAGGAGGTTGTCGGTAAGCAGTATGGCAGCCATTACTATCCGAACATATCAGGCGTGCTGCGTTCGCTGAATTATTATCCCATCAATGACGAGACGGCAGAGGAGGGAATTGCCTCACTGGCCCTCGGACTGGGTAAATATATCGTTGACGGTGGTCAGACGCTCCGTGTTTGTCCCTATCATCCCACCCAAGTCTTGCAGATGAGCGAGATGGATATTGCCCTGAAGGAGACGCAGACGCGCTTTTATGCCCTCGATATGGAACATACCGGCACGGAATTTCAGGTGGATGACGGTTTCAATATCAAGAAACTGAAGGTCAAGGAAGCCGATGCTGACGGTTCGTTGCGCTATATCTCCTCCACGTTCGATTTTTCCGATCAGCGCATCTATGACGGCTACTACGAGGGAGGCCGTAAGATTATTTCTCTCTGTGGGGTGCTGCAACAGGGAGTATTCCCTTTGCCAGAACTCTTGCAGATGTCGATGAAGTTTGGCCAGGAAGGTATGCGCCGCCCTGTGGAGATAGAATTGGCTTGTAATATCGACGATGAAGCCACTCGCGACGAGGACGGTCGTATGCACGTGGGCGGTGAGTTCTATCTGTTGCAGATTCGTCCGATCGTAGATAGCAAGCAAGTGCTTAACGAAGACCTGTCACAGATTCCCGATGAACAATGCTTGCTCCGTTCGCATAACTCTCTGGGGCATGGCATCTCGGAGGATGTTGTCGATGTGGTTTATGTTAAAACCAATGAGAACTTCTCTGCCCAGAATAATCCATACGTGGCCGACGACATTGAGAGGATTAACCGTAAGTTTCTGGCCGAAGGCAAAAACTATGTGCTTATTGGCCCCGGTCGCTGGGGCTCCAGCGATTATTGGCTGGGCATTCCCGTGAAGTGGCCGCATATTTCGGCAGCACGTGTCATCGTGGAAGCCGGACTCGAGAACTACCGCGTGGATCCATCCCAGGGCACCCACTTCTTCCAGAATCTGACCTCTTTCGGTGTGGGATACTTTACGGTGAACAGTTTCAAGAATGAAGGTATTTATAATAAACAACTTCTTGATTCGATGCCTGCCGTGGAAGAAACTCAGTATGTGCGACACGTGCGTTTCGATCGTCCGTTGAAGATTATGATGGATGGCATGAAACAGGAGGGAGTCGTGGTTCTGAATGGAGATTAAAGAGATGTAGATGATTATAACCTGATGCTTTATGGAATTTATTTTTGAGGGATGTGAAGTGGTTGTGGCTGACGTGGAACTACTGATGGAAGAGCAGATGTTCACGAGGATGTTGATGTCTGTTTCCCCCGAGCGGCAGCAGAAAGCGCGACGCTATAAATTCCCTAAAGGTAAAGCCTTGAGCCTTGGGGCTGCATTGGCACTCGACAAACTCCTGCAGCGGAGAGGCTTGCGAGAGCGTGACCAGCGCTATCTCGAGGGAAAACATGGAAAGCCTTCGCTTGCAGATCATCCTGAAATTCATTTCAGTATCTCACACTCTTCACATTTTGTGGCATGTGCCATGGCTGATTGTGAGATAGGCATCGATATCCAACATTTGGTCAAGGTCAACGAACCCTTAATGCGCCGCGTACTTTCCGACGAAGAACTGGGAATGGTGATGGCCCAGCAAGGGGAGGAGCGCCAGATGCTTTTCGCTCGTCTTTGGGCTCTCAAAGAAGCTTACCTGAAAGCCGTAGGCACAGGAATCACGGATGATTTCCCGTCTTTTTCACTAGAAAATGAACGTCCCCGTCTAGTCAACCGCCAAGGTTTCTTTCTTTTCCGCGAGTTCGATTTCCCGGAAGGAAAAGGAGCCTTGTGTGTCGTTGATTAGATCCTTGATGAACACGAGATACGGTTGATTTAAATCAAGAAATGTATAGTTTACAATAATTTAAACGGTTAAAGACTTGTGAGTTATACATATTCAATATAACTTTGCACTGTGTTTTTCATAGTATTAGATTTAAGGTTAACAAGGTAGGAGTACGGCGGTACTCCATTTTTTTTGTCAAAATGCTTGCACATATAAAATATTTTAACTAATTTTGCGTTTAGATTATAGAACTTTATTAACTTTTAAACTTAAAGTATTAGCGTATGAAAAAGTATTTAGCTGAAGCAGTAGGCACCATGGTGCTCGTACTGATGGGATGCGGCGCTGCCGTTTCTTTAGGTTGTAACAATGCCGATCCCGAGACTGTTGTGGGAACAGCTCTGGCATTTGGCCTGGCCGTGGTGGCTATGGCTTATACCATCGGCGGTATCTCTGGTTGCCACATCAATCCTGCCATTACTTTGGGCGTTTTCCTGAGTGGTAAGATGAATAGCAAGGATGCTTGCGGTTATATGTGTGCTCAGGTTATCGGTGCCATCATTGGATCTCTCATTCTTTTCATCCTTACTTCTACCTCTGGTCTTGAAGGCACAGGAGCCAACGACCTTCAGGCTAATGGTGCAGGCACAATACCCGTGCTGGGTGGTCTTTTGGCTGAAATCTTCTTCACCTGTGTGTTTGTGCTCGTAGTGCTTGGCGCTACTTCCAAGACCAACGGTGCCACCAACAATCTCGCCGGTCTGGCTATCGGTCTGGCTTTGGTGCTTGTTCACCTCTGCTGCATCCGCTACACGGGCACATCTGTGAACCCCGCCCGTTCTATCGGTCCCGCTCTTTTCCAGGGAGGCACAGCTTTGGCTAACCTCTGGATCTTCATTGTTGGTCCGCTGGTAGGTGGTGCATGCGCTGCTGGTATCTGGAAGGCCATCGAAACAGAGAAGTAATCGATGAGTTCACAAAAAAATAACGGAATCTTCCGAAGGGACGGCATCAATTATTTGGTGCCGTTCATTTTGATTACCACACTCTTTTTCCTATGGGGATTTGCGCGGGCTATCCTGGACGTACTCAATAAGCACTTCCAGAACGAGCTCAGCATATCCATCACGCAGTCTGCCTGGATTCAGGTGACTACCTATCTGGGCTATTTCCTGATGGCCATACCCGCAGGTCTTTTCATTAACCGTTATGGTTACCGGCGGGGCGTAGTTTTCGGATTGTTGCTTTTCGCCTTGGGTGCCCTTGCCTTCGTGCCGGCTGAGAGTGGAGGATTCTATGCCTACGTGGGGTGCCTATTTGTGATTGGCTGCGGATTGACTTTTTTGGAAACGGCAGCAAACCCTTACAGTACGGAGTTAGGCTCCCCTGAGACAGCCTCCAGCCGTCTTAATCTTTCGCAGAGTTTCAATGGCATGGGTTCTCTTTTCGCCACTTTTGCCGTGGGACAGTTCCTATTCAATAAGGTGGGTAATGTTACAACACCTTATTTAATATTAGGCATTCTCGTGCTCCTTATTGCCGTGGTGTTCTCCAGAGTCAACCTCCCCGAGATTTCTGAAACCGCGAGTGATACCGATCACGCTGACAGCAGCTCAGGTCTTTCCAATCTTCGCGAACTCTTTGCCCATCATCCACTGTTTGTGCTTGGGTTGTTCTCGCTGTTGGCATACGAAGTGGCAGAGATTTCCATCAACAGTTACTTTATTAATTTTGTGACTGGTAAGGGATGGATGAACGATTCTGCGGCCAGCATTGTGCTCACCGTAGCCTTGGCCTTCTTTATGGTAGGCCGTTTCGGCGGAAGTTGGATCATGCGTCGCATCAGCGGTAGCCGTATGCTACTCATTTGTGCCGCAGGTACTGTCTGCTGCATAATTTTGGTGCTACTCAATCTCGGTAAATTGTCAATGATTGCCCTCATTGCCAACTATCTTTTTGAAGCCATCATGTTTCCCACCATTTTCTCTCTGGCCTTATCAGGACTTGGCCGCCTCACCAAGAGCGCGTCTTCTCTGCTGATGATGACTCCTGTGGGAGGCTGTGGTTTCCTGCTAATGGGTTTTGTGGCCGATCAGACCAATCTCGTCGTACCCTTCTTTATCCCCTTAGCAG
The DNA here is from genome assembly GCA_900314655.1 of uncultured Prevotellaceae bacterium. Classification (GTDB taxonomy): domain Bacteria; phylum Bacteroidota; class Bacteroidia; order Bacteroidales; family Bacteroidaceae; genus Prevotella. Next base: position 1,452 of record OMWC01000046.1, on the reverse strand, counting down.
GCTATCTGCTGATTCTTTTTTATGCACTGAGGCTTCAAAAAAGGGCTTGATTGTTGTTTTTACACCTCTATATTTAATCCACTTTTGCAGAAAGTGGATTTTTTTATAATCGCTTGATTATCAACTTTTCATGTGGGTTCTTCCTTTGCGGGGAATCCACTTTCTTATTGTATTGGCTTACAATGAACCTTTCCTTCTATTATCTTTGCACCAGAAAACGTAAACGATTACGGAAACAATCTAATAAATACTAATAATTAAAAACCAAAGTATGAAAACAAGCAGGTTAGTAGTTTTGCTATTTGCATGTATCGTGTCGATAGCAACTTTTGCCCAGAAGCAAACCTTCTCGGGCACTGTGAAGGACAGCAATGGTGATGCCGTTATCGGTGCCAGTGTTGTTCAGAAAGGAACGTCCGTCGGAACAATCACCGATTTGGATGGTAATTTCTCTATTAATGTGGAACCGGGTCAGACACTGACCGTTTCGTTCGTAGGCTACAAGACTGTCGAAGTGAAGGCTGCTCCCAACATGAGCATCACTCTGGCAGACGATGCCGCCATGCTGAGCGATGTGGTGGTGATTGGTTATGGCGTTCAGAAGAAAAGCGTCGTGACGGCTTCCATTGCTAAAGTTAGTTCAGAAGACCTCGACGGCAAGACCCGTCTTCGTGCCGAGGATGCCTTGAAGGGTATGGCTGCCGGTGTGAACGTCACTTCAGCCTCCGGTCAGCCGGGTGCCAAGTCGATGATCCGTATCCGTGGTATCGGAACCATCAACGACTCTAATCCTCTTTATATTATTGACGGTATGCCCACCGACCAGGACGGTATGGAATCGGTAAACCCGAACGACATTGAGTCGATAGAGGTACTGAAGGATGCTGCATCGGGTGCCATCTATGGTGCACGTGCTGCCAATGGTGTGATTCTCGTTACCACCAAGAAGGGTAAACTGGGTAAGGCCAGCATCAACTACAATTTCTCCTACGGCTGGCAGTCTGCCTGGAAGAAACGCGATGTTACGGGGGCCATGGATTATGCCATCTTGCAGAACGAGCGCGCCGTTCAGACTGGATCTGCACCTTTGTATCCCGATCCTGCTAATCTGATAGATGTCAATGGCAACCCCATCAAAGGCTTTGGCACCAACTGGCAGGATCTGCTCTTCAACGACAATGCTCCCATCATGCAGCATGATGTCTCCATCAGCGGGGCTTCAGAGAAAGTGAACTATTACCTCTCTATGGGCTACTTCACTCAGGAAGGTATCGTGGGCGGCAACTACGGGCAGTCAAACTATGACCGTTTGACCCTTCGCTCTAACAATCAGTTTAATCTTTTCGACGATTCCCTAAAATCCGCAGATATTTTTTCGAGTGTCTGATTTAGCCCTTGCTTGTGACGATTCTGTCTGACTCTGGGCTTAGAAACGCTTGACATTACTTGTAT
>OMWC01000044.1 GCA_900314655.1 uncultured Prevotellaceae bacterium | reverse complement strand
ACATTTGCAATAAGAACCAATGATATTACAGAGGTTTTGCAGAGGTCTTTAAAATGCTGAGTATCAATGAGTTAACACAATAACCCCCAAACTAAATTACTTTGTGCCCGCTGCCATGAATGGAGGCACGAGGCTCAGAACTTATAATCCACACCTACACCAATCACGTGGTTGGTACGGCTATAGATTTCCTTGCCATAAGCGGCCTGTTTCTCGTAGTCGCTATAGATGCTGCAGAAGTAACTGGCATTCAGACGCACCTTCTCGCTGACGTTCCAGGCTCCGCCGAGACCCACGGAATAGCTGTCGCAGGCAAATGACGTGTTCTGCTGGTAGCCATCGCTGAGACCGTAGTCAGTACGCTGACCTCCGCAACTGACGGTGAACTTGTCGTTGATGTCGTATTCCACACCGGCTAGTATTTCATGCGTGCCGTGTGTCAGTTCCTTCTGGCGGTCGTTTGCCATTTTTGCATTCTTGTCGTCGAAGAAGTGATATTCCAGCGCGGCGCGCAACCGGGGCGTGAACTCATAGCCTGCAGCCACGCTGAGCAGCGCAGGCATGTCGTAGCGCGTACGGACACCATCCTGATAAGGAGCGGTGTAGGCACCAAGCTGTGCCTGCAGAGCCTGCAACTTGGCCTGGGCATTCTGCGGGTCGGCAGCCATCATGGCTGCTATCGTGGCCGTTCCCAGTCCGGCATCGAGCACGTTGGTGTCGTTCTTGGGGTTGACTTTCGTACGGAACTCATAGCGGGCCGAAAGCGTCAGCGGTCCTTGATGGTAGGCCAGGCTGACAATGGGCGTGAAGCCCCAGCCCTTCTGGTCAACGTCGAGCAGTAGTTTTGCCACTTCTCCCAGCTGGGGATGGTCTTTGGCAATAACGTGTCCGCGATAATAACCGTCGTAATAATTGGCACGGATGCCCACGGCAGCCGAGAGACAGTCGAGCACCTTGTAGGTGAAATTCAGTTGTCCGCCATAGATGTACTGCTTACCCTTCATCTCTGTGCTAAGGGCATACTGGTTGGGTAAGATTCCGTTGGAAGCCAGCATGCTTTGAAGCAGCACGTTGAACATGGGAACGCCCTGCTTGTATTCCACGAAGCCACCGCTGCCCACAATGCCAATCATCGTAGAGAGCGCCCAGCGGTCTTTCTTGTAGGAAGCGAAGAGCGCGGGAACGATGGGAGCCGAAGCCTTGCCCTCATACTTGGTGTCGCCCAGCTGGATGTCGCGATACTGCCAAGGTTTCTGAAAATTGAGCGACATCTGCCAGCCTTCATGTCCCCAGGCCAAACCGGCAGGATTGCTGAAGACCGCATCAATCTCGGTCGTTGCGCCACGAGCAAACATACGGTCGAAGGCGATGTGGTAATTCGTGTTGGTCATCAGTCCACCAGCGTGGGCTGCTACCGAACAAAGTGCCATCATAAGCACTAAAGTCAGACTTTTTTTCATATTTAATAGGATTAATAGGATTAATATAAGAAATAAGCATTGGCAGCGCTTGACGCTGTTATCCGTCTGCAAAATTACAGCAAAAAAGAAGCAACGCCTAACCTACCACCGCCTTTTCAACTCTTTTAACTTCTGTTTTGCTTTTTATACGGATTAACTCCTACAAGGGATCCACGTCAAAGAACACCTGTAGCGAATTATAGCACGTCTGCTTGAGCAGTCTGTCTTGCGCCAGATTCAGATATTCACGCACCCGTTTCATATCGATTCCGTTCTCCAGCTTCAGCACGATCTTGCGGATACTCAACTGCTTCACCTTGGCTATGGAAGGTTTGTCGGGACCCAATACGCGCTCACCAAACCATTGCCGCATCATGCTGCCCATCTCGATGGCTGCCGTGTTGACGGTCTGGTCGTAGCGATGCTTCATGTAAATATAGATAAGGTGATAGAAAGGCGGATAGCGGAAGGCTCTCCTTTCTTCGAGCAAATCATTGAAAAAGCCTGCATAATCATTCTCAACGACCTGCCTGATAACGGGCAGTTGCGGACTCTTGGTCTGCAGGAGCACCAGTCCCTGCTTTCCCTTGCGCCCTGCCCTGCCACTCACCTGTGCCATCATCATGAAGGCATGTTCGTAGGCTCGGAAGTCAGGATAATTGAGCATGGAATCCGCATTGAGGATACCTACGACCGAAACCTTGTCAAAATCAAGTCCCTTCGATACCATCTGCGTACCGATGAGCAGATTGGTGCGGCCTGCCGAGAAGTCGCTGATAATCCGCTCATAGGCCGAGCGCGTGCGGGTTGTGTCAAGATCCATTCGGGCCACGCGGGCCTCGGGGAAGATTTCCATCACCTGGTCTTCAATCTTCTCCGTGCCGTAGCCGCGCCCTTTCAGTTCCGAACTGCCACAACAGGGACAGACCTCAGGTACCTGATAAGTGTAACCGCAATAATGACACGTAAGTTGCTGGATGTTCTTATGATAAGTAAGCGACACATCGCAATTCGTGCAATGGGGCACCCATCCGCATTGGCGGCATTCTATCATCGGCGCAAATCCGCGTCGGTTCTGGAAAAGAATCACCTGTTCACCAGCCGAAAGAGCCTTCTTGATACTTCCCAGAAGCATCGGTGAGAAAGGTCCCTGCATCATCTTGCGCTTCTGCAAGTCCTGGACATCCACTATCTGGATTTCGGGCAACTGTATGCCCTGATAGCGTGAAGTCAGCGTCACCAGCCCATACTTCCCCTTCATGGCATTATAATAACTCTCCATGGAGGGGGTAGCTGTGCCGAGCAGCACCTTACAACCCGCTCCTATCTTGGCCGCCATCATTATAGCCACGCTGCGGGCATGATAGCGCGGGGCCGGGTCTTGCTGCTTAAAGGAGGTCTCGTGCTCCTCATCGATAATGATGAGACCCAGTTTCTGGAATGGCAGGAAAACTGCTGAACGGGCACCCAATATGACATCGTAAGGATTCTGGGAGAGTTGTTTCTTCCATATCTCCACGCGCTCGGCATCGCTGTACTTGGAGTGATAGATACCCAGACGGCTGCCAAAGACTTCCTGAAGCCGTTCGCGTATCTGTACGGTCAGCGCAATCTCAGGCAACAGATAGAGCACCTGTTCATGGCGTTCAAGCGCTTGCTTAATCAGATGGATATAGATTTCGGTCTTTCCAGAAGAAGTGACCCCATGCAACAGCGTCACGTTCTTGCTAAGGAACGAAAAGAGTATCTGGTTGTAAGCCTCCTGCTGAGCCTCGTTCAGCTTTTTCACTTGGTCAAGATGCGGTTCACCGGCATGGTTCAAGCGTCCGACCTCCTTCTCATAGGTCATCAGCATCTTTCGTTCTAAGAGGCTTTTCAGCACCGACGACGTGCAATGGCTGTAGTTCATCAGTTCGTCGCGCGACACTTCTGATTCCATTCTCCGTTCTCCATTCTCCACGGAAAAGGCTTCGTCCCAATGGCTCATCGTCAGATAGTCGATGAAGACTTTCTGCTGCTTGGGGGAACGGGTCAGTTGATTAAGTGCGATATGCAAGGCCTGCTCCTGGCGGTATGCCGGGGTCAACGTGATGTAGGTTTCCATCTTGGGTTTGAAACCGTCACGCTGTTTCAGTCCAAGCGGCATGGCCGCATTATAGACTTCTCCAAGCGGAGACATATAATAATCGGCTATCCATTGCCAGAGGCTGAACTGCGATTCGGTCAGTACGGGCTCGTCGTCGAGCACCTGAATGACTGGCTTCACCTTGAAAGCGGGCTGCTGACCATGCGTCTTCACGGCAATGGCCACATAAGTCTTGCTGCGTCCCAAAGGCACTACGAGGCGCACGCCAAATCTGACTTGCGCCTCCATCTCCTCAGGAACGGCATAGGTGAACAGCCCCTCCAAAGGCAACGGCAGAAGGACATCTACATATCTCATAGTCTCACGGCATCAGAAGAAGTAAGCCGCGCTGATCTTCCAGGTTTTATAGGTTCCTTTCGAGAACACCTCGTCGGCAGCATCCTTCACACGCACCTCACCGGCCTTTCCCAAGGGAACATTATAATTGATGGTCACTTCCACTTTCCCGATTGTTACGCCGCCACCAATATCCACACTGAGATCGGAATCGCGCGAACGCCAGGAGGCAACGTTGTCAATCAGGTCCTTATCCTCGTCATTGTCGAGCGTAAAGCCAAACTGCGGTCCGGCAAAGGCAAAGATGCCGCCACCGTTGAACGTCAATCCATAGCGCACATGCACGGGTATGACGATCTGTTTGTCGCTCACTTTGTATTTGCCTTCTTGCCCATTGATGGTTCCGTTCACTTCGGCATTCCGTTTGGAATAAAGGGCAGAAATGTCAAATCCAAGTCCCAGCAAGGGGAACTTCAGCACAGGCCCGATGAAGTAACCCATACGGTTGCTCTTCTTGAAGACATCGCCACTGAACGACATCTCGGAAGCATCAATACCAGCCTTCACGCCCAGTTTAACCTGAGCCGATGCATTGCTGAACGGCAAATGGCAAAGGACTACGGCCAATGCCACCGCCATCAGGTATCTTCTGCTATGAAAAGCAATTCTCTTCCCCTTCATATTCCTGTCTTTCATTTATTTATACATTAATGGCGCTGACGGCGCACACTTACGCGGGCTGCGCTGCCACTTGAAGAAGAGGGACGCGACTTCACGCTCTTCTCCTTCTTCGAAGAGGAGCCTCCGGCACGACGGTTCTTACGGGCCTTCTTCGTGCCTTTCACGTCTTTCTGAGCCTTGGCGATACTGTCGAGCGAATCCTTCTTGGCCTGATCGCCCCAAAGATTCTTCTCAAACTGTTCCAGTTCGGCCTCAATACGCTTCTGCTCCTTCGACATGGCCGAATCGCTGGGACAATACTGTGCCAACGTGCGACCCAGCATATTGGTGGTCTTATAGATCTTGCCCTTATACATATTCTTTGTGAAGTAATCATCTACCGACATGGTGGCGGCATTGTTCAGATTACTCGTCATGATGGTCTGCTTCGAAAGGAAGGGAGCCACGTCGTCATACTGCACCCAGAAGAGCGGATACTTGGCTGCTCCGTCACCGAAATCGTCCTCACGACTCATGATAGGACAAAGAGCCAACACCTTCGTATGGAAGGTGGCCGAAGCCTGGTCGTAGTAGGCACTCTCCTTCACATAATAGCCTTTCACCTCGCGCGAAGGAATGTCGGAGTTGTCCAGTCGGATTCGTCCGTTGGCGGTCTTCTCGTAGAAGATATGGTAGTTGTCGAGGAAAGCCAGAGGCTTCACGCGTGCCGAATCGTTAAACACCTCGTTGCCGTCAAGCCGATACTCATAACAGCGTATCTGCCCGGTCATCATCAGTTTGAAGATATAGGTGAAGAGATTCATCTGCGAACCGATAGGCTCCACGGGATAATACAATCCGGCGTTGGCATCCTCATTCAGGTCAAGCTCACGATAGATATCGCGACGCCACACCACATCCTCCGACATGGCAGCCGATGTGGGGAAGGAAATCTGCGCTCGGGTAGTCAACGTCTGACCAGCCTGCTGCTTCTGCTGTGCCTGCTGAGTCTGGCGTGCCCTGGGCTGGGCGGTTGCCGAGAGGGAGACAAGCAGGAAGAGAAGACCTACCCCTGCCCTCCCGATGAGGGAGGGAGTTATTACTCCTAGCATACTATTTAATCTTCTACTCATATCTTATACTTTTTATTAACTCTTTATATAAGCAACCTCAAAAACATATTGTCCTCCCCCCTATAGGGGGATAAGAGGGGGGCTTTAATTCACAATCACTTCCATTGAGGTAGGCAACTTGCGGGTGATGCCGTCAGGACCGACAGCCGTTACGCGGGAGATGTAGAAACGGCGATTGCGCGAGAGCTTGCGGAAAGCATCCCGCTGACGATCTGAGAATGAGGAGCCGTTGCTCACCATCGGTACGGCATTACCCATGTTGTCGAAGAACACAGCCTCGAATCCAGTCACCTTGAACTCTATATCGAGCAATCCGTCATCGATGGCTGCCTTGATGCCGCCCACGCTCATCAGCGAAGCCTTAGCCAGTCGGCCGCCCTTGAAGCGGTCGGTTCCCACCACGATATAAGGTGTAGGATCGGGCAACTTGCGCACCTTGAAGGTGACCTTTCCCATCTGGCGTACCTGGCCTTTATCGTTGGCCGATACGGTGAACACCACGTCCTTGCCTACTGCTGAAGGAACAGCCACATAATGGCCATTACCTTTGGCTGAAAGGGAACCACCCGACATCGTTACGGAAACGGCATTGGCCGGCACTCCCGGCACGCTGACGCTCATCGGGTTCTGGTAACCGGCATAGAGTACGTTCATCAAATCGGCAGCCACGGTTGCTCCGCTGGGAGCAGGAATGACCGTATATTTCTGCAAGAAGTTACGACGGATGTCCTCGCCTGCAGCATTGCGCGTCAGCAGATAGCCTTGGAAGGAATGCTCGCCCACGCTTCCGGCCGTAAACGAATACTTGCCCGTAGAATTGATACGCACGCCATTCACATAGATTTCAGGAGTCTGCGTGGTATCCACGGCAGCCATCACGATATTGGCCGTGAACTGTTCTCCCGGATAAAGCGTCGTCTTCTCCGGAATCACGAAGGCATCGAGCTTGTTCACACGGATGTCCTTCAAGTCAATATTAGAGACCAGGTTGTGAAGCACCTCACCCTCAGCATAGCGCACGTCGCTCTGGATCTTGGAGAGCAACGTCACGGCAGCGGCCACGGGCATTCCCTCAAACATATACTCCTGCCAGTTCTTACCCATCGCATGGGCATTTTTGGGCAGTTCTGTCGTCAGGTTGCCACGAATGATCTCCTTCTGATGCTCATCGGTCACGAGCGAAAGGATACGCTCACGGAACTGATTGATTGCATCGTAAAGACGTTTGCCTTTCCCTGTACCGGGGGCAAGCATCACATGGGAGGCAGCCTCCAAGTCTTCCTTGTTGCGGATATCCTTCAGATTTCCGTCGCTGCCGTCGGCTTCGCGCACAATCTCTTCCTTCAATAGCTGGGCGAAGTTGTAGAGCGAATCGCTCATCTGCTTCACCTGTGTAGCCTTCTCAAACCATTGCTTCACCTTGCCCGGATTTTTCTTCATCTGCGCTTCGAAGTCACCGTAGATGGCCGCATTCTGTTTGGAAGAGTTATCGGTAGTCCGGTTCAGACTCTCCTCCACCAGCGAGAAGCCTTCCAACACCTCGGTAGAGACGTTGAGAGCCAGCATCGCCATCAGTACGACGTACATCAGGTTGATCATCTTCTGGCGCGGAGAAACCGGTCTTTTCTTTATTGCCACAATTAAAAACGCTTAATTCTTAATTCTAAACTCTTAATTCTAAATTTCACCAGAAGCCTGCGGACGGACGGCACCGGCGGCGGGCATATTCACGGTCATGGCCTCAATCATGCGGGTATAGATGCGGTTGAGTTCCTCTATCTGGCGGGCCATCTTCTTGGTCTGATCGTTGATTTCGTCGATGGTGCCAATCTGAGCGCTGGCACTCTTCAGCTGCATCTCGTAAGCCTTACAAATACCTGTCAGCGTGCGGTCAAGGTTATCCATCTCCTCGGAATTGCGTCCCAGTTTCTCACTCTGTTCGGCCACCTTGGAGAGCATCTCCGTGAGACGTTTCAGTTCAGCCACATAGTCGGTAGTGGCCTGTTCGAGTTCGGGATCCATCTTCGGCAACTGACCTTCGGTAGTTCCCGAAACGGTAGCCACCGATGAAGAAACGGCAGCAATGGCCTCGGTATTGACTTTCTCCAGAGTAGGCTTTTCGTCGGTTCTCTTTGAAGCAGCAGAAGAGCCACCACCGATGATAATCGTACCACCGCCAACGACTCCGCCACCCGAAACGGCAGCGATGCGCTCTCCGCCCTGCGAAGGACTCGCGGCGGATTCCACGCGAACACCAGCCTTGGACACCTCTACCGGTTCGCCTTCTATATCCACATGCGTGGGCAGATCCATGCCGTCGGCAGTCTTATCGAACGGACGGTCGAAGGCTGAAAGGAAGAACACGAACACCTCCGTTCCCATTCCGAGGAACAGGAAGAAGTTGGCTCCCGGCAGGTGAGTCAGTTTGAAGAGGGTACCCAGAATCACGATGGAGGCACCCCAACTGTATGCGTAGTTCAGGAACGTTTGTCCCGGCACGCTGTCCATCCACTTCTGCAGACGGTAAACGACATTGAATTTGCTATACTGTGTCATATTCTATGTTTCAGGTTTCAAGTTTCAGTCACCTTATCTTTTCTTGCCTTTCTTTACCTTGTCACTGGTCGAATTGGCCAATGAGCGCACGCAACGGAAGCCCACGTATGAGCGGGGTTGGTTCTGATATTCCCATGAGCGCCAGGCTGAGCGGATCATACTCTCGGGGTCTTTCCACGAACCGCCTCTCACACTCTTCTTCTTCAGTTTGTAGGGGTCTTCCTTGGCTGCATTATAGCGCAACTGCGGATTCAGGTCGTTCATCGCCTCCACACCGGCCTCGGTATAGATCGTGCTGCACCATTCGGCCACGTTTCCGGCCATATCAAAGAGGCCGTTGGAGTTGGCGCCATAGATAGCCACCTTCGAAGTGATCAGGTTTCCGTCTTTGGTATAGTTGCCGCGGTCAGGCTTGAAGTTAGCATAATAGCAGCCGCGGTCGCTCTTCATGTCCTCATTGTCCCAGGGGAACTCATTGCCTTCCTTGCCACGGGCGGCAAACTCCCACTCTGCCTCTGTGGGCAGACGGTAGCGCTGAATGAAGCGGGCTTCCTTGCCCAGGCCCTTCAGCAGATACTCCGTACGCCAGGCACAGAAGGCATTCGCCTGTTCCCAGGTGACGCCCACCACGGGGTAGTCGTTGTAGGCCGGATTACTGAAATAGTAGCGCAGGTACATCTCATTCTCCGAATTCTGGAAATCATTCACCCAGCAGGTCGTGTCGGGATAGATATTCACGATGTAAGTATTGAGGAAATCCCACGGTCCGGAAAGCGGACGGTCAATCGTCTCGCGCACGATGCGGCCTTCGTCGTCGATGTAAGCCGTATCCTTGGAAATCATCACCACTTCATTGGGATCTACCGTAATGTCCGTATTAAACTGGCGCTCCTCGGGATTCAGGCGGTTGCGGCGCAGGGCTGCTGCCGTATAGTCGTAGATCTCATAGCGGTAGTTCATCTGCCGCCAGTCGAGCATCTTCTCGCCCGTCACGGGATTCGTCTCATACAGGCTCTCAATGGCTCGCAGTTCATCCTCGTTGGGCTTGCGGGGCAACGATTTCTTCCAGTTGATGAAAGGTCCGATGGGGTCGCCGTTCTTGTCTTCGGTTATCATATAGGTCTCATCTCCGCCGTAAGCAGGATCGGCCAGACGGGTACGCAGGATGCTGTCGCGCACCCATTTCACGAACTGTTTGTACTGAGAGTTCGTAATCTCCGTCTCATCCATCCAGAAGCCGTCCACCGAGATTTCCTTCACGGGTGTCTGCTTGCCCCAAAGCGTATCCTCATGCTCGATACCCATCTTCAGGAAGCCGCGCTTCACGAGCGTCATACCATAGGGAGTAGGCTCGGAAAAAGCTTTTCCGCCTACACCTACCACCTCACCGCCACGACCAGAGGATGATGCCAGTTTGCTACCGGCGCATGCCACTAAAAAAAGCAGGAGAAAGAGACCCATCCCTGCCTTCCCTATGAGGGAGGGAGTAAATACTCTTGCCATACTATTTAATATTCTGTTCATATCTTAATCTTTAAACTTTAATCTTTCATCCTTCATCTTCCCCCTACAGGGGGATAAGTTGCGGGCTTTTATAGCAACCTCACAGCCTTATGCTTGTTCTTACCTTTCTTATATAGGTTCAGATCCGTCTGATAGCCCACGAAGAGTTCATGGCTGCCGTTGCCCAGCGAAATGCCGTTGGTATAGGCCTCGTAACTATAGCCCACATTAATACCGTGGAAACTGCCGCCCACCAGCACCGTCACCGAATTGGTGGGGCTGTAGCCCACGCCCACGTACATGATTCTCTTCTCGTTGGTGTACTTCAAGCGAGCCGTCACGTCAGCCCTGTAAGCCACCCCATCGCTCTGTCCGAACAGAGAGACCGGTATTGATAGAAACGGATTTCTCAGCTTAATATTGTATCCGGCAGTCAAATAATACGTCCTATCCACCTGTATCTCATTCAGTTCGCCCAGATGAACCAGCGGTGCCAGCGCATGCAGCATCGACACTCCCGCATACCAGTTGCGCCGAGCATAATACAGGCCGGCGGCCATATCCACATGGTTGCCGTTCACATCGGAAGTGGCGAACACCGGGTCACCAGAATCGATGATATCCAAATCCGACGACTTGAACTGCTCATTCAGGAATCCCACCTGCAAGCCAATGCCCAGCTGTCCGCCGAAGAGCCGCATCTTATAGGAATACTGCACGTTCACCTGCTGATGCGTGAACAGACCGATCTGGTCGTTCACCAGTTGCACGCCTACTCCATGATAGCTATTCAACGCATAGAAAGGCATGTCGGCTCCCACGAAGAACGTACGGGGATTCCGTTCAAAACCGGCAAGACTCATGGCATAGGCACCCACGATGTTCAGTTTCGACTCCTTACCTACGGCCGCAGGATTATAGGCCGCCTCCATGTCATAGTAATGACTGTAGTGCGGATCATACTGAGCCATCGTCCCCATCGGAACAGCAGCCAGCAAAACCAAAAGCCAAAAGAATCGTCTAAACACAAAGGAATAACGATGATTTTCCTCGTTTATTGCCTTGCCGCCTTATTTAGGTGAACTAAACCTACGGCCAGTAACAAGCATCATCCTTCACCAACCATCACCCTTGCAATGGCAGTACGGGATGTGTCTGATGGGAAAAACTAACAGTACGGATGGAAGAAACTAACAGTTTTTCCTATAGAAACTGTTAGTTTCTTCCATCCGTACTGGCGCAAACTATCACCACTCAAGGTGTCTGCAATCAGAGTCCGCGAGCTTTCAGCAGCGCGGAAGCATCGGGCTGGGCCATTCCGGTGAAGTCGGTGAACATCTGCATGAGGTCGCCGGTGTTGCCGCGGCTCAATACCTTCTGGCAGAAGTCGCTGCCGGTGGCGGGGTCGAGGGCTCCACGACGGGCAAAGACGTTGGCAATGTTCACGGCAAGCACCTCGGTCCACAGATAACTGTAGTAGCCGGCGGCATAGCCTCCGCCCCATACGTGGTTGAAATAACTGGTGCGATAGCGGGGAGGAATCTGATTGTTGAGCAGACCTATCTGCTGCAGAGCCTCGGTCTCGAAGTCGGCAGCCTTGTCGGCCGTGGGAACCTTGGCAGAGGGCAGCATGTGCCAAGCCATATCCAGGCAGGTGGCAGCCAGGTTTTCGCCCAGGGCGTATGCGCTATGGAAGTTGATGCTCTTCAGCATGCGCTCCTTCAGTTCGGCGGGCATCGGTTTGCCCGTTTCGCAATGCAGGGCATAGTGGTCGAAGATTTCGGGAATGGAGGCAAACGACTCATTGAACTGCGAAGGCATCTCCACGAAGTCGCGGGCCACGGAAGTTCCGCTCAGACGGTTGTAGTTGCAGTCGGAGAGAATGCCGTGGAGGGCATGGCCGAACTCATGGAAGAGCGTGGTCACCTCGTCCCACGTCATAAGCGACGGCTTGCCTTCGGGTGCCTTGGCGTTGTTACATACGTTGAAGATGATGGGCAGTTGGTTGTAGCGGCGGCTCTGCTTGGCAAACCCGTCCATCCATGCACCGCCGCGCTTGGTGGGCCGACGGTAGTAGTCGCAATAGAAGAGGGCCTTCGGCTTGCCAGACTTGTCGAAGACCTCAAAGACTTTCATGTCGGGATGATAGGTGGGGATGTCGGTGCGCTGCTTGAAGGTGAGGCCGTATGCGCGGTTGGCAGCATAGAACACGCCGTTGATGAGCACGCTGTCGACATTGAAGTACGACTTGACTTCGTCGTCGCTGATGTTGAGCAGCTGGCTCTTCATCTTGGCCGAATAGTAGAAGCGGTCGTAGGGCTCCAGCTTGAAGTCAGGGCCTTCCGTCTTGCGGGCGAATTCCTCGATGGCCTTGGTCTCGGCGTCGGCCGCGGGTTTATACTGGGCGATGAGGTTCTTCAGGAAAGCATAGACGTTCTCGGGTGTCTTGGCCATAGTCTTCTCCAGGGAATAGGCGGCATAGTTGGGATAGCCCATCAGTTCGCCCTGCTCGGCGCGCAGCTTGGCAATCTCGCTGACGATGGAATAGGTGTTGAACTTGCCGGTTCCGTCGGTGCGGTGGATGGAGGCCTCATAGACCTGACGGCGCAAGTCGCGATTGTCGAGACTGGTCAGCAGTGGCTGCTGCGTGGTGTTCACGATGACGATGGCGTAGGGAGCCTTACCGCCCCGGCTCTCGGCATCTTTCTTGCATTGCTCAATGTCGGCTTCGCTCAGTCCGGCCAGCTTCTCCTTGCTGTCCACCCACACCACGGCATTATTGGTGGCTTCGAGCAAAAGGTCGCCCCACTGCTGCTGCAGGTCGGTGATGCGGAGATTGATGGCCTTCATGCGGTCTTTCTTGTCGTTGGGCAGAAGCGCTCCATTGCGCACGAATTCCTTGTAGGTCTCTTCCAGGAGTTTCTTGTCCTCGCCCTGAAGCGAGTCGTGCAGACTGTCATAAACCTTGCGGATGCGCTCAAAGAGCGGCACGTTGAAAGAAATCTCGTTCTCCAGTTCGGTCAGCATGGGCATCACTTTCTTCTCTATCTCGCTGAGTTCGGGAGTCCTGTCGGCCTCAGTCAGGGCAAAGAACACGCGGCTCACGCGGTCGAGCAATCGTCCGCTCTCCTCGTAGGCCACGATGGTGTTCTCGAAAGTGGCAGAATCGGGATTGTCCACGATTTTGGCAATGTTGTCGCGGTTCTGCTGGATGGCCGTCTCGAAGGCCGGCAGATAGTCTGAGGTCTTGATCTTGCTGAAGTCGGGTGCTCCGTAGGGCAGCGTGCTTTCCTGCAGCAATGGGTTCTCGCGTTGTGCCTGCTGGCAACTGCTTACTGCACAGGTCAATGCAGAGGAAATAGCAAAAGTCATAAGGATGTTTTGTATTTTCATAAGTTTGACAGTTATTTTGATGATTATTTTGTTTCCATTCTCTGAACGCATAAGAGCACAAAGGACTATCTGGCATCGTCGGCCGAATAGTCCTTTGTCTCCAGTTCGTATTGCAGCGCCTCCAGTTGCCGGAGGGTCATTCGTTCCACGCGGCGCTCTATCTCGCGGATAAGTTCCTCGCGGCGGTATTCTTCGTCATTCATATCTTAGAATTGATACTTTCGGCAGCAAAGATACGAAATATAAATGAAAGTACATTCAAAAAGACTGTCATTTTTATTACTCCTATTATTTCTTTCCAGCGAATTCGTCAATGTTCTTGATAGCATTGTTCAGCGAGCGCATCTCGCGTGAAAAGACATAGAATAATATGGTAAATGCAACGACAATCGCCACGAAATAAACAAGATTCCTGTCACTTGAGGGGAAAAAAGGGATATCGGTACCATAATAAACGTCAAACAGGAGCCATACTACCCAGAGAAATAAGAATGGAAGTATGCCGAACGTGTAAAGTTTCTCCCTGCGCTTGAAGGTTATCAGCCGCTGCTGAACACTGAGAACATCATCGGCTGCCAGATGTTTGTCGCGGATTGTACTGACATTCCAAAAGTTGAAGACTGCCTCACCAACAATCAAAAGCCCTAAGGCAATAATGGGTAGCCATGAAACGCCGACAATGCTTCTTAAGAGGTAAACCAACAATGGTAATATCACCAATTCTCCTACGCTACCCCAAATACTCATCCGCTTAATCCACGACACGTTGCCTTTCATTGCCTCTTTCAACAGGTGGCGGCTGACTATCTCCTGCTGTTCCATACGTTTCTTAAACTCTGCGACCTGACCGCGAAGTTCTTCCAATTCCTGTAAGTTGTTATTCTGATTATCCATAATTCCTGTTGTTTATTCGTTTGACATGTTTTTTAATTCCTCCTTGATACGGTAGAGACGAACGGAGACATTCTTCACCGTAATTCCCATGATAGCAGCTATTTCCTCGTAACTCATATTCTCCAGCCATAACAGAATAATGGCACGATCGAATTGGCCAAGCTTCGCAATTCGCCTTCGAAGCATATCCATCTGCCGAGAGTTCTGGTTGCTTTCCATCTCTTCATAGGGGTTGATGTCCATTGTCAGCGCCACCGTCTTGTGTCTTCGCTTCTTGTGGTCGAGCGAGATGCACACGTTCAGGCTGACGCGGTAGATCCAGGAGCGCACATCGCTGCGCCCCTCAAACGAGGGCAGACTCTTCCAAAGGTTGATGAGCACCTCCTGAAACAGGTCGGCCACCTCGTCCTGGTCGTTGGAGAACATGTAGCACACGGTGTAAATCGTACCTCGGTTCTTCCTAACCATTTCTTCAAATTCACGTTCTAAATCGTTCATTCTTTCTTGATTCTTAATTCGTCATCTGATAGTAAGTCACACCAAGGAGGCAAAAAACTACAAAATCGGATTACTTTTTTACAAAGATAGCTATTTTTACCTATTTATTCCTCGGTAGCAAAGATACAATATAATCCATAATACAAAACCCGGAAATTAAGTTTTTAAATATCTTTGCATAAGATTTTGAAAAAAGAGCACCGGAGCCGTTCTATTCACAAAAAATTGTATTACCTTTGCACAACATTACCGACATTAAAGAAATGAAATAGCGATGAAAACAATGAAGATTTGGAGACTCACCTTTGCGATGCTTGCTGCTTTCTCCCTCGCCTCTTGCAGCGAAAAACACGAAGTGCTCAAACAGGAAACCAACTTTGGCGTGGCTACCATTAATGGTAAAGCCTATCGGGATTATGTGACAGTGGCCGAAGCTCTGAGCAATAAGTTCTTTTACACCCCATTAAATGGCTCCGGCAAGTTCTTAATCAGCAATGGCTCCGTCGCCTATCTTCAGTTTGTTCTGCGCGATGATTCTGCCTCTGAGATTCACGAAAGCTGGCTTGTGCTCGTCGGCATCTCCATCCCTGAAGGCGAAGACTTTCCCGGCATAGGGAAAGAATATCCCATCCAATATAGCCCGCTTACAGACCACACTTTTTTTGGCGGAGGCAATTTCTATGAGCTAAAGCTGCTTGAGCAAATGAAAGCAACAGAATCTGCCGACCTCCCGTCTGGCGTAGGAGGCTTGAAGATACCATATGCCATCGATTTCATAACATTAAGTGGTTCATTGACCTTTTCCAATGCCACGCCCTCGAAAGACGGCACGAAGGTAAACTATAGCGGCCAATACACGCTAGAGAACCAACCAGATGAAGAAAACGGCAAGATTAGTATTAACGGAAAGTTTAATTTAACACTAGAATAACTTTTTTCCAATGCTCTCCCACCTAACTTGTGCAGTATTGGCACAGGTAGGTTCTTTTCAACATTCCCAAATAAAAGCACCAGCGAGACAAACAAAAGATTCTTGTTTATCTCGCTGATGTTTAGCAATTTAGGCTTACATAAGCCTATCAATACTCATCCTCGTTGAATAGGAAGTCTTCTTTGGTGGGGTAATCAGGCCAAATATCTTCGATACTCTCATAGACATCGCCTTCATCTTCTATCTCCTGCAGATTTTCCAATACTTCAAGAGGGCAGCCACTTCGGATGGCATAGTCGATGAGCTCCTCCTTAGTGGCAGGCCAAGGGGCGTCTTCAAGTTTTGATGCAAGTTCAAGTGTCCAATACATAGTCTTATAAATTTACGCGTTAATAATTTGCGCGCAAAAGTAATAAAAAATTCCGAATTACCTAGACTTCTTCCATATTTTTTCTCTCACGCCGTCAATAAAGTTTAATTTTCTTGCCAAAACGAAGAGATAATCGCTCAAACGGTTGATGTAATGGGTCACTTCGGGATCCAATGGTGACAATTCGTCCAAGGAGAAAATGCGACGCTCTGCACGGCGGCAAACCGTGCGGCATACATGAGCCAAGGCTGCCTCGTGGGATCCTCCCGGTAGGATGAAAGCCGTCTGAGGCGGGATACTGGCATTGATCTCGTCTATCTGCTCCTCCAGGAAGGCTGTCTCTTCTGCCGCCATCGTGTAAGAAGGAGCCAGTTCAGTTTCGTTCTTATCAGTTGCAAGATAAGAACAAACGGTGAATAGGTTACGCTGTGTACGCACGATAATATCTTTGTCGGGACCATCCTTCATCCAGGAAGCGAGCATACCCAGATGGGCACTCAGTTCATCTACCGTTCCATAAGCCTCGATTCGAGGATGGGTTTTTCTGACTCTCAGGCCACCTACCAGACTGGTTATACCGTCGTCTCCGGTTTTAGTGTAAACTCTTGTTATCTTCATAGTGTCAAAAGGATTTAAAAATTTACTATATAGTTTTCTTTATAACGTTTCTTGTCGAAAAAAATTATACCGCAATAATATAAATCGAACGTCGTAATGCATCTTGGGTCAAGTTCAACAGATTTCCAGAACGTCTTTGTCTCTTGATTCTGCTTTATACGTTCAAGTATAACCAACGAACGAGAATCTGCCACCTGTACAGCCTTCTCAAAGACATCGCGATAGTCTCCTTCCAATGAGAGCCGCATCAGCTCAACCTTCGAAAAATCAATCGGTGACTTTACCTTTACCATTTTCAAAGCATGGAAACCGTTTTTCATATAGGTGCCATAGGCTTCTGATCCGTTCCCATAATCAAGACATATAGCTGGATGCCAATAGTTGGCAATGCGGAAATAAAGGCGGCAAAGCTTCAGTATTCGTTTAGGCAGATGAGCATAAGATGAAAGAAGATCATTATAAGCATAATAAGGATAGTGCTCGTTCACCACGTAACGGATGAAACGATAGGCCCAAGGCGACTGTACACCGAATCCACGGCTATACCTCCAGCGTCTCAGCCAGACTAATAATCTCCTTATCTTATACATAGTATTATATAGCTAGGTTGCAAAGATACAAAGAAGCGAGAACAAATGCAAATAAAAAAGCACAAAAAAAGAGTCTTGGTTTCCAATCGGATTCCAAGACTCTCTCTTAAAGAAGGCGGCTACCTACTCTCCCGCATTGCATTGCAGTACCATCGGCGATGGCGGGCTTAACTTCTCTGTTCGGAATGGGAAGAGGTGGGACCCCG
>OMWC01000041.1 GCA_900314655.1 uncultured Prevotellaceae bacterium | reverse complement strand
CAAGTAATGTCAAGCGTTTCTAAGCCCAGAGTCAGACAGAATCGTCACAAGCAAGGGCTAAATCAGACACTCGAAAAAATATCTGCGGATTTTAGGTATGCTATAAATGTTCCGAGAAGCGAATGATGATACATTTCTGGATGTATGGAGATAGTATCATTAAAGTGTTTTAGAAAATAAAAAAACTTCACCGTGCGGTGTAACTTGTTTGATGGCAGGGTGTTGAGGTGAAGGGTTAAGGAGACAGCGACCCCTCCCCAACCCCTCCCGAGGGGAGGGGGAGACCCACCCCCGCCCTCCCTGTTTAGGGAGGGAGCCCTGCAATCGTGCATTCGTAAACGTGCCACTTCGGTATCGTAAATGATAGAGTTACGTCTCGTAAATGATACATTTAGTCTTCATATTTCTATGTCACTTGGATAACTGGAATGTATTCCATTCGATGATGTTTTGGTCTTCAATCTATGATGTTTTGAAGTTCGTTTGATGATAGATTGAACTTCATTCTATGATAGATTGAAGTCCGTTTGATGATAGATTGGAAGGCAAAACATCATCGAAAGGAATGAATTCTCTAGATTTTTTTAAAGATAATACAAAGACACGAAGACACAAAGAATAAGACAAAAATCTGCAATAATCTCACAAAAATCATGAGGAAAGATTTGCGTTAGATTTTTGAAGATTTTTGTTTTTTAATGAAACACAAAGACACGAAGACACAAAAATGTCCAACGATAACCCTAACCTTAATCCTCACAGGACTCCCTCCCTAAACAGGGAGGGTGGGGGTGGGTCTCCCCTTTTCAAACCCTTCACCGTAAGCGGTTGTTGACATGTGAGTTACACGGTATGGTGAAGAATTTGAATTATTTAAAAAACTCCCATTTAATCGGGAATGAATCATTTTGTTTACTTTTGTTAAGTGGATTTTTTGGCGTATTGGTGGGAAAGTATTACCTTTGTCGGTCAATATAAAACGAATTTAATAAAACGTATGAAGAAGTATCTATTTGCACTATCTGCATTGGCTCTGGTTCTTACCAGCTGCAACCCTCGAGTGGTGACTGAGATGCTGACCAACGAATGGCCTGCCACAACACCTGATTCGGTTTATGTGTTCGATAAGACGGATGTTATACCGTCTGAATCGCAGGAGATAGGCAAGGTGAAGGTTGTAGATACGGGGTTCACTACGAATGGCTCGTACAATACGGTGATGCAGCTGGCCATCAATGCTACGGCTGAGAAGGGTGGTAACGGCTTGGTCATTACGGAACACCGCTGGCCTGATTTGCATAGCACGATCCATCGCGTATGGGGTACGATGCTGCGCATTCCGGAATCGGCAATTGCTGAACGGGAGTCGCCCGACAGTATGGAGTATTCAGCGCTACAGCAGATTCTGCCCGAAGAGGAATATGCGGAATACATGGAGTATAAGGCCACGAAGCGTTACTATGAACAGCAGCAGAGGGAGCTGAAGGAACGGCTGAAACAGCAGCAGGAGGTTATCCGGCAGACGCCGCGCAACGTGATTCGCATAAGTGCCGGTCCGACTCTCATGACTTCGAAATATCTGGTGGAGAACCATCGATATAGGTATCGCGTGGGCGTTGACATCTGCGTGGATTATGACCATGTGTGGAAGTCGGGTCTGGGTTTCGGCATCAACTATCTGCACAACTATACGTCGTTTGACGAGGGTGTCAAATCGAGAATTGACTATGTGGGCCCCAGCCTTGTGCTTGCCTATGCTCGGACGAAGTCGTTCCGTTGTGACGTGGCTTTTGGCTTGGGTTATTGCCACTACAGCGATTCTTATGAAGGCTATTCTCTGACTCAGAACCGCGTGGGCCTCATGATGCGTTTAGGAGCAGAATGGAGAGTGGCCAAACACCTGGGTTTGGGTGCACAATTCAATGTGTTCAGCGTGCGGCTGAAGGAGCCAGAGGGTATGAAATTGGAGAAGAATGAGTTCTATGGCATTGAGCATATAGGCCTGCAGGGAGGTTTGCGTTATTATCTCTGAATGTAATATCTGGGTTTGTTACCCTGAATAAAAAAGGCGGACCTGTGGGGCCCGCCTTTTATGATGGTTGTGGCTGGTTTAGAGATGGGTCTTGCCGGCCAGTGTGTCGTAGTTGTTGTTCAGATCGCGCCAGTCCACCTTCGTGCTGGTGGGAATGCCGTTGATGTACTTCTCGATGTTGGTATAGCCGTCACCGTTGCAGTCGCCGTTGGCATCGCTGGCATCGTTGGGATTCAGTCCGTTGGCCTTTTCCCATTCGTCGGGCATGCCGTCGCCGTCGGTGTCTACGCGGGGTTCACCCTTGTATTCGGGATAGCCGCCCATCTGACGGGGGTCGGTGATGATGCCCAGCTTATAGGAATCGTTGGGCAGACGGCGATATTTGAAGGTGCCCTGCTCGTTCTTCGACTTGTCGCTGAGGCCCCACATGTCGCCGTAGGGGTTGTCTTTCACCTTCTTCTCATACTTGTCCACGTAGTAGGCCTTGCCTGTGCGCACTTCCTCGATGATGCGCTGATCTACGATGTCGCGGCAGGGCATGGTGGCACCCACGTTGTCGAGCACCCAGTTGTAGGCCTGTTCTGTGCCCATGATTTTGATATAAGGCATCTCGAAAGGTTCGTCGGAGCGCATCAAGGCTTTCTCGGTAGCGTCCATTTCGCCGTCTTTATCGGCTGTCTGGATGCCGCCGTTCCAGTTGTCCTTGGTGATTTCGGGATAGCCCTCCATGATGTTGCCCGTGGCATAGACACGTCCGAACTGCTTGAAGGGGAAGAGACCCTCGGAGCGGCTTTCGCTCTTGATGATGCGATGGCCCACGGCCTCATCCTTCGGGGTGAGGGGTCCGGGCTTGTAGTAGTTGTTGATGAAGTTCGACATGGTGGAGAATTCGCCGCCGTCGGCCGTGCGGTGTACCCAGTTGTAGAGCACGTTGTTGACGAAGTTGAACACGCCTCCCCATCCGATTGACGGGTTACGTCCGGTGTTGTCGGCCCAAAGGTTGCGCATGAAGGTGGAGTTCTCGCCGCCGATGGTGGAGCCGAAAGCATGGTTCCAGGTGTCGAGTGCCTTTGCCGAGATGGTGTTCTGGATGGTGACGTTTACCGTGGGCGACTTGCGCTTGGGCTTGCCGTCGTTCATATCGAACATGTGGCGATAGAAGGAGATGTTCTCGTCGCAGCCCCATTCGCAGGAACAGTGGTCGATCATGATGTTGCCCACGGGGTTTCCACCGAAGGAATCCTCACGGTTGAGCACGCTGGTCTCACCGCGACGGAAGCGCATGTGGCGCACAATCACGTCGTGGGTGTCCACCTGGAACGACTCGCCTGCAATGCAGACGCCGTCGCCGGGAGCCGTCTGTCCGGCAATGGTGATATAAGGAGCACGCACATAGACGGGCGACTTCAGGCGGATGATGCCCGAAACGTTGAACACCACGATGCGGGCGCCGCCCTGTTCGCAAGCCCAGCGGAACGAGCCGGGACCATCATCGTTGAGGTTGGTCACCACGAGCACCTTGCCGCCGCGTCCGCCCGGGGTGTACATACCACCGCCTTCAGCACCGGGGAATGCGGGAATCTTGGCTTGTTTCAAATCGTAGGGACGGCTGGCCCAGGGCACGTAGGGGCGACCTTTCTTGGCTTCCTCCACCACGATGGGGAATGCTTTCTCCCATGCCTTGTTGGCCTTCGTCTCCCATTCGGCCTTCATGTTCTTGATCTTCTCAGCGGCCTCGTCGGTCAGCTGTGGATACTGTGCATGCACGGGCTGCATGGCGAAGAGGGCCGCTGCAGCCGACATGATCAATACTTTCTTTTTCATAACTTTTTGTATTTGCATCTTGGTTTTATGGATATTCATTGTTTGTAACTAAATGACTCCCAGGGGGGCGGGTTGTAACCTGTATTGTCCGTGTTTTTCATTATTTTAATATATGCGAGGGGGGGAATTCCGTGCGGTACGACCGCACGGCACCGGACGGCATTGGCCTTTCGGGGGGGCGGCGGGCCTGGGGGGCATTTGGGCTGGGGGGCGCTTTCCTTTATAAAAAATAAGTACAAAGGGGAGGGTTGGGCGTCATATTGATACTATGATGAAAGTACGCGCTTTTTTATTGCTGCTGGTTTTGGCAGCCGCTGATGTCGCAAGCGCCCAACAGTATCAGGTGGGTGTTTGCGACTGGATGATTCTGAAACGTCAGAAACTGGGTGAATTTTCCCGTGCCCTTGAGATTGGTGCGGACGGTGTGGAACTCGACATGGGCGGCCTGGGTAAGCGGGAAGCCTTCGACAACCAATTGCGCGACCCCAGACAGGCTGCGCTTTTCCGCCATGTGGCCGATTCGCTGGGTGTGAAAATCGGAGCCATGGCCATGAGTGGGTTCTACGGACAGAGCCTGGCCAAGAAAGACACCTACAAGGCGTTGGCCGAAGACTGTTTCAACACGATGGACCTGATGGGCAGCGGCAACGTGGTTTTCCTGCCCCTTGGCGGCAGTGGCAACGACTGGACCACGGACAAGGCACTCCGAAAGGAAATCGTGAAGCGCTTGCACGAGTTGGGCGAGATGGCCAAGAGCCGCGGCAAGATTATCGGCATCGACACGCCACTGGATGCCAAGGGCAACAAGAAACTGCTGAAGGAAATCAATTCGAAGGGTGTGAAGATATTCTATAAATGGCAGACCATCCTGGAGAACAAGTGGGACTTGCTGAAGGACATCAAGACCCTGGGCGCAAATAACATCTGCGCCATGCATGCATCGAACACCGACGGCGTCTGCCTGCGCGACGACAAGCAGGTGGATGTGCCTGCCGTGAAGGCCCTGCTGGACCAGATGAAGTGGTCGGGATGGCTCTTCGTGGAACGCTCGCGCGACACGACGATGGTCAGGAACGTGGTGGCTAACTACTCTAACAACGTGAACTACCTGAAAAGTATCTTCAACTCGCTGCCCGAACCGGAAGTGAAACTGAATGCCGACGGACGCGACCCGAAGTATGTGGAGACTATCCTGGGCCGGGCCAAGAAGGTGACCGACGAGTTCTCGCAGACCTATACCCCGATGGGACAGAATCTGCGCAACATCGTGGCCAACCGCTACTTCGAACTCAACGACATCTATGCCGAGCGCGATTCGCTGATGAAGATAGACAAGAAACTGGCCAACGCCCAGTGTGACTCGCGGCTCTACCGTTCGCACTTCGCCTTCGATGCCAGTCTGGCCAAGTATCTCGACCCTTCGCGAATAGAGCGCGTGAAGGATGTGATGACTTTCAACGTGGTGAAAGTGACCTACGAGGCACAGTGCGACATGATTCCCACGCTGAAGGACGAAGAGAAGCAGCAGATTCTGCTCTGGCTTAAGGAAGCCCGCGAACTGGCCATCGATGCCGAGAGTTCGAACAAGAAGCACGAGGTGTTCGGCAAGTACAAGGGCCGTATCAACAACTATCTCTCCAAGCGCGGCTATGACCTGACGAAGGAACGCGAGGCTTGGTACGAGCGTGTGAAGGCAAGAGGAGGACAACTTTAATGTGGAATTGATAATTCAGAATTGATAATTATGAATACATTTAGGCATTATATTTTTGGGGTGGTACTGATGGCGGCTGTTCCCGCGATGGCACAAAGCGGACTGACCGACATGAGCAACAGTCAGCAGGCTATAATGACCAATACGCCGCTGGGGTCAGTAAAGTGGACGGGCGGCTTTTGGGCCGACCGTTTCAACGTGATGTCAACCACGGGCATCTGGTCGATGTGGGACACTTGGAACACGCCTTGGGAGACCATTGATGCCCTGGGACTGCACGGCAGCAACGGTTTCCGCAACTTCGAGGTGGCCGCAGGCACGGTGAAGGGCAAGCACCACGGTCCTCCCTTCCACGACGGTGATATGTACAAGTGGTTGGAAGCATGTGCTACGGTGTACGCCATCACCAAAGACCCGAAACTCGACGCCCTGATGGACAAGTTTATCGAGCAGGTGGCACTGGCTCAGCGCGCCGACGGTTACATCCATACGCCGGTGGTTATCTCGGAGCGCAACGCAGGCATCGATTCGCATGCCAACACGGAGAATGCGGCAGGCATCGAGATTGGCAAGGACCAGAAACACGCCTTTGCCTCACGACTCAACTTCGAGACCTACAACCTGGGTCATCTCATCACCGCCGGAATCATCCACAAGCGAGCCACCGGCAAGACCACCCTGTTCGATTGTGGCAAGAAGGCTGCCGACTTCCTCTACAACTTCCTGACCAACGACGCGGCTGAACTCTCGCGCAATGCCATCTGTCCCAGTCACTATATGGGTGCCGCTGAGATGTACCGTGAGACGGGCGATGCGAAATACCTCACCCTGGCTAAGGGACTCATTGCCATCCGCGACAGCGTGGAAAACGGTGAGGACCACAATCAGGACCGACATAAGTTCCGCGACCAGTACGAGGCTATGGGACATGCCGTGCGTGCCAACTACCTCTATGCCGGTGTGGCCGACCTCTATGCAGAGACCGGCGAGGCACAGCTGATGAAGAACCTCTCGGCTATCTGGGATGATATCATCCAGCATAAGATTTATATCATGGGCGGATGCGGTGCGCTCTATGATGGCGTTTCGCCCGATGGCACCACTTACAACCAGCCCTCTATCCAGCAAATCCATCAGGCCTACGGCCGACAGTTCCAGTTGCCGCAGGAGGCTGCCCACAACGAGATATGTGCCCAGATTGGCATGATGCTGTTCTCATGGCGTATGTTCCAGACCACGGGTGATGCAAAATATATCGACAACATTGAGAACGAACTCTACAATGGTATCCTCTCAGGTATTTCCATTGATGGTAAGGACTTCTTCTATACGGAGGCGCTGCGCCGCACCAAGGAGTTCCCCTACACCATGCGCTGGCCCAAGCACCGCCAGCATTACATCACCTGCTTCTGCTGTCCGCCCAATACATTGCGCACCCTTTGTCAGGCACAGGAGTATGCCTACGCATTGTCGGGCAACACGCTGTGGGTGAACCTTTACGGCAACAACACCCTGACCACGAAAGACCTCGTGATAGAACAGCAGACCGACTACCCCTGGGACGGAAAAATTACCCTTACCATCAAGAAGGCAAAGAACCTGCAGACCATCCAGCTGCATAAGCCCAACTGGTGTGACAAATATACGGTGAAGGTGAATGGTGAGAATGCCGACCTCAGCATCACCCGTAAATGGAAGAAGGGCGACGTTATCGAACTCAACCTCGACATGCGCCCCCGTCTCGTTGAGGCCAATCCGCTGGTGGAGGAGGCCAAAAACCAGGTCGCCGTCATGCGCGGTCCCATCGTCTATTGTCTGGAAGGACAGGACATTCAGGGCGACTGCCGTATCAGCGATATTGCCCTGCCTACCGACATTCAGCTGAAGGAAGTGTCCATGACCATCGAAGGACATTCCTTTACGGCACTCGAGGGCGATGCCATCGTGACAAACAACAAGACTTGGGATAACCAGACACTCTATCGCGAGTTGTCGAAACCTTCAAGCCAGAAAGTACGCATACGTCTCATTCCCTATTATGCCTGGGACAACCGTGGCATTCAGGACATGAGTCTGTGGTTGAACTTAGCCCGATAAGAACATGAACAGACTACTCGGCATCATCGCTCTCTTCTGCTGCATGAACATCCATGCGGCAGAAATCCGTATCACTCCCGACTCGTCGCTGACGGATGCCGTTCGCAAGGCACGTGAGATGCGACGGCTGGGAAAAGCCACCGAAGTGACTATCTTCCTACAGGCTGGTACCTATTATCTCTATGAACCCCTGCGACTCCGTCCTGAAGACAGCGGACTGACCATCGAGGGAACGGATGCCGTTATCAGTGGCGGTATGAAGATTACCGGTTGGAAACGTCAGGGGAAGTTGCTGGTGGCCGATGTGCCCGACTTCAACGGACGTCCTGTTGACTTCCGTCAGTTGTGGGTGAACGGACAGAAAGCCGTCAGGGCGCGCGATGTCAGTGATTTCGAGCAGATGAACCGCATCCGTACCTACGACAAGAAGAACCATGTGCTGTGGGTTCCCAGGAAAGCGGTGGAGAAAATTCTGAAGGCTCCATACGCCGAAATGGTGCTGCACGAAATGTGGTGCACCTCCAACCTGCGCATCAAGAGCATTACCCCACAGGGCGATTCCGCGGCTGTTCGCTTCCATCAGCCAGAGGACAGACTGCAGTTTGAACATCCCTGGCCCTCTCCGATGACGCCTGACACGAAGCATCCCTCTCCCTTTTATCTGACAAATGCCAAGGAACTGTTGGATGAACCAGGGGAGTGGTATCACGACATCCGCGAGCATAAGGTGTATTACATGCCGCGGGCAGGCGAGACCATCCGCGAGGCGATAGTGCCCGTAGTGGAAACGCTGGTGGAATTCATCGGCACTGCCGAGCATCCAGTACGTAATATCACAATGAAAGGCATCCGGTTCTCGCATACCACTTGGATGCGGCCCTCAGAGAAAGGACATGTGCCCCTGCAAGCCGGCATGTATCTGACGGAAGCCTACAAACTGCGTCCGCAGATTGACCGTCCCAACAATCACAAGCTGGACAACCAGGGATGGTTGGGACGTGCTGATGCCGCCGTGGAACTGCGCTACACAGAAGACTGCAACTTCGAAGGCTGCCGCTTCGAGCACCTCGGCGGCTCCGGCTTGGATTATGTTGTTGCATGTCGTCGTGGCACGACGACAAACTGCACATTTACTGATATTGCCATGAACGGCTATGTGTGCGGCTCATTCTCACCCGAAGGTTTGGAAACCCATCTGCCCTATCAGCCCACCGACTTCCGCGAGGTATGCACAGGCCAGACCGTAGAACAGTCGGAATTCTATGATGTAAGCAACGAAGACTGGGGCTGTGTAGCCATCTGTGCTGGTTATGTGTCGGGCATCACCATCGACCACAACACCATCCACGATGTATCCTATACGGGTATTTCCCTCGGCTGGGGATGGAACCGCGACCTTGTCTGCATGAAAGACAATAAGGTGCATGCGAACCTTATATATAATTATGCCAACCACATGTACGACTGTGCCGGCATCTATACGCTTGGCAACCAGCCTGGCACCCTCATCAGTGAGAATGTGGTGCGCGATATCGCCACCCCATCCTACGTACACGACCCGAACCATTGGTTCTATCTCTATACCGACGAAGGATCGTCGAACATTACCCTGCGCGACAACTGGACACCCACGGAAAAGTTCCTGAAGAATGCTAACGGTCCTGGTAACGTGTGGGAGAATAACGGACCACAAGTAAACAATCAAATCAAAGACAATGCAGGACGGAAATAATCATGCCACTTGGATTTGGTATCCTGGTGACTGGGAAATCTGGTTAGGCAACCGTTTCAACAACCGGCGGACGGAAAGGGGCGCGATGTTCCCGCCGTTCTGGAAGCAGGACTCACCCTGGGCCACGGTGGAATTTTCCACGGTGGTCAACTTGGCTCATGCTGAAACCGTCGTGATTGCTGCCGAAGGCCGCTTCAATTTCATGCTCGACGGCAAGTTGCAGTTTGGCGAGCCGCAGCAGTTTGAGATTCCCGCCGGTGAGCACCGGCTCAATTTCAAGGTATGGAATCAGGCCACACCGCCCTCGCTCTTCGTGGAGGGCGACACGATTCACACCGATTCGTCGTGGCTGGCCACTTATGAGGATAAGATATGGATTGACGAGAATGGCGTGGCCCATGGTTCGGGCATCTATGTGCCGGCCGGCAGCTGGAACTTCAATAGCATCGAGACGCCCCCCTCAAAGTTCCGACTTCAGCGCAAGGAGCACCGTCCCGTATGTTGTCATGCCATGACAACCCAAGGCACCCTCTATGATTTCGGCAAAGAGACTTTCGGCTACCTGAAAGTGAAAGGACTGAAAGGGCGCGTTCATATCTATTATGGAGAAAGTGCCGAAGAGGCATTGGACAAGGAACACTGCGAAACCCTTGACGTGCTGTGCGAGGGAGGGGAATTGGAAAGCAAGGCCTTCCGCTATGTCTATATCGAAAAAGACCAGGATGCCAGTTACGAGGAGGTGCTGATGGATTACGAATATGCGCCTTTTGATGAAGAGAAAAGCGGCTCGTTCCGTTGCGATGATGAAGAACTGAACCGTATCTGGGAAGTGAGTGCCTATACGATGGACCTCACCACCCGCGAGTTCTTCATGGACGGCATCAAGCGTGACCGTTGGACCTGGAGCGGCGATGCCATTCAGTCGTACCTGATGAACTACTACCTGCGCTATGACCTGGACTGCGTGAAGCGCACCATCCGCCAGTTGCGCGGCAAGGATCCTGTGACAGCCCACGTGAATACCATCATGGACTATACGTTCTATTGGTTCAAGTCGATACTCGACTACTACGAATACTCCGGCGATGAGGCTTTCGTGCGCGAGATGTATCCGCGCATGAAAACGCTGATGGACTACTGTCTGGGCAGAACCAATGCCGACGGCATGGCCGAGGGACAGCCCGACGACTGGATCTTTGTGGACTGGGTGGATTTCCCCATGCATAAACGCGGCGTGT
This sequence comes from uncultured Prevotellaceae bacterium, assembly GCA_900314655.1. Lineage (GTDB taxonomy): Bacteria > Bacteroidota > Bacteroidia > Bacteroidales > Bacteroidaceae > Prevotella. Next base: position 13,993 of record OMWC01000041.1, on the reverse strand, counting down.
TGGCTTTCGAACAGATACTGTTCTGCAAAGCGTTGGAGGCGATGGCGCGCTGTGCTGAGATCTGCAATGATCCGACGCAACAGTATGCCCGGCAGGCTGATGCCCTTCGTGAGAAGGTAATGAAGCTCTTATGGAATGAGCAGAAGAAAGCGTTCCTGCATGCCGTGGAAGAGGGACAGCTGAATCCTCAGGTCACGAAATTTCCCAATATGTTTGCCATCCTCTATGACTTTGTCGCTGACGAGAAGAAGCAGCAAATCATGCAAAGCGTGATGCTCAACAAGGAGATACCGGCCATCACCACCCCCTATATGCGGTTCTACGAACTGGCCGCTCTTTGTGAGATGGGACTTCAGGGCGAAGTGCTACACGAGATGAAGGCTTACTGGGGCGGAATGCTGCGCGAAGGAGCCACCTCGTTCTGGGAGAAATACAACCCCGAGGAATCGGGCCGTCAGCATCTGGCCATGTATGGCCGACCCTACGGCAAGAGTCTCTGCCATGCCTGGGGAGCCTCGCCCGTCTATCTGCTGGGCAAGTATTACTTAGGCGTGAAGCCCGTGAAGCCCGGCTATGCTGAATATGAGGTGTGTCCGGTGCTCGGTGGATTGAAATGGATGGAGGGCGAAGTGCCCACGCCGTTCGGGAAAATCAGTGTCAAGATGGACGACCAGCGCGTTACCGTCAGGAGCGACGGCGGCAAGGGCACGCTGCTCATCGATGGTAAGCGAATCGAAATCCCGGTTGGAAAAGAATTAACTTATACTTTCTGAAATATGAAACTAAATCTATCTATATTACTATTAGCCTGTTGCCTCTCTGTCTCGGCCAAAGTCAAGATAGAGAAGGGAAGCCAGATGCCTCAGACAGAATATGCCGCTTCGTTGCTGAAAGCACTTGACGGCAAGTACAACATCACCCTCCGTGTAGCCGCTAAGGCTGCTCCTGCCGAAGGTTTTACCATCGAAAGGAAGGGCCGCAAGATTACCGTCACGGGAAATGACGGCCCCGGCGTGATCTACGGCGTAAACCGCCTGAAGGAATACTATCTGATGAACCGTTCCTACGATGGGCTCACCACCATCACCGAAGCCCCCGAGATGGTGCTTCGCGGAGCTTGTGTGGGTTTGCAGAAGACGGTCTATCTGCCCGGCCATCGGGTCTATGAATACCCTTACACGCCAGAGAATTTCCCATGGTTCTACGACAAAGCCCTCTGGATCAAGTACCTCGACATGCTGGCAGCCGACAATATGAATACGGTGTATCTCTGGAACGGTCATCCCTTTGCCTCGCTGGTGAAGCTCGACGACTATCCTTTTGCTCCCGAGGTGGACGATGCCACCATGCAGAAGAATCAGGATATGTTCTCGTTCCTCGTTGAGGAGGCTGACCGCCGTGGCATCCGTGTCATTCAGATGTTCTATAATATCATCCTCTCGAAACCCTTTGCCGACCACTACGGACTGAAGACGCAGGACCGTAACCGTCCTATCACGCCGCTTATCAGCGACTACACCCGCAAGTCGATAGCTGCGTTCGTGCAGAAATACCCGAAGGTGGGCTTCCTGGTCTGTCTCGGTGAGGCCATGGCTACTATTGATGATGATGTGAAATGGATGAAGGAAACCATTATTCCAGGAATCAAGGACGGGCTGAAGGCCTCGGGCCGAACCGACGAGCCGCCCATCATCCTGCGTTCTCACGACACCGACGGCCCGCTGGTGCTGAAGGAATCGTTGCCGCTCTATCCCAACATCTATACCATGTCGAAATACACGGGTGAATCGCTGACCACCTACGAGCCCGGCGGTCCGTGGGGAGAGACCCACCAGCAGTTGGCTGCCGCTGCACCTGTGCATATCGACAATGTGCATATCCTGGCCAATCTGGAACCTTGGCGATGGTCGTCGCCGGCCTTTACGCAGAAAACCGTGCAGGCCATGCACCGCGTCCATCATTCCAAAGGTCTCCATCTCTATCCGCAGGCCAGCTATTGGGACTGGCCCTATACCGCCGACAAACTCGCTGACGGCAGCCGCCAGTTGCAGATTGATCGCGACTGGATGTGGTACAAGGTATGGGGACGCTATGCCTGGAACTGCAACCGCGGTGAAGACCGTGACTACTGGCTGCAGCAGCTCTCTCTCTATTATGGAATAAGTCACGATGATGCCAGCCGATTGTTGGAGGCTTACGACGAGAGCGGAGAGATAGCTCCGAAGCTGCTCCGCCGTTTCGGAATCACCGAAGGTAACCGTCAGACGCTCTTGCTGGGTATGAAGATGAGTGAATTGGTGAATCCCTATAAATATACCATCTATCCAGGTTTCTACGAGAGTTGTGGTCCGCAAGGCGAGAAACTCATTGAGTTTGTGGAGAAAGAGTGGAAACACCAGCAGCACGAGGGCGAACTGCCCTTGGATATTGTCAACCAGTGCGTGGCCCATAGTGAGAAAGCACTGGCTGCTATTTCGGCAGTGAATGGTGTCACCCGCCACAGTCATGAGTTCCTGCGCCTGCAGAACGACATGCGGTGCTACGACCTGTTTGCCCGTTCGTTCCGCGCCAAAGTGCTGGCAGCCCAGCAGGTGCTCAACTACAAATGGAGCAAAAACGTGGAATATCTGGAGGCTGCCGTTCCATTGCTCGAAATGAGTATGGAAAACTGGCGCAAGCTGGCTGCCATCACGGCTGAGACTTACCATTATGCCAATTCCATGCAGACGGCACAACGCCGCATTCCCGTGGGTGGCGACAACGGCAACTTCAAGACCTGGACCGACATGCTCCCCGTCTATGAAGAGGAATTGGAGGCGCTGAAACTGAACATTGCCCAGTTGAAATCTCCCAAAGTGGCTAACAATGTGCCGATCCGTGCCGCCCGTCCGGCCAAGGCGCGCTTGATTTCGCCCGCGCAGACAACTGTGCTCGACGAAGGTGCAGTGCTCTTCGAGAAGCGCGAGGATACCCCCGTCGATACCCTGGCTCCCGAACTGAAAGGCTTGCAGGCGCTGGTACTGAACCGCGATTCAACGCGCATCGTGGGCACAACCGTGGAGTTTGAATGCAGCGAACCGGTGCAGTTGCTCGTCGGCTTCTTCCAGGATGACGACAAGAAATGGGCGCGTCCGCCAAAGTTGGAGATCGATGCCACCGGCAATGAGTATGGCCAGGCCGAGCCTGTGCTCACCAATGCCATAGCCCTGAAGCAGATGCCGCCGTGCAATATCCATGCCTATCATCTTGGGGCAGGTCATCATAAGCTGAATCTTCCCCGTGGCATCATCATGGTCTTAGGCTTTACTTCAGACACCATCAAGCCGCGCGATGCCGCACTCAAGGGTGCTGGTGATGAGGTTGATTGGTTGTTTATGAAGTAGAAAAAAAGACCCACACTAGAGACCCACCCCTGCCCTCCCTATAGGGAGGGAGTAATTACTCTATAATAAGATTATAATATGAAAGATCATTCAATAAAGAATCGAATAAAACGGTTGCTTAAGGTAATAACTCCCTCCCTCATAGGGAGGGTGGGGGTGGGTCTTCTTCTCCTTCTCCCCCTTGCTGCTTCAGCTCAGATTACGCAGAAACAGATGGAGCAAATCTACGAGGCCGTGAAGACACCCTATAAATACGGACTGGTGGTGGCTCCTACTGATAATTATCATAAGTACGACTGTCCTACGGTGTTTCGTCACGACGGACGGTGGTATATGACTTATGTCTGCTACGATGGTAAGGAGGGAACCGACGGGCGTGGCTACGAGACGTGGATAGCCACCAGCCCCGACTTGCTGCATTGGACTACGCTGGGGCGTGCACTTGCCTTCCCCGAAGGAGAAGCCTGGGATAAGAATCAGCGCGGCGGTTTTCCGGCATTGATTGACTATCAGTGGGGCGGAAGTTATGAGATACAGTCGTACAAGAATCAGTATTGGATGACCTATATCGGTGGCCCGGGAACGGGTTATGAGGCGGTGAATGCTCCCCTCAGCATCGGACTTGCCCATACTGGCCAACTGACCGCCATCACGCCTTGGCAATGTCAGGAGAAACCGATTCTTTCCTATGACGAGAAGGAAGCCCAGTGGTGGGAACAGCTCACCCAATACAAGAGCACCATCTACCGCATGCCCAAGAAATATTTCGGCTATCCCTACGTGATGTACTACAATGCTGGCGGCAAGGATGCCACTCATCCCAAAGGCGAGCGCATCGGTATTGCGCTGAGTAAGGACTTGCAGCATTGGAAACGCTATAAGGGAAATCCGGTTTTTGCGCACGACACCGACGGCACCATCACGGGCGATGCGCAGATCGTGCAGATGCCCGCCTCGATGTTTGGCCGTAAGTCAAAGGCTCCCGTCTTTGTCATGTTCTATTTCTCTGCCTATAATCCCACCCGCGAATACAACGCCTTCAACACCTTCGCCGTGAGTCGCGACCTCGTGCACTGGCAAGACTGGACGGGTCCGGATCTGATTATCCCCTCCAAACCCTACGACGAGATGTTTGCCCATAAGAGTTATGTGGTGAACTGGAACGACACGGTGTATCATTTCTATTGTGCCGTGAACAACAGTGGTCAGCGCGGCATTGCCGTGGCTACCAACCGTTTTGTGGGAAAGAGCGAGGTCAGTTTCCCTGTTCCCGAACCTACGGGTCATCGGCAGAACATTTCGTTGAATGATGATTGGGAGGTGACCTTCGACGGCAAGACTTTCCGCCGCGACGTGCCCTTCAATCTTGACGACTATTATGGTGCCCTACAGAAAGAGCATGGCAATCTCCATGGGATATGCAATGTCAGGAAAGTGTTCTCCCTGCCGGCTGTTGTGCCCGGGAAACAGTATTTCCTCCGTCTGGAAGGTGTGGGTACCTATGCCGATATCACCCTGAATGGTCACCATGTGGGCCGGTTCGACATTGGCCGCACGGTGGAGACCGTCAACGTTACCCGTTATATAGCTGAAGAAAATGAACTGAAGATGACGATTTCCCATCCCGAGAAGATCACCGACATGCCCTGGGTGTGCGGCGGATGCTCTTCCGAATGGGGCTTCTCCGAAGGGTCGCAGGCTTTTGGCATCTTCCGGCCCGTCACGCTTGAAGTGACCGATGAGGTGCGCATTGAGCCTTTCGGCGTACATGTATGGAACACGGATTCCTTCTATGTGGAGACCGAAATCAAGAACTATGGCCGTAAGCCGGCCACCATCCAGTTGGTGAACAAACTCTGCGACAAGAGCGGCAAGCAGGTGTTGCGCCTCACGGCTGATGCCATTACGCTGGCACCGGGCGAACTGCGCACAGTCCGTCAGATTTCGCAGGTCAAGGATCCGCAGCTATGGTCGTTGGAACGTCCTTATCTCTATGACGTGAATACGATTATCAAGCGCGATGGAAAGGCTACCGAAAGCACCCACACCGACTTCGGATTCCGCACCATTTCCTGGCCTTTGGGACGCAAAGACGGCGACAAACGCTTTTTCCTCAATGGCAAGCCGGTGCTGATCAACGGCGTCTGCGAATACGAACATGAGTTCGGACAGAGCCATGCTTTCAGCAACGAACAGATTGAGGCTCGCGTGAAGATGGTGCGCGACCTCGGTTTCAATGCTTTCCGCGATGCCCATCAGCCCCACAACTTGCACTATCAGGAACTATTCGATCGCGAGGGCATCCTCTGGTGGCCGCAGTTCTCTGCCCATATCTGGTACGACACGCGCCAGTTCCGCAATTCTTTCAAGCGCCATCTCATCCAGTGGGTGAAGGAGCGGCGCAATAATCCGTCGAACATCCTCTGGGGACTGCAGAATGAGAGTACGCTGCCGAAGGACTTTGCCGAAGAATGTGCACAGATCATCCGCGACATGGATCCCACCTGTGGCACGCAGCGTCTGGTCACTACCTGCAACGGTGGTGAAGGCACCGACTGGAATGTGGTGCAGAACTGGAGCGGCACCTACGGTGGCAATATTGACAACTATGCCAACGAACTGAAGCAGCCCGACCAACTTCTCAATGGCGAGTACGGTGCCTGGCGCACGTTGGGCAATCATACGGACAAAGGCTATAGCGAAGAAGCCCATACAGCCTTGCTGCTGAAGAAAGTGAAACTGGCCGAAAGTGCCCGCGACAGCGTGTGCGGACAGTTCCTTTGGCTCTTGAACAGTCATGATAATCCCGGTCGCCGCCAGCCCGATGAGGCTTTGCGCCGGGTGGACAAGGTGGGACCCTTCAACTACAAAGGCCTGATCACGCCATGGGATCAGCCCGTGGATGCCTACTATGCCTATCAGCGCCACTATCATCCCGAGGCTCCCATCGTCCCGTATGTTGCTGTGTCACAGCAACAAGCCGAGGCAGTTCTTGCTCCCACTCCGGGCCTTAACTACCTCTACCGCCTGAATTGCGGCGGCGATGCCTATACCGACAGCCATGGCAACACCTGGATGCAGGATAACACCCAGTGGAGCCACTCATGGGCAGAGCGCTTCATGAAAGACGGCTACAAACTGCTCTCTCCCTATCAGGCATCGCAGACGGTCAACGACTCTCTCCCCTCTGTCTTCCGCACAAGCCGTTTCGGCCGCCATGAACTGAGTTTCCATTTCCCGGCAGCTCCCGGTGATTACACCGTGGAACTCTTTTTCACCGAACCGTGGTATCGGATGCCCGATGCTGAGGGCTTTCGCATCTTCAATGTGGCTGTCAACGATTCGACGGTGATTCATGATCTCGACATCTGGGCACAGTCACACTACGGACATCCCTACAAGCGCACGGTGAACATCCGCAATAAAGGAAACGAAATCAAAATCCATTTCCCCAAGGTGAAAGCCGGTCAGGCCATCATCTCGGCAATAGCTATAGGAGACCCCCACCCAACCTCCCCGAGGGGAGGCTTCGGTCTCTCCCCCTCGGGGGAGTCGGAAGGGGGTCGCATGGGTTCTCTCTGGGAATCCCTCAATCGTGACACCCTCATCGTCACTCCCGATTCCCTGCTGCCTCCCAAATCTTCGCCTGCCCTGCAGGTTGAGGGAACGGTCAGTGCCGACAGTATCGTATGGGATTATCAGGTGGGTGTAGCCAAGGTCTATGCCTTGCGTTTCCGCTACTACAATCCCGAGGCCCCGCGGCGGCTCCACGTAAAGATTACCGACCAGAACGGAGTAGCTTATACCGATGATGACATCACCTTCTTGCAGACGCAGCAGAAGAAGTCGAAACGGAAGATGACCAGCATCACCACCGGCACGATGACCAATGCCGGCCGCTACCATGTGGTGCTCACGGGTGAAGGATTAAAAGATATGATATTTGATAAACTGACGATAGAATGAATAGATTAATATTAGGTGTTGGGTGTTGGGTGTTAGGTGTTAGACGCTTGGTGCTGGGTGCTTGTTTTTGGGTGTTAGGTGTTAGCATTAGTGTTGCAGCCTCCCCCCTCGGGGGAGGTATGGAGGGGGCTTCTCCCCATCACGACTGGGAAGACCAAAGCATCCTGCAAATCAACCGCGAACCGGCACGCGCCGATTTCCACCATGCCGGAGAAATCTCCCTCAATGGCGAGTGGAAGTTCAACTGGACGAAGACTCCCGACGAACAGCCGGACGGCTTCTGGACGACTGACTTCGACGACTCCCAGTGGAAGACTTTCCCCGTGCCTGCAGACTGGGAGATGAACGGCTACGGCACACCCATCTATAGCAGCAGCGGCTACACGTTCAAGATTAATCCGCCCTATGTGATGACCACGCCCAAGGAGCGTTACACGGCATACGTGGAGCGCAATCCCACGGGTGTCTATCGCCGCATGTTTACCATCCCCGAAGCATGGAAAGACAAGGAGGTCTATATCCATTTCGGTTCCGTCAGCAGTGCCTTCTACGTATGGGTCAACGGTCAGCGCGTTGGCTACAGTCAGGGATCCATGGAACCCGCAGAGTTCCGTATTACTCCCTTTATCAACCCCTCCCCCAACCCCTCCCGAGGGAGGGGAGTTCAGAAAGCCTCCCCTCGGGGAGGTTTGGAAGGGGTTAACCACATCGTCCTCGAAGTCCTGAAATACTCCGACGGTTCCTATCTTGAAGACCAGGACCAATGGCGACTGGCGGGCATCCATCGCGGCATCTATCTCTATGCCACCGAAAAAATCCGCATCCGCGACTTCGGTGTGCGCACCATCCTCGACAAGGATTACCGCGATGCCCAGCTCATCATTCATCCCGAATTAGCAGTCAGCGAAGGTCAGCGTGGCGAAGGTTACTATGTTACTGCCGCTCTTTATGCCCCCGACGGCCAGCAAATAATAGCTCCCTCCCTAAGCAGGGAGGGCCGGGGTGGGTCTGCTCCCTCCCTTATAGGGAGGGCGGAGGCTGGGTCTATTCTCAACCTCGACGCCAAGGGCGCAATCCTCAACGACCGCACACCCCAGCGCGGCTATCCCAAGTGGGGATGGCTCAGCGCAACAGTCAAGAACCCGCTGAAATGGACAGCCGAAACGCCCCATCTCTATACACTCGAACTCCTGCTCAAGGACTCACTCGACCAGACCGTTCAGCGTATCACCACCAAAGTGGGCTTCCGTCAGGTGGAGATCAAGGACGGACAGTTGCTCGTCAACGGCATTCCCACGCGCCTTCGTGGTGTGAACCGTCATGAGATGGACCCCAGAACAGGCAAGGTGATGACCGAAGAACTGATGCTCCGTGACATCCGCCTGATGAAACAGGCCAATATCAATGCCGTGCGCACCTGTCATTATCCCAACTGCGAGCGGTGGTATGAACTCTGCGACTCTCTCGGACTCTATGTGATGGACGAAGCCGACCTTGAAGAACATGGGCTGCGTGGTCGTCTGGCCAGCGATCCCACGTGGGCTGCCGCCTGGATAGACCGTATGCAGCGCCTTGTCATCCGCGACCGCAATCATCCGTCGGTCATCTTCTGGAGCCTTGGCAACGAGGCAGGTTGGGGTACCAACTTCGCCCTCACCGCTGCATGGACTCACGAGTACGACCCCACGCGCCCCGTCCACTACGAAGGCGCTCAGGGTTCAAGTAACCCCTCCCTTCGGGAGGGGCAGGGGTGGGCTCCCGATCCCTCTTCCGTAGATGTCATCTCCCGTTTCTATCCTCGCACCCAAGATGAGTACCTCAACCCCGGTGTGGCCGACAATAATATGGAGCGTCCGGAGAATGCCCGATGGGAGCGCTTGCTTTCGATAGCCCGCGATACGAAGGACAACCGTCCCGTACTCACCTCCGAATATGCCCATGCCATGGGCAATGCTCTCGGCAACTTCCAGGAATATTGGGATGAAATCTACTCCCATCCCCGCATGCTCGGCGGCTTCATCTGGGAATGGGCCGATGAAGGAATAGAAGCCCAGCGACCCCTCCCCCAACCCCTCCCGAGGGAGGGGAGTTCAGCAAGCCTCCCCTCGGGGAGGTTGGAGGGGGTTTCTTATATCGCCTACGGCGGCGACTTTGGCGACTATCCCAACCTGAAAGCCTTCTGCATCAAGGGCATTGTGGATTCCTACCGCAACACCACGCCCAAATACGAAGAAGTGAAGCAGGTCTATGCCCCCATCTGGTTCAAGCTGAATAAGGGCAAGGTGGAAGTGAAGAAGCACGACCCCCATTTCGACCTTAACACCATTACGGTCAAGGAAGAAAAGCGCAACGGCTATCTTTACGTCACAGCCTCCCTGAAGGAAGCCACCCCTTGGGCCCCCAAAGGTCACGTCATAGCCCGCACCCAATTTGTCGACGAAACAGCCCCCAAGGCCAAACGCCCCAAAGCTTCTGCCTCAACCGTTAAATACCCCCTCCCTAAACAGGGAGGGCAGGGGTGGGTCTCTCTCCATGCTTTCCGCGCCCCCACCGACAACGACCGTGGTTTCGGCAACTGGATAGCCAAAGACTGGAAGCAGCAAGGCCTGGACAATCTTCGCGACAGCATCGTCAACGACTCTACCCACATCTACAAGACCGCCAACGGCCAGATACGGATGACCGTCTCAATCACAGAAGCCTCCCCTCGGGGAGGTTTGGAGGGGGTCTTCTCATTTACTCCCGAAGGCCACCTCCCCCCATTGCCCTGTTTAGGCATCACCCTAAAACTCCCCAAAGAGTTGAAGAACATAGAGTATCTGGGCCGCGGCCCCTGGGACAACTATCCCGACCGCCACGCCTCAGCCCTCGTGGACATCTATAAGAGCACCGTCAGCGAACAATACGTGCATTATCCGCGTCCCCAGGACTCCGGCAACCACGACGATGTGCAATGGCTCAAGATCACCGACGACAAAGGCCACGGTTGGCTCATTGAACCCCTCCCTTCGGGAGGGGCAGGGGTGGGCTTTAGTTTCTCCGCCCTCCCTTACAGCGTGCAGCAGCTCTATAATGCCACCCACGACTATGAGTTGAAGGAAGAAGACTGCGTATGGCTGAATCTCGATTGTGCCGTGATGGGTTTAGGCAACAGTTCCTGTGGCCCCGGTGTACTCACCAAGTATGCCATTCCCCAGCGTCCGCACACTCTTCGTCTGCGTTTCACACCACTTTAAAATCCTTCAGCATCAACTTCAACCAATTGGTTGACAGGTGGTTGCAGTGAATGGTTTGCAAAAAGAATGCTCGCAGGGGTTCTGTTCCCCTGTGAGCATTGTCGTTTTGTTCTTGACAAGGTTGGTTAATAATTCAAAGTCAACTAAGGACACGAATAATGATAGTCAATCGTACCAAATCCGTGATTAAGCAAGAGCAAAACAATAGTTTACTTTTGCTTTGTCGAGTGTGAACGGATTATCTAATGTTTATGTAGCGCCAGACAGATAATCTTTGGTGCAAATTGATTCAAAAAGGTAGGGAAAAGAAAGGTTGAGGTAACACTTTGAGGCAAAATGGAGATTTCTCGGGCTACATTTAATCTAAAAGCTGGTGCTCACCGCTTTTTTCTTCAAAAAAGTTTGGCTATTCCAAATAAAAGCAGTACCTTTGTGCCACGAGAACCCGCCAAGCCTCTTCACAATGCTTAAATCGGCGGGTCGTTTTGTTTTATTATGGCACATTATACAAAGACATACTCATCACCAGCTCAACTGGTGACATTGCTTCAATCTCGTGGACTCCACGTTGAGAATGTCGCACGTACGGAGAACTATCTCCGTCATATCGGCTATTACAGATTTAGTGCTTATCTTTATCCTCTTTTGACAACACCGTGGGTGGGAGAACGAACCGCTGTGGCGATGATTCCAACTGTAAGCACATAGCAATTAGAGTAATGAGTATGGCACAGATAGACGATTTCTTTATGTACGAGAACCGCGTGGAGGGCATCACTGATGCCGACTACCAGCGGGCGAAGCCTTACGTGGAAGCGGCGCAGGCATTCGCGCAGACCACCTACCAGAGCATCTACATCATCGACTACTACCGCAAGAACTTCCTCTACGTGTCGGACAATCCGCTCTTCCTCTGCGGCCACACCGCCAACGAGGTTCGCCAGATGGGCTACGGATTCTACCTGAGCCATGTGCCCGATGACGAGGTGCCGATGCTCACCGAACTGAACCGCTCCGGCTTCCGCGCCTTCTACGACGAGCCTGTGGAGAACCGACGCCAGTGCATGATGTCTTACGACTTCCACATCACCCACGGCGACCGTCTGCTACTCGTCAATCACAAGATTACGCCCCTTGCCATGACCGACGGTGGCCGCGTCTGGCTCGCCCTCTGCACCGTCTCGCTCTCGCCCCACAAGGATGCCGGACACATCGAGTTCTTCCAGTTCCATACAGGTGAGAAGCGCGAGTACTCACTGGAGGGCCACCGCTGGAAGAGTCGCGAGACGATTACCCTGAAGCCCGAAGAGAAGCAGATCCTGACGCTCTCAGCCCAGGGCTACACCATGAAGGAGATAGCCGAGAAGATGCTCCGCTCGTTCGACACCGTGAAGTTCTACCGCCGCCAGATTTTCGAAAAGCTCGACGTGCAGAACATCACCGAAGCCCTCGCCTTGGCCACCAACTACGGCCTCATCTAAGCCGACATTCCCACGATTTTAACATATTTTGTTACCCAAATGGGTAATTTTTCATCCCTGTGATGCAGAATTACCCATTTGGGTAGTAGATCTATTTGGTCATTTCATTTATTTTGCGGGCAAAAACTCGTAAGGATATGAAAAGACTGATTCTATTTTCAATGATGTGCCTCGTGGCGATAGCCTCGACAGCACAAAGCATCAGCGGACGGGTTATTGATGAGCAGGCCCAGCCGGTGCCGTTTGTCAACGTTGTGCTTGTCAACCGTGCCGACTCCTCTTTCGTTGCAGGAGCCGTTACTAAGGATGATGGAACTTTCTCTATTGCCACCGAACGTAACGATGGCTTGCTGAAAGTATCGAGCGTAGGATATATAATAAGGTATATAGACGCACGGCAGGGTAACGTGGGCAACATTCAGATGCAGCCCGACACACAAACACTTGGTGAGGTCGTGGTGAAGGGCGAACGTCCACAATACAAAATGACCACGGGAGGCATGACCGTTGATATTCAGAACTCACTGCTGAAGGATGTCGGCACTGCTGACGATGTGCTATCGATGCTACCACAAGTACAAGGCAGCGACGGTAACTTCACCGTCTTTGCAAAGGGTACGTCTGAAATCTACATCAACAACAAAAAGGTGCAGAACGCCCGTGAACTGAAACAGTTAAAGTCCACCGACATCAAGAGCGTGGATGTCATTACTTCACCTGGTGCCAAGTACAATGCAGAAGCCGGGGCGGTCATCCGCATAAAGACGAAGAAGCATCAGGGCGACGGCATCAGCATGGAGGCATATAGCCAAGTAAAATTTAATGAGAAGTGGACAACCTATGATGATGCCACAGTGAAATACCACACGGGCGGTTTGGAAGTGTTCGGAAACATGATGATCAATAACGGCAACCATTCCGAGGACAATACAGTAACGACTGACATCCGGGCAAACGATAATCACGTAAACATCATACAAGTATGTCCCAACAACTTCTGGTACACCATGCTTGGCGGGCAGATAGGAGCCAGTTATGATTTCAACGATGACAACTCCATCGGTTTCTCCTACAATCTTAGCGGCTCGCTCTATGAGGGTGGAACGGTTCAGGCACAGCAGACCATCACACGAAACAACACCCTCGAAGGAATGGTTGACCAAAATATAGAAATGAATATAAGCGACCGCCCACAGCACGAGGCCAATATCTACTATGTGGGCAAGGCCGGGAAACTCGGCATCGACTTACCCACAACGAGAACCGCAACCACATGTTGGCAGGAAAACTGGTGCTGACCTATCCGATATGGAAAGGCGAACTGAGTGCTGGCACGGAAATGTCACGTTCCAACAGCCACGGTATCTATAGTAATGTGGAGCAAGTGGTGGCACCGTCCAATGATGAAATCAAGGAAAGCAATGTTGCGGGATTTGTAGAATACAAGTTGAAGTTGGGGGATTGGAGTCTCAACGGCGGACTGCGTTACGAGGCCGTCACGTCCGACTACTATTCCTTCGGTCAGTACCAAACAGAGCCGAGCCGTAAATACCACGACCTGTTTCCTAATCTCTCCGTCGGTTGGCAAAAGAACAAATGGGGCATCCAACTGGGCTATAACAAGCGCATCAGCCGCCCCAACTATCAGGCTCTGAACTCAAACGTACAATATGACAATCGCTATGAGTACGAGGGTGGAAATCCTTTGTTGCGTCCTACCATCAAGCAGAACCTCGACCTTAATGTCACCTACTCGTGGCTGAACTTCGCGGCAGGCTACAGCCACAATAAGGACATGCGTTTGAACTTTGGCAGTCTGTATCAGGAAGGAACGGAGATCACCATCTGGACCAACCGCAACTTTGACAAGTTTGAGAGTTACAACGCCTCTCTGACAGCCTCGCCCAAGTTCGGTTTCTACAGTCCC
>OMWC01000043.1 GCA_900314655.1 uncultured Prevotellaceae bacterium | reverse complement strand
GAACAAGTATCCCGAGGCTAAGGTCGTAGTAAGCGGCTATGCTGACAAGGGTACAGGTAACGAGCGCATCAACGCCCGTCTGGCTGCCCAGCGTGCTGATGTGGTGGTGAACACCCTGAAGAAGGACTACGGCATCGCCGAGAACCGTATCACCTACGATTCTTACGGCGACAAGGTGCAGCCGTTCGAGGAGAACGACCTGAACCGCGTGTCCATCTGTATTGCTGAGTAATACAGTGGAATCTCATAATAATAAAAGAGGCTACCCAAAAGGTAGCCTCTTTTATTATTTTGAGTAGTATCCTTATTCTCTCATATATCCTTTAATAATAAGTTTCACAGGTCTTCCTGCATTGGATATGACGGAGGCCTCTTTGGAGAAATAACCGGGTTCCTTTCCCTTGCCGTTGTATTTGATGGTTATTTTCCCCTTGTCTCCTGGATAGAGGGGCTTCTTAGGACTGTCAGACGTAGTACAGCTGCAGGAAGTGAAGACATGCGTGATGCACAAGATGCCGTTTCCTGTGTTTTCAAATTCAAATGAATAAGACTGTTCTCCATCATTCTCATCAAACGGTTCGAATTCATGTATTGTATCAGTGAAGGTAATAATGGGCTTGCCACCAGGTACCACCTTGCTCTTATTGTTATTGCATGCGGTCGCGGCCAGTAGAAGAAATGCTGCGATGGCGATGATATTCTTTTTCATGATTGGGGGAATTACTTATGGATCTATGTTGTTATCTTCTATGGCCGGCAGTTCCTGCTCCGTGAGCGGACTGGCTTCAGGCATGATAACCTGACCGTCCTTCAGATGGATCGTGCGGTCGGTGATGGAGGCCAGTTCCTCATCGTGGGTAACGATGACGAAAGTCTGTCCGAATTTGTCGCGCAGGTCGAAGAACAGCTGATGGAGTTCGGTCTTGTTCTTGGAGTCGAGACTGCCCGACGGTTCATCGGCCAGAATGACGGCAGGATTGTTTACCAAGGCGCGAGCCACGGCCACGCGCTGCTTTTCACCGCCGGAAAGTTCGGCTGGCTTGTGGTGGGCGCGGTCGGTGAGTCCCATAAATGCCAGCAATTCCTCAGCGCGCTGCTTGGCCTCGCTGTGACTCTTGCCTGCGATAAAGGCTGGAATCATCACGTTTTCCAGGGCCGTGAACTCGGGAAGCAACTGGTGGAACTGGAAAACGAATCCGATATGCTGGTTGCGGAAATCGGAGAGGGCCTTCTGGGAGAGGGTGGTGGTGTCGATAGAATCGACACTTACTGAACCGCTGTCGGGTTTATCGAGTGTGCCGATGATTTGCAACAGGGTGGTTTTGCCGGCTCCCGATGGGCCGACGATGCTGACTACTTCGCCTTTCTCAATGTCGAGCGAAATGCCTTTCAATACTTGTAATGAGCCGAAGCTCTTCGTTATATCCTTTATGTGTATCATTTTCTATAATTGTTCTATTCCGTGTGATGATTATTGCGTTTTTTCCACCATTCGCGGAGGAGGGCGTAGGCACTGGTTTCCTCACGCTTCTGTGGAGCGGTGAAACTCATCACGTTCATGGGCTCTCCGTATTGGTCGGGGAAGATGATCAACAGATTCTCGCGCTGATAGAAACGCTGCAGCTCGGCAGGCAGTTTCTCAAAGGCACTCTTGTAACTCACGGTTCCCTTACGGGCCGTGATGACTACGAAGAGATGATCGTCGTTGATGGTCTGAGCCAGTCCCGGCAACTGATTCCAGTGAGGCATGGCATTGTAATCCACTCGGATATCAGCGTGCTGGTTCTGGATGTGCTGGTTGATGAGTGCCAGCGTGTCCTGACGACCATGGAACTGAATGCGGCATTCCAGATTGCCCGCCATTCGGGCCAAACGGTCAATCCAGCGATGGAAGCCCGGCTCGAACTCCGCCCTTGAGGGTACGGCTACCTGTATGCGGCGGATGGTATTGAGCGGTTGCACCACTTTGGCAATGATAATCTGGCGGTTGAGCTCGGTGAAGAGATTCTCGGTGAAGATTCCCCAGAACGAATCCTTCTCGTTCTTGGGCTCATGGAGTCCGATGATGATTTCGCTGGCCTCATATTCCTTGAAGGCGTGCATGATGCCGTTGGCGATATTCGTGGCTATACGGCTCTGCGTCTGCATCCTGACATTGGCATCGGCCGCTGCTTTCGTGGCTTGTTCGAGCAACTGGCGGCCCAGGGCTTGGTTCTTTATCACGTTCTCATCGTCGAGAACCACGTTTAGTCCGATAATGCCGCGGTTCAGACGCTCGTTGCGCATCATGATGGCCAGATTGACCAGCATCTTGCTATTGCCGTGATATTTCAGCGGAAGCAGCATCTTTTCGTCGTCGCCCGTTTTGTCTTCATCGTTGATGATGTTGTCTTCGAGTACGATTTTCTGAGCAGAAAACTCCGTGACCAGGGACGAGATGACGCAGGTGAAGAGAATCATCATCACCACACCGTTGAGCATATCCGCATCCACCAGATAGTTGCCGTCGCCGATGCTGAGCTTCATGCCCACCATCACGATGGCAATGGAACCCGCAGCATGGGCGGATGTCAGGCCGAACATCATGTGCCCGTAAGTCACAGGCATGCGGAAACCGATGCTGGCCAGATAACCGGCAACCATCTTTCCGACCGTTCCCATCACGACCATGACGATGACCACGTAGGCCGTATGCCATCCCTCAAAGAGCACGCCGATATTGATGAGCATACCCACGCCTATCAGGAAATAGGGAATGAAGATGGCGTTGCCGATAAACTCCAGACGCCCCATGAGCGGGGATACACGCGGGATGTAGCGGTTGAGCGTGAGACCGGCAAAGAAGGCTCCGAGCACGCCTTCGAGTCCAATGAACGACGTGATGGAAGCACTCAGGAACAGGATGGAAAGAACGAAGATAAACTGCGTGACGGCATCGCTGTAACGCTGCAGGAACCAGCGTGTCACCCGTGGGATGATGAAAATCATACCCGTCAGATAGAGTCCCAGTTTGAGCAGCGGCAGGAAAAACGTGGCGAAAACCGATGGCGATCCGCCCGGCACCTGCTGTGCATGGACTGCTCCCACAATAAACGAAAGGCTGATAAGGGCCATCGTCAGGGCAATCATCGAGGCTCCCACGGAGAGCGTGACGGCCCGATGGCGTTGTAAGCCGTATTTCGTGACGATGGGATAGGCTATCAGCGTGTTGGATGAAAGGATACAGCAGAGTAGGAGTGTGGCCTCCTTGCTGTAGTGGAGCAGGTGGATTCCTGCCACATATACCATTATAAAAGGTACGAGGAAGGTGAGCAGTCCGAAGACAATCATCTTGTGGAGATGCTTGCGCGTGCCTTCAATGTCCATCTCCAATCCGGCGAGGAACATGATGAAATAGAGGCCTACCTGTCCGAAAATCTCAAAGGAAGCGTCGCGCTCCAGAATGTTCAATCCGTATTGTCCCACGATGATACCGGCGAGCACCATTCCGATGATGTGCGGAATGCGCAACTTGCTCATGATCATCGGCGCTAACAAGATGATGCATAGCACGATGAAGAAAATCCATGTAGGGTCGGTAATGGGAAAGTATGCACCGAGATTGAACATGATTTATCACCTTTTGAGTGCAAAATTACAACTTTTTCTGTCAATCTTGCAATAAATACGCCGAAAAGTTGTACTTTTGCACCGCGAATTATAAAATTAGAAGACAAAAGACAATGAAAGTAGCAATTGTTGGTGCAAGTGGTGCTGTGGGACAGGAGTTCCTGCGTATCCTCGATGAGAGAAATTTCCCGATGGACGAGTTGGTATTGTTTGGCAGCGAGCGTTCTGCCGGAAAGAAATATACCTTCAAGGGAAAGGAAATTGAAGTGAAACTGCTTCAGCACAACGACGACTTCAAGGGTGTGGATATCGCGTTCACTTCCGCCGGTGCCGGTACGAGCAAGGAATTTGCTGCCGACATCACGAAATACGGAGCCGTGATGATTGACAACTCCAGTGCTTTCCGTATGGACGACGATGTGCCCCTCGTGGTGCCCGAGTGCAATGCGGCCGATGCCTTGAACCGCCCTCGCGGTATCATTGCCAATCCTAACTGTACGACCATTATGATGGTGGTTTGCCTGCAGCCGCTGGAACAGCTGAGCCACATCAAGCGCATCCACGTGGCCAGTTACCAGAGTGCTTCGGGTGCAGGAGCCGCTGCCATGGCAGAACTGCAGCAGCAGTATAAGGAAATGGTAGAAGAGGGCGAGGTGAAGACCGTGAAGAAGTTTGCCCATCAGTTGGCTTACAATGTGATTCCGCAGATTGACGTCTTCCAGCCCAACGGCTATACCAAGGAAGAGATGAAGATGTATAACGAGACGCAGAAGATTATGCATACCGATGCCAAGTGCTCGGCTATGTGTGTGCGTGTGTCTTCGCTTCGCAGCCATTCCGAAAGCGTTTGGATTGAGACGGAGCGTCCCATCAGCGTGGAAGAAGCCCAGCAGGCATTGGCCGCTGCTCCCGGTGTGACGCTGAAGGATGATCCTTCCAACCTCGTTTATCCGATGCCCCTTGAGACTGCCGGTCACGATGATGTATATGTAGGCCGCGTGCGCAAGGATATCAGCGATGAGAACGGTCTGACCTTCTGGCTCAGCGGCGACCAGATTCGCAAGGGTGCAGCGCTGAATGCCGTGCAGATTGGTGAGTACTTGATAGAGAAGAAAGATCTTCCTTGCTTTAAATAAGGCTTAAATTGTAGAAATAACGTAAATAAAATACCTATAAATCGGTATTGTCAGAACAACGGGGTCGTTGTATCTTTGCATCACATTAGAAATGTAGATGAAGATACAACGACTCTTTTTGTTATCATTCGTTTTGTTATTGGCGCAAGTGGCTGATGCCCAGAGGATTATGGACGGACTGGTGCTTGATCGCGAGACCTTGGAACCCATCATCGGGGCGACGGTCTCAGACGGCGCACCCTCAGTGGGTTCGCGCAGCCAGAGCATCAGCGGCGGAGGATCTGTCAAGGATATCAAGACGATGTTCGAACTGACCTATCTCTATTTTACCCAGCCCCGTCGTGACACCACAGCTTTCCGCAGCCTCTACAACCGTACGCATTCGTTCCTCAGCAATCGCAATGCTTCTCCCCGTGTTGACTATAACGATTCCATCAGGGCCGTGCTCTACGGACACCACCCGCGTATGGAGCCCGTCACGCAGGCTGTCATCGAAAAGGCTGACTACGACCGCATTTTCCAGATCTATAAGGAGCGTTTCTCTGATGCCTCCAATTTTACCACCGTCATCGTCGGCAATGTCTCGTTTGACCAGTTGCGCCCGTTGCTTTGCCAGTATCTTGCCACCTTACCTTCAGCAAACCGTCATGAGCAGACCAACTGGGACAATGTGGCACGTGTGATAGATGGTGAGCAGACCGTTAAGTTCACCAAGCAGCAGGCTACTCCGTTGGCTAACGTCGGCATCTATTATACAGCAGATGTTCCCTTTAGCCCGCAGAGCGACCTCGAACTTGACTTCCTGAAGCGCTGCCTTTCTATTGCCTACACTGACTCCGTGCGTGAGGAGAAGGGTGGTACCTATGGTGTCAGCGTAGATTTCGATCTCGATCGTGATGAGCGTCCGAACGCCACGCTGAAGATTTCGTATAATGCTGATCCCAGCCGTTATGCAGAACTGACCCCCATCATCTATCAGCAGTTGAGCAATATCGCAGAGCGTGGTCCTGAACCCACCAGCATGGACAAGGTCAAGCAGTATCTGACGAAGCAGTATCAGCAACTCGCCATCGATGACGGCTATTGGGATTATGTCATCTGGCATGAATTGGAGGATTCTGCCGATTTCGACATCAATTATTGTCAGATGGTAGAGCAGATGACTCCCCAGC
The DNA here is from genome assembly GCA_900314655.1 of uncultured Prevotellaceae bacterium. Taxonomy (GTDB): domain Bacteria; phylum Bacteroidota; class Bacteroidia; order Bacteroidales; family Bacteroidaceae; genus Prevotella. The sequence goes on along the minus strand of OMWC01000043.1, from coordinate 20,613 downwards.
AGGTGCAGCAGATGGCCCGTCGCTTGCTCGATGCCAAGCGCTGCATTGAGGTCACAATGCTCTCAGGAACACCGAAGAAGGCTTTGCTGCGTATTGATGACATGCACTGCCAGAAGTGCGCCAACCGTATCCGCGCCAGTCTTGAGAAGGTGGCAGGGGTAGATCGGGTTGACTTCGAACTTGAAAACAATTGTGCCATTGTCCGCTTCAATGCTGATCTCACCACGCTGGATGAGATCCGTTCCATTGTGACCCAAACAGGCTATACCCCTGTGAACTATTGCCGTTGCGGAAGAGGAGCCTATGCTTATTTCCTCATTCCGGCAGAGAAGGCTACAGCCGAGACTGTCGAGAAGGTGCTTGCCATTGACGGCGTAGAGGATGCCAATGTCAACAGCCGTCGTCAATCGCTGGCCGTGAAATATCACCATCAGGAGATTGCTGCCAAAAAACTGCTGAAGAAGATTCGTAAGGCAGGTATCAAGGCAGTTCTTCCCAAACCCCACGAATGTAGCGAAGGGGAGTAGTCCACCGAAGCGTATAAAACAAAAAAGAGGGCTCAAACCCTCTTTTTTTTGTGCGCCTGACAGGACTCGAACCTGCACGTCAGAGACACTAGATCCTAAGTCTAGCGCGTCTACCAATTCCGCCACAGGCGCATAACCGGGGACAAAATTACATCTTTTTTATGAAACGGCCAAAATTATTCGCAATTTGTTACTCTGATGGCCAGTGTTTGCGGGTCAAAGTGAAGACCTGGACGGTCTATGAAATGGCTGAGGCTGCCGTTGGTGGCCAGTTCCTGAGGGGTGCCGATGATGAGGGTTGTTGCCGATGAAGGCGAATGGGCGGTCATGAGCCAAAGCTCGTCGGCTATCTGGAGGGCCAGCTCCATGTCGTGGGTGGAGAGGAAGATGGTCTTTCCCGTTTCGCGGGCCAGATGTCGGAGCAGCGTGAGCATTTCCACCTTTGAAGGATAATCCAGGAAGGCGGTTGGCTCGTCGAGATAGATGACCGGCGTTTGCTGGGCCAGCGCCTTGGCAATCATCGTCTTCTGGCGTTCACCGTCGGAGAGCGTCTGGATGAGCCGGTCTTGCAGGGATTCGATGCCTACCAAGCGGAGGCTTTCCTTTACTACTTCCTTGTCTTCGTCATTGAGACGGCCCCAGAAGCCGGTGTAGGGACTGCGGCCAAGGCCTACCAGCTCGAAGACGGTCATGTTCTGAATGTCAGGCTTTTCGGTGAGCACTACGCCGATAAGGCGGGAGAGCTGTTTGTCGGTGAGGGCGGAGAGGGCTATGGCAGATTGCGGGCTGTCCGACAGTCCGGTACTCGACGGCTTTTGCGAGATGAAGATTTCGCCGCTGAGTGGTGGCTGGAAGGCGGAAAGCGTGCGCAGCAGGGTGCTTTTGCCGATACCGTTGGCACCGATCAGGCAAGTGAGACGTCCACTATGGAGCGTGGCGTTGATGTGGGAGGCCACGACCTTCGTGTTGTTCTTCTGAGCGTAGCCTATCGTGAGGTCTTTGAGTTCAATCATGAGCGTGTCGGTTATTTGTTGAGTAGTTCGCGGGCATATTCTATGATGGTGTCCTTGCCGCGTAGTAAATCCTCTTGCGTCAGGTTGACTTGATGGTCGGGGGCAATGCCGAATTCCGTGCTTTGCTTGTTGCGGTCGTACATGGGACAGGCAGAGAATCTGACGCCCCATCCGTTAGGCAGTTCGCTGGTATAGGGAAGACCTGCGCCGCCGCCTGTCTGATCGCCCACAATGGTTACCTGCGGGCAGCATTTCATATATTTCGTAAATTCATTGGCTGCGCTATACACCTGCCGGTTGGTAAGCAGGATGACGCGCTTCTGCCAGCGGACGCCGTTGGAGGGCTTGAGCCGCTGTTCTTCGAGTGACGAGAAATCGTTATGGCCGGTTCCTGTCTTATGCTGCATATAGCCCACTAGTATCTCTTCGTTGGTGAAGCGGGCGGCAAAGGTTTCGGCATCGGTGAGCAGTCCGCCGCTGTTGTCGCGGATGTCGATAATCAGGCCGTTGCAGGGTGCAAATTCTGAAAGCACGTTGTCGAGATTGCCCGCACCGATAGCCCCATCGAAAGAGGCGCATCTCAGGTAGCCGATATTATCGTCGAGCACACGGTAGCGGAGCGGGCCGGCTATCTTGTAGTCGGTGCCGATATACTTATTATATAAGGTGTCGCTGAAGTTGGATGGATAGTTCTCGTGCCAGCTCCAGTTGCGGCCTACGTCGAAAGAGGAATAGAGGTTGACGTGTCCGTCTTTCAGTTCGCCAATCATCTTGGCGAGCACTTCGAAGAGTTGGGTGCTGGTCATGCCGTCGTCCACCTGCGGGGCGTATTTGGTGTGGATGGCATTCCAGTCGATATTCTTTTCCGTGAAGAAGCAGTAGTGCTCGTCCATGATTTTCCACAGGGCTTCGAAGTTGCCTCGCGGATTGTCGGCGTATTCCTCTTCCCGGATGCAGGAGGCGAAGAGAACGAGGGCGAGGAGCATGGCGGGCACCAGGCTTAGGGCCGTTTTTTGACAGTGTTCTTTTCGTTGGGTCATGGGCGGATTTTCTGGATATTGAAGCGGTGCACGAAGCCGAGAATGATGAGATGGCTGTAGGCGTGATACTTCAGGTTGTTGACTTTCGCCTGCTGGAAGTCGCCGAGATAGCCGATGCGGAAGACGTTTCTCTTGACGGTGAAGTCGATGGAGAGCATTTGCCGCAGGGTAGGGGCGTTGAATGGCGTGGTGAACACGATGTTGTGGTCGTAGTTTCCTTTTGAGAAAAGTTCGTAGTAACTCTGGCCGTAGTTGGGACTGAAGAGTACGCCCAGCAGGGGCAAGGCCGCTTCGTATTGTACGGCGGCGCGCATCTTCTTGATGTTGAAGAGATAACGGGCCGATGCGCTGGGGGCAATGTTCAGATAAATGCGTGCCTGTGCGGGATTGTTTCCGTTGCGGGTATTGTAGAGAAAGCCGCCGCCTACCTCGCCTTGCACTCCGGCTTTCAGTTCCAGGCGGTTGCTCCTCAGGTGCCAATGGCGGTGGCGGGCATAGATAAAGCTATAAAGCCCGTAGAGGTAGTTGGCGTCTTCAGAGCGGGGCTTGCTTATGGATATTTGGGCTTGGTGGGTGAGGGTCGTAGTCCAGCGGGGGGTATCGAGGTCGCCACTCGGTGGCAACATACTGGACGAGAGGGTGGGGGTGGTCACTTTGTGGCGCTCCGTCTGGTCGATGAAGCGAAATTCAAATCCGTTGTAGTGCTCGGGAGAGAGGTAGGTGTCGAGGATATTGGCAGAGCCAATGCCGAACATCTTTACGTTGGTTACCTCTTTCGTGGAAGGCTGCTGGGCGCACAAAGGGAGTGCCTGCATCAGCGATGCAAGCACTATGGGCAGGATATGGTGGAGTCTTTTCATTCTTCTTCGAAGCCAAAGAGGTCGAGTTGGGCAGAGTCCTTCTTGCGGGAAGGCTTTGCGGCGGGCTTTTGAGGAGTAGGGGACTCTGGAGCTTCCGGAGCTTCTGGAGCTTCCTGAGTTTCTGGAGTCTCCGGAGTTTCTGGGATTTCCGTGGCTTCTGGAATTTCCGGCGTTTCCGAAGTTTCTGGGCTTTCCAGGGCTTCCGGAATTTCCGGCTTTTCCGGATTGTCAGGATTCTCCGGGCTTTCCGGTGCTTCCGGGGTCTCCGGCTGTTCTGGTTCTTCGGGCTTTTCGGGGAATCGGGTGGGCTCCAGCTCTTCGATGCTGGCGATGGCGTAGGTGGTGAGGCGCTTGCCGCGGGCCTTGAAACCCTTGACACCTACGAAGTCGGAGGCCTCAATCTCCTGGGGATCGCGGAAGCTGTCGTTACCGCCGAAGGTCACCTTGATGCGGGGATAAGGCTGATCGGTGAGCAGGATGAGGCGGGAGTTGGCATTCTCCGAGAGCCAGTTCTGCTTGCGCTTGGAGGCTTCCATCATGAAACGCTTCAGGTAGGGGTAGCCCTGCTGGTCGGCATCATAGAGGATGGCCGTCCATACCTTGTCGGCCTGATACTTTTCGAGCCGGAGGATGTTTTCCTCGTAGTGGTTGTTCAGGTCGAAATTGGAGAGGTAGAAGTCGCCGTTGGTGAGCACCACGAGAATCTGCTCTTCATCGTTGAACTCGCCGAGGAAGCGTCCGTGCTCGTCGTAGTTGAGGCGGTTGACGTCAGGGTCATACCAAACCTTGCGTCCGCCGAGGGTGCTGTGGCCGTGACTCTTGAGCGAGATGCGGCTTACGGGCTGCTTGGTGAGCAGGTTTCCCTTGGAGGCGCGTCCCTTGATGATTACCTCGGAGAAGTCTTTCTCGAGGAAGAACTTCTTCACCTTGGCCGTGGGGTCGAGGGTAATCTTGATGATTTCGGCCTCGCCGTTGGGATTCGATGTGAAGTAGATGACGCGCGAACCGGGCGTGCCCTGCGTGAGATCGTACTCTTTGTCGCGAGTCATGGAGGTCACGTTGAAACGCTTGATGAAGTACTGCCCTTGGCGGCCGTCGCGATAGACCACGTTGTAGATGGTGCGGCTGTCGTTCTTCTTGAACACCGCCACGTGGAGGATGTTCTTCCCGACGAAAATCTTCTCGGCCACGCGGATCACCTTGTATTTACCGTCTTTGTAGAAGATGATGATGTCATCGAGATCAGAACAGTTGCATACGAACTCGTCTTTCTTCATGCCCGTTCCGATGAAGCCTTCCTGACGGTTGATGTAGAGCTTCTCGTTGGCCTCCACCACCTTGGCAGCCTCGATGGTGTCGAAGTTCTTAATCTCCGTGAGGCGCGGGTGTTCGTGGCCGTATTTGTCTTTCAGATACTGGAACCAGTCGGCCGTCACTTCGGTCATGTTGGCCAGTTTCTGGTTGATTTCCTCTATCTCGGCCTTGATGCGGGCGATGAGTTCATCGGCCTTGTCCTTTGAGAACTTGGCGATGCGCTGCATCTTGATTTCGAGCAGTCTGAGGATGTCGTCCTTGGTCACCTCGCGTATCATTTGCGGATAGAAGGGCGTGAGCCGCTCGTCGATGTATTCGCAGAGCTCGTCGGTGCTGTTGGCATTCTCGAAGGGGCGTCCCTTGTAGATGCGTTCCTCGATGAAAATCTTCTCGAGCGAGGCGAAGTGCATCTGTTCCATCAGTTCGTGCTTGCGGATTTCGAGTTCCTGGCGCAGCAGCCCCATCGTGCGGTCCACGGAATGGCGCAGCACGTCAGACACGGTGAGGAACTGCGGCTTGTTGTCCTCGATGACGCAGCAGTTGGGCGAAAGGTTGATTTCGCAATCGGAGAAGGCATAGAGTGCATCGATGGTCTTGTCGGAAGATACTCCCGGCGAGAGGTGCACCTGCACTTCCACGTTGGCCGAAGTGAGGTCGGTCACGTTCTTGGCCTTGATTTTTCCCTTTTCGATGGCCTTGGTGATGCTTTCGCAAAGGGTGCTGACGGTCTTGGTGAATGGCAGGTCGCGGATGACGAGCGTCTTGTTGTCGAGCTTCTCAATCTTGGCGCGTACTTTCAATACACCGCCTCGCTGGCCGTCGTTGTATTTCGAAACGTCGATCGAGCCACCCGTGGGGAAGTCGGGATAGAGCCTGAATTCCTGTCCATGCAGGTATTTGATGGCGGCATCGCAGATGTCGTTGAAGTTGTGGGGCAGAATCTTCGAAGAGAGTCCCACGGCAATTCCCTCAGCTCCCTGAGCCAGCAGCAGCGGGAATTTAGCAGGCAGCGTGATGGGCTCCTTGTTGCGGCCGTCGTAGGAGAGTTGCCATTCGGTGGTCTTCGGATTGAACACCACGTCGAGCGCAAACTTCGACAGGCGTGCCTCGATGTATCGCGGGGCAGCGGCGCGGTCGCCCGTGAGGATGTTTCCCCAGTTTCCCTGCGTGTCGATGAGCAGGTCTTTCTGTCCCATCTGCACCAGGGCGTCGCCGATGGAGGCATCGCCGTGGGGGTGGAACTGCATGGTGTGGCCCACGATGTTGGCCACCTTGTTGTAGCGTCCGTCATCCATGCGCTTCATGGAGTGCAGGATGCGTCGCTGCACGGGCTTCAGTCCGTCCTCGATATGGGGCACGGCACGCTCCAGGATCACGTAGGAGGCATAGTCGAGAAACCAATTTTGGTACATGCCGCTCAGATGGTGCACGGCAGCTGCATCAAAACGGTTCACGGGCTTATAGTCGGAGTGTTCTTCGGTTGTGGCAATATCTTTTGTTTCGTCGTCCATGATTGTAAAATTATGAGTGCAAAGATAATAAAAATCCGCGAAACGTCCAAATTCTATTTCTCCGCGATGCGTATTTTTTCAAATAATTTCCGAATCTGCGTCCCGTGGCTGGCGCGAAATCCAGCAATTGGGAATCGGGCGCGAAATACGCGATTTTGGGGTCGTTTTTGCAAGTCGTTGACTATCAAGGGCTGATGTCAGGCCTTCTTGCAAAGCATGGAACGCTGGTTTGTGAAAAGTGACTGTCATGAAAAATTACCATATTTTAAACGGACCGGATGATGCTTTTACCCTAATTTAACGTTCGCATGTGCGCGAAATAGGAAAAAAAGCCGTACCTTTGCCCAAAATTTCGAAATTTATCAATTAATACAATGGCACAAGAAGACGTTTTCAAGAAGATTGTGAGCCACTGCAAAGAGTATGGCTTCGTGTTTCCAAGTAGTGAAATCTATGACGGTCTCGGCGCTGTTTACGACTACGGTCAGAACGGTGTGGAGCTGAAAAACAATATCAAACAATACTGGTGGAAGTCGATGGTGCTGCTCCACGACAACATCGTGGGCATCGACAGCGCTATCTTCATGCACCCCACCATCTGGAAGGCCTCAGGCCACGTGGACGCTTTCAACGATCCCCTCATCGACAACCGCGACTCGAAGAAGCGCTATCGCGCCGACGTGCTCATCGAGGACCAGATTGCCAAGTACGACGAGAAGATTCAGAAAGAGGTGGAGAAAGCCCGCAAGCGCTTCGGCGACGCCTTCGATGAGGCTAAGTATATGGAGACTTCGGAGCACGTGAAGGAACACATCGCCAAGCGCGACGCCCTCCACGCACGCTATGCTGCCGCCATGCAGGGACCGGATCTTGACGAGCTGAAGCAGATTATCCTCGACGAGGAAATCGTGGACCCCATCAGCGGCACGAAGAACTGGACCGACGTGCGCCAGTTCAACCTGATGTTCTCTACCGAGATGGGTGCATCAGCCGATGCTTCCATGAAGATTTACCTGCGCCCGGAGACGGCTCAGGGTATCTTCGTGAACTACCTGAACGTGCAGAAGACCGGCCGCATGAAGATTCCTTTCGGTATCGCTCAGATTGGTAAGGCCTTCCGCAACGAGATTGTGGCCCGTCAGTTCATCTTCCGTATGCGCGAGTTCGAGCAGATGGAGATGCAGTTCTTCGTGAAGCCCGGCACGGAACTCGACTGGTTCCCCAAGTGGAAGCAGACGCGTATGGCCTGGCACCAGGCCCTCGGCTTCGGCGCAGAGAACTACCGTTTCCACGACCACGAAAAGCTGGCCCACTATGCCAACGCCGCCACCGACATCGAGTTCAAGATGCCCTTCGGCTTCAAGGAGGTGGAAGGTATCCACAGCCGCACCAACTTCGACCTGTCGCAGCACCAGAAATACTCCGGCAAGAAGATTGAATACTTCGATCCGCAGACCAACGAGCGCTACACGCCGTTCGTGATTGAGACTTCAATCGGTGTGGACCGTATGTTCCTCTCCATCATGTGTCATGCCTACAACGAGGAGAAACTCGAGAACGGCGAGACCCGCGTGGTGCTGAAGTTGCCCGCAGCCCTGGCTCCCACGAAGCTGGCCGTGCTGCCACTCGTGAAGAAAGGCGGACTGCCCGAGAAGGCTCGCGAGATTATCGACCAGCTGAAGTTCCACTTCAATTGCACCTACGACGAGAAGGACACCATCGGCAAGCGCTATCGCCGTCAGGACGCCGTGGGAACACCTTACTGCGTAACCGTAGATTACGACACGCTGCAGGACGACTGCGTCACCCTGCGCAACCGCGACACCATGGAGCAGGAGCGCGTGAAGATCAGCGACCTGCTTGGTCTGATTGAAGACAAGGTGAGCATCGCCTCGCTTTTGAAAAAGATTCAGTAAACACGACAAATGAAAAGAAACCAGTTCTTAACCGCCATCTTCATGTTGGCAGCTGTCTTCACTTCGGCAGCCCTCTGCTCATCGTGCAGCGAGAGCAGTGGCGACGAAGTGGAGGAGTATGCTGACTGGAAGGCGCGGAATGACGCTTATTTTAATAAGGTGTATTCCGATGCGCAGCAGGCTATAAAATCGGGAAGCAAGGAGTGGAAGATATTCAACACGTGGTCAGTCAATGAGACGGTAGCCACCACTACCGACCATATCGTGGTGAAAGTGCTTCAGGAAGGCACCGGCTCCGGCTGTCCCATCTTCACCGACAATGTCTATGTTCACTACATCGGCCGCCTGATGCCCTCGGTAAGCTATCCCCAGGGGTATTCGTTTGACAAGTCAACCAAAACCCTGGAGCTGAACCTGGCCTCCGACGAACCCTCGCTGTTCACCGTTGGCCAGCTGACCGATGGATTTTCCACAGCCCTGCAGCATATGCATATCGGCGACTACTGGCGCGTCTATGTGCCCTACACCCTGGCCTATAAAGGCGCGTCACAGGCTGGAATCCCAGCCTACAGCACGCTCGTCTTCGATATCTACCTCTGTAAATACTTCCGTGATAGCGAAAGCACCATCTATTGGAAGGCCAAGGAAAACCCATGGTTTGAAGAGTAAATAAAGCGCTATAAAACACCAAAAGCAGCACTGTGTACGCACACAGTTACTTGATTTCCGTCAAGAATTAGGCTGTTTTTGGTGTTTTTTGTGCACTTATCCATTGCCGTTTCCGAGTTTCGTCGTACCTTTGCATCGTCAAAAGGATAAAACATACATAGGTTTTAGTTAGGTAAAGATTGTTGTTAATAGGTTTTTAATAAGTTAGGTAAATTAGATTGTTTTGGTATAAGTAGTTAGGTTAGAAGGTTTTTAGGACAATAGGTACAGTTAAGGTAACAGAAAGATTGCAAAAGGACGACCATAGGTTAGTTGATTTGAGGTAAAGCAAAAGAGGTTGCATTTCAGTGATAACACGATGCCCGTGAGGGTCACGGATTCACAAAAGTTTTAGGGAATTAGAAAAAGATTGTTTAATTTAAAGTAAAGAAAGGGTAACATTATGACGATTACATTAGCATTAGTATTGTTGGCAACAACAGTTTTCGCTATGGATTTGACAATGGAGCATCGCTTTTAAGAGCACTCCTCGTTTTTAATTAGAAAGTTTAATCAGTAGATAACTCAAGTGCGGCTGCTCATTCTGAGCAGCCGTCTATTTTTTTGTTGTTATTCAAAAATTCTTCACGCTTCACTCTTCATTCTTCACTTTTATTACTACCTTTGCCCCGTGCTATCCAAGAATAAGAGCGACGAACTGCTGGAAATGATCCGCAACAGGCAGGAGATGACGCGCAATCAGAAGATGAATCTGATTGTCCAACTTTCCATTCCCTCAATTCTGGCGCAGGTCACGAGCATCCTGATGTTCTATATCGATGCAGCCATGGTGGGCTCGCTGGGCGCTGAGGCTTCGGCAGCTATCGGTCTGGTGGAGAGCACGATGTGGCTTTTCGGAGCCCTGACGGGCGCGGTGGCCATGGGTTTCTCCGTTCAGGTGGCCCATTTTATCGGAGCCAGCGATTTCCGTCAGGCCCGCGAAGTGTTCCGTCAGAGTATTATGGCGTCGGCCATCTTTTCCGTCGTGATCGCCATCGTGGCCGTTGCCATATCCGGCCCGCTCCCCATCTGGCTTGGCGGTTCAGAGGAGATCCATCGCGATTCCTCCATCTATTTCGGCATCTTTGCGCTCTGCATGCCCTTTATGATGATGCGCAGCATCGCTTCGAGTATGCTCAAATGTGCCGGAAATATGCGCATTCCCAGCATCCTGAGCGTGCTGATGTGCGTGCTCGATGTCATTTTCAATTATATCGGAATCTATGTGCTCCATCTCGGCGTGGTGGGAGCCGCTTTGGGCACGGCCCTTTCGTTTATCATTATCGGCGTCTGGATGATGTGGTTCTCGGTCTATCGCTCCTCCGAACTCTCGTTGAACAAGGAGCCAGGCTCCTGGAAATTCCGTGGTGAATACATCCGGAATGCCATCAAGATAGGTTCTCCGATGGCAGCCCAGAATTTGCTGATGAGTGGTGCCCAGATTGTCAGCACGATGATTGTGGCACCCTTGGGCATGATGTCCATAGCCGCCAATTCCTTTGCCATCACGGCAGAAAGCCTCTGCTATATGCCCGGTTATGGTATCGGTGAAGCCGCCACGACCCTCGTCGGCCAGAGTATCGGCGCCCGCCAAGGGCATTTGGCGAAGAGTTTTGCCAGCATGACCATCTTCCTCGGCATGGCCGTAATGGCCCTGATGGGTGTGGTGATGTGGATTTTTGCCCCAGAGATGATCGGTTTCCTCTCGCCTGTAGCCGAAATCCGAAGCCTTGGCACCGAGGCCTTGCGCATAGAAGCCTGGGCCGAACCCTTCTTTGCCGCTGCCATCGTGAGCTACAGCATCTGTATTGGTGCCGGAGATACCTTCAAGCCCGCCATGATGAATCTGGGTAGCATGTGGATCGTACGCCTCACGCTGGCTGCAATCCTGGCTCCCACCTATGGGCTCGCCGGAGTATGGACGGCCATGGCTATCGAACTCACCTTCCGCGGCTGCATCTTCCTGTGGCGTATCTTCTATACCGGCAAGTGGCTGAAAGTACTACCAGCCAATTGATTGAACACACACGGATGCTCTTGACAAAGATACTCATCCGCATTGCCAATAGCCCTCGTTATTATTGACTCATAGAAGAGATACAGACGCAACGCAAACTCTTCACATAACGTGTAACATCTTGTTATGCAATACTTTGCGGTGAAGGGTTTCGGGGCACATCTCCCTTTGGGAGAGAGTACGTAAAAACATCATCAATTACTTCGCAAAACATCATAGATTGGGTCGCAATCTATCATCAATCGACCTTCAAAACATCATAGAATGGACCTCGATCTATCATAGAATGGACCTCAATCTATCATAGAATGAAAAGCAAAACATCATAGAAAGGAAAGACTTCTCTAGAAAAAACAATCCTGTTCAAACTATGTGAATGGAGTATGCTGAAACAAATCTTAACCTAAGACTTTTGAAACGTCTCCCTATAAAGTGAAAGTAAGGGCAAGCCTCCCTCCTTTCGGGGGCTTCCGAACCCTTCACCGTAAGTATTTGTATTTATGCGTGTTGCCTCTTATAGTGAAGTGTTGTCATCGTTTGAAATGACTCTAAATACATTGTTTCTCCGTTGTATGAATGTTCCCATTCATTCATTGCTTCCATAATTATTTATGATATACGCATGATAATTGTCAGATAAACATCAAAAGATTGGTCTTTTTCACAAACTTTTGATTGATTCCTGGTTATTTTTGAAGATTCCTGCATCTTTACCGATTATTTTTAGTAAATTTGCCCTCAAATAACATAATTCCATCATGGCAAAGTTAAATCGAATAAGAGTTGTTCTTGCAGAACGCGACCTGAACAACAAGTGGCTGTCCGACAAACTCGGCAAGGATCCTGCTACAGTGTCAAAGTGGGTCACCAATACCACCCAGCCCAGCCTTGAAGCCCTCATTGCAATTGCCAAAGAAATAAGTCGAAATGACGTACGAAGCAAGAGCAGAGCTAAAGCTTGTTTTGGCTATGCCTTGCAAGAAGGAAGAAGACGAAGTCAAATGATAACAAAAGACGAAATACAAGAACTGCTGCATAGCACGGAAACCTATCGTGTGGAGCGGACCACGTCAACAGGTGACATGGATAAGTTCCAAGAAGCCATCTGTGCTTTTGCCAACGATCTGCCAAATTCACGCAAGAATGGCTATTTGATACTTGGCGCATACGATAATGGCACATTGTCAGGGCTGAAAGTCACCGATGACTTGCTAAAGAAGATTGCAGCCATACGCAGCAACGGAAACATCCTGCCTATACCTGTTATGAGCGTTGACCGTTTCCAGTTCCCTGAAGGAGACTTACTGGTTGCCGAGGTCAGTCCGTCCGACTTACCACCTGTGCGCTATCGTGGTCGCACGTTTATACGTATCGGTCCTCGTCGTGACATAGCTACGGAGGCAGAAGAGCGCATCCTCGCAGAACGAAGGATGTCATTCATGGCCACCTTCGACACCATGCCTTGTTTGGCAGCAAAACTGAATGATGTCAACACGGACTTGCTGCGCACAAAGTATCTGATACCTCTATTAGGTAATGAGCTAGTGGAATCTGACACTCGTCCCATAGAGGAACAAATGGCTGCTGTGGGTATGTATGACACTGAACATAACTGTCCCACATACGCTGCTGTCGTACTATTTGGCAACAAACCGCGTCGTTTCATGCCAGGCCTGTACGTGCAGTATGTTTGTTTCAAGGGTGAGGACGTGACCAGTGAGGTAGAGAACGAGATGCAGTTGGAAGGCAACTATTGCGAACTGCTACCACGTCTGGAATCGCTTTTGGAGTTGTCCGTCATCAAGAAGAAACCCGTTTTCGTTTCCATCCTACGCGAGGAGATGGTCAGCAACTACCCCTATCAGGCTATCCGAGAGCTGCTCCTCAACGCTTGTATGCACCGCGATATGCAGAGTAATACGCCACTTCGCTTCTATGAGTTTGCCAGCCATCTGGAGATTCTGAATGCAGGAGGCCTCTATGGCAATGCACGTCCAGAGAATTTCCCCAGTGTGAATGACTACCGCAATCCACTTGTAGCCAGTGCCATGAAGACACTGGGCTATGTCAATATGTTCAATCGAGGTGTAGGGCAAGTCCAGACAGACTTGAAGGAAAATGGCAACCAACCCGCAGAGTTCAACGTTAATCTTATCACGGCATTCAAGGTTGATGTAAAAGTCTCACAGAGTTATACCAAAGAAACTGGCGGTAAAATTGGCGGTGATGTCGTAGAAAACATCGCAGGAAACATCGTAGATGTCCCCACTTTGTCCCAAGCCTTGTCCCTAGTCCTGTCCCCAGTTTGTCCCCAGTTGAGTGAAGTGCAGTTGAAGAAGATAGTATCTGTAATTGATTACTTGTTTAGGGCTTCTGGCTCTATCACAGAGTTGATGGATTGTGCTGGTGAGAAAAACAAAAACAGATTCCGTCAGACAATCCTTAAGCCCCTCGTTGATATAGGCTTGATAGAACCAACGATAAAGGATGTTCCAAACAGTCCGAAACAGAAATATACGTTAACTGATGAAGGTAGAGAAAAGCTTCAAGCGATATCGTAGCAAGGTCGTTTCGCCGTCGTTCGAAGGTCGTAGCAAGGACTTAGGATAGGCGTTCGATAGTCTCTTGATAGGGTAAGAAGTAAATAGAAGAATAAAAACAAAAATGAAGATATGATTGCATTTATTGATACAGAGGTGAATCCGCAGACGAAGAAGGTGGCGGATTACGGAGCAGTTAGGGAGGATGGTGCCGTGTTGCACTCTCATTCCAAGGCTGACTTTGATGCCTTTGTGTCAAAATGTGATACGGTATGTGGGCATAACATCATCAATTTCGATCTGAAATATACTTCATTGAGGGACAATCCGACTATTGTTGATACGCTGTTTCTTTCACCACTGTTGTTCCCTAAACGGCCCTATCATCATTTGGTAAAAGATGATAAGTTACAAGTAGACGAACTGAACAATCCGGTGAATGATTCGATAAAAGCTCGTGACTTGCTGAATGATGAGGTGGTAGCTTGGAATCAGTTATCGGATAATAGAAAGGAAATCTATTTTTACCTGCTGAAAGAAACACAGGAGTTTGGAGGTTTCTTCAAGTATATAGGATATTCGCCAAATGTCAGTTGGATCTCAGCAATATTTGCATCCAAACCAGATTTGAGGCAGTTGATTCTAAAAGAATATGATGGGAAGGTGTGCAGTCATGCAAACGTTGAGACCTTGGTCAAACAGTATCCTATTGAGTTAGCGTATTGTTTGGCTGTAATCGGTGCTGACGATATATTTTCTATCACTCCAGCATGGGTTATGCGGAATTACCCACAGGTGGTGAATGTGATGAACACACTGTGCAATACGTCTTGTGGTGATTGCGAGTATTGTAATCAGCGGTTAGATGCTCATTACGGGCTGAAGGAATTCTTTGGTTATGATGAGTTCCGTATCTTTGATGGCATTCCTATGCAACAGCAGGCGGTGGAATCTGCTATTCGAGGAGAATCCTTGCTTACAATATTTCCTACAGGTGGTGGCAAGAGCCTCACATTTCAATTGCCTGCTTTGATGGCTGGACGAAATTCCCATGGTCTTACTGTGGTTATTTCGCCTTTGCAGTCGTTGATGAAAGACCAGGTGGATAATCTTGCTGCTCGTGGTATTAGCGATGCGGTGACCATCAACGGGCTGTTAGATCCTATTGAACGTGCAACGGCGATAGAACAGGTGGCTGATGGAACTGCCAATTTGCTATACATCGCTCCGGAAATGTTACGCAGTAAGACCATTGAGCGTCTGTTGATGGGGCGCAATGTAGTACGTTTTGTGATAGATGAGGCACACTGCTTCTCTGCATGGGGCCACGATTTCCGTGTGGACTATTTGTATATCGGTGATTTCATTCGTCAGTTGCAGGAGAAGAAACAATTGGAACAGTCCATCGCTGTTTCTTGTTTCACAGCGACAGCCAAACAAAAGGTAATCAGTGATATTTGTGACTACTTCAGAGCAAAGTTGGGCTTGGAACTGAAGGTGTTTGCCGCCAATGCAGAGCGTAAGAACCTTCGCTACTCCGTGCTACATGCTGATACGGCTGATGAGAAATATAACCTACTTCGCTCATTGATTCTTGGGCATAATTGTCCCTCAATAGTATATGTGTCACGTACCAAACGTACTCGCGAATTAGCACAGCACTTGGTTAACGACGGCATAAGAGCTTTGCCATTCAATGGAAAAATGGAGTCTGCTGAGAAAGTAAAGAACCAGAACGCTTTTATGAATGGCGATGCTCAGGTGATTGTGGCCACTTCTGCATTCGGTATGGGCGTTGACAAGAAAGATGTGGGATTGGTAGTACACTATAATATTAGCGACTCGCTGGAGAACTATGTGCAGGAGGCTGGTCGTGCAGGAAGAGACCCGCAAATGCAGGCAGAATGCTATGTACTATTTGCAGATAGTGATCTCGACAAGCATTTTATTCTCCTCAATCAGACAAAACTGAGTATAAGTGAGATTCAACAGGTATGGAAGGCCATTAAAGATTTTACAGCCAAACGCGATAAAGTTAGTTGTTCGCCATTAGATATAGCACGCCAGGCTGGATGGGGTGAAGATGTAGATGATTTAGAAACACGTGTAAAGGCAGCCATCGCTGCACTTGAGGATGCCGGATACATACAGCGAGGCAGCAACTCCCCTCACGTTTTTGCTACTGGCATTGCTGTGAAGAATATGGATGAGGCACGTCGAAAATTGACTATTTCACCACTTTTTGATGAACAGTCTCGCGAAGAAGCAGCCCGTATCATTAAGTCACTTATCAGTGCTCGTGCTACAGCTGAAGGCCGAGGAGCGGAAGCTGAGAGTCGTGTTGACTATTTGGCAGATATCCTTGGAATGAGCAAGGCAACCGTTATAAGGAATATTAACCTGATGCGGCAGGATGGCTTGTTGGCTGACAGTCGTGACATGCAAGCATGGATATCCAAGAGTACTTCTCGACGCAATCTTGACATCATCTTAAAGTTAGAGCAATTCCTTCTGCAACGATTTGGTGGAGAAGCACAAAGAATAAATTATAAAGAACTGAATGAGGAAGCTCAAAAGGCCGGTCTTACATATTCAAATGTCAAGCGCTTGAGGATGTTGCTTCATTTCCTGTCATTGAAGGGTTATATCCACAAACAGGAACATAGTTTCAGCGATAGCTTGAGTGTACGTCTGCAAGCTTCGCAAGATGTTACGAAGGCCCGATTTGAACGACGTATGGATATATGCCGCTTTATTTTGGATACGCTCAATGTCAGTCGAGACCCCAATAAAGAAATGACGCTTGTGAACTTCTCTATTGTAGAGTTGCTTCAACAATTTATTTCCAGTCGGCAGAAATCAATGTTTGCCGACCAAGAGAAACCTACAATTGCTGATATTGAGGAAGCGCTGCTTTATCTCACCAAGACGGAACTGATGAAGATTGAAGGTGGGTTCATCGTTATCTATAACACTATGCAGATCGGGCGTATTGCCGATCGTCGTACCAGATATGGTAAGGAGCAGTATCGCTTATTGGATGAATTCTACAAACAACGTATACGCCAGATTCATATCGTAGGTGAGTATGCCAACCTGATGGTTCGTGACTACAATGCTGCACTTCGATTTGTGAACGACTACTTCACAATGGACTTCCGCAAGTTTATCAGTCAGTATTTCAAGGAAGAACGGCGTGCACAGATAGATCAAAATATCACTCCAGCCAAATACAACAAACTCTTTGGTGAACTCTCGAATCGCCAATAGCTGGACCCGGAAGCGGTAAGACGCGCGTGTTAGTGCATAAACTGGCTTCATTGTTGTTGCTGGAGGATGTAAAACACGAGCAACTACTGATGCTTACGTTCTCAAGAGCTGCAGCTACCGAGTTTAAGAAACGACTCATAGATTTGGTCGGTAACGCTGCGCACTATGTGGAGATTAAGACCTTTCACTCCTATAGTTTTGACCTTATCGGTAAACAAGGAAATTTGGATGAGGCAAAAGATGTGGTAAGACGTGCTGCAGAGATGATAGAAAATGGCGAGGTAGAAGCATCTAAGATAGCCAAGAGCGTGCTTGTCATTGACGAGGCTCAGGATATGGGAAAGGATGACTTCCGATTAGTTCAAGCTCTGATGCACCAAAATGAAGAAATGCGAGTCATAGCAGTTGGTGATGACGACCAGAATATCTATGGCTTCCGTGGTTCCGATTCAAGATACACGCAGTCGCTCGTTGAGCAAGATGGTGCGAAGTTGTACGAAATGACAGATAACTATAGGTCTGCGAAAGCTGTAGTTGATTGTGCCAATCGCTTTGTACAGCGCATTCCCGGTCGTCTGAAGCAGACTTTCATCATGTCTGCAACAGGTGAAGATGGCAAGGTGATGACCTTGAAATCGCTTTTGAACGCAGAAATAAAAGTAGAGGGAAATACAGCTGAGTTGGAGCAGCGAGGTTTACATGCCACAATTGCGCAATCAATGGGAGGCTTCCGTTTTGGGAATCTTGCGGAAGTTCGCTACTTCCTCAAACAACTTGGTGGAAAAAACGAAGTAACCATCTCGAAGGAAATGTGGAATGAGGCTAAACAGCGCACACTGGAAACCTATGCGTCAAGCACATGTCTCAGTATTATGCAGCATTTCTTTTCAGACTTTGAGATAACTCATCAATTCTATTATCGCAGCGACTTGCGTGAATACATCTTCGAGTCGAATATTGAGGATTTCATTTCAAATGATGATAAGTCTGTGTTCGTGAGCACTATTCACAAGGCCAAAGGTCGAGAGTTCGATAATGTCTACCTCATGTCTGCCATTCCGAATGGAAGAAATGTTGATGATATGCGAGCCTATTATGTGGGTCTCACTCGGGCAAAACGGAACCTGTATCTGGTAACCAATCCTCCCACAGAGTATTCTTCTATATCAATTGCATTAAACATGCATGATGTTATCCTTAATTTCTTCAAGGGAAGAAAGGACATTGTGCTTCGTTTAAGAAGTGGTGATAACCTGCATTACAAAGACGGATATTTGCTGAATGAGCAAAGTATCAACATCATTGCGCTATCTGCGTCTGGAAAAGACAAACTAAAGGCGTGGACTGATAAGGGCTATGAAGTTACGAGTGCAAAAGTGAGCTATACTTTGGCATGGAAACCTCAAGACTCTGATGTGGAATATGCCGTTTGTTTGGCCAATACGGTGCTTTCAAAGGTGGAAGAAAAGAATGAGTCAATTACTTAGGAAAAATGAATATTGAAGAACTTTGATATAACATGAATAACATAGAGCAAGTATTAAAGACCTATTATGGGTATGATGAGTTCCGGCCTTTGCAGAAGGACATCATCATGAACGCCATTGGCGGTGGCGACTCGTTGGTGCTGATGCCTACGGGTGGCGGCAAGTCGCTATGCTTTCAGATGGCGGCGCTGATGATGAATGGGATGGCGGTTATCGTGTCTCCGTTGATCTCCTTGATGAGAGATCAGGTGGAAGGCTTGCGGATGAACGGCATAGCTGCGGAGGCATTGAACAGCAGTAACGACGAGGGATATAACCACGACATCATTAATCGCTGCATGGACGGAAAGGTGAAGATGTTATATATCTCGCCTGAGCGATTGGTGGGTGGCGTACTGACAATACTCCAGAATGTTCGTGTGTCGCTCTTTGCTATCGATGAGGCGCATTGCATTTCGGGCTGGGGACATGACTTCCGACCAGAATATTCGCAGCTGGGGCAGTTGAAGCAGTTGTTCCCTCACGTGCCGATTATGGCCCTGACGGCTACTGCCGACAAGATTACGAAGGAGGATATTTTAGTACAACTGAATATTAAAGATGCCAAGACTTATATCAGCAGTTTTGACCGCCCGAACCTGAGCCTTGACGTGAAACGCGGCTATTCTGCGAAGGACAAGCTACGTTCTATCGAGGAGCTTATCCGCAGACATCCTGGTGAGAGCGGCATTATCTATTGTCTGGCTCGCAAAACGACGGAAGCGCTTGCTGCCAAGTTAAAGCAGGGCGGTTTCTCCGTAGATGTGTATCATGCAGGAATGCCTAACTCTGAGCGCAACAAAGTGCAGGACGATTTTCAGAACGATCGTGTGCAAGTAATCTGTGCTACAATCGCTTTTGGTATGGGCATCGACAAGAGCAATGTGCGTTTTGTTGTTCATTATAATCTGCCTAAGAGTATCGAGAGTTTCTATCAGGAAATTGGTCGTGGAGGCCGCGATGGACTGCCTTGCGAGACTATCTTGTTCTATAACCTGCAGGACATTATCACCCTGCGAAAGTTTGCAGATGAGAGTGGACAGAAGGAAATCAATTTCGACAAACTGAAGCGTATGCAGGAGTATGCAGAGGCGCAGGTATGTAGGCGACGCATATTGCTGAACTATTTTGGTGAGACAAGCGATAAAGGCTGCGGCAATTGCGATGTGTGTCATACGCCACCGCAGATGTTTGACGGAACGACCATCGTGCAGAAAGCCCTTTCGGCCATTGTCAGAACGGAGGAGAAAATCGGATTCACGCTGATGGTAGATATTCTGCGTGGTACGCTGTCGCCCGATATAGTGAGCAACAAGTATAACGAGATTAAGACCTTTGGGGCAGGACGCGATATTTCTGCCCGCGACTGGCACGACTATCTGTTGCAGATGCTACAGATGGGATTCTTCGAGATAGCCTACAACGAGGACCGACATCTGCATATCACACCTTTGGGGCAGGAGGTGCTTTATGGGAGGAGAAATGTGCAGCTCGCCATCATCAATCGCGAGGAGTTTACCGTCAATTCACGCAGAAAGCAACAGCGCGAGGAGCGAGATGCAGAATGGGCCGCTGTTGGGCAAGGACAATCAGACGATTTATTCAATCGTCTGCGTGAGGTGCGACGTCAAATGGCAGCAGAGATAGGCAAGCCCGCCTTTATAGTCATGTCCGACAAGTCGCTGCAAGACCTTGTGCTGAAACGTCCTAAGTCATTAGAGGCGATGGCGGATGTGTATGGCTTTGGCGAATATAAGGCTAAGGCTTATGGAAAGCCATTCATCGAAGCTATTAAGCAGTATACGAGTGATAGTTTGGATTTGCCGTTTCCTGATGCTGCAACATTAGCAGATGTATCTTCTGCTCATATACCACCAAAGCCAACTTCATATATGAAACAGCAAAAGCAACTTCATGCAAACGCTTATTCACATTGGGATGATGAAGAAGACAAGAAACTCACAGAATACTATAGGCAAGGGCTCAGCACGTCTGAGATTGCATCTCTGATGAATCGAAATAAAGGAGGTATATCATCGCGTATTAAGAAACTGGGGCTCAGAGATGATGAGTCAAGCATAGTTGTAGATTCTGCTGGAAAGAAAGACAAAAGCGATGATTATAAGCAGAAATTGGACAGGCTTATTGAGATGCAAGCTGACATAAATAGGCAAATTGATGAGCTGCGCAAGAAAATGAAGTAGTAGGAAAAATCACGGGACAGTTCTTTGATCCGCTGAAGATGGCTGATGTGATAATAATGAACGGAATAAAAAACGTTATAAAAATAAAGTAAGACGAGATATGAGCGAAAAGAACGATAAGGAGCTATACTTAAACTTTGACGAGTATATTCGTCAGGGAGAGCCGT
>OMWC01000042.1 GCA_900314655.1 uncultured Prevotellaceae bacterium | reverse complement strand
CAACGGACGGGGACGACCCGGCTGGGGTAAACTTTTTTTACTTGCTTGCTTCATTGAATAGATCGATTTTTATATCAACCTATAGCAGGACAAGACAAAATCCTGAAAAAAGTTGATAGTTTATCATGATTTTTTATGATAAAAGCCAGTTTTTTGAGATTATTCATGTAGTGTGCATGGAGTCTGCAGAGTGAATAATATCTCTGCGAACTCTTATGACTCGGCGTGAGTTTTCTTAGGAATTGTGTGGCGGCTGATGAAGCGCAAAATTACTGCGGAGGCTCCGCAGTAGTACTGCGCATCATCCGCAGTAGTGCTGCGGATGGGTCGCAGTACTGCTGCAAATGATTCGCACTTTTGCGAGAAACAACAGTGTGCAATCCGAAAAATAACTGCGTGTAAGACAGAATCTGAGTGTTTCGGGGCATTTTTTCTGCAATAACGCGTTTTGCTATCACTGCTATCACCTTGCTATCACTATATTTGGCGCAGCAACTTTCAGTCAGCCAGTCATTTACCCGTTTAGTGATAGCAGTGATAGCAAAAATCAGAAAAAACTCATATGCTTGCGCGCGCGTAAAACATGGAATTAAACTTCTGCCCTCTGTTTTTGCCTTCAGCAACGTATAAGCAAGAGCTACCCGGCTAAAAAAATAATGAAAAATATTTGGTGGAAAGGAAAAAAGTTTGTACCTTTGCACCCGCTAAAAAGTGTATTGCGCTGGCTTTGAGACTAACAATACCCTGATAAAGAGCAACTTAGCCTTCGAAGACGAAGCGACTGAAGTTCCTTTTTAAGTGGGTTGGTGAGCATCAAGCGGCAACAGTCACTTAAAAAGGAACAAATTTATTATATATAGTAACATTATTAATTATTAATTGAAATGCCAGGATTATTAGGAAAGAAAATCGGAATGACATCCGTTTTCAGTGCCGACGGCAAGAATGTGCCGTGCACTGTTATCGAAGCCGGTCCTTGTGTTGTTACTCAGGTGAAGACTGTGGAGAAGGATGGCTATGAGGCCGTTCAGCTCGCTTTTGGTGAGAAGAAGGAAAAGAACACCACCAAGGCTATGCAGGGTATCTTCAAGAAGGCTGGTACAACACCAAAGCGCCACTTGGCCGAGTTCAAGTTTGACGAGGAGTTGAACCTCGGAGACACCGTTACGGTGGAAATCTTCAACGACACTGCTTTCGTTGACGTCGTTGGTACCTCTAAGGGTAAAGGTTTCCAGGGTGTTGTGAAGCGTCATGGATTCGGTGGTGTGGGTCAGGCCACTCACGGTCAGGACGACCGTCTTCGCAAGCCGGGTTCTATCGGTGCTTGTTCTTACCCCGCAAAGGTGTTCAAGGGCATGCGCATGGGCGGCCAGATGGGTGGCGACCGTGTGACGACTCAGAACCTGAGAGTGTTAAAGGTAATACCAGAGAGCAACCTTCTGATCGTGAAGGGCAGCGTGGCTGGTTTTAATGGTTCAACCGTAATTATTAACAAGTAATGGAAATTAACGTATTGAATATCAAAGGTCAGGAGACCGGACGTAAGGTTACGTTAAATGACGCAATCTTCGGTATTGAACCTAACGACCACGTTCTGTATCTGGACGTGAAGCAGTATCTGGCCGACCAGCGTCAGGGTACTCACAAGTCAAAGGAGCGCAGTGAGCATGCCGGTTCTACGCGCAAGCTGATCCGCCAGAAGGGTAGTGGTGGTGCACGTCGTGGTGACATCAACTCTCCGGTGCTGGTAGGTGGTGGCCGCGTGTTCGGTCCGAAGCCCCGCGACTATCGTTTCAAGCTGAACAAGAAGGTGAAGCAGCTGGCTCGCAAGAGTGCGCTGACTTACAAGGCTCAGGAAGGTGCTATCCTCGTGGTTGAAGACTTCACGATGGATGCTCCCAAGACCAAGGAGTTCATCGATATCACGAAGAACCTGAAGGTGGATGGCAAGAAAGTGCTCCTTCTGACGGCTGAGAACAACAAGAACGTGTATTTGTCGGCTCGCAACCTGCAGCGTACTGAGGTTATGGAGGCATCTATGCTCAATGCCTACAAGGTGTTGAATGCTGACGTGCTTGTGATGACCGAGAATTCGCTGAAGGCTATCGACGGAATCTTAAACAAGTAAAAAGGAGACATCAGATATGGCATTTATCATCAAACCGTTGGTCACTGAGAAGATGACCAAGATTACAGACAAGCAGCCGAACCGTTATGGCTTCATTGTTCGCCCTGAGGCTAACAAGCTCCAGATTAAGAGCGAGGTAGAGAGCCAGTACAACGTGACGGTAGAGGATGTGAACACAATGAGATATGCTGGCAAGCGCTCGGCCCGCTATACGAAGGCAGGCTTGGTGAAGGGCCAGAAGATTGCGTTCAAGAAAGCAATCGTTACTCTGAAGGAGGGCGATACAATTGATTTTTACAGCAATATTTAAAAGACACAAGGTTATTGGCACGTTCGAGGATATTACTGCATCCGTGCCAGAGAAGTCTCTCGTTTACGGTAAGCGTTCTACCGGTGGTCGAAACAACACTGGTAAGATGACTGTGCGCTACATTGGCGGCGGTCACAAGCAGAAGTATCGTATCATCGACTTCAAGCGAGAGAAAGATGGTGTTCCAGCTGTAGTGAAGACTATCGAGTACGATCCTAACCGTTCGGCTCGCATTGCTCTTCTGTTCTACGCTGATGGTGAAAAACGTTACATTATTGCTCCTAATGGACTGCAGGTGGGTGCTACGCTGCTCTCCGGTGCTGAGGCAGCACCTGAGGTAGGTAATGCTCTTCCCCTGGCAAACATCCCCGTGGGTACGGTGATTCACAACATCGAGCTCCGTCCGGGTCAGGGTGCCAAGATGGTTCGTTCGGCAGGTAACTTTGCTCAGCTTACTTCTCGTGAAGGCAGTTATTGTGTGATTAAGCTCCCTTCGGGTGAAACCCGCAAGGTGTTGAGCGCTTGTAAGGCAACCGTTGGTGTTGTAGGCAACGCCGACCACGCTCTGGAGCAGTCAGGTAAGGCTGGTCGCTCTCGCTGGTTGGGCCGTCGTCCTCACAACCGTGGTGTAGTGATGAACCCGCATGATCACCCGATGGGTGGTGGTGAAGGCCGTCAGAGCGGTGGACACCCACGTTCTCGTAAGGGTCTGTACGCTAAGGGTCTGAAGACACGTGCACCTAAGAAGCACTCAAACAAGTACATTATTGCACGAGCTAATAAAAAATAATTAAGTAAACTGAAGTAAATTATGAGTCGTTCACTTAAAAAAGGTCCATACATCAACGTATCACTCGAGAAGAAGATTCTCGCCATGAATGAGAGTGGTAAGAAGAATGTTGTGAAGACATGGGCCAGAGCTTCAATGATTTCCCCGGACTTCGTGGGACACACTGTAGCAGTTCATAACGGTAACAAATTTATCCCTGTTTACATTACTGAGAACATGGTCGGTCACAAGCTCGGAGAGTTTGCCCCCACGCGCCGTTTCGGTGGCCATGCCGGTAACAAGAAGTAAACGAAGGGCTAAACCATTTAAAAAAGAAGTATAATAATGGGAGCAAGAAAACATATTTCGGCTGAAAAAAGAAAAGAAGCCCTCAAGACATTGTATTTTGCAAAGCTCAATGGCGTGCCCAGCAGCCCCCGCAAGATGCGTTATGTCGTTGACATGATCCGCGGTATGGAAGTAAACCGCGCTCTTGGCGTTCTGAAATTCTCCAAGAAGGCAGCAGCTGCCGATGTGGAGAAGCTTCTCCGCTCTGCTATCAACAACTGGGAACAGAAGAATGATCGCAAGGCAGAGGATGGCGAACTCTATATCTCTAAGGTCTTCGTTGACGAAGGCGTTACAATGAAACGTATGAGACCCGCCCCTCAGGGCCGTGGCTACCGCATTCGCAAGCGTTCGAACCACGTGACTCTGTTTGTGGACGCTAAAACTAATGATGTAAAAGAATAAGTATGGGACAGAAAGTTAATCCAATTAGCAACCGTCTGGGCATTATCCGCGGTTGGGACTCAAACTGGTTTGGTGGCAAGAACTTCGGTGACAACCTGGTGGAAGACCAGAAGATCCGCAAGTATCTGAACGAGCGTCTGGCTAAGGCCAGCGTGAGCAAGATCGTCATCGAGCGCACACTGAAGCTGGTCACCATCACTATCTGCACTGCCCGTCCGGGTATCGTCATTGGTAAAGGTGGTCAAGACGTTGACAAGTTGAAGGAAGAGTTGAAGAAGTTGTACAAGAAGGACATCCAGATCAACATCTTCGAAATCAAGAAACCCGAGCTCGACGCTACGATTGTGGCTAATAACGTTGCACGCCAGATTGAGGGCAAGATTGCTTATCGCCGTGCAATCAAGATGGCTGTGGCCAACACGATGCGTGCCGGTGCTGAGGGTATCAAAATCCAGATCTCTGGCCGTCTGAACGGTGCCGAAATCGCACGTAAGGAAATGTTCAAGGAGGGTCGTACTCCGCTGCACACTTTCCGTGCCGATATCGACTACTGTCAGGCAGAGGCTCTTACCAAGGTTGGTCTGCTCGGTATCAAGGTGTGGATCTGCCGCGGTGAGGTTTACGAGAAGCGCGACCTGGCTCCCAACTTCGCTCAGGAGAAGCAGGGTGGTCGTGGCAACAACGGCGGTGGACGTCGTGAGGGCCGCGGTGGTCGCAAGAGAAACAATAATCGTTAAAAGAAAGAATTATCATGTTACAGCCAAAAAGAGTAAGATATAGAAGACCTCAGGATGGTCGTGGCAATAAAGGCAACGCCCACAGAGGTACGCAGCTGGCTTTCGGCTCATTCGGCATCAAGACTATGGATGCCAAGTGGATTGACAGCCGTCAGATTGAGGCCGCCCGTGTAGCCATCAACCGCTACATGAACCGTGAAGGTCAGGTCTGGATTCGTATTTTCCCTGATAAGCCCATTACCCGCAAGCCTGCCGACGTACGTATGGGTAAAGGTAAGGGTGATCCCGCAGGATGGGTTGCACCGGTAACTCCCGGTCGTATTCTCTTCGAAGTAGAAGGCGTTCCTTTTGACGTAGCCAAGGAGGCTCTCCGCCTCGGTGCTCAGAAGTTGCCGGTAAAGTGCAAGTTTGTTGTTAGACGTGATTACGATAAAAACGCATAATTAAGATGAAGAAAAGTGATTTCAAAGGCCTCGACACCAAGGAATTGGCCGAGCGCATCGATACAGAAGTAGCCAAGTTGCAGAACATGAAGCTCAACCACGCTATCACTCCGCTGGAGAATCCTTCTCAGATTAAGGCTGCGCGTCGTGATATCGCACGTATGAAGACAGAACTTCGTCAGAGAGAACTTAACAAATAACAATGGTCCAGATGGAAACAAGAAATTTAAGAAAAACAAGACAGGGTGTCGTTATCAGCAACAAGATGGATAAAACCATTGTTATTGCCTCTAAGTTCAAGGAGAAGCACCCGATCTATGGTAAGTTTGTCCAGAAGACAAAGAAGTACCATGCACATGATGAGAAGAATGAGTGCCAGGTAGGTGATACCGTGCTCATTATGGAGACCCGTCCTTTGTCCAAGACAAAGCGCTGGAGATTAGTTTCAATAATTGAAAAAGCTAAGTAATTATGATACAGGCAGAATCAAGACTTACCGTATGTGATAACAGCGGTGCACGCGAGGCTCTCTGCATCCGTGTGCTGGGTGGTACCCGCCGCCGTTATGCAAGTGTTGGTGACGTGATTGTTGTTGCTATCAAGAACGCCATCCCAACGAGTGATGTAAAAAAAGGTGCAGTATCTAAGGCTTTGATTGTTCGCACGAAGAAGGAAATCCGCCGCGCTGATGGTTCTTACATCCGCTTCGACGATAACGCTTGCGTGCTGCTGAACAATGCTGGTGAGCTTCGCGGTAGCCGTATCTTCGGCCCCGTGGCCCGTGAGTTGCGTGCAGTTAACATGAAGGTCGTTTCTTTGGCACCTGAGGTTCTTTAATCAATCAAAAAGAATAAAGTAATGGCAAAGATACATATTAAGAAAAACGATACAGTGATTGTCCTGGCCGGTGAGGATAAGGGCAAGACTGGCAAGGTGCTCCAGGTTCTCAGAGAGAAGGAGCGTGCCATCGTTGAGGGTGTGAACATGGTCAGCAAGAGCCAGAAGCCTTCTGCCAAGAACCCTCAGGGCGGCATCGTGAAGCAGGAAGCACCTATTCATATCTCAAATTTAAGTCTGATCGACCCCAAGAGTGGCAAGGCTACTCGTGTCAGCATCAAGCATGAGGGCAAGAATGTGGTTCGCATCGCTAAAAAGTCAGGGGAGGTTATCAAATAATGAATACAGCACAGTTAAAGAAAGAGTATAAGGAGCAGATTGCTCCCGCTCTGAAGAAGCAGTTCAACTACTCTTCTGCCATGCAGATTCCGGTGTTGAAGAAGATTGTGGTGAACATGGGTCTCGGCGACGCTACTCAGGATAAGAAGATTATCGACGTGGCTATCAACGAACTCACGGCTATCACCGGTCAGAAGGCTGTGGCTACCTACTCTAAGAAGGATATCGCCAACTTCAAACTGCGTAAGAAGATGCCTATCGGCGTGATGGTAACGCTGCGTCGTGAGCACATGTATGAATTCCTGGAGAAGCTCGTGCGCGTGGCTCTACCCCGTATCCGCGACTTCAAGGGTATCGAGAGCAGACTCGATGGTCGTGGCAACTATACGCTCGGTATTCAGGAGCAGATCATCTTCCCTGAGATCAACATCGACCAGATCGACCGCATCCAGGGTATGAACATCACTTTCGTCACCTCTGCACAGACTGACGAAGAGGGCTTTGCTCTTCTGAAAGCATTTGGACTTCCTTTCAAGAACGCTAATAAAGATTAAGAGATATGGCAAAAGAATCAATGAAGGCTCGCGAGGTGAAGCGTGCTAAGCTCGTGGCTCGTTATGCTGAGAAGCGCGCAGCCCTGAAGAAGGTTATCGCTACCACCGAGGATCCCGCTGAGGCTTACGAGGCTGCTCGCAAACTGCAGGCTATCCCCAAGAACGCCAACCCTATCCGTCTGCACAACCGTTGCAAGATTACGGGTCGTCCCAAGGGATATATCCGCCAGTTCGGTCTCTCTCGTATTCAGTTCCGTGAGATGGCCAGTGCAGGTCTGATTCCCGGTGTGAAGAAGGCCAGCTGGTAAATCTATCCGGTTATCCGGCTAAAGAAGATTTTTCTATTTAATATTGTCGGGGGAGTCCCGATTAATTAAAACATTTTATACAATGACAGATCCAATAGCAGATTATCTGACGAGGTTGAGAAACGCAATCATGGCTCATCACCGTGTTGTTGAAGTACCAGCTTCAAACATGAAGAAGGAAATCACCAAGATCCTCTTCGAGAAGGGTTACATCCTGAACTACAAGTTCATTGAGGATGGTCCTCAGGGCACTATCAAGGTGGCTCTGAAGTATGACCCACAAACCAAGGAGAACGCTATCAAAGTTCTCAAGAGAGTGTCCACTCCAGGTCTTCGTAAGTACACTGGCTACAAGGACATGCCGAGAGTTATTAACGGACTGGGTATCGCTATCCTTTCTACGTCCAAAGGTGTTATGACTAACAAGGAAGCTGCCGAACTGAAGATCGGCGGTGAGGTTCTTTGCTACGTTTATTAATTAGGAGGAGATAGAATATGTCAAGAATAGGTAAATTGCCAATCGCTATCCCTGCTGGCGTAACAATCGACATCAAGGACAACGTAGTTAGCGTGAAAGGTCCTAAGGGAGAATTGTCACAGAAGGTTGACCCCTCTATCTGCATCAAGAATGAGGATGGTCATCTCGTATTCGAGATTGACGAGAATAGTCCCGTCAACATCAAACAGAAGCAAGCATTCCACGGCTTGTACCGTGCACTCGTGAACAACATGGTTGTAGGCGTGAGCGAGGGTTACAAGAAGGAAATGGAACTTGTTGGTGTGGGTTACCGCGTAAGCAATCAGGGCAACCTGATTGAGTTCGCCCTGGGTTACACTCACCCCATCTTCATCCAGCTTCCCAAGGAAGTGAAGGTGGAAACCAAGTCAGAGAGGAATCAGAATCCTGTTATTATATTAGAGTCTTGCGACAAGCAGTTGCTGGGTATGATCTGCGCAAAGATCCGCTCGTTCCGTATGCCTGAGCCTTATAAGGGTAAGGGTATCCTGTTCAAGGGTGAGGTTATCCGTAGAAAGTCTGGTAAGTCGGCTTCTGCTAAATAATTTTAATTGATTTTACGATTATGACAACAAAGAAAGTAGAAAGACGAATCAAGATAAAGTTCAGAATTCGCAAGAACGTTAACGGTACGGCCGAGCGCCCCCGTCTGAGCGTGTTCCGCAGCAACAAGCAGATCTATGCTCAGGTTATTAACGATTTGACAGGTAAAACACTCGCATCTGCATCATCACTTGGACTGGAGGCTATGCCTAAGAAGGAGCAGGCTGCCAAGGTTGGCGAGCTTCTCGCTGAAAAGGCTCAGGCTGCCGGTATCACTCAGGTGGTGTTCGACCGTAACGGCTATCTCTATCACGGCCGTGTAAAGGAACTTGCTGATGGCGCACGTAAAGGTGGACTTAAATTCTAAAAGATTATGGCAATGAATAAAGTAAAGATAAATAGTGACGTTGAGTTGAAAGACCGTCTGGTTGCCATCAACCGTGTTACCAAGGTAACAAAGGGTGGTCGCACCTTTACATTCGCTGCTATCGTGGTTGTCGGCGACGGCAACGGCGTGATCGGCTGGGGCCTGGGTAAGGCCGGTGAGGTTACCGCTGCTATCCAGAAGGGTACAGAGGCAGCCAAGAAGAACCTCGTGAAGGTTCCCGTGCTGAAAGGCACAGTCCCCCACGAGATGGAAGCCCGCTTCGGTGGTGCTCAGGTGTTCCTGAAGCCCGCTGCTGCCGGTACGGGTCTGGTGGCCGGTGGTGCTATGCGTGCCGTACTGGAGAGCGTTGGTATCACTGATGTGCTCGCCAAGAGTAAGGGTTCTTCCAACCCTCACAATCTGGTGAAGGCTACAATCCTGGCTCTGAGCCAGATGCGTGATGCCTACACTGTTGCCGGCGAGCGCGGTATCGGTATGAACAAAGTGTTTAACGGATAAATAATTGGAGGTATAAGACAATGGCAACAATTAAGATTAAGCAGATTAAGAGCAAGATTGGTTACCCTGTAGATCAGAAGCGTACACTCCAGTCGCTGGGCCTGCGCAAAATCTCACAGGTTGTTGAAGTGGAGGATACCCCCAGCATCCGTGGCATGATTCGCAAGGTTCATCACCTGGTAACCGTAGTAGAGTAAACTAACGTCAAACGTATTTAAACAGATTCGAATTATGAAGTTACATGAATTAAAACCAGCTGCTGGCTCAACTCACTCTGAGCGCCGCATCGGTCGTGGTACAGGTTCTGGTCTGGGTGGTACTTCTACCCGCGGACACAAGGGTGCCAAGGCTCGTTCTGGTTATAAGAAGAAGATTGGATTCGAAGGTGGTCAGATGCCACTGCAGCGCCGTGTTCCAAAGGCTGGTTTCAAGAATATCAACCATAAGGAGTACTTCGCTGTTAACCTGTCAACTCTTCAGAAACTTGCTGAGACCAAGAACCTCACCAAGATCGGTATCGCCGAGCTGAAGGCTGCAGGTCTCACCAATGGCAAGGAACTCGTGAAGATTCTTGGCAACGGTGAGCTGAAGGCTAAAATCGATGTCGAAGCTAATGCTTTCTCAAAGACAGCCGAAGAGGCAATCAAGGCTGTTGGTGGTAACACAACAATCATTTAAGGAAAATGAAAAAGTTAATTGAGTACCTGAAGAACTGTTGGAAGATTGAGGATCTGCGTCAGCGCATCCTCATCACCATCCTGTTTGTAGCCATCTATCGTTTCGGATCATTCGTAGTGCTGCCAGGCATCAACCCTGGCCTGCTCGAAAAACTCCAGTCGCAGACAGCTGGTGGACTGATGTCGCTTCTCGATATGTTCTCGGGTGGAGCATTTTCTCATGCGTCTATCTTCGCATTGGGAATTATGCCTTACATCTCAGCCTCTATCGTAATGCAGCTTCTGGCAGTGGCAGTGCCTTACTTCCAGAAGATGCAGCGCGAAGGTGAGAGCGGACGTAAGAAGATTATGTGGTACACCCGTGTGCTTACGGTGGCCATCCTGTTCTTCCAGGCTCCTTCTTATCTGCTCAACCTCAAGATGCAGGCTCAGGGTGCTCTCGCATCCGGCATCACTTGGGGTTCGTTCATGATCACCGGAACAATCATCCTTGCTGCAGGTTCCATGTTTATCCTGTGGCTGGGTGAGCGCATCACCGATAAAGGTATTGGAAATGGTATCTCACTGATCATTATGATCGGTATCATCGCCCGTCTGCCCCAGGCTTTCTTCCAGGAGGCAACCAGCCGTTTCACGGCTATCTCTGGCGGTGGTCTGGTGATGTTCATCGTGGAGCTTATCATTCTCTATGTCGTAGTATGTCTGGCAATTCTCCTGGTGCAGGGTGTCCGCAAAGTACCCGTACAGTATGCTAAGCGCCTCGTGGGCAACAAGCAGTACGGTGGTGCTCGCCAGTACATCCCCTTGAAGTTGTTCGCAGCCAATGTGATGCCTATCATCTTTGCTCAGGCTCTGATGTTCATCCCGCTGGCTATCGTACAGTATTCAAGCGACCAGTCTGGCTGGGTTATCCGTAACCTGCTCGATCATCGTTCTCTGCTGTATAATATCGTATTTGCAATTCTCATTATTGCGTTTACCTATTTCTATACAGCTATTACGCTGAATCCCACACAGATGGCAGAAGACATGAAGCGCAACAACGGTTTCATTCCCGGTGTGAAGCCCGGTAAGGATACCGCAGAGTATATCGACACCGTGATGAGCCGCATTACGCTGCCTGGTTCGCTCTTCATTGCCTTCATCGCCGTGATGCCTTCGTTTGCCAGCTTGCTCAATGTGCAGGAAGGTTTTGCACAGTTCTTCGGTGGAACGTCTCTTCTGATTCTTGTCGGTGTCGTTATTGACACGCTGACTCAGATTGAGAGTCACTTGATGATGCGCCACTATGATGGTCTGCTCAATTCAGGTCGAATCCGTTCAACCCGTCAGGGCGGTATTCAGGCATACTAATCTGCGCTGATGAAGATCTTTCTGAAAACAGAAGATGAGATTGAGCTGATGCGCCGGGCTAACCAACTTGTTGGTAAGACTCTTGGCGAATTGGCAAAGCATATCAAACCAGGTGTAACGACCCTCCAACTGGATAAAATAGCGGAGGAGTTCATCCGCGACAATGGAGCTGTTCCAACGTTCAAGAACTTCCCCAATCCCTATGGAGGGCCGTTTCCCGCAAGCATCTGTACGTCGGTGAATGATGCCGTGGTTCATGGCATACCCGACCAGACAGAACTCCGTGATGGAGATATCATCTCCATTGATTGCGGCACACTGCTCGACGGATTCAATGGCGATTCTGCCTACACTTTCTGCGTAGGAGAAGTCAGCGAGGAAGTCAAAAAACTGCTGAAGACTACCAAGGAGAGTCTCTATCTTGGAATCCAAGCAGCCGTGGCAGGAAATCATCTGGGAGATATCGGCAGTGCTGTACAAGACCATTGCGAGGCCGAAGGCTATGGAATCGTGCGCGAACTTACCGGTCACGGTATCGGCAGAGAGATGCATGAAGACCCACAAGTCCCCAACTACGGCCGGCGTGGTAATGGCACGATGCTTAAGGCATCCATGTGTATTGCCATCGAACCGATGGTTACAATGGGAGCACGCGAGATTTACATGATGCCAGATCGCTGGACCATCAAGACTCGCGACGGCAAGCCGGCAGCCCACTTCGAACATACCATTGCCATCAGGCGTGGAAAGTCCGAAATCCTCTCTTCGTTTGAAGAAGCAGAACTTATAGAAGGCAAACTTTATTAAAGATTATATGGCAAAACAAGGTGCTATTGAACAAGACGGAACGATTGTGGAGGCATTGTCCAATGCGATGTTCCGCGTGGAACTCGAGAATGGTGTGCCCATCATTGCGCACATCTCCGGAAAGATGAGAATGCACTACATCAAAATCCTGCCCGGCGACAAGGTGAAGGTGGAGATGAGTCCCTATGACCTGACCAAAGGCAGAATCGTGTTCAGATACAAATAAATTATCAGAGATATGAAGACAAGAGCATCATTAAAGAAGCGTACACCCGACTGCAAGATCGTTCGTCGTAAGGGTCGCCTGTATGTGATCAACAAGAAGAACCCTAAGTATAAAACACGTCAGGGCTAAGAAAAAAGTTTGGTTAAAAAAGCATAAAAGGGTAAGAATGACAATTATTATTCTTACCTTTGCATGCTTTTTCGGCAAAATTTCGAAATTTATTATTTTATTTTATTATTTTATTAACAAATGGCAATAAGAATTGTTGGAGTAGATTTGCCCCAGAACAAGCGTGGCGAAATCGCATTGACTTATATCTATGGTATAGGTCGAAGTAGTTCAGCAAAGATATTGGATAAGGCTGGCGTTAGCCGCGACCTGAAGGTCAATGAGTGGAGTGACGACCAGGCAGCCAAGATCCGTGAAATTATCGGCGCTGAATTCAAAGTTGAAGGTGATCTCCGTAGTGAGATCCAGATGAATATCAAGCGACTGATGGATATTGGTTGCTATCGTGGAGTCCGTCATCGTAATGGTCTTCCTGTGCGCGGTCAGAGTACAAAGAACAACGCCCGTACCCGTAAAGGTAAGAAGAAGACTGTTGCTAATAAGAAGAAGGCCACGAAGTAAGTTTAAGGTTTAGTGTTTAAAGTTTAAAGTTTAAAGACAATGGCTAAGAAAACAGTCACAAAGAAAAGAAACGTGAAGGTTGACGCGATTGGTCAGCTGCACGTTCACAGTTCATTCAATAATATCATTGTCTCCTTGGCAAACAGCGACGGTCAGGTTATCTCCTGGTCTTCAGCTGGTAAGATGGGCTTCCGTGGTTCTAAGAAGAACACTCCTTATGCTGCCCAGATGGCTGCCGAGGATTGCGCAAAGGTTGCTTACGACCTGGGTCTGCGTAAAGTGAAAGCCTATGTGAAGGGTCCCGGTAACGGTCGTGAGAGCGCTATCCGTGCCTGCCACGGAGCTGGTATCGAGGTGATGGAGATTATCGACGTAACACCACTGCCACACAATGGCTGCCGTCCTCCAAAGCGTCGTCGTGTATAATTAATGTGTACGGCTATCTGGCTTTCCGGATATCCGGCTAAATAAGATTTTTTTTCAAAATTATGGCAAAGTATATAGGTCCGAAATCTAAAATTGCGCGCCGTTTTGGTGAACCCATCTTTGGCGCCGACAAAGTTTTGTCCAAGAGAAACTTCCCTCCTGGACAGCATGGCAATAATCGTCGTCGCAAGATGTCTGAGTATGGTGTCATGTTGGCAGAGAAGCAGAAGGCTAAGTACACTTATGGTGTACTCGAGCGCCAGTTCCGTAATATGTTTGAGAAGGCAGCTAAGGCTGACGGTATCACCGGTGAGGTGCTGCTGCAGAACCTGGAGAGCCGTCTTGACAACGTAGTGTTCCGTATGGGCATTGCTCCGAC
This sequence comes from uncultured Prevotellaceae bacterium, assembly GCA_900314655.1. Classification (GTDB taxonomy): domain Bacteria; phylum Bacteroidota; class Bacteroidia; order Bacteroidales; family Bacteroidaceae; genus Prevotella. The sequence goes on along the minus strand of OMWC01000042.1, from coordinate 10,993 downwards.
TCGTGCCGCTGCACGCCAGTTGGTAGGCCACAAGCACATTGTTGTTGACGGTCAGGTGGTTAACATTCCTTCTTATTCTGTTAAGCCCGGTCAGATTGTGGGTGTTCGCGAGAAGTCAAAGTCTCTCGAGGTTATCGATGCCGCTCTCGCAGGATTCAACCACAGCAAGTATCCCTGGATCGAGTGGGACGAGAACACTAAGAGCGGTAAGTTCCTGCACAAACCCGAGCGTGCCGACATCCCTGAGAACATTAAGGAGCAGTTAATCGTTGAGTTGTACTCTAAATAAATCATTAAATTAATGGCGATATTAGCATTTCAAAAACCTGATAAAGTAGTGATGCTGGAGGCTAACGACAAATTCGGCAAGTTCGAATTCCGTCCGCTTGAGCCTGGCTTCGGTGTAACCATTGGTAACGCCCTGCGCCGCATCCTCCTTTCATCGCTTGAGGGCTTTGCTATCAACACCATCAAGATTGCTGGTGTGGAGCATGAGTTCTCTTCAGTTCCCGGTGTGAAGGAAGATGTAACCAACATCATCTTGAACCTGAAACAAGTTCGGTTCAAGCAAGTAGTAGAAGAATTCGAGAACGAGAAAGTGAGTATCACCGTCGAGAATTCAACTGAGTTCAAAGCTGGAGATATCAGCAAGTATCTAACTGGATTTGAAGTGTTAAATCCTGATTTGGTGATTTGTCATTTAGATTCAAAAGCCTCGATGCAACTCGATCTTACCATCAATAAGGGACGTGGATATGTTCCCGCTGATGAGAACCGCGAGTTCTGCACCGATGTAAATGTAATCCCCATCGATTCTATTTACACACCAATCCGCAACGTCAAGTTCGCTGTTGAGCCGTACCGTGTCGAGCAGAAGACCGACTACGACAAACTCGTGCTTGAGGTAACTACGGATGGTTCCATTCACCCGAAGGATGCCCTGAAAGAGGCTGCAAAAATCCTTATCTATCACTTCATGCTCTTCTCTGACGAGAAGATTACCCTCGAGAACAATGACGTAGAGGGCAATCAGGAGTTTGATGAGGAAGTACTCCACATGCGTCAGTTGCTCAAGACACGTCTTGTTGACATGAACCTCTCCGTTCGTGCCCTCAACTGCCTCAAGGCTGCAGACGTGGAGACACTTGGCGATCTTGTGCAGTACAACAAGACCGACCTCTTGAAGTTCCGCAACTTCGGTAAGAAATCGCTTTCTGAGCTTGATGATTTGCTCGAGAGTCTGAATCTGTCGTTTGGAACCGATATTTCAAAGTACAAACTGGACAAGGAGTAATCTCATTGCCCAATAAAAAGTAAAAACAAAAATGAGACATAATAAAAAATTCAACCATCTCAGTCGTACTGCTTCGCATCGCAGTGCCATGCTTGCCAACATGGCCATTTCGTTGATCGAGCACAAAAGAATCACTACGACTGTTGCCAAGGCAAAGGCACTCAAGAAGTATGTAGAGCCTCTCATCACGAAGGCTAAGGATGATAGTACCAACTCTCGCCGTGTAGTGTTCAGCTACCTCCAGAACAAAGAGGCCATCAAGGAACTCTTCGGCGAAGTGGCACAGAAGGTGGGCGACCGTCCCGGTGGCTACACTCGTATCATCAAGCTCGGACATCGTTTCAGCGATACCGCAGATATCTGCTTCATTGAACTCGTTGACTTCGATGAGAACATGGCTAAGGCTCCTAAGGCTGCCAAGCGTACTCGTCGTGGTGGTAAGAAGGCCGCAGCTGCTGAAGCTCCCAAGGCTGAAGAGGCTGTTGCAGAGGCACCTGCTGCTGAAGAGGCAAAGGCTGAATAATCCGGAACGAACATTCCGTATCTCAATCATAAAAGTTCCCGTTCTCTTAAGAGCGGGAATTTTTTTTGTTTTTATTTTGTTGTTTTTGTTTTTTTAATTACCTTTGCAACCTAACTGTTATAATATTAGATTTTAAAGAAATGAAAAAGAATCTGAGTTCATTTTTCCTTTTGATAATTCTCCTTTTTGTAATGAATCCTGCAAATATACAGGCTAAAAAGAAAAAGAAGCCTTCCTTGTCAATGTTAAGTCGTGACTCTATTGGGGGCGATATGTCGAAGATAAAGAAGGATGCTACGGTGAAAAATGGCCTCTTTACGGTATATTTCAATGAAAAAACTGGCAAACTGTATTTCTCCTTGCCTAAAAAAGCAATGGAAAAGTATTACATGCTTGCCAGCCGTATCTCTTCTACCAGCGACGGCGACGACTACGTAGCCGGGCAGATGAATGTGAGCCCCATGCTCATCCGTTTTTCTACCGACGGCAGGAATGTGTATATTCATCAGGTCCAGAAACTGAACGCCATAACCGGTAATGACCCGATGGCTCCTGCCTTTTCGCGCAGCAATCTTGATCCGGTCATGAAGGGATTCAAGATAGCAGCCCGCGACGGCGACAACCTGGTTATCGACGTGACAAATTTCTTCTCCACCAACGAGAAATGGATCAGTCCGCTGAAGGAAAGCAGTCCTATTGGCAAACTCCTGGGCAGCGACAGCAAACTGAAGGGAACTTTCCAGGCCGATGCTTCCGGCATCAGAGAGGTCGGTGTCTTCGAGCAGAACATTGAGATTTCCTCATTGTTGTCGTATGTGACGACAGGTGCCGTGTCGAAGCCCTATTCCGTTATCGTCCACCGTTCGCTGTGTGCTTTGCCCGACGAGCCCATGCCGATGCGCCTGCAGGATAACCGTGTCGGTTATTTCATCCTCGACAAGAATGTCTATTCTACCGATGAAGACCGCATTCGTCAGCGCACTTTCATCAACCGCTGGCGCATCGAGCCCAAGCCGGAGGACCGTGAACGCTATTTCAAGGGAGAACTGGTGGAACCTGCCCGCCAGATAGTATTCTATGTGGACAGCGCTTTCCCCGAGAAATGGCGCGGCACCATCAAGGAGGGTATTGAGGTTTGGAACAAAGCCTTCGAAAAGGCTGGTTTCAAGAATGTCCTAAAAGCCGTTGACTATCCCAAGAACGACTCGCTCTTCAATCCCGACGACATGCGCTACAACTGTTTCCGCTATGTCGCCACTTCCACGGCCAATGCCATGGGCCCCAGCTATATCGACCCCCGCACCGGCGAAATCCTTTCGGCCGATGTCATCTGGTATCACAACATCGTTTCGCTGCTCCACAACTGGCGCTTCGTTCAGACAGGAGCCGTGGACAAGCGTGCACGGGCACTCAAGTTCGACGACGACATCATGTGTGAGGCCATTAAGTATGCTGCCTCCCACGAGGTGGGTCACACCCTGGGACTGATGCACAATATGGGAGCCAGTTATTCATATCCGGTGGAGAAACTGCGCGATCCCGCTTTCACCCAGAAATATGGAACTACGCCCAGTATTATGGACTATGCCCGCAACAACTATGTGGCACAGCCCGGCGACCTGGAGCGAGGCGTGAAACTGACACCTCCCGAGCTTGGCATTTACGATGTTTATGCCATCAACTGGGGCTACCGTCTTATTCCTGGAGCCAACACCCCCGACGACGAGAAGGCCACGCTTGACAAGTGGATTGCCGAGAAGGCCAGTGATCCGATGTATGAGTTCGGTGCCCAGCAGTTGTTCGCCACCATCGATCCCACCGACCAGACCGAAGACCTTGGCAACGACCACATCAAGGCCAGCACCTATGGCATCAACAACTTGAAGCTGATTGTGGCCAATTTCGACAAATGGCTGCTCGACAAAGGTCAGCGCTACGATGAAATAGATAATGTGTACCGTGAAATCACCAAGCAGTACAACCGCTATGTGAAGCATGTTGTTCCCTATATTGGAGGTATCCGCTATGAGGAAATCCGTCAGGGCGATAACCGTCCTACGGGGAAACATTTCATTAGTAAAGCGGAAACCCGGCGTGCCGTCGACTGGTTGTTGGGACAGGCCCGCACCTGCGACGACTGGCTGCTGCCCCGCGGTCTGATGGGTAAGATAGAGATTGACCTCGATGCTAATCAGAAACTCCGTTCCCAGATCGTTTCGTCTATGCTTAACTCGGCTGCGCTCTACCGTATCGAAGAGGGTGGGGTGGTCGATTCCAAGGCAAACTACCAGTTGGACGACTATCTTGAATATGTCACACAGGCATTGTTCAAGTCTCCCCAGGCTGGCAGGCTCAGCCGTGCAGAGGAACAACTGCAGAGTGCTGCCGTGGCCTTTATGATGAAAAATACCGGACTGGCCCAGGGTGCTGCATCCAAGACATCATCGTTTGCCGATGATCCCGACGAGAGTTTCTGCAGCTGGCAGCACGACTTCGCCCGAATCAATTTTGGCGTGTCGTCTCTGCCCAAGGAGCGTATGGGCGCCCTGATGATGGGTCGGCTGAACAAGGTACTGGCCAAATACAAGCAGTTCCGCACCTTGGCCAAGGGCAGTACGCGCGATTATTATGACTATCAGATATTACAGATAGAACGTTTGTTGTCGAATAAATAAGAATATCAAGATGAAAAAAGCAACAAATCCGAAAGTTCTGCTGCTGCTTCTTGCGCTGTTCCTGTCTGTGCAGGTGACTTTCGCCCAGGAAGGAATGCTCAGGGGAAAGGTGACCGATGCAGGCGGCGAAAGCCTTATCGGTGCACAGGTGAAGTGGAAGGACGCTAAGACCGGCACCATAACTGATGTTGATGGTAACTATTCCATTGTACGTTCAAAGACCAGCAATGTCCTGGTGGTGTCTTATGTAGGATATAAGTCGAAGGAAGTGGAGGTGGCTGCCGGCCAGACCTCGGTCGATGTGACCATGAGCGATGATGCCCAGCATCTCGACGAACTCATTGTGGTGGGTTACGGCATACAGAAGAAATCGTCGATAACAGGTTCCGTGGAGACAGTGAAGGCCGAGGACCTGCTGATGATGCCGACAACGAACATCGACCAGGCGCTTACCGGACAGGTGGCTGGACTTCAGGTGATGCAGTCCACGGGCGACCCCAGTTCAGCCCGCGAGGCTGATCTGCATATCCGTGGCATCAATTCTTCTCCGCTGCTGGTTATCGACGGCGTGCCCCGTTTCGGAACAAATACTACCGACGGCGAGATGCGTCTCTCCGACCTGAACCCCGACGATATTGAGAGTGTCACCGTGCTGAAGGATGCCGCTGCTGCCGCTGTCTATGGTGCGCGTGCTGCCAATGGCGTCATTCTCGTGCAGACCAAGCGCTCGCAGGGCGAGCAGAAGGTGAAGGTGAACTATCGCGGACAGTTCAATCTTCAGGAGGCCACCCATCTGCCTGAATTCCTCGATGCCTACGATTTCGCAGTCTTGCGCAACAAGGCTATCGAGAACAGTGCGTCAACGGCCACACCTTACACCGACGAGCAACTGGAACAGATACGCACCCATAGCAATCCCAATGTGTATGGTAATGAGAATCTGCTTGATTATCTCGACAAGACGGGCTGGTCGACCACGCATAGTCTCTCGGCCAATGGCGGCAATAATTTTGTGAAGTACTACCTTTCGTTCGGATATGCCGATACCAAGGGACTTTATAGCGGCGTGGGTCGTCGCCGTCTGAACTATATGGCCAAGCTGGACGCCACTTTGGCCAAGGGCTTAGTGCTTTCGGTAGACATCAATGGATCGCAGACCCGCGCCAAGAACAGCAGCTATTCCACTGTTGATGCTGCCTATAGCTATTCGCCGGTTCAGGTGCTCCGTTTCACCAACGGTATGCTGGCCAGTGCCGACGGCGGCAACCCCCTCATCAATGTCGAGGGACTGGGCGGCTATCGTCAGGACCATTACAAGATGTCGGCCATCACGGCAAATCTGCGTTGGGAGATTCCCTGGGTGAAGGGACTCAGTGCCTATCTGCGTGGAACGTTCGACGACAACAGTCAGATCCGTAAGACCTATAGTTCTCCGGTGACGCTCTACACCTACGATGCCACTTCCGACGTTTATACTCCCGACCCCAACACCGTCTATCCCACGGCTAAGGTGTCGCTCACGCAATACGATCAGAGTTTCGACAGCCAGCTCTACGAGGCTGGCCTGAACTATAACCGCACTTTCCTCGAAAAACATGATGTCGGGGCAACGCTCGTGGCCAACTATCAACGCACCCACACCAACTACATGCAGGGAGCCAATCTGGACAAAGGCATTTTCCCGGAGACCATGGGAACCGCCCTTTCCGACATGTCGCTCAACGGTAGCGAAAGCAAGAACCAGCGAGCCTCTATGATTGGCCGACTGAATTACGGCTATGGCAACAAATATTTCTTTGAGTTCAGTTTCCGTGTGGATGGCTCTAATAATTTCTCGCCCGACAACCGCTGGGGCTTCTTCCCCTCGTTCTCGGCGGCCTGGGCTTTGTCCAACGAGTCCTTCTTCCAGAACTGGAAGCAGGATGTGCTTTCTAACGTGAAGTTCCGCCTTTCCACGGGATGGCTTGGCAACGACGGAGTGGCCGGTGCCTATTCTTATCTGAAGACCTACCTTGAGGCTCCCGGCTCGGGCTATCAGATTGGTGGTTCCTATCGTCCGGGTCTGATTATGAACGGCAACCCCAATCCCGACCTCACCTGGGGAAAGACCCATGACTACAATGCCGGTGTAGACCTCGGCTTCTGGGGCGGACGCATTGGTATCACGTTCGAATATTTCCTGCGCTACGAGACCGACAAGATTACCTCGGCTCCCGATTACCTCTATCCGTATTCCACGGGTGTCAACGGCAATGTGCCCAGTCTGAACTTTGCCAAGCTGAAGGCATGGGGATGGGATCTTTCCATCAACCACCTGAACACCATTGGCAAGTTCAAGTATAATGTGGGCATTTCTCTTTCAAAGTCCGATGATAAGTATCTCGACTATGGCGACGAGTCGGCACAGAACGCTAACCTGCGTCGTGTCGGTCTGAGCAGCCTGGTATGGACGATGTACGAGTCGGATGGTCTTTTCCAGAGTCAGGAAGAAATTGATGGTTGGGCCGACCAGGACGGTCAGCGCAACGCCTCTCTGGCACCTGGCGACATCAAATATATCGACCAGAACGGTGACCGCAAGATTGACGCGAACGATATGGTCTATGTGAAGAACTCCTCTTATCCCGACATGGACATTGCTTTCAAGTTGGGCGCATCCTACAAAGGATTCTTCCTGAACGCCATGTTCCAGGGAGAGATTGGCTACAAGAAAAACATCACGGAATATTATTCGCTCGACAACGGCACATTGCAGCGTTTCCAGAAATATCATATCACCGATACATGGAGCGAGGAGAATCCCAATGCGCTCTATCCGCGCATCAAGTTCGTCACCAGTAGCGACAACAACCGCCGTGCTTCCACCTTCTGGGTGCGAAACTGTAATTTCCTCCGCCTGAAGATGCTCAATTTCGGCTATCAGTTCCCGCAGAACTTGCTGAAGAACACCTTCATCTCTTCTGCCAGCATTGCCTTCCAGGCCAGCAACCTTTTCACCATCACCGACTTGGTGGATATGGACCCGGAGCAGACCACTCGCGGCTATCCCATCCAGCGCAGCTATGGTGTCACACTGAATCTCGGCTTCTAACGATCAATCCTACAAAACAATGAAAATACGTAGCTATATAATAAAAGGTGTAACGGTGTTGTCGATGATGGCAACCACCAGTTGTAACAACCTGTTCGATGATGCACCGATGAACCAGATTTCGGAAGAGACCACATGGTCCAACTCCATGTTGCTCGACGAATATGTGAACACCTGGTATCACGGCATGAACAACGGCTTCGACAACTATGTCTTCACCATGTCGGGCTTCGGCTCTATGTCGCGCTATTTCATGCCTTGGTTTGGCGATCAGATCACGGTGGGGCGCAGCGACTGGCTCAACAGCGGTTACGGCGACATCCTGAAGGCCAACGAGACCACTATCACGGCCTGGGCACAGAATTCGTGGAGTAATTACTATACTCAGATACAGTATATCAACTCATTTTTCGCCAACGAAAGCAGAATCTCCGACCAGGCTCAGCGCGCACGCATCGAGGGCGAGGCCCATTTCTTCCGGGCCTACTATCACTATCTGCTTTGGCAGCGTTTCGGTGGTTCGCTTATCATCGACCATGTCATCGACCCGTTAGTGAATCCCGAGAAGACCCCGCGTGCCTCCTATCAGCAGATGGTTGACTTCATTGTCAAGGAGGCCGATGCTGCAGCAGCCATCCTGCCGGTTACCTACGAGTCGGCCAATGTGGGACGTGTCACCAAGGGAGCGGCTCTGATGCTGAAGGCCAAGACTTATTTCTGGGCAAGCAGCGAGGTGTTCCAGCACAAGGACAAGGAGTATCTGGGCTTTACCGCTGACCAGTCGCAGGCCATGCTCCAGAAAGCCCGCGCAGCCTACGAGGAACTCTTTGCCCTGGGTGCCTATTCGCTCATTCCCATTGCTGCCACCACGCAGGACGGCATCCGCGACGAATACCGCAAGATATTCCTGACCAAGAACAGTCAGGAGTCCATCCTCGAAGTGCAGCATTCCGACGACGGCGACTATTCCAACAAGTTTGGCCATCGGCTCGACCGTTTTGCTGCGGCACCTTCGTTCACTGGCACCTATTGCGCCTATACGCCCACCCAGAACCACGTCGATGAATACGGCATGCGCGGTGGGGCCGTCTATGATGCCACCAAGCCATACGAAAACCGCGACTACCGTTTCTATGCCAATATTCTCTACGATGGCAGCACCTACCGTGGTCATGTGATGGATATTCGCACCACCGATGGCGTGAAGGGGGTCGACCTCTCTCCTTACGGCACTTCCACCACAGCAGGCTATACTCTGACGGGCTACTATATGGCAAAGTTCCTCGACGAGTCGCAGACCATTGATAACAACGAGACCTATGCCAGCAAGCAGAACTATATCATTTGGCGTCTGGCCGAGGCGATACTCGACTATGCCGAAGTATGCTATCGTCTGGGCGATGCTGGCAAGTCACTTGAGCAGGTGAATCTCATCCGCAGTCGTGTCCACATGGATCCTCTGGGAAGCATCACGATGGAGCAGATTCTCAACGAGCGTCGTGTGGAGCTGGCTTTCGAGGAGACCACCTATTGGGACCTCTTCCGTTTAGGAACAGCTATGGAGAAATGCAATGGCAGCACAAATCCGCTGAAGAAAATGGAGGTCACCGAGAAGAATGGCAATGTCACCTACAAGGTGAGCAATCTCGACCGTCGTGCCAAGAACAACTGGGTATTCCTTGAGAAGGAGTATTATTTCCCCATTCCCTGGAGTGAAGTGAAATATCAAGGCATTGAGCAAAATCCAGGTTGGAACGAGGTGTAGCCATACCTCGTATCAGCTTCTGATATGTCAGAATAATTATTAACTTAAAACCAAATGAATATGAAGAATTTTTTTACCCTTTTTGCATTGGCTTTGCTCAGTACGGCAACTGTCAATGCTCAGGATTATAACCTATTCCCAGTCGAAGATGTCGATGCCGATGGGTGGTTGTGGCTTGATTCTCAAGCAAAGATAGATAAGTATGTCGGACTTTGCGATGAGGATAACTATACGGTTAATCCCAATGGTAAGCCTATCCAGATGGCTTTTGCCAACATCACCCCCGACTACCCCGAAACTATTGCTGACCCTGAGGCATTTGGTGCTGATACTGAAGGTTATCTTTTTGCTGATGCCGAGGTGAAGAAAGAAGAACTCATCAAGGGTGCTATCATTCTGGCCCCTGCTTCGGCTCAGATGTCCCCAAACGGGGGATGCCTCATTCTGAATCTCCCTTCATGTTCAACCATTAGCTTGCTGTTAAGTTCAGAAGCGCGTATGTTGGGCCGTACATTGATGCTAACTCCTGGCTATGACATGAGTGTTGATGACAGCCCAACAGACGGAGACCCTTGGACGAATCATACTAAGTCTATTTTTGCTAAAGCCTCAGTATTCGGCTCTATTCATAGTGCAGGTCAGTATAAGTGGGAAGGCATAGAGACAGCTAACAATGGTTATAATTCAGGTGTTACTTTCGTGTCAAACGAACCGGTCTATTTCGCTTTGCAAAACTGCCATAAGTATGCTATTTTCGTTCATGCTATTAAGGTAACAACTCCGAAACAAGAAACCACTACTGTTCAAGGCGTTTCATCGGTCGAAGCCAGTGGCGTAGCGCAAATATACGGTCTTGACGGTAAGCTTGTGGGAACACGTGACGCCATGAAGAATCTGGGCAAAGGTGTCTATGTGGTAAAACATGGTGACAAGGCTAAGAAAATTATCGTGAAGTGAAACTATCAAACAAACAATTATAAACTATGAAACAAAAACTTTTTTCAATTATGCTGCTCGTTTTTAGTGCAATTCTTGGCGTGCAAGCAGAAAACCAGACTTTGGTCGATTACCCCTCAAGTATGGAGGGGATTACCATTAGCGGAACAACTGCTAGTGGAACAGTTAAAATCCACAACAACACGGATGAAACTGCCTGTCTTTCTTTAAAGAACGGCTACACATCAGATGGTGCTTATAATAATAACAGCATTAATCTTGCAATTGAGGGCGGCTTTAAGAAAGGCGATGTCATTACCCTTGCCGGTGCAACCAATGTGAAGCAGACTGATGTGGATGCTGATACCGAAGGAAAAAAACGCGCTGCTGCCGTGATTTTTACTATGGACGAGACCGGTAAAATTACAAAACTCCATCAGACTCCTGATTTCATTAATGGTAATATTACTAATCTCGAACCCGTAGAGGATTCCTACACATTAGAAGTCGATGCCGAAAAACTCTATATCGGCCGTGATGGAGGCACACAAGCCCATCTCGTTCTGGTTAAAGTAGTCAGGCCTGCTGCAGGTGGTGAAGATGTGGGTACTCCAGTCATTACGTTCGAGGCAGGTGCAGTTGAGCGTACGATTACCATTGGTTTGAATGCCGCTGGTACTGTGAAGGTAGATTGGGGTGACGGCACTCT
>OMWC01000040.1 GCA_900314655.1 uncultured Prevotellaceae bacterium | reverse complement strand
AGACTAAATTCAACGATGTCAAAGAACTCGATAGTCCCCTCTTTCCGGGGCTATTTGATTAATATTTAACTCATCCCAATTTTAACGGGACACTTATGACTGCTGTTCAAGGAGTAGTGTTGGTCTCGCGGATAGGAATACCTGTCAGCGGCAAGTGGTGGAGTAGAAGCTGAAATGCTACCCAATATATCCTCTGAAAGGGAATGCGTCTGCGTGGAAGCAAGATGGTCAAGCCCTTCACGTTCAGCAAAAGATGATTCATTGCCTACTTTGACGGTGGCTATGGTCTGAAACTTCTTGGTGAACAGCATGCCAGCACCGCCAAACTGATAGAGTGCTTTTTCCTTTGACAGGCCAAGCATTCCTTCTATCGTACCCACGGGTTTCAGTTTGGCCTTCTTGCTCAGTTTGATATTCAGTGCCACGTCGTCAGAGAAGATATCCTTGTTCATCTTCACAGGCTGATGATGGTTGTACACCTGTACGGAATTGACATATTCTGCGGGTATGTTTTTGGTAGCAATGCTATATTTGCCACTCAGCAAATCCACATCTTCTATATAGAATTGGGAAATCTCCTTTCCCATGTATTGAATGCTGCCGTTGTTGGTAACTTCTATTCCAGGAAGTCTTTTTAGAACGTCATTAAGAGTATAGTCCGATGCAGTGGCGAACGATGCCACATTATACGACAGCGTATCGCCACGCTGCGATATGGGCGACGCCTTGACAACCACTTCTTGCAGAACCTGCGATGTCTCATGTAAAACAAAGTTGCAGGTCTGAGTCTTGTATGCTATATTCCTTATTCCCTTTTCAAATCCCAAGTGTTCTGCCGATAAGCTTAGGGATTGGGCTCTTTGAAGGACTTTGACCGTATATTTCCCATCACCATCCGTTACAGCATAGGCTAATGTCTTGCTATCGACCATAGCTTTAACGATGACACCTTTCAGTGGGTTTTCTCCATCCGTCACCATACCACCCACAACAACCTGAGCTGCAGACTTGCAGGCATATATGGCGAATAGTACAATGATAAGAAATATACGATGAGTCATAATCAATGGGAATTTATTGTAATTCCAAGGGTATGTATCCATTTGGGTGAATGCGTAGTTGTTGCCCGTCTATGAATATAGAGCCCTTTCCACCTCCATGCTTGTCTATCCTCACATGGCCAATGGACTCAACGGGTATATTGCCCATAGGGTTCTTTTCAAAAATATTCTTCGTTTTGACAAACTTCTCCCGAGTTGTTTTGAGGTGGTTCTTGGTATTGGGGGCTTGTATGTCTATGTTGCCTCTACGGAATGCAATGGCTTCGAAAGTATGTATACCCTTGGTATCCTTGGCTTTCATGACAAGTCCTGGGAGTCCACAGAGTTTCCATGGTCCATATACGACAGGAATCTGCGACGTGTACCATACCGTCCATAACCGACCGCCATATTCGCCTGTTGCCTTTCCACAAGAGTATCCGCAAATCGTATCTGTTCCTTCTGCCATAGTCCAGACAATCGTGTTGGCATCTTCAGTATAGTAATAGCGTTCTGGTGTAATGGTGCCACAAACTGTATATTTCCCGTCAGGGATGTTTTGCCAGACGGTCTGGTCAAAAAAATATTCATTCCTCACCATCTGTTTCTGATAGTGTTCGTTTTCTTCGTCTGTGCCACCGACAAGCAACACAGAATCAACGAGGTATGCCGAATAGTCGCTGAACATGGCGGCAGTGTCATTCAGCATCAGTATGGTGGAATACACCTCGCCAGGATTACCGTTATTCACTTTGTATTCATAGATACATTCGTACTTGGTAGCCTCATTATTTTGGGCGTGTAAAATCTGGGACGAGGCCAGAAGCCCCGTCAATAAGAAGACGATTCTTTTCATGCTTATGCTATGTTATCTAATGAGTTCTATGAGTATGATGCCGTTGCCGGCCTGTTGGCCGTATTGCTGTTTATATTTGTTGATGTTCTTAGAATCTTTCAATACCGTCACGGCTTTTATCTGCTCTGGCGGTATGTGGTCAAAACGATCTGCCTGTTGACCGTCAATAAGGATAAGAGGGCCAGAAACAGAACGGGATGGAGTGACGGCAAACAATGCGAGACTAAGCATTACCATTGGTAGGAGTATCCAGATGCGCCAGTTCTGATGAGCCTGCACTTTCGTCATTGCCTTGAAGCGGTAAGAGAGCGAGTGTCTCGACATGCAGTTTACCACATCGAGATTGACACCAAAGAGATATTTGAGTAAGGTCGCCTGATAGTCATTCAGTTTAAAACCGTTACTGAGTGCTTCTCTGTCGGCCTCCATTTCCTGTACCTCGGTCAGCCATCGGGTGGCAATCCAGATAAAGGGATTGAACCAAAACACAGTCTTTGCCACCTCCATCAGTATTCGTTCTTTGGAATGACCGTGGAGAATATGCGCACATTCATGAGCAAGGATGTGACTACGCTCAGCGTCGTTAGCAATGGGTGGCAGGTAAATGGTGTGCCAAAACGAAAATGGAGATTTTACAGCCTTGCTAATAACTGTACTCTGGCCGCCTTCCTTCGTTTCCTTCCCATATCTGTGAAGTTTTTTCAGCCTATATAGTTGTGAAAACGCAGAGGTTGCCATTGCAAGTACACCGAGCAGATATATTGTGCAGCCAATATAGAGCAAAGCATTACTTCCCGTATATTCGGCTTGCGTGTTGATGGCTCCATACGTTGTCTGAATGCTTTTGGACAGATTATTTGTTGCAATAGGAATCTGCAACAATGGAATCATACACGATACCGCAACAGACAGTATGAGGAAACGACGCCTTATAAGGTAGGACGTCGCACGATCTATCATCAACTGGTAAACTATCAGAAAAAGACCGCTGCAAATCAGGCTTTCTATGATATACAGAACAGGTGACTTCATTTGCTTTCTTCCTTCATAGTCTTGATAATCTCTTCCAGTTCGCTGATGCTGACAGACTTGGTGTCATTGAAGAAACTAAGCATCTGATGAATGGAACCACCAAAGAAGTTATGCATCACATTGTCCATGAACCCCTTCGTGTATTCCTTCTTTCGCACCAACGGAAAATACTGGTAGGTCGTTCCAAAAGCTTTATGACTTACAAAGCCTTTTTTCTCCAGCACCCGTACCACCGTGGAAACCGTATTGTAGGCTGGCTTTGGTTCGGGCATCTCGTCAAGAACCTCGCGGACGAGTGCCTTTTTCTTTTCCCATAGTATCTGCATCACCTCTAACTCGGCATGCGTCAACTCTTTTAATTCTTTCTTTGCCATAATATTCTTGTAGTGGGATTTGTCAACTACGGCGCAAAGATATTAACTATATTTGTAGTTTACAAATTATCAATATAGTTTTTATATTAGTTTAACTAAACGATAAAATTCTATCCGTGTAACACCGTGCCCTGTAATTCATAATAGCCATTTTTCAATGCTGTATTTGTTTCCAGATAGAGGTGCAACCTCGCCCGAGGGTCGTTCGACCTTGCCATGTCGGGTGGCTTCGCCCTTCTTGTTCACCTTTGCAAGATGGTCGATAGAGTTTTGGTCGAACAGGCTTGCGAAGCATGTCTGAGCCTGCTTCAGGTATTTCGGACCATCCACGCCGTCGGCCTCTGCCTGTATCGTGCGTTCGAACGCCTTGTGAAAGTCGTATTTGTAGATTGCGTAGAGAGATCTGGATTTGTCCATTTGCTAATATTCTTAAAATAAAAATGATTATAATCGCTTCACACATAGCACCCCCTGTGCCAAAGCCGACATAAAGGATAAAGAATACAGCCATACTGCCAAAATGCCACTCATGACGCTCGCTCTTTTTATACAATGTGTGTTTTCAAGGACGTTTTGGCATAATCTCTGGTTCTCCTGCGTGTTGGCCTTTATTTCTACAGGTTACACCTTCTTCCTCATCCTCTACGAGAGGGGTATGGCCGACAAGGACGTGCGCCGCAGGGGGCGTTCATGCCCAAAAAGCGAGAAGGGTTATTCTAACAAGTTACCAATGTCCCATCTCAAGAATTCTTCGATGGGGACTCCACCGGAACCGACAACAAAGGATTGTTTGGGATGGAATCTGTCACGGAATACCCCAAGTCCTTCGTTGGTTGTCCTTCGCCCGCTTTTAACTTCTATAGCTATGCTCTGTTTGTTGTACTCGATGATAAAATCAACCTCGTCTTCCCTCTCACGCCAATAGTACAATTTGTAGTCATATTCGTCTGCCTGATTTAACAGATAGGCACCCACGGCACTCTCCACCCATCGCCCCCAAAGTTTGGGTGTGGTAAATGCCTTGTTGAAAGTTGTGCCAGACTGCGCAGAGAACAGTGCGGTGTTAAAGACCATAAGTTTAGGGACAGAGTTGTATTTTCGTGCATTGTCGTAAGCGTATTTCTGTAAGCCACATAGCAATCTCGATTCATCAAGGGTCGAAAGGTAACTGGCTAAAGTTGTAACATTACCGGCATCCTGCAACTGCCCCAACATTTTGTTAAGAGATAGTTCCTCGCTGGAATAGGTGCATCCAAGTTCAAACATCTGTTTCATCAATGCTGGCTTATAAATGGTTTTGGTCTGGAGAACGTCGCGCTCTATGGCTGGAGCAATAATGCTGTCCTTGATGTATCGACGCCAACGGCGCTCGTCGTTGATATATTTTGCGCCTCCAGGATAGCCGCCAAAATAGATGAAGTGATCAACGTCCATGTTAAAGGCTTCGTGCATTTCAGCATAGCTCCAGTGAGGCATACGGATTAGTTCATAACGCCCAGCTAGCGACTCGGTTAGTCCGTCCTTCAGCAGCAAACGTGAGGAGCCAAGGATAACGACCTTCAGATTAAGGTCATTGAATGTGTCTTCGTCCCATTCCTTCTTTACCGCCTCGCTCCAATTATCCAACTTGTGAACCTCGTCAATCACAAGCAGGTACTCGTCCATTTTTGCCGCCCTCATTCTTGCGCGGGCTGTAGCCCACATCTCGCCTATCCATGCGTTGTTTGTCTCTTCAACATTATCTGCACTAACCAATAGGTGTGGGACGGTTGTTTCCTGCAGCACCTGCTTGACCAGCGTTGATTTGCCTACCTGACGCGGACCAGATATAACTTGAATCTTATCACGCGGTTCCAATATGCGTGAGAGTAATTCTTTAAATTGCGCTCTTTTGAACATATCTGTTTGATTTTACGGTACAAAGATAAGCAAAATTCTCAAATCTACCAAACAAAATTCTCAAAAGTTCTGAGAAAAATTCTCAAAAGTATTAAGTAAGACACTTAATGTCTATCTTTTGGAGATTGGGAGTTTATGAATATTAAAGGAGCACCCGAAACTGTTGGATGCTCCTTTGCAAAATAGATAGGATGGGGGAGTGCTTAAAACTTTTCGTGGGGAAAGCGATTCTTTCTTCAAGGACGTTTTGGCATAAACTCAGGAAAAAATGAAATAATACTATTCGAACGGCAATCTTTTTCTTCCCTTTTAGGCTTCCTATTGTTCAATATCCCAACATTGCCGCTGGCGTTATCCCCAAGGTGGAACAAAGCAAACGGGCAATCTTCAGGGTAGGCTCTGCCCTGCCGGAAACATAGTCGCTTATGCGGGAAGGACTGACTCCAATTTCTGCAGCCAACTGTTTCTGACTCATGTTTTTCTCGTCCAACGACAATTGTATCAACTGGGCTACGGTGGGTTTGCCTATGGGATAGTGCTCCTTCTCGTAGTCTATGACGACATCCGACATCATTGTCAACTCCACGGCATTGCGGTCGTTGGCTGGTGTGTTATCGTCCACCATTGGCAGCAGTTCTTCAATACGTGCCAATGCGAACTCATATTGTTCTTTTGTAATCTTTGCCATATTCGTATCTCCTTTTATTATATCGTTGAAACGTCAATCTTATCGTATTCACTATGCGTACCTACAAACCGGATGAAGATATGTCCTTCGAATTGCGCTCTTTTGAACATAACTATTTGATTTTACGGAACAAAGATAAGCAAAATTCTCAAATCTTCCAAACATAATTCTCAAAAGTATTAAGCATGACACTTAATGGATGTCTTTTGGAGATTGGGAGTTTATGAATATTAAAGGAGCACCCGAAACTGTTGGATGCTCCTTTGACATAGATAGGATGGGGGAGTGCTTAAAACTATTCGTGGGGAAAGCGATTCTTTCTTCAAGGACGTTTTGGCATAATCTCTGGTTCTCCTGCGTGTTGGCCTTTATTTCTACAGGTTACACCTTCTTCCTTATACCCATGTAATCCATGAACGAACAGAAAGATCTTCTTGCATTTTGCACCTATGAGCAGGTGCCGCCTGATTCATCACTTCATTATTTTTAGTTCCATTTCTCTACCCGCCCATTCTTCCCCATCTATAATATAGGTGTCCGTACCTATAACCAGAAACCCTACGGATGCATAGCAATGAAGGGCTGTCGGATTATTGTCAAAGACGCCCAGCGTTATCCTTTCAGCACCAAATTCATCTTCCGCCTTCCGGATAGCCAGTTGGAGCATTTGCTTGCCATAGCCCTTGCCTCGCAGTTCGTCATCAACAATCACGAAACCGAAGCGCACCAGGGTTTTGTCTTCTGACGGGTGTCTCAACAGGATATGCCCGATGATGGTATCCCCGACGGTAGCCGTAAAAGGATACATGTTGTCGCCGTTGTATTGCTTCATCATATCCTCCGGCTGTGCAGGGAAAACTTTATACCTGTCAGCACTCCAAAGGCGGAATGCCTGCTTGTCTTTGCACCAACTCAAAACTGTCTCTGCATCGTCGGGATGGAATGGGCGGAGCTTCATCTGATTCAAGTTGCTCATACGTTCCGTTCTCCTCCCAGATTCTTCTTCGCCTCGGCACAGTTCTCCCAGATAGCGCCAACCTTTCTGCAGGTGTTCTTGTCCGGGCAATCGGCACAGGTTTCATAGCCCTTGGCGGCTACACATTGATGCACCTCGCACAGATGACTGCAGAAGTAGAACTTGGGTCCTTCTGCTCGGCAACCTGTACAATTGATACTCTCTGGTGTAATCTGATCGGTGTGATTCATCTCGCACCATTTCTTTGCTACCTCGACGCGCATCTTGTCGTCGTTCTTCATCGTGGCGATGCGAGCCTCACAGGTCGCGCAGTTGATGCCACAGCATGCAATCATTTTATCCATACTACAGAGTTGTTTAAGTTCAAAGAAATAAAAGTCCGTCCAGCCGGTATTCTCAGCATAGAGGGCCATGTCGGGCGTATGTGTCGTCACATCATCATAGAAGGCGATGATGCCGTCAAAGTCATGTTGTGTTGCTCGTATTAATCTCATGATGTTAATGATTATAGAGTTACATTCTTGCTTTCTGCTTGTCGCCGGCACCACGTCCGCGATACTTCGAACGGGCCTCGTTGAACTTCCACGTCAGGTCGAGGATGAAGGTGCGGCGGGCGGGATTGTTGGTGGCGAGGTCGCGATAGCCGAAGATGATGGCCTCGGTCTTGTTGGTGTTGAAGAGGTCGATGCAGCGCAGGTCGGCAGTCAGCGTGCCCAGGCTGCGTAGCGTGATGTCTTTCTGAATGCCGAGGTTGCCAACGATGCGGGGGCGGGTGATGCGGAAGTTGTTGTACTCTCCCTTCGTGGCCCACTCCATGTCGGCACTCAGACGAATGGCGTGGGGCAGTTCGATGGTGTTGCGCCACGAGCCGTTGAACCAGGGCCGGGAGAGGGTGACGACCTCGCCGGTGGCTGTGGGCGACTTGTAGTTCTGGAACATGGCCACAACTGCCCATGTGGGATGCCAACAGCCGATGGTTGGCCGGGCGGAGGCGATGACGGTGAGACGGTCGTAGTCGTCCTGGCTGTTGATGGGGCGCACGAGGCTGATGAGCGGGTCGGCGGAGCCGGGATAGGGTTCGGTGGACATGGTGATGGCATCGTTGATGCGACCGTAGTTCAGCGTCAGGTTGGCCCACTTGTAGGCGGCGTTCAGCACGAGGCTGTGGGTATAGCTGGGCTGCAGGTAGGGGTTGCCGCTCTGGTAGGTATAGCGGTTGATATAGATGGTCGAGCTGGTCAGGTTGGCGTATGGCGGGCGCTCGATGTCGCGGCGGTAGGAGAGTGATAGCTGCACCTTGCCGACGGGAGCGGAGACGACCGCTGTGGGGAACCAGTCGCCATAGTTGCGGCAGACTTCATCCTCGCGCTTGCCGAAGTTGAAGTAGTCGTTCGTCAGGTGTTCATAGCGCAGACCCAGCTGGGCGAACACCTTGCCGAACTGACGGCCATACTCTGCGAAGAGGGCAGAAGACTTCTCGTTGATCTCGGTGTCGGTGGATTTCACGGGTACGGCATCGGTGGCCGTGAAGTCGTAGGCGTCTGTGCGGTGGTTGTACGAGTATTCGCCGCCCAGCGAGAGATTTCCCTTCCAGACGGGATAGCCCAGGATGAGCTTCGTGGCCCAAAAGTTGTTCGAGCTGAGTGTGTTGCTGGTGATGGAGCGGGTGGATGGTTGCTGTGATACAGCAACAGACGGGACGGCGGTAGTTAATTCCTTCGTGATGCCTGGCGACTGGGTGTCGTCGAAGAGGCCGTCTATGTTCAGATCGATGCTCAGCTGGCCCAACTTGCCGTTGTAGTAGGCGTTGAAGATGTACTTCTTGAACTCTTCTTCCTGGGTGATGTCGCTCTCTGAGCGTTCCACATAGTTTCCGTTCTCAAAGTTGTTGGTATAGAACATGCCGCTGTACTTGCCGCTGGGATGGCGGTCGTATTTGTAGTAGGCACCGAGACTGTGGCTTTCGTCCACCATATAGTTCACCTGCAGCTGCGGCGACCAGCCTTTCCAGGTGTTCTTGGCCTCCTGCGTACTGATGCCATCAATTTTATCTTTCCCTGCATAGTAGGTCAGCGTGTTGTCCTGAAACGACTTGCTGTGACCGTAGCTGCCTGCCCAAAATGAGGCGGTGATGTCGAGTCCGCCCGTGCGATAGTTTACGTCGAGGTTGTTGGTTGCTGAGAGTCCGTACTGATACATGCCTTCGGCGCTATCCTGAAACGAGAATCCTTCGCCTTGTGCCTTCTTGAGTGTGATGCGCACGACGGCTCTCGTGGAGGCCTTATAACGGGCACCGGGGTTCTGCACCACGTCCACATGCTGAATCTGGTCGGAACGAAGTCGAGAGAGTTCCTTCATGTCCTGCACCCGGCGCCCGTTGATATACACTTCGGCATCGCCGCGCCCTGTCACCTTCACGGCCCCGTCGCGCTCAGCCTCCAAGGATGGAATCTTCGAGAGGGCATCGCTCACCGTTCCAGCCTTCTCCAGAATCGTTCCTGCCACCGTGGTGCGCATGGCATCGCCCTTGGCCCGAGTCTTTGGCAGGCTGCTCTTCACCACGATGCCATCCAGGTGTTGCGTCTGGTTGTACCATAGTGTAGTATCCACCGAAAGACTGTCGTTCTGAGCGAATGCTGTGGTACACATCATCACGGTCATAGCCAGTACGGCTAAATTCTTGATACTTACACCACCAAGGAAATTACTGGCAACAATATGCAGACAGGGCGTACCGTCCTTGACGTTACGGTTCGTCTCATTGCTCACGCCGCCGATGAAACTGCGGCTCTTCGTCTCGACATTCAGCGAATCGGGCACTATCAATTCCACGCCACCCATGAAGGTGTGGATATCTATCTCCTCGTCCTCCGTGATGACAGCCTCGCGCAAGTCCAGGCGGAGTCCCCCGCAGAAAGCGTCAAGTCGGGCTCCGTGGAACGGCTCACCTTTATATATATACTCATCGCCGCCGTAGTGAACCGAACAGCAGATGCGCTTGCCCTCTTCCGTAGGTGGAACAGGTCGCTGCAGCCATTGGGTTGGGTCGCGACGATAACTGTCGATTACAAGATGTACCCCGACATATAGCAAAACGAATATGCTGAAATACATGGCCCATCGGCCTTCCGACATGGTTTCAAACCATCTCCAATGGAGAATGCCCCACAGAGTGGCCAACTTCAACAGAGCAGCCACGATAAAAATGATGCCAATAACAGTTCTTCTTTTCATAACCTCATTAAAATATTTGATAGTTGTTGCACGATTGCGAGTGCAAAATTAAGCAGGTGCAGCATTTCCCGCAAATTTCTGGGATATCCTGCATGGAAATGTGACGAATGGCAGGTTCGCGTGACGAATGGCAGTCAATCTGTTACGAAACGCATGTGCTATCTCGATTTATTTTCGTACTTTTGCACCCGATATGAATGGAATTCAAAAAGAGACTCTTAGGGTACGCATCATCAGCGTCGGCATAACCTGCCTTGCCTTTGTCGTGTTTAAGCCTATTGGCTTAGACGCGTTAGGACTGATGCTATATCTGCACTTCTTGGCCATTTGGCTGCTTGGGGTCGGTGTCTGTTATGTCACAGAGGGTGTCGTTACCCATATCCTGGGCATGCCGACATCGCTTGACAGGGGTGTTGAGTATATTATCCGCCGCAATTTGTGGTTTCAACTGATTAATACGCCCTTGGAGGCACTCTTTATCTGCGCCTACCTCCATTTCCCCATGAGCAGCATAGGAGCCTCAGATCCGTTGACGTGGAAAGGAATCCTTCAGGCTATCCTGCTTCTGGCTTTCTGCTCCTTCGTCATCGGCCTCTATTGGCGATATAAATTTCGTACAAGATTTCTGGCATTAGAGTTGGAGGAGACACGAGAATTGAACAGCAGGCTTCAACTGTTGCAGAAAGAGACTGAAAATCGTGTGAAGAAATACGAGGAAGAAAAGGCTGATATAGTCGCATCCATAGAGCAGCCAGACGACATCATCCTCACGGGTTCTACCAATGAGAAAGTCATGCTTTCCGTCTCCAGCCTATTGTATATAGAGGCGGTTGGCAATTATGTCAAAGTGGTTTACTGGTTTGAGGGTAAGGTTCGTTCGGACATGCTCCGCGCCACATCGAAACAGATGGAAGAAACGCTGCATGCCTATCCCATGATAGTACGCAGTCATCGTGCTTTCATTGTCAACCTCGGCCAGGTGGAACATATTGTTTCGAAGTCTGGCTCTATGCAACTCGTCATGAAGTACAACCATGATGCCATACCCGTCTCCCGCAGCAAAGTTGTAGCCGTCAAGGAAATAATTAAAGGGATTTTGAAGTATTAAGAAAAGGAGCACCCAACATTCGGATGCTCCTTTGTAAAATAGATAGGATGGGGAAGTGCCTAAAACTTTTCGTGGGGATTACTCTTTGCTCAAACTCTCCTGCACATTGCGAACGTAAATCCTCGTCATACAGTTCAAGATTGCTCGAAGTTTCATTTGAAAATATAAGAAAATAGATAATTTTTATATTTGGAAATATAAAAACTATTCAAATTTTTGTGGTTTCAAATGTAAATTATTAACTTTGCACCAAAATCCTGATAAAGCGAGGGCAAAGAAAGTTTACTTTCAACTTGCAGAGCGTGAAGGATTTATCTAAAATTCATAAACTATGGAGTCGATAGAATTACAGCCCCTTTTCAACAATTATCATCGTAAGATTGCCAGAATAGACTTGCGGTTCAAGCGTTATCTGTACGACCAAATCAATTGGAGCGCCAGGATTATCAGCATCAAGGGCGCGCGTGGCGTGGGAAAGACCACAATGCTCTTGCAGCATATTCTTGAAAACTACGAGGACATCGACAAGACGCTCTACGCTTCGTTGGATGATCTGTGGTTTGCCACTCACTCCCTGATTGATTTGGTGGATTGGGCAGACCAGCATGGTATGCAAAGATTATACCTTGACGAAGTGCACAAATATGAAAGATGGAAGGAAACGCTGAAGAATATCTACGACAGCTATCCCGACATGAGCATTGTCTATACAAGCAGTTCTTTGCTCATCATGGATAATGCCACGGTTGACCTTTCACGTCGGCAGACTGCTTATACGCTTTACGGATTGTCATTCAGGGAGTTCCTGGCATTTGAGAATGTCCTTCAATATCCTGCCATAGCTCTTGAAGACCTTTTGCAGAATCATGTTCGCCATGCTATGCAGATTGTGCAGAATGTGAAGATGGCATCCTACTTTGAAAATTATCTGGAGCATGGATACTATCCTTTCTATCGTGAGGTGGGCGAAGATTTTGCATCACGGTTGAGGGAAATTGTATCTGTGGTTATCGATAGCGATTTACCTGCTGTCGAGAAGATGACGTTTGAGACCATACAAAAGGTGAAGAAGCTGGTGATGATTATCAGCGAGCGTGTGCCTTTTGAGCCCAAGATGTCAGATCTGTGGAAACAGCTGGCTACCAATAACGAGTTGGGACTACGTATGCTTTATGCTCTTGACAAAGCACAGATTCTAGCCTTACTTACCTCAAAAGCGAAGAATTACAAATTCTTATATAAGCCCGACAAGATCTTCTTGGGAAATCCAAACTTGATGCATGCGCTATGTCCTGTGGTGAATAAGGGTAATGAGCGAGAGACATTGTTTTGCTGCCTGTTGCAGGTAAATAATGATGTGAAGCATCCTCTCAAAGGTGATTTCTTGGTTAATGACAAGTATCTCTTTGAAGTTGGAGGAAGGAAGAAATCGTTTGAGCAGATATCAGATGTTCCCAACAGCTTCCTTGCTGTGGATGATACTGAGGTCGGCCATGGCAATCGTATACCTTTATGGCTCTTTGGTTTTACCTATTGATTAATCTACAAACGTCACGAGGTCAGAATATATACGATAACGACGCTTTTACTTTAATATTAAAAAGGAGCACCCAAAACTGTCGGATGCTCCTTTGATATAGATAGGATGGGGGGAGTGCCCTAAAACTTTCCGTGGGGAAGGCGATTTATTCTATTACTCGCTTCTCACCATTTACGATGTATGTGCCTCGCTGCAATCCTTCGAGGCTGGGGGCGTTAGACAGCAGTCGTTTCCCATCAAGAGAATATACATTGTAACGCGCTGCGGATTCCTGCTTTGCGCTATTGATGCGGGTCATCTGGTCGAGGTCGATGAGCGTGTAATGTTGCGAGCCGAGGCCGAGCTGTTCGGCATATTCCACGGTGTGAGTGCCGTGCAGGTTCTCTATGCGGCGGATGAGTGGAGAGGCATCGTCGCCGGCTACTGACTGATGACTGAACACGAGGTCGAGACAGGCTTTGTCGAGGGCCACGGGGTCGGTGGAGGCCAGGATGCCGATGTCCTTCAGCTGTGGGGTGGCTGGCGAGCCGTCGCAGTCGCAATCCACGGAGAGGTTGTTCATCACGTTGATGTACACGATGTCGCGGCCTTCCTGCTTGAAGTAGTTGTGCACGGCCTGGGCGGCTGCTGCCATCGACTCCAGGAATCCGTCCTGGTCGTCGCTCATCCAGCGCGTGGTGCTGCGTCCGGCGGAGTGGATGTAGAGCTTGCCGCTGCTCGATGCCATGCCGATGGACTGATTCTTCAGCACGCCGCCAAAGCCACCCATGGCGTGACCCTTGAAGTGGGCCAGGTTGACCATTAGGTCGTAGTTTCGCAGGTGTGAACCCACGATGTCGTGCTTGATGTGGCGCGTGTCGGTTACAGCTAAGTTCATCTCGCCCTCTTCGTCCATGATGTCAACGGTGGCGATGTCGTTGAAGCCGCGTTCGGCTATCACTCTGCGATGTGCCGCCGTAGAACCGCGACTGCCGCCGTAGGCTGTGTTGCACTCCACGATGTTGGCTTTAAGCTTCTGCACCAGGTTCTTGATGAACTCCGGACGGAGATAGTTGGTGCGGCTCGACTCGCCCGTGGAGATCTTCACCGCCACGCGCTTGCCTTCTGCCGAAACGCCCAACGCTTCGTAAATGCTCACCAGCGACTCTGGGGTGATTTCCTTGGTGAAATACACCTTGCTGCCTGTTCCGTCGTTGGTGGTTTCGGTCGTTCTGCTCACCTCTGCCTCGGAATTACTTCCTGCACAGGCACTCAGAGTCATCATGCTGATCAATGTCAGCGATATGATTTTCTTCATACTATATCAGCGATTTCCTTCTGCCCACTTTTGCAATTCAGCCTTTGATGCACGATTCAAGAGTTTACCTTCTTTCCAATTCAGATTGGGATAGGCAGCTTTCAGGTCTGCACAAGCCTTCTTGATGCTGCTGCCGCCAGATGTGGCAAAGGGAATGACGGTCTTGCCCTGGAAATCGTAGGCCTCCATGAAGGTGTTGATAATCGTGGGGCAGGTGTACCACCAGATGGGGAAACCTACATACACCACGTCATAGTCCTGCATGTTCTGAAGCTTGTCCGTGATGGCGGGACGTGAGTTCTTGTCCTGCATCTCCACCGACGAACGGCTTTGCTTGTCCTGCCAGTCGAGGTCAGCATCCGTATAAGGCTGTTCGGGCTTGATTTCATGCAGATCGGCTCCTGCCACTTCTGCCAACTGCTGGGCAACGCCCTTGGTCGTGCCCGATGCCGAGAAATAGGCTACTAATGTTTTCTTCATTTCGTTGTTCTCTTTTTGGTTACTATTACTCTGTGAGCAGGCACTTAGGCTGATAGCCAGCAATGCCGTGAGCATCATTACAATCTTCTTCATACGCTATCTTTGTTTGTTGAATATCAGTTTCATGGTCTCGGGGTCGAGGGGCTTCATGGTGGGCAGTTTCAGGCTCTTCACCATGTGCATGGTGCCCTGCTTGTACGTCTGGAAATGGTCGGTCTTGATGTGGCTCTGATAGGCTTCCTCGGAGGCATAGATTTCGAGGATGCGAATCTGCGTGGAGTCCTCGGCGCTCTGCATGGGGAAGAGACAGACGACTCCCGGCTCGCGCTCCACACTCAGGCGGTCCACCTCGTTGGCATACTTCAGGTATTCCTGCAGGTGCTCTGGATAGACTTCGATTTCGGCCAGTCGCACAATCATCTTTTCTTGTGCCACAGCCGTTGCGGATAGCACAAGAGCGAAAAGCATGATAGTAAGTTTCTGTTTCATCTTAGCTGATATTATTTGTTTTTACTTGCAGCCACCCAAACTGGTTCCTCGTTCATCACGGGCTTGTTCACGGCCATGACGCCGGACAGGTTGTGCGGCACGTAGGGCTCTTCCAGATAGCGGATGTCGTCTGCCGAAAGATGAACGTCGAGCGACTTCACGGCACCCTCGATGTGGTGCAACTTTGTGGCTCCTACGATGGGCGACTCCACCTTCGTCAACAGCCAGGCCAGCGCTATCTGCGTCATCTCCACGCCGTAGCGGTCGGCCAGTTCCACCACGCGCTCCACGATGCGGTTGTCCTGCTCGGCCGTGCTGTCGTACTTGAAGTGCATGAACGAATCCTCCTGCTGACGCTTCGAGGTCTCGCCCGGTCGCTTGGCCAGCTTGCCGGAAGCCAGGGCGCTATAGGGAGTCATGGCGATGTTTTCTTCACGGCAGAAGGGGAACATCTCGCGCTCCTCCTCGCGCATGATGAGGTTGTAGTGGTTTTGAACGCTGATGAACTTCGCCCAGCCGCGTCGTTCGGCCAGCGCATTCATCTTTGCCACCTGATAGGCATAGGCATTGGCGATGCCGATGTAGCGGGCCTTGCCCGAGCGCACGGCCTCGTTCATGCCCTCCATGATTTCCTCGGCGGGCGTCTTATAGTCCCAGATGTGGTAGATGTAGAGATCCACATAATCCATGCCGAGATGCTGCAGGCTGAGGTTGATGTTGTTCATCACATGCTGCCGTCCGTCGATGCCCTGCTGGATTTCCTCGTCCGTGCGTGGCAGGAATTTCGTGGCCACCACCACGTCTTCGCGCCGGGCCATGTCGCGCAGGGCACGCCCCACGAACTGCTCTGATGTTCCCAACTGATAGGCAATGGCCGTATCGAAGAAGTTCACGTCGAGGTCGAGCGAGCGGCGTATAATCTCGCGCGTAGGCTCCTCGCCAATCGTCCATGAGTGTTGTCCGATCGTGGCATCGCCGAAGCCCATGCAGCCAAGGCAGATGCGCGACACGCGGAGGTCTGAGTTTCCAAGTTTTACGTATTCCATTTTTCTATTTGACAATTATATGATTTTACAATTTCACGATTTTACCTTTTGGTTTCCGTTCCGACGGCAAAGTTACAAAGAAAATGCGGTTGGATTGTTGATTAAAATACGGATTGTTTAACCAAAATCACGGAAAATTGGTGAAAATGTGTATCTTTGCAACCGCAATGAAGCAAATACTTAAAGTTCACCGCGTCAACGACTACGCCCAATACATTGGTGCGCCACAGTTGCATCCGCTCGTCTCGGTCATCCACTACGACGAGCTGGAGCATTGTCGCCATTCCCTCAACAACTATGATGTATTCGGCATCTTTATTGGTGATGAGACTCTGGAGGAACTTACCTACGGGCTTACCACCTACGACCTTCATCGACATGCCCTGATGTGTGTGGCTCCAGGCCAGATAGGAGGCAAGGCCGACACGGGCGAAGAGATACAGACCAAGGGGTGGGCGCTGCTCTTCGACCCCGAGCTGCTGCACGGCACCGACCTCGAACGCAGGATGCCTTCTTTCACCTACTTTTCATACAACACCAACGAGGCGCTGCTGATGACCGCCGAACAGCGGCTTACCATCGTCAACCTGCTGGAGGCCTTGCGCCAAGAGCTGTCCGATGCAGATGGCCACACGCAGTATATTATAGTTGCATACCTTCAGCTGATTCTTGAGCACATAGCGCGATTCTATGCCGGTCAGCTCTCCATGCAGAGCGCATCCAGAAGCGACCTGCTCACGCGCTTTGAGAACTTGCTCAGGCGTTACTACGACGAAGGACGGCAACACACTCACGGGCTGCCAACGGTGAAATACTGTGCCCAGGAGCTTTTCCTCTCCACCAACTATTTTGGCGACCTGATCCGCCAGATGACGGACGATACAGCCGGAAACATCATTCGCCGTTTTGTCATGAGTCAGGCCCAGAAGTTGCTCATCAGCGGAACCAGCATCACCTCCACCGCCGAGCAGCTTGGCTTTGAATATCCCCAGCATTTCACCCGAATGTTCAAAAAGCATTTTGGCGAGTCGCCGAGCCAATATGTGAATCGCAAACGGTAAGCCCTTGCTTCGTTCGTTGGTTCTGGTTTCTTACGATTTAATAAGTTGATGCAGATGCAGCCGTGAACTGCCATAGGCCCCACGCTCAAAGCCGTAAAGGTACAGCCGAGAGCGTGGGTGCTTCCGTTGATCAACAAAACTTTCATCCGTAGGTCTCGATTAAATATTTTACGAACTGCGGGTCCTGAAAGTTGATGGTGCCTGTGTCGTGCTGGTTCATGGTGGCAATCTGAGCCATTTCTTCCGACGACAACTTGAAGTCGAAGATGTTGAGGTTCTGCTCCATGCGCTCCTTGTGACTCGACTTGGGTATGGCCACAATTCCACGCTGCGTCAGCCAGCGGAGAGCCACCTGTGCGGCAGTTTTACCGTACTTCTGGCCGATTCCTGCCAGCAGTTCGCTCTTCACGATGCCGTCCACGCCCTGACCGCCGAGCGGGCCCCAGGCCATCATCTTCGTATCGGTCTCTGCCAGTAATGGCTCTATGCTCGTCTGCTGAATCATCGGATTGCACTGCAACTGGTTCACCATCGGCTTCACATCCACATAGTGGGCGAAGTCGAAGAATCTTGCAGCCTGGAAATTTGACACACCAATAGCACGAACCTTACCAGCCTTATAAGCTTTCTCCATAGCCCGCCACGAACCGAACACGTCACCGTAGGCCTGGTGGATGAGCAGCAAGTCAATATAGTCGGTCTGCAATTTACGCAGGCTCTCGTCGATGCTTTGTGCTGCCTTTTCCTCACCAGCATTACTAATCCACACTTTCGTCACGAGGAAGACGTCCTCACGCCGGACGCTGCTCTTCTTGATTGCAGCACCCACGCCCTCCTCGTTATAGTAAGCCTGTGCTGTATCGATGAGCCTATAGCCCACTTCGAGTGCATCCGTCACACACCGCTCAGCCTCCTGAGGTGGCACCAAAAACACGCCATAGCCCAGCAATGGCATCTCTACTCCGTTTGATAACTTGATTTTCTCCATATCTGTTCGATTATTTAATGTGTAGCTTTCAAATACTGCAAGTCACCGTACCAGTAACTGGCCGTGCAACCGCCGTCGATGAGGAAGTCGGCACCGCTGATGAAACGTCCACGGCTCGACATCAGGAACTCGGCGAGGTCGCCTACTTCATCGGGCGTTCCGGCACGACGCGCGGGCATACCCTCAATCATCTTCAGATAGCCGTCCTTGCGAGGGCCGTGCAGTTCGTCGTTGGCCAGCGGGGTGATGATGATGCCGGGCGAAATAGAATTGATGGTGGCTCCATGACGGCCCCAACGAGTAGCCTCATACATCACTCTCAACACGTTGCAACGCTTCGAATACTGATAGGCTTTAAGCGTGTCGTTGATTTCCTTCAGGAACGGCAACTCCAATAGTTCATCTGCAGGAGTCGTGGCCAGCGCCTCGTTCTGCTCCTGTGGTAATGCTGGCAGACGATGGCCGCTTTGCGATGAGATAATCACGCCTGAACCTCCCTCGGCAATCACCTTTCCGAACTCCTCCAACAATACACTTGTACCATAGAGGTCAACGCGCAGAATCTCTTCTACGGGAGCCTGCGAGGGCGATACGCCTGCGGCATTCACCACATTGGTCACCTCGCCCTTGCTCGTAGCATACTCCACCAATTTCAGGATATCTTCCTTCGAGCCAAGGTCACACTTAATGGTGGAGCACTCGAAGCCCGCGTTCTCCAAAGTCTTTGCGGCTTGTTCGGCATGTTCCAGACTATAGTCTGCCAACACGATGTGCTTGCCAGCAGACATGCGGCGGATAATGGCCTGCCCAATGCTGCCTCCACCTACTAATACTGCTACTTGCTTTTTCATAATCTATTGCTATTTAGCCATGTCTGCAATTTCTCTTGCCTCGCTGTCGGCATAGGCAGCCTCTGCTCCATGTATGGGTGTACCTTCCTCTACGTTTGCCCCTGGGCAGAGTTTCTTGATGAAGCGCACCGAGCTGCCCATGCCCGATCCTTCGTTGGTGCAGAAGGGGATGATGCGTTTGCCCGTGAAGTCGTATGACTCCAGAAATGTGTAGCACACCATCGGCATCGTGCCCCACCAGTTGGGATAGCCCAGGATGATGGTGTCATACTCATCTATCGACTCAAGTGGGTTCTTCACCTCAGGACGAGCCTGGTCGTGCAGTTCTTGCTTGGCCTCCTCGATGCAGGTCATGTAGTCCTTGCTGTATTCATAGGTGGTGTCTATCTGGAACACATCTGCATCGGGCAGCAAATCCTTTATCTTCTGGGCCACCACTTCCGTATTACCCAGTTTCAGGTTCTTGATACTTCCGTTCACATAGTTCTCTCCGCGACGAGAGTAGTACGCGATCAATACTTTCTTTGCCATAATCTTTCTGTTTTAAGTTTTCGATTGCAAAGATGCGATTAAGCGAGAGCAGAGCCAAACTCGTTTGAGCTATGCCGAGCGTGAGCATCTTCGCAGTTGTTCTTTTTCGACTGCAAAGGTACGACAATCCCCCGAAACTGCATTAACACAATTTTCGGGGGATTTTACCAAAATGTCGGCTTTGCGAAGATAATTGAAATTCTTAATTATTAATCGCGAAGCGATAACTCTAAACTCTAAATTCTAAACTCTAAACTCTGACGGCTTAGCACCTAAATTTGTCTGTACATAGCGACTGAAATGGGAGAGCGAAGAGAAACCGTACATCTCGCTGATGTCTGTAAAAGAGAGCGAGCGGTCTCGAAGCATCCGGCTGATGTCGAGCGATGTGTAGCGGGTAATCCAGAACGCTGCCGGCAGACCGCTAACCTTCTTACAGACCTCGCTCAGATATTTCGAAGTGACGCAGAGTTTGTCGGCATAGTAGCCGATGTCACGATTCTGCCGGAAGTCACCACGTTCCAGCATCGCCATGAACTCTTCCATCAGCTGATGTTGCTGGGAGGTGATTTTGTCTGCCGGATACAGCTTGGAATGGAAGTCGAAGAAGTCGATGATCATACATTCCACGGCATTCATCAGCGCATCGTGCCGGAAATGATGCTCGGTCTGCTTCAGTCGTCGTTTCACGGCCTCAAAATTCAGACGACATATCTCCTGCTGCTCAGGCTTTAGTTTCATGATGGGGTTCTGGAATAAGAAGAGCTGGCCGCGCATACCGTAGTTGCTCTGAGGCGTGCTGAGTTCGATAAACTTCTGCGTCACATAGATGACATCCACGCGGAAATCCTCGCTCTCCGTCAGATTCATCACCAAGTCCCCCCGACGG
The DNA here is from genome assembly GCA_900314655.1 of uncultured Prevotellaceae bacterium. Taxonomy (GTDB): domain Bacteria; phylum Bacteroidota; class Bacteroidia; order Bacteroidales; family Bacteroidaceae; genus Prevotella. The sequence goes on along the minus strand of OMWC01000040.1, from coordinate 4,920 downwards.
GCTATAATCAGGCAGTCGCCAGCCTCGAAGCGGAATGCCTGTCCGTTGCGCTCGAACGTGCAATACCCCTCATGGCAATAGGCATGGCAAAGGTAGTCGGCAAACTGCGGCTCGCCGATTCTCTTCAACGTGTTGTCAACGATAATATGCTGAATGGTTTCCATAGCGTGATGATGTCATTTATTGTATTTGTCCTTTACAATCTCGTATGAATGCTTTGTCAATTCCCGAAGGAGATTGTCTGGAGCTGTTTTCGCATCAACACCAATCCAATACTTTGGCGACAGATTGAATGGTTTGCCGATGCAACTATACTGCGCTTTCAGTTCTTCAATCCGATCCGATTGGCATTTGATTGTGATCACGCCGAAGTTATCGCAATCGAAGAATGAAAACATGTGGCCATTCACATAGAAAGCCAATACCCCTCCAGCATACTTGAAGGCCGTAAATGGCAGCTTCTCTTCCACGTCTTCGCCTAACGAAAGGCAATATTCACGATAGTCTTCTATGTTCATTTTATCTCTGTTCTTGGTTTTACGGATATATGAGAATGGCTAATCTTGCCCACGCAAAATTACAATAAATCCGTGAACTGAACAAGGATTTCTGGGCGAAATTTCTATTCGGTCTTGCCATCCGCTATTATCAGGGTGTTTTGGATACCCTTAGATAAGCTGCTTTCGTTCGGAAAAACTAAAATATATTATGCATTTCGCTCACTTATTGAATAAAATCTTCACGCTGGATCAAACAAAAAGCGTTGTTTGCTTCTCGCTTACTCAGATTTTTCGTAACTTTGTGCCATGAATGAGTAGTTTACCGAAGTTGTTATGACATTACAAGAAGCCATAGAAGCCCGGCATAGTGTGAGGGCTTACAAGAATGTCCATACCTATGCCGACGTGGCCGGCATCAGCGAGGAATCAGCCATGAACATTGCCGGAGCTTTCGGGGGCGGTATGGGCTGCATGGAAGGAACGTGTGGCGCGCTTGTCGGTGCAGGACTTGTCGTTGGCTTGGTCAACAAGAACAAAGCGAAGTCGATGAAGCAGATGCGTCAGATGATGACCAAGTTTCAGGAGCGCAATGGTGCCACACAATGTAAGTTGTTGAAGGGTATCGGGACGAAGGTAGTTCTTCGCGAATGTCCGCTTTGTGTAGCCGATGCTGCTGAGTTTTTGGAAGAGCTAATTCAACAAGAGACGGTATGAGGTGGACGGTACTGGTGGATAATCGCACGAACGACCCAGCTCTGCAGACGGAGCATGGGCTTTCGATTCTCTTGGAAACGGAGCGTCATAGAATCTTGCTCGATACAGGAGCCAGCGACATTCTCATTCATAATTCGGAGCGATTGGGGATTGACCTCCGCACGGTGGACTATGTGTTTATCTCCCATGGCCATAGTGACCATGCCGGAGGCTTGAAACATTTCATGACCATCAACGGACATGCCAAGGTCATCGTGTCGCCCCATGCCATGAGCGGAGAGTTTTTCTCTAAACGGCTGTCCCTGCATAGCATCACGGCAGAGTGGCCCGAGATTCCCCATGAGCGTCTTCTGGCCGTCAATCAGAGTGGGGAAATAGCCGACGGGCTCTATGCGATAGCGAACATACCGCATCAGCATCCCATGCCCAAAGGCAATCGGCACCTCTATGTCCTGAATCCAGATGGTGAATACATCCTGGACGATTTCCGGCATGAGCTGGCCCTATATACGGAAGGTTTCTTGTTTACAGGTTGTGCTCATAGCGGACTCGAAAACATTCTCTCAGCCTGTCCTTTCGCCGTTAAGACGGTCGTTGGAGGCTTTCATCTGCTCGACCTTCACGAGACGGAGGACGAATTAAAGCGCCTGGCAGACCGATTGATGCGGCAATATCCAGAGACTACTTTCTACACCAGCCATTGCACGGGCGACCATGTGTTCCAAACACTCACGCGTGTGATGGCCGAACATCTTCATGCTTTCACATGTGGTACTTGTATTGCTCATGCTTGATAGCAAGGAAGTATGATTTAGAAGAGGATTACGACTTATGACATTACCCAAGTTTATCATCACAATGGACGGAACATTTCGCCTTGGCATGGTCAACCAGCATAAAGACCTGCTGAAGCCAGGCGATCAATGTATCGGCGGTGGCTACTATACGTTCGATTTCGTTTCCAACCGCATCATCCTTGACAGGGAATCATACGACTTTGGCCGTCCGAGATGGCATCTGCTGGAATCTTTGAAAGTTCCTTCTACATATCGAGGATTACGGCTTATATACAAGTATGACGATGGCTATCACGACGATTTCAATGTGAGTGAAGAATTGAGTATTGAGTATTATGATTGAAAGAATGGTTTCCTAAATGTATCATTTACGTGACGTAACTCTATCATTTACGCGACGTAACTCTATCATTTACGATGCGTAAATGGCATATTTGTTGAAACATATAAAGTACGCCAGACGGTTGCTGGGTACCGAAAGGTGTGGATCTTATAAAGCAGTTTAACGATTAGGACAATTAGACAAAATAATGGAACACATTGACGAAATCATTAGCGAGATGGCGACAAAGGATGCGAAGGAGCTTTGCCGTGAAGTGATGTCTATCAACGACACAATGGACGTATTGCGGAGCAAGTGGGTGGTTGAGATCCTTTCCGCCATTCTTTACGGCAGTACGCGCTTCAAGGCCATTCAAGCAGACGTTCACGGCATCAGCGAGAAGGTGCTGACAGAACGGCTCCGACAGATGGCTGACGATCATCTGATTGAAAGAACTGAATGTTACGGCTATCCTCCTCGTGTGGAATATCGAGTAACGGAGCACGGCAAACGGCTCTACAGCATCATATATCGCATGACGGAATGGGGCATGGAGCATCGAAGGCTCATGTTGTGAAAGCTGCGAGTAAGCGAGAGCAGCCTGAGCTTGCTCAGAGAATGCCGAGCGAGAGCAGGTTATGGAAATATCACTTACCTGGAGGTAAGTAACGATGGTGGTCTATAGAAATCAGCGTACCTTTGCACTCGTAAACAAAAGAAAGGAAAGATATATGCATTTCACAGATCCCGTTTATCGCAATCCCTACTGGCCCATATGGCCGCTTATCCAGATAACGCAGGGCTGCACTCACAACAGTTGCAAGTTCTGCACGATGTACAAGGACGTGTCCTTCCGTATGCAGCCTATGGAATGGTTGGAAGAGGACTTGAAGGAACTTCAGGCAATGGAGCCTCACGCCAAGACCATCCAATTGTTATCAGCCAATCCGCTGGCATTGAGTTTTGACCGCTTGATGCCACGACTGGAACTCATCAAGAAGTATTTGCCAGAATTGGAGCATATGTACACAGCCACCCGTGTCTCTGACATTAAAAACAAGACTGTGGAGCAGCTTCGGCGGCTAAAAGAAATAGGCGTGAACGAGATTAGCCTTGGCGTGGAGAGTGGCGATGACTGGACCTTGAAACGCATCAACAAGGGCTACACCTCACAGGACATCTTGGAGCAATGCCATAAGCTGGAAGAGGCCGGCATCCAGTATTGGGTGACTTTCCTCAATGGTGTGGCAGGTCGTGAGCATAGTCATGAGCATGCCGTCAACTCCGCCAAGATTTTCAACCAACTGAAGCCGATGCTCGTTGGCACAGGAGGCCTGACGCTCTTCCCCGGCACTCCACTCCTGGAAGAAGCAGAGCGTGGCGAGTTCACTCCTTTGACGGAGCGCGAATTGATGCAGGAACTGCTCACTTTCCTTGAACTGCTGACGTGCGATTGCGCCTTGAACACCCACCACACTTCGTCGATGAACCTCACGGGCCCCGACTTCCTGAAGCGTAAGCCCCAGATTATCGAAGCACTCCGTTATGGCATCGAACATTTTGACATGGACGAACTGACTAACATCAGACAGAATAAACGAACATTATAGAAGGCGATATGACAAAAGCTTTATTTATCAATGGAAGTCCGCGTAAGAACGGCAATACGGCACAACTGCTGAAGCGTGCCATGGACGGTGCCAGAGAGGCTGGTGCCGAAGTAGAATTGGTGAATCTCTACGACCGCAACCTGAATTACAAGGGATGCATGAGTTGTTTTGCCTGCAAGATCAAGGGAGGTAAAAAGGGAGTATGCTCTTTCAAGGATGACCTTCAGCCGATACTCCAGAAGGCAGTAGAGGCCGATGTGCTGGTGTGTGGCTCGCCCAACTATTGCGGTTACCCGTCGGCTGCCCTTCGTGCCTTTATGGAGCGAATGGAGTTTCCTGCCGTCAATTACTCAGACTACTCCAAGCCCGTTGTGTTGAAACGCATCTGTTCGGCTACCATCTATACGATGAACTGCCCGAACGAGGAAGTCTATCGTCAGATGAACTATCCTATTCTCATGGACACAGCAGCCCAGCAACTCGGTGTGTTCGGCCCCACTGAGATACTGTGTTCATTCGACACCTATCAATTCCCGAACTACGACCGTTATGATGCTGCCACCTTCGATGCCACGCATAAGGCCGAGGTGCGCGACACGCAATTCCCTAACGATATGGAGAAGGCCTATGAGTTAGGAAAAAGACTCGTAGAACGATGCCATGAATGAAGATTTCTCTTAAAATATCTTCGTAGGTTCCAAAAGGAACAATGCGAGGAATACAATTCTATATGAAATGGTAGTGAAACCAATAACAGCATCTAATGCTGATGAACTTATGGAGCAGCGAGAGCAGAACCAAACTTGCTTGGGCTATTCCGAGTCGCGACAGAAGAAGACCGAATGTCAAATGATAAAACAGCTTTATGATATGCAACTTGAAGTGTTAAAATACAAAAAGTCCCTCATTTAGAGGGACTTAGTTCAAATTACTCCAAGTTGTTCAGAGTTGTTTATAAGGGGTCACTTGCCCACGCA
>OMWC01000038.1 GCA_900314655.1 uncultured Prevotellaceae bacterium | reverse complement strand
GCGACATTTCTGTTGTGCAAGAAATATGTACAATAAAATGAATTTTGTCGCTTTGCAAGCAAAATCCCACTAAACCCTATAGGTTGCGGATTTGAGGGTTGATGGTTTATGGTTGATGGTTTCAGGAATGCTGGTCAATTCTGCCACCGTGATACGCAGCACGTCGGCATAGACCTCCAGCGTCTTTTCATCCAGTTTCTCAAAATTACCTGGCAGGAAATGCTTGCGGATGGTACGCTTCGAGAAACCCGTATAGTCAGACAGCAGACTCACATCCATCAGATTCCTTGCCGCATGATATTCCAGCGGACTGCTCTCGCCCGCCTTCACACGCTGAAGTATTTCCCGGCACTGTTCGTCAATATCGGCCATTGTTACCTCGAGCGCCTCGTTCTTGGGCGTCCAGCCATCACTGACTACCATCTGATAATTCCCATCGCCATCAACGGCATAATCTACATCCCGGACTACTGTTCCCTTGAAATATTTCAAGTCTTGAGGTACTTCTTCTACTTTCATAGATTAAAGATCCAGGTTTCAGGTTTCAAATCAGCAAACCGTCAGCATGCAATAACAATAAGAGAAGCGTGCACTCTCAGGAATCATCATCAGCAGTCGCTGTCCGCGTTGCAGGCGGTTTGTGTTCATCAGCTCTTCCAGCATGGCAAAGGCCGAAGCCGATGCAATGTTGCCTACCGTGGGGAGGTTATAGAACCATTTCTCCTCCGGAATGAAGCAACCGCGGCGGGCCGATTCCTCAAGAATCTTATCCTTGAAAAACAGCGACGACAAGTGAGGCAGGAACCAATCTACATCGCCCGGCGTGAAATTGTACTTTTCCGTAAGTTGCAGCAGATAGGTCACACCCAGCGGCACGATATACTCCTCCAGCATCCGCGTGTCCTGCTTCAGCATGAAGAGCGACTGCGTGAGCCATTCCTCGCCTGGAAACATAGACCATCCCCTCAGGCGACCCTCTTCATCCTTTTCTCCACCGCAATACATGCAGGTTTCCTTCGTATTGGCAAACGACGTGATATCTATCCAATCCACGCGCAACGACAATGCGTCGGGGCGCGGAGCACCCTGCAGCAACAACGCGTACGCACCATCGGAAAGCATCCATCGCAGAAACTCCTTCCGGAAAGCCAGCATCGGCTGCTGCTCCAGCAGCGCCAACTGCTCCGACTCCTTCTGGAAGTAAGAGGCACGCATCCATGCCGACAACCGCTCCGAGGCCGAAGCCACGGCTTTCATCGAGGGATCAATCTCCACGGCCATAGCAGCATATTTCAGGGCATCCACACCCGAACAGCAAGAACCGGCAAACGAGACCACCTCTATGTTGCGCTCACCGCCCAGCTCGCCATGAACCATCACGCCATGCGAGGGCATCACCTGCTCGGGCGAAGCCGTTCCGCAAGCCAGCAGGTCGATATCGTCCACGCCAAACTGATCGTCAAGCAGATTCCGAATGGCGCGGGCAGCCATCTCCACGTTGGTGTGGGTCACGTTGCCGTTCTTGTCGAGCGCATAGTAACGTTGCCGAATCCCATTCCGTTTAAGCACTATTCGCCGGGCCCTCGACGGACGCCCGTCCACCATGCCCAGGCGGCTCTCCATCTCATCGTTTCCTACAGGTTCGTTGGGGAGAAACTTTGCAGATTTCGTTATATATACATGCATAATCAAAAAATACTAAACACACAAACAATCCTCCCTCCGCTGCCTGGCCACATGCTGCAGCGGATAAGAGAGATAGAAAAACAACTGGCCGAACGGTGACACCACAAACAGCACCGTGAGCAGATAAGCATAGAACAGATTGAGTCTCGTCCTGCGGCGGGGATCGCCATAATTGCCCTTCCGGCGTACGAACTTTGCCCAAAGGCCAAACATGCGGTGACCAGCCTTCTCAAGAAACAAGATAGAGGGTTTATACTTGATGGCTCCAGCAGCGAGCAGCCGCTCTTGCAGCTGTGCGTATTCACCACTGCGCAGCACCTCGGCCACAATCCCGCCGAAACGCGAAGACTCCCTGATGGCACGGGGCGAGACCCCCGAGGCAGGCAACAGCCAGCCAGCCTCCTTCCGCCCGTAAATGAGCCATCGGATCACCGTCAACACGCTGACCAGATTAGGCGCTTCATCCTGAAGCACAATCTGACCCACCATCTGGGCATGGGCTTCGCTCAGATAAGCCTTCACCTTGCGGCTCGTCATCAGCCACATATTGCGGCAGGCATTCACAAACACCACCTTGCGCCCAGCGAGGTAACCCTTCACCTGCTCATCCGTAAAAAACGACTGCAGCGGCAACGATGGCGACAAGAACCACGACTGGCCTACGACCACCGTGAGGTCAGCATCCTCTACATCACTTAAAACCATAGGTGCTATGCCCGATGGGGGAATTCCCAGCCGAGTCTCTGGAAAAGCATCGAAGAAGGCATTCTTGCTCCAGGGGTAGGGATAGACCGTCAGCGGAACTATTTGCTTATAGACCACGCTGATGCCGTCCATCTTGCCGAAGAGATGGCGAGCCACGCTAAGAGCCTGTCCGCTCTGCGTATAATAGAAAACGGCTATTTTCATGAAGGTTTCAAGTTTCAAGTCTTAGGTTCCAGGTTCAAAATCTGTGCAAACAACCTGTCTTGTGTAAGCACCTCACTACACGTCATCAGACTCCCTGCCAAAACACCTACCATTCCGTGGAGCGAGACATCCTGTCCGGCCAACAGCAGATTAGGAATTCTTGTCTTGCAGGAAACTTTGCCGAAACCTGGCGCATTCACGTCGGTAGCCATCCCGTACATGCTGCCTTCAGGCACACCCGTATAGTCATAATAGGTAAGCGGCGTGGACGTGTAGTAACGTTCGATATTCGCACTGATGCCGGGCACTTCTTTTTCAAGAGCTTGAATGGTAGTCTCAGCCTTTCTTTGCTTGAAGGCCTCATAACTCTCACCGCGATGACCGACGCTTGTGCCCTGCCACGGCTTAACATCCTCGTATTTCATATAAGTGAGAATCTCCCCCGTTTGAGCATATTCGGGGTTTTCCTCATGGCAGAAATGCATATACAGCAGCCCCTTAGGCCATGAAGACTCGTCGTAGTCCTCACATCCCCAAGTGCTATCGCCACGATAGCAATAGAGGTTGTAGTTCATATACCTAACTGTATTCTTCCGAAACTTCAGATATACCGTGAACGGCGAAATCGTATTCCGGGCTTGTGCTATCCGATGCCGGTAAGTACTGCGCAACAGCCGGCTGTCAACAAGCTCGACCGTCAGCTGTGGATGAATGGCGCTGATGACCAAATCGGCAGCAAACTGCTCTCCATTTGCCGTCAGAACAGCAGTAGCATGCGTATCATCACACACAATCTTCGTAGCGCGGTGTCTGGTCAGCACTTTTCCTCCCATCCGTTTGAGCGTGTTAGCCAGCGACGAGGCAACCCTTTCGCTTCCCCCCACAATGCGAAACGCGCTCTGGTTGAAAGATTCCGTAATCAAAGCATGGGTGGAGAAAGGCGTGCGGTCTTTCACCCCGGCATACAATGGCTGTGTCCCCACGAGAACCTCCCGCAACAACGGGTCGCTAACCAAACTGCTGACAACCTCGTTGACAGCACGCTCTTGATAATAAAGGTACGCGCGCAAGTCGGCATCTTGGTTCAACGTATGAAAAGGTGACGACAATGATACCCTGCTGACCGTATCATAATATGCCGACAGTTCATCACTGCTGTGAGGGAAACGCGCTACCAGCCTGCGGATGAAGTGCTCTTTACCATTGGCCAAGGGGAACCGCTCCCCTCGGAGAGAGACTACATCGTAGCCCATCGGGTCAAGGCGCTGAAGACGGACGTCAGCATCCACGCCCAGATAATGAAGCAGCACGCCGAGCGTCTGACCAGCATCGGCACTGCCGATATAATGCATGCCCGTATTGAATACGGAACCATCGCGACGGAAACACTGCAGACAACCACCTATCTGCGGGGCCTGCTCGAGCACCGTGACCTCATATTCATTCTTGGCAAGAATAACACCGCACGACAGACCGCCAAGTCCACTACCGATGATGACACACTTCTTCATCTCTTCTTTTCCAGATAGACCCGATGCAACTTGCGGGCTTTCTCCCTATAATCACCTTGCGAAGGATCGTCATGAGCCACACGTGGCATCACCTCCAACGTCATCTCTCCAGGATGCAGATGGAAAGATGTCTTGGGAAGCACCTTTCCAAAACCATCAATGAAAACAGGCAGTATATCCAGTTTCAGCTGCTCTGCCAGATAGAAGGCACCCCGATGGAACCGCTGAATCTTGCAATTTGGCGAGCGTGTTCCTTCAGGAAAAACCATCACGGAATAGCCTTTCTCTACCAGTGCCGACAACTTGGGCAGCATCTGCTCCATATCGCTTACTGGCAGGTAGTCGGCATATCTGATGATAATGCCATAAAAGGGATTATGCCATACCCAGTCTTTGGTGAGTATCACCAGATTGGGGGTCAGCATCATGATAGCAGCCAAATCAAGATGCGACTGATGATTGCTGATGATTACAGCAGGTTTTTCGAATGTTTCGCCCACAGGGTTCTTATAAGAGAAGGTGGTGCCCGGAATATGGCTGATGACAAATCGTGTCCGTCGCTGCAGCAACCGGTGATATTTCTTCTTATGCTCTTCGGTAGAACCGCCTATGGTAAGGATGAAGAATCCCGCTACTGTCAGTTCCACTGCCAGGCAGAGAAAACAACAGAACGAAAAGACGGTGTAGAACCACTGACGTATCGCGAGAAAGAGTTTCAAAATTAAATATTAATGATTAAAGGTTATTCGACGTAATATTTTCATCGGCCAGCCGTAAACCAACGCACCGATACATAACACGGTGTTCAGCAAACTGATTCTGATAAAATCATAAGTGGGGCGATAATGGCTCACCCGTTCGCCAGCTGGCGGATAATACACCCTGATGGGCAGAGACGTTACGGGTTCGCCGGCCCATGCGGCAAAAACAAGCAGCTCCAATTCGGATTCATAGCGCGAAGTGATGAGACGCAGGCCATGAAGCGAAGAAAGGGTATAGAGACGGAAACCACTCTGCGTGTCTGGCAAGTCAATCCCCGTCTGCAGCCGGAACCAGAAATTAGAGAAACGGTTGGCAAAGGTGTTCTTTCGGGGCATATTCTCTTCGGTCAGATTGCGGCTACCCACGATGATTCCCCGCTGACGACTCTCCAAAGCTTTCACGAAGAGCGGGATGTCAGAGGGATAATGCTGCCCGTCGGCATCAATCGTGATGGCATGGCTGAAGCCCATCGACATGGCTTTGCGGAATCCTGTCACCAAGGCATGGCCCTTGCCCTGATTCTTTTCGTAGGAAACTACCGTCACCGGGATGGTCAATGCTGCAAGTATCTCGGATGTACGGTCAGTACTGCCATCGTTGACTACAATCACATCCTGACAGTAGCCGTACACCTGGCTGACTACCTCTCCTACGGTACCGGCATTGTTATAGGTTGGTATGATAACACACAACCTGGGAGTCACCTTGTGCTCATTGTTCTTCATTCGGCTATGTTGTATCGTAACGACATCTTGGCATATTGCTTCCCGTCGGCTTCAATGCTGATGCGCACAGAAAGCACCTCATCGGAAAACTCGACCTTATTGAAAACAAACCACGGACAGTCTTCGGGGCCAATCGGCATCTTGAACTTGATGTTCACGGCCGTCTGAAGCATAAGACGGCGCTGATACCGATTCTCAAGAATCTCTTCTGCCATTTGGACCAGACAAACGCCGGGGGTAATGGGATTTCCAGGGAAATGCACCTGATAGATAGGATGAGCGGGATTCATACGGATCTTGAACTTCAAATCCTCCTGACTGTCATCTATCTCGGTAACCGTAAAAAAATCGTTAATCAGTTTCATTAGTAGGGGTTTCCATTGGTGTAAACGTATAGCTGATCTTGAAGCGGTCGTTGCGAAGGGTGACGGTCCCGTCAGGCTGATGGGTGAGCGTCCGCTTCTTCTCCGTCAGGTCCTGACCTGACCACAGATTCTTCAGCAGGAAAGTAAAATCTTTGCGCAGCACTTTTCGGATGTACCATTTGTTCAGCGGTCCCACTACGTTGAGCACCTTAGCACGGCCTTGCGAATAGGTGAAATCAAACGCCTTCACACCAAATTCATTGACGACGGTTCCCACCACGCTCTGGTCTGGCTGCAGGTTCATCATGCAGATACTGGTAATCTCCTGTCCCCGCACCTGCATCAGCAGATGATACTGCCGGAAGGTTTCAGAGGGAGTCTGAGAGAAGGCCACTGTAGTGTTGAGACACAACAGCCAAAGCAGACTAACGAAGGCTAAACATCTTTTCATTAATGGATGCATTATACTTGATACCGTTCAGCTCGACCAATGTGGTGTCGCCGCTCTTCTCGATCATCTTCACGCTGCTCACGCAGTCAAGGGCAGGACTGAAATAGATCTCAATGATCTGATAGACCTGCTTGAGCTCCTTCTTCTTGGGATAGAGCCGCGCGAAATAGGTGTTGCCCGTCTTATACATTTCCAACCGGAAATCGGAAGTGCTCCTGAGACTGCCACCCGTGATGCTGTTGAGGATGATATTGGTAATCTGACGGAACATCTTGTTGCCCTGAACGCTGATGTCCTTGGTTGACTTGGCCGACTTCAGACGTATCTTATCGCCATTAAGCAAGAAGGTATAATCGTAGGGTGAGGTGTACTGCCAGCGCAATTGACTGGGTCGCTTGAAATACATCACTCCCTTGGAAATCATTTTCTTGCTCAGCATCTTCATGCTCTTCGTCTGCGTGAAGGTGCACTGCATGGTGGTCATACGCTGTGCCGAACGGTCAATCTTTTCTACAATCTGTTTCTGCTGGGCCTCAGTGAGGCGAGTCTGTCCCCATGCCTGAAAAGAGATGAAGGCTGCCAGCAGGATGATGGAAAATCTCATTTTTTTCATTTTGCAATAAGTACACAACCGGTCAGGATTAGGAATACGCCGATCCATCTGACCAATGGTATCTGTTCGTGAAAGAATATAATAGCGGCAAACATTCCCATCACATAGCTCAGGCTGATCATCGGATAAGCCATACTGAAGGGAAAGTGCTTGATGATATACATCCAAAGGATGGAACCTGCCCCGTAGCACAGGCCGCAGCAGATGAACTGCCAATTGATGAACAACCGGAGGAAATACTGCCACGACCAAGAGAAATCGCCGGCCTTGATCAGACCGTATTTCATCAGCACCTGACCGCCAGTCAGGAGCATGCATTGCAGGAGCGATATGGGCAGGAGTTTCAGAAGCATACCCAAGTTTCAAGTTTTATTCGCTTTGCTCATCAGCAAGCAGTTAGAAGTATGAGGGAATATTCCTTACCGCCTCTCTGATTAATCAGCAGGATGCTTTCAGGGGAATCCTGGCGGCAGGGGGTATCGTCAGCATAGAGTGATGTGGGTAACACTCGCTGATGCAGACAGTGGGCTGCGGCATAGACGCCAAGGGCTGATGCCGTGAAATTCTCGCCAAACAAGTGTTTGTAATGCAGCAAGGGCTTGTCCGGGAAGAGTGAGCAGACCATCGCGTCGTAATGGCAATCGTTCTGAGGATTACCGTTCACACCTGTCATCACGGCACTGAGATCGCCGTATGTCATGCCGGCATTGCTCAACATCTTTTCCACCTGCTGTCTCATCTGATCCATGGAGATGAAACTACTGATGGTAACAGCGGCCAGTCCACACAAAGAGTCGGCTTTCTTTTCGGTATTCAAAAGCATCGACATCGCAACTTCTCCACAAGGAACCATTCCCTTGACACCTACGTAACCCGTGCGCTTAAGCAATTCGTAATAAGAGGCTATCATCTCATCGTGTCCTCCCACCACGGCTGTGGAAATCCTTCCCAATTGCATCTGCATCCAAGCATCGAGCAGACCTGCATCGAAACTCAATTCGCCATGCGAGTAGGTCACGTTGTAGCCATGCGTCTTCGTATAGATGGCCAGGGCTGAACCTACGGTGTTATGGGTGGACTGCATGAACCATGTAGGACTCAGCATCTGTTCTCCGTTTTGCGTCAGGTCATCAAGAAAGCGCTCGGTATAGTCGAGACAGCCCAGACTGGTGCCCGTGATGATGGCGTCGGGATGTTCTACCCCAGTATCGGCCACAAGTCGGAGCATGGTTACAAGGGCGCGCTTCATGATGTTACCCATACGACGCACTTCGTTGGCGGGGATAAAGTCGCGGAAAGTGGGATTCACCGCTCGCACGAAAGGCTCATCATAACGGATGGGCTCCGTCATCCACGCTTCCGTCAACGGTTGCTGGATGGATACCTGATGGGCGGCTTCTATATAGATTTTCGTGGAATGCATCTTGCTGTTCATAGCTGGGAGAGGATGATGCTGGAATCATTGCCTCCAAAGCCGAAGGCATTACTCAATATATGCCTGATTTCTCCCTGGGGGCTGACATCGGTAACGGGCGTCAGACCACCGTCCATCGGCGTGTGCCAATTCAGGTTCTGCGGCAGGAACTGATGTTGCAGGGCAAGCAGGCAGAAAACGGCCTCTATGCTTCCCGATGCACTTGTGGTATGGCCCGTAAACGACTTTGTGGAGGATACGGGGGGAACGGCTTCGCCAAATATGCGGCGGAGGGCGCGGGTCTCACTCTCATCGTTGTTGGGTGTGCCCGTTCCATGGGCATTGATATAATGGATCTCGCCAGGCTTCAGGGCCGCCATGCGCAAGGCTTCGCTCATAGCCATAAAGGCACCCTCGCCCTCAGGCGAAGAGGCGGTCTGATGGAAAGCGTCGCAAGCATTACCGTAACCGCTCAGGCGACACAGGGGTTGTATGCCCCGACGGACTGCCGACGAGGCTGTCTCCATGACCAGATAGGCGGCACCTTCGCCGAGATTGAGGCCGGCGCGGTCTCTGTCGAACGGTCGGCATGGTTGGTGATCGAGGATCATCAGCGCGTGGAATCCGTTCAGGTGGAAAAGGGTGAGACTTTCAGAACCTCCCACCACGACTCTTTCTGCCAAGCCGCATCGCAGCATGTTGGCACCAGTAATGATGGCATTAGTGGCTGAGGAGCAGGCCGTGGAAACGGTGGTCTGCATGGCAAAAGGACCGAAGGGCGAGGCTATCATATCGGTAGATGCTGCACAGCCGTGGGTTGCGATGGCGGCATGCAGGCTGTCGGGGGTGTCTTCTTCGGCATGGAAGAGTTCGCGGCGATCCATTCCGCCGACAGTCGTTGAGGAGATAAACGGCACCTGCTGCAGGGCTTCGCCCGAAAGACGGGCCTCCGCCAAAGCCTCGCGCAAGGCCAGCCTGCCGATAAGAGCCGTGCGCGTGAGCCGGGGATCAGGGTCGGCGCCGAGCATCTGCATCATCTCCGCATTGCTGAGTTTCACCTCGCCTACGGGGAGTTCACGATGAACGGAACGGAGATACTTCATCTCTCCGATGCCTGAGAGGCCCTTCTGGAGCGAAGCCAGCGTCTCGGCTTTCCCGATACCAATGGCCGAGACTACGCCTGCACCCGTAATATAGATCGGCTCCAACATCTGGATGCTGATTATATTTATTTAGTTCTGTTTTCGGTAATGAACTGTGCCATCACGTTGATTGACTTGAACACCTCCTTGCCCTTGGCAGGATTCTCCAGCTTGATGCCGTACTTCTTCTCCATCAGCACGATGAGTTCCAATGCATCAATGGAGTCGAGACCGAGGCCGCTGCCAAAAAGAGGGGCATCGGCATCGATGTCTTCGGGGGTGATATCCTCGAGGTTGAGGGCTTCAATAATTTCTTTTTTTAACTCTAAAACTAATTCTTCCATTTGTGATATTCTTATGTTCTGTTTATTAATTTCAGTTTTGCTTCAAAATGCTCCTTGTCTGCGTAATCCGCCCATCCCGTCAGAACGCTCTTCGTGGCATCGTCCTGAAAGGCTGCCATGAGTAGCTGTTCGGTGACCGACTCGTCGTAATGACTGATAACATAGAAAGCCGTCTCACCAAGATACTTGTTGCGGATGGCAATCTCGCCCGTCACGATATTGGGCAGCGTATAGACAAAAACCGAAGGACTGGGGAAAAAGTTGTCCTTGTCGCTGATGGTGGACTGGAAATGAATGTCGGCATCACGGGAACCGCTGCTACCCAGAAGTATCACGGCCCGGTCGTCGCGGCTGACGAAACGCTCTTCATGGAGACTCTTCAGCAACAGCTCGGAGGCCAGGAACCCCAGTTTGCCCAGACCGTCCATCTTGAAGAACTTGGGGTAATCGTTCACATAGCTACGATAGGCATGGGTAAGCATGTCGAGTCCGTTTCCTGTCGTTTCAAGACGCTCACCATTCAAGACGATGCCCGAAGTGGTGATCTCTATATGTGAAAGGGTTTTAAGTTTATTCGCCATGGCTCATCAGCAAGCAGTCAAGTTGCAGGTTGCAGTTTATTTCTTTTTAAACAGGATGGCTGCATTGCAACCGCCAAAGCCGGAGAGCAACTTGACGAATGCCTTCCTCTTGGTGGCGGAATGATCCGGCCGGATGTTCAGTTGGCGGCTTACGCCACTATGTTCATAACCTCTGGTTCCCAAGACGATGCCGTCGTCAACGGCACGCATGGAGAGGATGGTTTCGAAGATTCCCGCTGCTCCCATCGTATGGCCGATGTAGCCCTTCAGGCTGTTTACGGGCAGATGGGCCAAACCGGCACGGTCGATGGCTACCGACTCCATCTCGTCGTTGAAGAGTGTGCCCGTGCCATGGGCATTCACAAAGGCGATTTCCTCGCGGTCTTCATCCTGAAGAATGGACTGCAAAGCTCTATAGGCACCTTCTCCTTCATAAGAAGGGGCCGAGATGTGGAAGGCATCATTGCGCATGGCTCCCTTGGCATAGTACCAGGTGCCTACGCTGAGGTCTTCAGCTTTCACACCTTTATATATAATAGTGGCAGCAGCGTCTCCCAGGTTGATGCCCGTGCGGTCTTCATCAAAGGGACGGCAGGGCTGGGCAGAAAGTGCCTTCAGCGACTGGAAACCGGAAACGATAAAGGGCGACTGTACATCGACTCCGCAAACAACCACACTGTCGTAACAGCCCATGGCTATCAGACGGGCAGCCTCAATCTGTGCGGTAGCACCTGAAATACAGGCGTTTGAAACCACGACGGGCTGATTGGGATTGCCGAAATATGCAGCAATGGCTTTTGCGGCCTCACCCAGTTTCTCCCTTTCCGGAGGAACGCCCTCGGCATTCTCCCTGAGCAAATCGACGTTTCCCTTCGTGGTAGAGAGAATCAGGAGTGTCCGCCCCGAAGTGATGTCAACATCGCACGCCTGCAACGCCTTGGCAATGGAGAGGATGGCCATCTTCTCGAAATAGGTGAACAGGCCTCTGATGCCTTCATGCTCACATGCTTCCAAGACTGCCGCACGATCCATCAAGGCAGCGACAAAGGGTTCCGGTAATCCCCATTTCCCTTCATAACGCCTCAATTCGGAACGTCCTTCCCTCACCGCCGCAAAATTGTCGGCAGAGGTGAATCCCAAAGGTGAAACTATATGATCGGCTACTGCCGCAACTATTCTTTCAGCCAATGCTCTTTCCAATGATCGTAGAAAGCAGGATTACTCCAGATCAGTTCGTAGTTGAAATCCATAAACACCTGCACGGAATGGCCTGTTGCCATCAGTTCGCCGGTGGCAGCGTCATGAATCTCATAATCGAAAACAATCTTTGCCGCATCCGTGGGACGATAGATAATGGTAATCTCGGGACTCATGTCGTAGCGCAAAGGTTTCTTGTACTGAAACGACAAATCCACCAGGGGTGCATAATAGCCACTCTTCTCTATCAGGTCGTAACTGAGTCCGAACTCCTTGCCGAACTGCTCGCGGGCGTCCTCAAAATACTTGGCATAGGCTCCGTGCCACACCACTCTCATGATGTCAATCTCACTAAAGCGTATCTTGAACGGCAATGTAGTCTTCAGCGTCTTCATGCAAGGGGTTGTTGTGTGTCGTCAGAAGCCTCGGTGTCCATCAGCGCAATCTTCATGCGGGCGCTGGCCACCGTCTCATCGGCTACTTTCACCGTAACGTCGGCCAATGTCAGATGGAACACATCCTCGATGATATGCACATGCGTGGTGAGGGTTTCTCCAGCCAATGGATGGCGCAAGATGTCGCAGTTGCGGATATCGCCGATGAAACCGATCTTGACGGTATCTCCCTTCATCAGGTTGAGACATCCCATACGGGCAGCACACGACTGCGCCATATTTTCAATGATACCCGACGAAGAAAACACCTTGCCGTCGCAAAACAGATTATCCTCGCTGATGCGAAGCACGGTGGCAGCATCGGTGATATTGAAACTGATTACCTTGTCAACCATGACAAACGGCGGCCGCTGGGGAATCAATTGGGTGATGGGTATTTCCTGAATGTTTTGTAAGTCCATGTCTGTTTCAGTTGTCTGACGTTTCCCAGAAGTCATAATAATTAAACCACTGGGTGGGATATTTCCTCACTACCGCCTCCAGCTCACTGGCAAAGTTGCGGGCAAGCATCTGCATGCGCTGCTTGGAAGGCAGGCTCGCATCGGCCTTTATCTCGCGGATATGCACGTTGTAGCTGTTCCACTTGTCTTTCATCACAAAGACGGCAAGGATCTTCACTTCGCGCATCACGGCCAAGGCAAAGGGACCAGCCACGAATCGGGCTGGACTGCCCAGCAAGTCGCATTCGAAAGTTTTCGACGACTCGAAGAAACGGTCGCCCGCAATACTCAGGATCTCGCCGTTGGCAAGGGCCGAATTGATCTTGAACAGGTGGGAGAAGTCATCGGTAACGGGTATCAGGTTGATGTTGTTGCCGTAGAGCATGCGCTGACGGTTGCCCATCACCATCTCCGTCTCTCCACCATAGACCAGTGCATTGAAGGGTTTCTTCTCGCTGACCAGCGTATAGCCGGCCATTTCGTAATTGCCCACATGTGAAGACAGCATGATGAAGCCTTCGGGCTGATCGGCATAGCTGAGGAATTTGTCGTAACCGTCCATGTTGAGCTTGAACTTCATACCGCTATAGGCGGCAAAACGGTCGATGATAACCTGTCCGAACACGAAGTGATTGCGATATACATTGACAAACGACTTCATCCGGCCATATCCCATCCGCCGGCGGAAAAAGCGGTAGGTGACGATGTAGCCCTTATGGGCAAACAGCATGTAGAAGGGTACTACCAAGGCCAGGACGGCATACATGGGCCTAAGCCCTACGATCTTGTAGAGCTTCATCAGGGAAACCTGCATAAAGGGTGTCCCTCCGGTCTTGCCGTTCCATTTCTTTTCTGCCTGGCCCTCTCCCATTTCCACTTATCCTACCTTTGACTCGATATAATCACAGAACTGCGACATGGTCTTCACGTTGGCCATCTCCTCAGCCTTGATCTTGAAGCCGAAGTTCTTTTCCACGATTACTACGATATCCACATAGTCGAGGCTGTCGATACCCATGTCTTCCTTCAACTTGGCTTCGGGGAAGATGTTCTCCTCGTCAATTTCAAGATCTTCCAAAAGGAACTCCTTTACCTTGCTTTCAATTTCTTGTCTGTTCATAAATTCTTTGCTTTATAAATAATAATTACTTGGTTTTACACTTCAATATGGTATGGGCCTGCCCCAGACAGTCGTACGTCTGCTCCACTTCCATTCCGGCATTACCGATAAGCCGCACCAGATCGTCGGTGTTGAACATCTTGCTGTTGCCGTTGGCCATGGCCGTGAAATAGACCGATGTCATGGTCAGGCAGAAGGCAGCGGGCTCAAAGCGCTGACGGTCCCACACGGTCTCCATGATGTAAAGACGCGTATCGGCATCCATGATACGGGCAGCACGACGGAGGATACTGGTCACCTGCTCCTCGTTGAAACAATCCAGAAACTGGCTCATCCATATCACGTCGTAATGCTTGCCGGTGGGAAACTGCTGACTGTCGTCTAGCAGATTCATGCCATAGCCGTCAATACGTTCGGCTCCGTTCTTTCCCTGAGTGTAGGCCTTCATCATTTCCAGCTGCTGCGGCAGATCCACTACCGTCACGTTCACATCGGCATTATAGCCTACACACCGCAGAGCCCAGCGGCCTGTGTTTCCGCCTACGTCAAGTAAAGTCTGGGGACTATCGGCAAAGACGATCTTCAGGGCTTCCTCAAACGAACTGTCGCTATAGAAATGGTCAAAAGCAAACCAACTCTTCTGCACGTCGGCAGGCAATGACGAGAGTCCTTCATAGATGGTAGGCCAGTCGCCGAAATGCTTCAGTCCGGTGGGGATGCCCTCTTTCAAGGCTTCCTCCAGACGAAACATACCCATATAGTTCACGTCGTGGTTGAAATCCAGATTCACCTTTGTAGCCGGATCGTTGAGCAGGAACCATCCCGTCTTGGCCAGATGAAAGCGGTTCGTTTCCGCATCCACTATCACCGTACCGATGGAAAGCGAGGCTTCCGTCAACACTTTCACGGCATATAGCGAGAGGCCAGTCTTGGCGGCTATCTCTTCCTGAGTCATCCCGTTGTCTGCATTGCGCAGGAGGTCCAGTACACCCAGCTTCACCATCAGCCGTGATATCTGGAACACAACAGGACTAAATGCAATAAACTCTGCCAGGCGCTGGGCTTCCCGAGCGCTTATATCGTCTTGCGTGTATTTTGCTTTTACCGAAGGTGACAGGTTCATTATTATTCTGTTTTCAAAAATGCTTGTTTACTAAAAAATCATGACTTCTGGAGGCTGTCAGTCCAAAGGTCAAAATAATTGAACCATTGCAGGGGGTACATCTCCATCAGCCGTTCTATCTCGGCCGTATAGGCATCTGCTAGTTGCTGGCGTTGCTGACTGGCCGGAAGTTGCTTGTCGTAGGTGAGCGGAGTGAAGAAAGCCCTGTAGGAACCATTCTTCTCCTTCATCGCATTGACCATTACCACATCGATTCCGCGGGTCACGGCCATCGAGAACGGCCCCTTGGCCAGACTGACGCCATAACCGTGAATCCTGGAGGTTATCACCTTCTTGGGATTCATCAGACGGTCGGCAAAGGCAATCACGATTTCCCCACGGTCGAAGGCTCCCACAATCTCTTCGCTATGTGTGGCCTCAACGCCTACGGGAATCATGTTCACGTTCATCTCGCCGAACGACGAACTGCGGTAGCCCATCAGCGACTGCTTCTCGCCTCCAAACACCAACACGTTGCAGGGTTTGCTCACGTGGTATGAATAGCCCAGGATTTCACTGCATCCGATGTGGGCACTCAACTGGAGAAAGGCATCGGGGCCTTCCGTCATCGCCCTGTAGCGAGCCTCATCGTCGAAGATTACCTTGAACCGATGGCCGGCATACATGGCAAACTTGTCAATCACCGTCTCTCCGAAGATGCAATGATTCCGGTAGGTGGACCAAAGCGACTTCAACATTCCGTAGCCCCTGCGCCGACGGAAATAGCGGAAAGTGAGCCGCGAGCCGTTGCTAAGCACCAGGGTGACGGGAATCACGAAGACATACATGAAGACATAGAACACCCTGCGGTCCACTACCTTCAGCAGACTGATCAGTGTCTTGTGCATCCAGGCATTGCCGTAGGTGATGCCTTCCTGTCGTTTGCTATCGCTCAAAATTTCTTTAAGACAAGGGCTGAATTGGTACCGCCGAAGCCGAACGAGTTGCTCAGCACGGTCTTGATCTCCGTCTCCACGGTCTTAGCCGCGATATTCAGCGGCTCAGAATATTCATCGGGATTCTCGAAGTTGATGTTGGGGGCCACAAAATTGTTACGCATCATCAGCGTGCTGTAAACCACCTCACTGGCTCCTGCCATCCAACATTCATGGCCGGTCATGCTCTTCGTGGAACTGATCAGGGCATGCTTGCCGCTGAACAGTCGGCTCAGGGCCATGGCCTCAAACATATCACCCTGATGGGTGGAAGTGGCATGGGCATTGATATAGTCAATGTCATCGGGAGTCACACCGGCATCATTCAACGCACGGCTCATGGCCACCACGCTGCCTTCATCGCTGGGCTGACTGATACCACCGCCATTGCTGGAGAATCCATAGCCGCAGACCTCTGCCAGAATGGTGGCTCCACGCTTCACGGCGTGTTCATATTCCTCCAGCACAAGTCCGGCAGCACCGCCGCTGGGGATCAGTCCGTCACGGTCACGGTCAAACGGACGGCTTGCCTTCGTGGGCTCGTCCATCCGCACGGAGAAGGCATTCAGCGCGTCGAACGACGACATGGCATACTTGTTCACCTCCTGGGCTCCGCCGCAAAGGATCACATCCTGCAGACCCTGCTTGATCAGCAAGTAAGCCAAGCCGATGGCATGGGAACCGCTGGCGCAGGCCGAACTGACGGAGAAATTGACACCACGAAGATGGAAAATCGTATTCATGTTCATGTTCACCGTGGAGTTCATGCCCTGGAAAATCAGGCCCGAGCCAATCATGGCCGAATCGTGCTTCTCATCCATGATCGTGGCCGACTCCACAATGGCCTTTGCCGAAGAATCGTTACCGAAAATCACGCCCACCTCGTTGGCCAGCAGGTAATCGTCGTCGATACCGGCCATCTGGAAGGCCTCCTTACTGGCCATGAAGGCATATTCGGCCTCCTCCGAAAGTCCCATACGGGTGCGGCGGTCGAGCAGGCCCTTCAGCTGCGGACGCTTCACGATACCTGTCAGTCCGGAACGGAAACCATAGTCTATTCTGTCCTGATCGATACCTATTCCCGAAATGCCGTGATAAAGCGAATGACACACTTCCTCCAGGTTCGTTCCCAGGCACGACCAGATGCCCATTCCTGTAATTACAACTCTTTTCATTTGGTTGATCTGTATTGATGATTAATCGTTAAGAATGCTGAATCAATTCGACGTCGGTAAGCGCTACCTCGGCAATGGCACACCCGAGGAAATCCAGTTTCACGGCCACGTATGACTTGCCCGAATTGCCTTGATAGACATGACCTTCAAGACCAGCCAGACTGCCACGGATGATGCGGACGGCATCGCCGGTCTTCAACGTCAGCGGCTCCATGGAAACCTCTTTCTCGTCCTGCCCGAGCATAAACTTGAATCGTTCCATCTGTCCGTCGGGGATCACCGCCAGCGGATGACGGTTGTAGGCATCCACCTTTCCGGCACGGTCCACCATGAACCGTTTTACGAAGGGAAGGGCCACCACAACCTTGCGCTCAAGCTCCGTGAGATGCAGGAACAGCAGGTTGGGCAACACGATACGCTCGCGGAGTTTCCGCCGCCCGTCTTTCCACACGCTGACCACTTCCTGAACAGGCAGATACACCTCGTAGTCCATTCCCTCCAGACGCCGGGCAGCAGCCTTTTCCTGGTTGTTTCCCACGAAGGCAATAAACCAGCGCCTCTCGTTCTGGGGTAAGCCTACGGCGCGGCTCGCACAAGATGCAAGTCGGTTTGATGTAGCCATTTCTTGAATATGCCCCTCTTTTTTCAAAGATAACATTTTACCGTCGTTTGAGGACATAATGTTTTCTCTTTCACCTGCCATGGTCGATATCACGCGTCCAAACAGATAAAAACCGAGTGCAAAGGTACGAATTATTAATGAGAAAACACAATTATTAATGAGAAAACATTAAATAAGGTGTATTTTCTAAAAACAACAGGAACATTTCCAAATAATCACTTCCTCAGTTGTTGAACGTAAGTTACGGGGATACCGTTGCCTTTCAACTCACTGGCAAACTGATGTGGAGAAATAGTGACTGGCCCCCTCATGAATTCTGGAATATTATAGCATCTCAAGAACTGACGATGATAGTCGGGGTCAGCACACGGCAGTTCGAATGGTTTGGTGGCATGGCCGGATTTATCAACATGCGCAAAGAAGGGGCGCGTATAATTCCCATCGTAACGTCGGCTGCTGAAGACCACCCACCGACCGTTACTCGACCAAGAGTGATAGCTCTCGGTATCTGGCGAATTGAGTTCAGCCATTGCGCGGGCTTCGCCTGAGGAGAGGTCCATCATCCAGAGGTCGGCATCGTGATGCCAAATGTGGAACACGCCGTATTCGGCCAGCGTGAACATCAGGTAGTGACCGTCGGGAGAGATGCGCGGAAAAGTGGCGCTCTTGTCCATGGCCGATGCATCGAACACGATTTCGCGCGGTCCGAACTGCAGGGTCGCTGGGTCAAAACTCTTCTTGTAGATGTTGTATTTCACTTGTTCTGCACGATGCATGAATTCCACACCCGGGTCGATGGTGTCTTGATACTCAAAGTGGGCGCTGCAGTAGTATAGCGTTTTGCCGTCAGGTGCCCAGAAGGGGAACACATCGAGTTCATTCGGATCGTTCTCGATGTTGGTGACTTCGTTCTTCTCCACATCGAAGGCAATCAGGTCGCTCTTCGTGTCGTACACCTCGATTTTATTAGGATTGACGGTATGGAAAGTCTGCTGCGTCTTGTCGGTGGAATAGACGATAAGTTTCAGCCAGGGATGCCAGGCGGGATAGACACCAGCCGAAAGCAGGTTGTCGTTCTTCATATTTATCTTCCGCACCTGGCCATCGTAGGCGATAACCGTACCGCCCATATTCTCGCGGGCATGAAACTGCATCCTCCCAGGGTTGTATTGCTGGTAGTTGTGGCAGTTAATACACTGACCCGCCGGACCTTCAGTGCAGAGCATGTTGTCGTAGATGACACTCTCCTCATAGCCCTCCAGATAGCGCTGGCTGATGGTCAGGTCCTCATAGGTGACGTAAGAGGGAGCTATCAATCGGTAACTGATGTAGGGATCGATGGAATCGGGCGAAACATAGATATCGAAAGACTTATAGCGCGTCCAATGTCCCTTGTTGCGGGCATAAACCTCCACCTTGACAGCTTCCCCCTGTGCGGCCTCCACCAGTTGCCGCCATTCGTCGGCATCAGGCTGTATCTTGGTTCCGCTGCAAATAATCTTATGGTTGCCAATGGTGAAACTTGCGGCCATCTCCTCGGCAGGCTTTTCCATTTCGAACGTCAGCGGTGCCATGTTGACTGGGACGGTCACCCCGGTGTAGTCAGGATAAATTTGCGGAAGCGACTTTGAATCACTGAACACCGTAGGCAGCTTGTTGCCGCAAGCCGTCAGTATGATAGAAACAGCTATGATTTGGAAAAGATTCTTCATAAATCAGAAATAGGTAATATCTTTGAGGAAATAATATTCGAAGAAGTAAGTATTGCCAAAGTGGGAATAGAGTGCGCCACGGAGTTCGCGACCATCCCGTCCTTCGTATTTCGACCACGTATCCAAGAAGGCATCGTAGGAGTCCTTAACGCTTTGATCAATGGGAAGACTGAAAATGATTTCTTTCTCCTGCATATTCCCGAAAAGCCATACTGCCTCTTGGATAATGCGCGGAATCTTTTGCTCTGGGCGCAATTCCAGATAGCGCATGAAGCGCGGCCAGAAGTCGTCGGGGCTTCTCATCCACATGGCACCAAGCACGGCCTGCTCCTGGAAATAGGGATCGTCGGAGTCGTTAACCGACAGTTGCTGCATCAGGTACTGCTCCACAAAGCCGTTGTCGGCTCCCTTATTGTTCAAGTAATGCAGCATGTGGGTGATGGGGCCCGTTTCCCGGTCTTCGCCCATTTGCTTGCGATTGGCAAGCAGTTGTTCCATATGGTCTGCCCACGGGCCATAGAACTGTGTCTGACGCAATAGCCTCAGATACTTCTGCGCTGCATTGGTTTCTCCGCCAAGCATGGAACAGCGGGCCAGGTACTGCAGCAGCTCCACGCTCCATCCCTGCTCCACTCCCTGTTCCAGACACATGCGGTGGCACTCGTTCAGCATACCATACTGATAGTAAATCTGTCTTCCGATCGTGTTATACATATAGACAGGCAGAGGAGTATTGGTCTTCTTCGAGCCTTTTCTGAAGTTGTACATCTCATCGCATTGCCGTCCTAGCCGGCTCAGGGCCAGGTTGTTCATCATGACGATGGCTCTGGTGGGTTCGTTGTTCACCTTTTCACCCTCAGTCAGTACACCTTCCCAGTCAGTCTGTTCTATGCAGTGCTGCATGCGCAGTTCATGGTGGAAATTCTCGTCTTTATACCAGAAATACCAGACAACTGCAGCAAGACCGCAAAACAGCACGCCCTGCAACGCCCATTGCACAACAGGTCGCCAGTCGCGTTTCTTAGCGGATTCTTTCTGGCCGGAACTTTTCTTCCGATCCTTTTTCTTGGTGCTTACCGGCTCAACGACAGGCTGTTCCGTCTTCTTCTGGGAATAGACGCCGCGTGAAACCACGACAAAGACCAGATAGCAGGCTGCAAGCAGATAATAGGGAACCTTGAAAACAGGATAAGTCTCAGAAACAAAGAAACCTGGCATTCCTGCTAACCAGACATCGCCCAGACTCGTTTCATGATAGACGAAACGGTAGAAGACCAAGGGTATAGCCACCAAAGCCACCAAGACGATACCCGACAGTATAGCATTCTGTAAATTGTTCTTTTGCAGCCGCCAAATCCATACAGCCATCAGCAGTGCCACCACAAGGCCATAGACACCCATCAGCGGATAACCCACAAGAACGGTCAGCACGACAAACATAGCACGCATCCATAACTTCTGTGGCAGTGAGCGGAAAGCCCACAGCAGTGCCACGGCAATGGTGGTTCCGATGGTAGGCATGAAGAAATAACCGCGCAGTCGCATAAGATAAATCCAATAGCCCAGATTCATATTTGCAATCAGCAGGATGGCCAAGGGAATCAGCGTGACGGCACACCATCTGTCAGGAATGCAGAACGTGCGTTTGGTAAGCCATAACAACAATAGCCACCAACAGCTTAACAGCAGGACTCCCTGCCAGGGATGGAAGAAATACTGGGTGAAGAATGCGCCAATATAGGACAGCATTCCTCCTGGCACAACCATCATCTGTTTGAAGAACAGCGGGGAAGAAAGGAACAGGTTGTACTGCTGTATCTTCCATAGCATGTCACCTTCAAAACAGATTAAAGCCGAACCAATAGCCAAAAGTGCCGCCATCCAGAGAACTATGGATTTAAAGCTTTTCATCTGCCTACAGCCTCGATTTCATCATCTTACCCAAGGCTCCTCCGGTCAGCGCAGCCCACACTTTCATACGGGCAAGCTTGGTGCCTGGTGTAAAGAAAGAATCACTATTTCCTTTTACGTTTTCTGCCTTGAAGAATGTAGCTCCTGCCTTGTTTGTAAGCAATACGTCGCAAGTCATAAAACCACTTGTTGTAATACTTTTTACAGTAATCACGATTTGATAGTCAGCCTCGGGATAATCACCGAATTTCAGGTCCTTGTCAAGCACGAGATTGGCAGCCGAACGGAACCTATCGACGATTGAAGGTTTGTCTTTTTCCCAGTCTGGTTCATATTTGGCAAAATCCGACTCTGAGCGGTCGTGAATCGTGGCTCCCGAGAAGTCCATCCTGAAATCAACACGCGAACCGAGTGGAATCTTCGTAAGGCTGTCGGCCTTGATGTTCTGGGCCATGGCGCTGAGCGACATGACGGCCATCAGGATTGTCATCCATAAGACATTCTTTTTCATTTTTCAATCAAGGTATTAAAGGGTTAAACTTTTAAGTATAGAGTCCGCCGTTCACGCTGATCACCTCACCCGTGATATAGGCGGCTTCTTCTGAAACCAGGAAGGCCACCGTGGCAGCCACTTCCTC
The DNA here is from genome assembly GCA_900314655.1 of uncultured Prevotellaceae bacterium. Taxonomy (GTDB): domain Bacteria; phylum Bacteroidota; class Bacteroidia; order Bacteroidales; family Bacteroidaceae; genus Prevotella. Next base: position 7,258 of record OMWC01000038.1, on the reverse strand, counting down.
TGGACGTCCGAAACGGCCTACAGGCACCTGCTGCTTCAATTCGTCTTGAGGCAGATCCTTGGTCATATCGGTCTCAATGAATCCGGGAGCCACGGCATTCACCGTCACTCCGCGGGCAGCCACTTCGAGCGCCAAGGCTTTCGTGGCACCTATCAGCGCTGCCTTTGCCGCACTATAGTTGGTCTGTCCGGCCATGCCTTTCAGTCCTGAGAGCGAGGCCATGTTGACGATGCGCCCACCACGGCGGCGGGGCATCATGTGCTTCAGCAGCCGGCGGGTGATGTAGAAGAATCCGTTGAGCGTGGTGTCGAGCACCGAATGCCATTCTTCGTCGCCCATCATGAACATCACGTTATCTCGTCGGATGCCGGCATTATTCACCAGCACGGCCACGTAGTCGGCCTCGTGGGCAGCTTCCCATTGGTCGAGGGCGGCTTCCACTTCTTCTTTCTTGCTGACATCGAAACGCAGGACTTCGGCCTGTCCGCCCTGCTCCTCAACGAGGCGCTTGGTCTCTTCGGCAGCCGCGCTGTTGCTCTGGTAGTTGATAATCACAGGCCATCCCTGCGAAGCCAGTTTCAGACAGACAGCTCTGCCCAGTCCGCGGGAACCTCCCGTCACAAGTGCGTATTTCATTTTTGTCGTCTTTATTTGTTCAACTTCCAAGTGGCACCGTCCTTGGTGTCCTTCACTTCAAAACCGGCTTCGGCAAGGGCATCGCGGATCTGGTCGCTGGTAGCCCAGTCTTTGGCGGCTTTGGCCTTGGCACGCAGGTCGAGCACCATATCCACGACCTTTCCGAAAGCTTCTTCGCGGGCCTGCTGGCCGTTGCCGGCAGCAGCCTGACTCTTCAGTCCCAGCAGATCGAAGGCAAAGAGATGCATCACCTCCTTGAGTTCTTTCAGACAGTCGGCACAAATGCTGCCCTTATGGTCCACGAGGTTGTTGATGGTGTGGCAGGCCTCAAAGAGATGACTGATGACAATCTGCGTCTGGAAGTCGTCGTTCATGGCATCATAGCACTTCTGGCGCAGGGCCTTCACTACCTTCTCCGTCTGCTCGTCGCAATGGTCTGCAGGCTGGATACGGTCAAGATTGGCAATGCCATCCAAGAGTCGTTCCAGTCCTTTCTCGGCAGCCTTCAGCGCATCGTTGGAGAAATCCACCGTGCTGCGGTAGTGGGCCGAGAGGATAAAGAAGCGGATGGTCATCGGCGAGTAGGCCTGGTCGAGATTCTTGTTGGAACCCGTGAAGAACTCTTCGAGCGTAATGAAGTTGCCGAGCGACTTGCCCATCTTCTGTCCGTTGATGGTAATCATGTTGTTGTGCATCCAGTATTTCACCATGTCGTCACCCTGCGAAGCCACGCTCTGGGCAATCTCACACTCATGGTGGGGGAACACCAGGTCCATGCCGCCGCCGTGGATGTCGAAATGATCACCCAGATATTTGCGGCCCATGGCCGTGCATTCGCAATGCCATCCGGGGAAACCGTCGCTCCAGGGTGAGGGCCAGCGCATGATATGCTCCTCGGAGGCTTTCTTCCAGAGGGCAAAGTCGGCCTGGTTCTTCTTTTCACCCACGCCGCTCAGGTCGCGACTGGCGTCCTTGATGTTCTCCAGCGAACGGCCCGAGAGTCGTCCATACTGGTATTTCTCGTTGTATTTCTCGATATCAAAGTAGATGCTGCCGTTCGACTCGTAGGCAAAACCGTTATCGATAATCTGTTTCACCAATTGTTGCTGCTCGATGATATGGCCCGTGGCATGAGGCTCGATGGAAGGTGGCAGCACGTTCAGGGCCTCCATGGCCTGATGGTAGCGGTTGGTGTAGTACTGGGCAATCTCCATCGGCTCCAGCTGTTCCAGTCGGGCCTTCTTCTCAATCTTGTCGTCACCCTCGTCGGCATCGTGCTCCAGATGGCCCACGTCGGTAATATTGCGCACGTAGCGCACCTTGTAGCCGAGGTGTTTCAGATAGCGGAAAAGGATGTCGAACGTGATGGCCGGACGGGCATGCCCCAGATGGGGATCGCCATAGACCGTGGGACCGCAAACATACATCCCCACATGGGGTGCGTGCAAAGGCTCGAAGCGTTCCTTCTGCCGATGCAAGGTATTGTAAATCAAAAGTGTCTGTTCCATATCTTTTAAGTTCTTTGTTCTAAGTGAATTACTATTTTTTGCGTGCAAAGGTAACATTTTTAATTCGTAAACTTTCATTTTTGATTGGAAATGTGTAACTTTGTGCCCAAAATAACAAAACTTAGTATTTTTAAACAACAACATGGCTTATACAATCCTGACAGCCGCCGAGGCTGCCGCAATGATTAAGAACAACGAGAACATCGCCCTTAGCGGATTCACACCTGCCGGTGTGGCTAAGGCAGTAACCAAAGAACTGGCTAAAATTGCAGTAGCCGAACACGAAGCCGGACGCGAGTTCAAGGTGGGTATCTTCACCGGTGCCTCCACCGGACAATCCACCGACGGTGACCTGGCTAACGCACAGGCTATCAAGTATCGTGCTCCCTACACCACGAATCCCGATTTCCGCAAGCATGTGAACCAGGGTGAGATTCCCTACAACGACCTGCATCTGAGCCACATGGCACAGGAACTGCGCTATGGTTTCTACGGACAGGTGGACTGGGCTATCCTCGAGGTCTGCGACATTGAGGAAGTAGGAAATGACTATCATGTATATCTCACGGCTGCCGGCGGTATCTCTCCCACGGCTGCCCGTCTGGCCAAGAAGGTGATTCTGGAGCTCAACTCGTTCCACAACCCCAATGCCAAATTCATCCACGACGTCTATGAGCCGCTGGATCCTCCCTACCGCAAGGCTATTCCCATTGAGCATGTTGGCGACCGCATCGGCAAACCCTATGTCTCGATTCCCAAGGAGAAGGTGGCTGGTGTCGTAGAGTGTAACATCCCCGACGAGGCACGCGCCTTCAAAGACAGCGATCCCGTTACCGATAAGATTGGATACCTCACCGCTGAGTTCCTCGTTGAGGAGATGCACAAAGGCCGCATTCCTAAAGAGTTCCTGCCGTTGCAGAGTGGCGTAGGCTCTACTGCCAATGCCATCCTCGGCGCATTAGGAGCCGACAAGCATGTGCCCGATTTCAATATCTACACCGAGGTAATCCAAAACTCCGTGATCGAGATGATGCTCAACGGACGTGTGAAAGACGCCTCAGCATGCTCGCTGACGGTTTCCAACGAGTGCCTGATGCAGGTGTACGACAATATGGACTACATGAAGAACCATCTCACCTTGCGCCAGAGCGAGATATCCAACTCACCGGAGATTATCCGCCGACTGGGTGTCATCGCCATCAATACGGCCATCGAGGCTGACCTCTACGGAAACGTGAACTCCACGCATATCAGCGGAACCAAGATGATGAACGGTATCGGCGGTTCGGGCGACTTCATCCGCAACGCTTACCTGAGCATCTTCACCTGTCCGTCAACAGCCAAGGGCGGTGTGATCAGCTCCATCGTTCCCTTCGTAAGCCATCAGGACAGCTCGGAGCACGATGTGAACGTCATCGTCACCGAACAGGGTGTTGCCGACCTGCGCGGCAAGAGTCCCATGCAGCGTGCACAGACCATCATCGAGAACTGTGCTCATCCCGACTACAAGCAGTTGCTCTGGGATTATCTGAAACTGGGTAAAGGCGGTCACACGCGCCATTGCCTCACCGCTGCCTTCGCCATGCACGACACGCTGGCACGCAAGGGCGACATGCACCTGACGGATTTCTCGGAATACGTGAAGGACTAATAGTCATGGTTATAGGTATCGACGTAGGTATCAGCACCACCAAGATTGTAGGACTGAAAGACGGGAAGGTCATCTCGCCCATGCGCATCCGTGCCACCGACCCCGTCACCTCGCTCTATGGTGCCTTCGGAAAGTATCTCTACGACAATAAGATTGAGCTCTCCGACGTCAAGAAGGTGATGCTCACCGGTGCCGGGAGTGCCTACGTCAAGGAACCTATCTACGGACTGCCCACCGAAAAAGTCGATGAGTTTCTGAGCAACGGACTGGGTGCCCGCTACGAGACGGGGCTCCAGGAGATGATCGTGGTGAGCATGGGCACAGGCACTTCCTACGTGAAATGCCAGGGCGATGACATCCGAAACATCTGCGGACTGGCCATGGGTGGCGGCACCCTGCAGGGACTTTCGCGGATGATGCTCAAGACAAGCGACGTCAAATACGTGGCACAACTGGCTGAGAAAGGCAACGAATCGAACGTCAACCTCCTCATCGGCGACATCACCCAGATGCCTTTGCCCGGACTTCCCCCCTCAGCCACGGCCTCCCTCTTAGGCAAAGCCCAGAGCAACACCGCCCCCGAAGACATGGCCCTCGGTATTATCTTCATGGTGCTCCAGACGATTGGCTCCTCAGCCATCTTTGCCAGCATCGGCACGGGCATCAAGGATATTGTCTTCATAGGCAATCTCACGCTCTTGCCGCAATGCCGTAAGATACTGATGCCCTTCGAAGAACTCTATGGTGTGCGCATCACGATTCCCGAATGCGCCGAGTTCTGCACGGCCATCGGTGCAGCCCTCTGCCATAAGCCTTAACAATCACAATCATTTTATAGTATGGAGAAGGCGGACTCCCCGTAAGGGAAGCCCGCCTCTCAATTTTTCATTCTCTCAATTTCTCATTCTCTCAATTTCTCATTTTCTCAATTTCTCAATTTCTCATTTTTCAGAAATTAATACCCACATTCAGCATCAGGGCCGAGTTCTTCGTGTCATCGAAGTCGTCATGGCCGATATTGGCAAGGCCCAAGTCGTAGGTAAGGTCAGCATAGAACATGTCATACTGAACGCCCACACCCATACGCAGGCCACCGTCGAAACGCTTGAACTGGTCAATGTCATCACCGAAGGCACTATAGGACTCACGGTAATAATAGTCCTTGATCTTACCGCCTACACCGGCAGCCACATAACCGCCAAAGAATGGCTGGATAGAGAAACTGCGGTCGAAGTTATGGATATACTTCAACACGAAAGGCACCTCCAGGTAGTTCAGCGAGAACTTGAAGTCATCCTTTCCCTTGCCGCCCTTTTCGGTATAGTAAAGACCTGACTCGAAGAACAGGGGCACATAGGGTGAAACACCGAAGCCTGCTGCCACACCCACGTTGAGACCCGTCTTCGTAGAGCTGCCATCCAGCAAGTCATTGTCCGAACTGACCGACGAGAACGAAGGACCCACACGGAAACCTATATAGAAAGGATTCGAGCTATAGTTTCCATAACGGGAGTGATTGCGCTGACTATAATCCAGCCGTCCCGTGTTACGGTTGTAGTAACGGCTGTTGCGATAACTTTGGGCCGAAGCCGGCATCACGGTCACCAGACCTACCAATGCCATTAAGATATACTTCTTCATATTTTTACGATGTTAAAATGGTTCACGCTGCAAAGAAAGGCATAAATCTTGACACCGCAAAAGATATTTCCCTAAAAGCACGGGGGAAATCCCTATTCAGCCAGCCACTTGAATTAGGGAGCGAGGCCGTGCATCAGTCCGAGGCATGCCCTTAATGATTAGCGGGAGAACCACCGGCATCGTTGCGCAGCCCTTCGTATGGGGAGTCTCCACGCCGAATGAGTTGCCATTGTCGTCAAAATAGTAGCGCAGCGTGGCCACCAGGTCGTAAGGACCGTCGCCGCAGATACTGCCCGTGAAGTGCAGATCCTTGTCCAGTCCCTGCTGTTCGATATAGCGGTGAACGGCCAGCGTAGTAGAACCGCCCTGCGAATAGCCGAAGGCAAAGGTCTTCCAGTCATCGCTCAGGGGCAGCACCTTACTGCCCGTCTCTGCCGCTTCTTTACGATACAGCTCCAGTCCGTAGGTCACGGCATCCGTCACCTCCCCTCGGGGAGATTGGAGGGGGATTGTTCGTTGGAGGTTACTTCATGATGACTTTCCTGCCGTTGCGGATATAGATGCCCTTCTTCGTGGGCTGTCCGCTGACGAGGCGACCGTCCAGAGTGTAGGTGTGCACTGCTCCGGGTTCTGCCTGCTCCACATTCTCGATGCCCGTACTGACGCCGGCGTATTCCGCCCAAACACTACCATTCCATGCATACACCATCCATCCCTTGGCCTTGGCCTTGGCCACCAGTATGTCGGTCATTTCGTTCTTTTCGTTAGCATAGACCAAATTGCAGAAATAGAGTCTGCTATTTGTCACCGAGGGCAGACTGTTCACGAAGGCCTCTGTCTGCGCACCCTTTATCTGGTTGCTGCTGCAATCAAGTGTCGTCAATGCCGTGTTCGTAGAAACATCGAGAGATGTCAACTTATTGTTGCCGCAATAAAGCGTCGTCAATGCCATGTTCTTAGAAACGTCAAGAGATGTCAGCTGGTCGTCGGCGCAATCAAGTGTCGTCAACGCCGTGAAATATTCGATACCCTTCAGCGAACTGATGTCTATACCATACGCATCAATTTCCGTGATACCGTTTATTTCCTCGGTAGTCAATATGCCATCGGCACCGTAAGACTGCGCGAGCAGATACTCGCGGAATTTCTGGTCGGGGAAATTGCCAGAGTTGATGGCAATGTTTCCCTGCGCTGATGTCTGCGTGAGCATATTCATCGCGAGACAGAAAAAGAATAGAAGTCTTTTCATAATGTGATTTTTTAGGGAGAATAAAATTTGCTTTGTTTTTATTTTTGCCACAAAGATAGTCATAAATTCGTTAATTGACGTTACCCCCCCCTAAAAGATGTTAACGCAACAAAAATATTTTGGAAACAAAACAATGTCGTGAATCATGGGGTCGGTTCCCCGTTCACATAATACACGTAAGAAAAAGTTTTCCCCGTTTTTGCTATCACTGCTATCACTAAATTAGCAAATGATTGGTTTACAATAAATTGCTGAGATAATTTTAGTGATAGCACAGGTGATAGCAGTGATAGCAAAACGCCGAAATCCTGAAAAAGGTTGATAGTTAATCCTGATTTTTTATGATAAAAAGCCTGTTTTTTTAGATTATTCACGCAGTGTGCATGGAGTTTTCAGAGTGAATAATATCTCTGCGAACTCTTATGACTCGGCGTGAGTTTTCTTAGGAATTGTGTGTTGGCTGACGATGCGTTAAATTACTGCGAAGCCTCCGCAGTAGTACTGCGGATGATGCGCAGTACTACTGCCAATGGGTTGCAGGAGTATTGCAACTGGTTCGCACTTTTGCGAGAA
>OMWC01000037.1 GCA_900314655.1 uncultured Prevotellaceae bacterium | reverse complement strand
ACCGATTACAGGATTAAGAAGGTATGAGAAATAACTTGACAACCTATACCGGGATTATATTAGTTTAACCATCAACCTTATTCAGGACGAGTCAAGGCCTTTTTGCTATCACTGCTATCACCTTGCTATCACTAAATTTAGCGTTGAAACTCACAGACATTCAACTGGTTACTGATTTCAGTGATAGCAGTGATAGCAAAAACGGTGAAAACTTTTCTTTCATAGACACATCTTTCTTTTCTACTCTTAACGAGAATCACATGCTCACAAGGGGGCCTGGAATCACAGGGATTCTTTGAGAATGATTTATTGCAGAAAATTTGCTCGAAACAAGATTTATGTTTACCTTTGCTCCAGAATTGCATTTATTATTATCTGTATCTGTTTATGAAAAACTTGATTTTCAGCTTGATGGTCATGATAATGGCCACGGCAAATGCCTTCGCCGACAGCGAGGTTGTTTCTGGCGATGTGAACGTGCTGAGAGATGCAAGTGCAGCTTTCAGCATAGAGTACGATTTCTCGAAGACTGTTGTGGAGGGAACCCCCTACAAAAAGTATGTTTCAGGGCGCGATGCCAACTGGCAGCGCGACTGGCCCAAAGACCAGAAGGAAGGCATCGAAGCTTTCATGAAGAAATGGAACAAGAAAAACAAGAAAGGAATGAAGGCAAGCGAGACAGGAGGTGCTTACCGGCTGGTCATTAAACCCACGGAACTGCATTTCGGCAGCACCGCCTTGGCCCTGACCATTGGTTTCGGAGCCGGCGGAATGAAAATGTCGGGCACAATGGAACTCTACCAAGGCAAAACGCGCGTGCTCGTCATCAAGGTGGATGAACAAACGGGTAAAAGCAAAATGACCGAAACCCAACGCTACAGAAGCCTGATGGAAGAACTTGCCGACGACACCTACAAAGACATACTGAAATAGAAGAACCCCCATCATTAGAGGTTCCCAAAAAACACGGGGACAGTCCCTTTGTTACCATAGGGATATTGCCTAATCGCTTCAGCTCTTCGTATGGATTAATCTTACTCATTTCGGCCATAAATATATTGAATTCTCGCACAGAAAAGAAAGAAAAACTTCCTTTTCTGTGCGAGAATTAATACTTTTTAGGCTTTAAGGAGTGTCATGGGATTACTCGGCCCACTCTATCTTTTGAACAAAAATCTTATCCTAAACGGAGGGGGTAATGTACTCCCCGCCCCTCAAGGGGAGGGGAGTTACTATGCGGCTCCATTTTTGTTAGATTTTTGGAGATTTTTGTCCTTTCCCCATCTCCAGTTCAAGCGAACCAACGGTCGTTGGCCGAAGGGTAAAGCAACCAGTTCAGGCGAATTTGCAATTCGCCTGCCATGAATATAAGAATTTGTAATTCGATTAATTAAATCAATTTACAATAACGCGGAAGGGGGATTGCAAATCCCCCCAACTCATAACAGGCGAATTACAAATTCGCCTGAACGAAGGGTCTCATCACTATCTACTCCCCTCCATATAGGGAGGGGTAAGGGGGTGGGTCTTTTCTTTCAAAACAGATACTGGCGGGCGAACTCCCAGATAACGATACCGGCAGTGACGCTGACGTTCATGGAGTGCTTCGTGCCGAACTGCGGTATCTCCAGACATGCATCACTCATGTCAATTACTTCCTGATGCACACCCTTCACTTCGTTGCCGAGGATAACGGCAACCCCAGCCGAGCCTCCCCCTCGGGGGAGTTGTAGGGGGGTCGGAGCTTTCACACTCCCTTCACATTGCTCCACGCTCCACACGAAATAACCGTCTTCGTGCAATTGTTCCACGGCTTCCTGGGCAGTCTTGAAATAGCGCCATCGGACACTATCCTCAGCACCCAAGGCTGTCTTGTGAATCTCCTGATGCGGTGGACAGGCCGTAATGCCGCAAAGATAGATGGCTTCCACGCGGAAGGCATCACACGTGCGGAACACGGATCCGATATTATACATCGAGCGCACATCGTCGAGCACCACGATTAATGGCATCTTCTCCGCCTCCCGGAATTCCTCTACCGAGATGCGGTTCATTTCAATGGTGCGTAGTTTACGACCCACCCTATGTCCCTCCCGAGGGGAGGGATTCTCATTATTATCTGAGGGATTTATCATATCAGACTTCCCTCCCCTCGGGAGGGATTGAGGGTGGGTTTCACTTTAAACGCCAGCGCATACATACGGATTTGCTTCACCATGGCCAACAGTCCGTTGCTTCGGGTGGGCGATAGATGATCTTTCAGTCCGATGGCATCGATGAAATAGAGTTCTGAATCGAGAATCTCCTGCGGCGTATGTCCGCTGAGCACACGGATAAGCAGGGCGATGATGCCTTTCACGATGAGCGCATCACTCTCAGCCTTAAACACCAGAAGCCCGTCCTTGTAGTCGGCCTGCACCCACACGCGGCTCTGGCATCCCTCGATGAGGTTGCTTTCCGTCTTGTATTGCTCTTCGAGCGGTTCCAGTTCGTTGCCCAAGTCAATCAGCAACTGATATTTGTCCATCCAGTCATCGAAGCCAGAGAATTCCTCTATCACTTCGTCTTGCAGTTCATTGATTGTCATATCTTTACCTTTTGTGCCTGCAAAGGTACGAAAAAAAGTGAAGAGTGAAGAGTGAAGAGTGAAGAATTTCGAAGAAATCGCGAGCGAAGGGAGAATGAAGTGGCAATTTTTTTCTTGCGCAAAACAAAAAAAAACCGCAGGGGAAATTAATCCGCTGCGGCTCCTTTATGTTTTTCTGTAGTATCAGTTAATCATCTACTTCCATCAGTAGGTTGCACTTGTTGAACTTCAGTTCAAGACCGTTGGAGAGTTTCACCTCTTTCTTGCCCTTTTCCACGTCGATGTGGCAGATGAAAGCATCGGGGAAGGCCGTATTCACGTAGGCCTGGATTGCCTCGGGAATAAACTCAGAAGGAACGGCCTGGGTGTTCATGTCCACCTCTTTCCATTGACCTTTCTTGTTGAACTCTACCTTTGTGGCATCATCGAATACGACTTCGTATGACTTCAGATATCCCGGATCCAACATGATGTAGGCAACTTTCTTGTTGTTGAAATGGGTATTGACGATCTGCTGGGCCTCTGCGGGCAGCTGTGCGAACTGAATGAGTCTGTCGTTATCGGCAAACGTTACTGACTGGAAGCAGAATACACTCATCAAAACCATTACTAACTTTTTCATAATCTTTGTTTTTTAATTGTTATTGTATTGTGTTTATTTTTCGAATAAACTTTTTGTTGTTTCTGATGCAAAGATAGAGTGAATTTCTACTACCTGTATCAAAAACGACTTGCTTTCTGCTGAGTTTGTTACGACAACAACCCGTATTTGCGACAGATGGGCAAAGCACCCTGAAAAACTGTCGCAAACACGCTGATTATTTAGAAAAAAGTATGATTTTTATATCCGTTATCGCTTACTCTTCCCGCGTGAAGTAAGCATTCAGTTCGGAAGTGGCAGAACCGTCGTGGTTGGGCAGGTCTTTTACCAACTGTCCCTTCTCCAACAAGAGAATACGGGTGGAGATATCGGCTATGAAGTTCAGGTTATGACTGGAAATGAGAACGGTGGTACCTATCTCCTGATTGATCTTTTGGATGAGTTTGGAAATAATAATCTGCGAGGAAGGGTCCAGATAGTTAAAGGGCTCATCGAGCAACAACACCTTGGGATTGATCATCATGGCACCGATGATACCTATCTTCTGGCGGTTGCCTTCCGAGAAATCCTTCAGATACTTACGCGTACCGAGAATCTCGCCGTTCATCAATGGGGCATATTCTTCCAGACGCTGTTGCAACGTCTCTTTGGCAATGTCGTAGATCTTGGCTATGAAGGTGAAATACTCCTCGGGCGTGTAGAAATCGATCAGGAAATGCTTGTCGATAAATGAGCCGGTATAGGTTTTCCAGACCTCACTGGCGGCCACGTTCTGATCACCCGAGAGCACACGGCCTTGCGTAGCCTCAATGACATCGAGCATCAGGCGGAGCAAGGTGGTTTTTCCTGCTCCGTTGTTACCTACCAGTCCCACCAGTTCTCCGGAGTGGATAGTCAGCTCGGGAATGTCCAGCACGGTGTTTTCACCGTATTTCTTCTGCAGTTGTTCTATTTTGAGTTCCATATGATATGGTTTCAAGTTTCAGGTTTCAGGTTTCAAGTTAGGGTTAACGTTAACGTTATCGTTAAAATCATTCCATATACGCTTCAAGCCGCCGATAACGGCGTTTTAAAAAAGCTTTCGCCAGACGGTCAATAACCCAACGGTGAACGGCAAAACCTAAAAGTCCCAGGGCAAATATCACAAGTGCCGTAATCTGCGGAGTCGTGAATGCCCCTAAGACACCCACCATCACCATCGGAATCAGGATGACCAGCGAATAAAGATTGACTCCCTTGTTGGCACCCTGATAATTGAAAAAGGCCGAAGAGAAGAGGTCTATGCGTGTAGAAACGAGGCAGGTGGGAAACATCACAAGGTTGCAGAAACCTGCCACGAAGACAAATCCCGAGAGCACAAACCATGGATTGAGGTGAACCAGCCAGATGCCGGGCACCAGCAGCAATGTGCCTGCCATGGAGAGCAAGGCATAGAAATAGTATTTGTTGAACAGGATCTGATGGATGCTGACAGGCTTGGTGATGAGTCCCTGGAAATAATTGCCCTCAATACCGAAAATCCATTGTCCCAACATCAGCGAGGGTGCCCAGATGACGAAGATACACATCAGGTAGTTCATAAAACCCATCTCTTCCAACGTATGATTATAAGCATTGGGGAGCATACAGAGGGGTAGCATAAGTACGCCAAGACGCAGCCGCTTCGAGCGCAACACGCTGATATATTCCATGGAGAAAAGCGATATATCACCCAGATGGCGAACCTTGGAAGCACGGGCCTGATGCTCATCGTAGCGCTTCAGATGGGCGAAGTATATATATAAGGTATAGATACCCACAAGGGTAATCAGGGTAAATACCGTCATCAGCAAGATTGATGACCATCCCAGGATGTTGATGCTATAGGCAAAGGCGAAGATGATATAGAAGAAGAGGGCCAGGAACATGGGCAGCTTGAGTTCCCATCCTTTGCTCTTGCGGATATTTGCCAACAGCATGGAGTTCATGGCCGACATCACGAAGGCCGTCACGATGGCCACCAGGGCTTCACCCACCGACATCAAGAAGAAGGCAAAAATACCTATCAGGAAGGGTAGCATCAGGTTCCATTCGCTGGCAAAACAGGAGAACAGAATAAAGCGGTTCCAGTCACGCTGCCTCACGGGCTTGGTTTTCAGGAAGTCGTCCATAAGCACGGAGTCGTTCATGAACATAAACTTGAAGAAAAGATCGCTGATCAGCAAAGAGGCAGCAATGATAATGATCACACTGCCCATGGCTATCTCCCCTTTGTACTCTTCAAGTTGGGAGCCCATCTCGAGATAGAGGGCGGTACCGATAACAAGGAACAGGAAAGCGAAGTAACAGCCTACAAACACTTCCATCCAACGGAACATCCGCCGTTTCTGGGTCCACCAGAGTGAGATGAGAAGACCCACCCCCCTGCCCCTCCCTCTAGAGAGGGGAGTAGATACATTTATTTTGTTATTCATTGATTCTGCCATTTCTTGAAGGTAATAACTCCCTCCCTATAGGGAGGGTGAGGGGTGGGTCTCTAGTTTAAACAATTTATCACTCTCCCTGACCTTCTCGGGCACGGCAATCGAGACGCGCATGCCTTGTCGCGCTTCGGGGATAGGACCGTTGTTGCCGTGGATTTCGGTAGGCGTCACATAGATGACTCCCGTCGTGGGACCCGTAATCAGGAGTTTGTCGCCGGGCTTGAAGGTGCTGGCCTCTACCTGGAACTCGGCCACACCAATCTTGGAGAAATACTTACGGCCTTTGCCCACATAGACTTTCCGTTCGGTGGCGTTGGAACCGTAGTTCTTGTTCCATTCGCCCAACAGCTGTCCCTGATAGTAACCGTCCCAGAAACCGCGATTGAAGACGCGGGCAAGCTCGGTGTCCCATTGGTCTTTCTTCTCCTCGGTGAACGTTCCGTCGAGTACGCTCTGGATGGCTTCCTTGTAGGTTTTCACCACGGTATAGACATATTCCGGTCCACGGGCACGGCCTTCTATCTTGAAGACGCGCACGCCGCTCTTCATCATGCGGTCGATGAAACGCACGGTCTTCAGGTCCTTCGGACTCATGATGTATTTGTTGTCGATCTCCAGTTGGGTGCCAGTCTCTGCATCGGTGACGATATACGAGCGGCGGCAGATCTGCATACAAGCCCCACGATTGGCCGAACGGCCGGTGTTGTCGAGACTCATATAGCACTTTCCCGATATGGCCATGCATAAAGCGCCATGACAGAACATCTCAATACGGATCAGTTCCCCACCAGGACCTTTCACCTGCTGCTCCACCACCTGCCGATAGATTTCTGCCACCTGATCCATGTTCAGTTCACGGGCCAATACCACCACATCGGCAAACTGTGCATAAAACTTCAATGCCTCTATGTTCGAAATGTTGAGTTGCGTGGAGAGATGCACCTCCAGCCCGATACTGCGGCAATAGGTCATCACCGCCACATCGGAGGCTATCACGGCCGAGATGCCTGCCTCACGGGCAGCATCGCATATCTCATGCATCGTGGGAATGTCCTCGCCGTAGATAATCGTATTCACGGTGAGGTAGGTTTTCACCCCGTGCTCATTACAGGTAGCGGCAATCTCGCGCAGATCGTCTATCGTGAAATGATTGGCCGAATGCGAACGCATATTCAGTTGTCCGATACCGAAATACACGGAGTCGGCTCCTGCCTGCAAAGCCGCCGCCAACGATTCACGTGACCCCACGGGGGCCATAATCTCAAAGTCATTTATCGTATTCATGGGGGCAAAGGTACGAAAATTAAAAAATATTTCGTACTTTTGCAGCATGAAAAAGTTTCTCCCCATTCTTTTCATGCTGTTTCTCCTGACAGCCTGCAAGAAAGAAACGGCAAGAACCGTTGCCCCGCCCCAGACGGAGACCCTCATCAAGACAACTCCTGTCAAGGATCAGGGCAAGTCGGATTTCTGCTGGATCTATGCCATGCTGGCCACCATCGAGAGCGAACACCTGATGATGGGTGATTCGGTAAACCTCTCTCCGGTATATCTGGCACGCCACTATCTGATGGATCAGGCCTTGCGTCGCCAGATCATCAGAAAACAGCGCCCTTCGGAAATGACGATCCAGGCATTACCGCCTATCACCACACGCGGCATGGCCGGTATGACCGTCTCCCTGCTCCAGCGCCACGGCATCACGCATATGGATGCCTATCATCCGGATGTCAACATGAAAGTGCTGGCACGTAAAGTGGAGAAGACGGTTGACATCAACCACAACGCAAGCCTCATCAGACTCTACAAGAACATAAAAGACATGATGGACGAAACGATGCGGCCCCTTCCACAATACGTTTTTCTGCTGGGAGCCGAATACACGCCGCAGGAGTTCGCACGCTCGGTATGCCGACCTGATGAATATGTGGCACTGACGAGTTTCGCCCATCATCCCTATGGGGAGGCCTTTGCCTTGGAAGTGCCTGACAACTACGATCAGGATCGTTTCCTCAACCTGCACCCCGACTCCCTGATGAGCCATATCGATCAGGCTTTGCTCACAGGACATCCCGTATGCTGGGAGGGAGATATCACCGAGGATGGCTTCAACTGGCCGATGGGTATCGCCCGTCTGGAAAGGCCGATGGAACAAACCGCCTTTCATGGCACACAGCTGATCAATACCCGTCAACAGTATTTTGAGGAGGGCAAGACTACCGACGATCACGTCATGGAACTCATCGGAATCGCCCGTTCCACCAGAGGCCGCAGATACTATATCGCCAAGAATTCCTGGGGGACGGAGAATAGATATAAAGGCCTGATGTATCTCAGCGAGAACTATATCCGCCTGAAAACCATCGCCGTCTGGATGAGCCAGGATGCTTTCGGAAACTAGGTGGCCAGGAATCTGGAATGCTAGAAAACCATAAGATTTATGCTGAAAACGATTATATTTGATTTTGACGGAACAATCGGAAACACCCAACAGATTATCCTACGTTCCATGCAGGCCACCATCAGGGAACTGGCACTGCCCGCAAGAACCGACCTCCAGTGTGCTGCCATGATTGGACTGCCCCTCACGCAGTGCTTCACCAACCTTTATCCCGACTACCCGGAAACCATCGTGGATGCCGTGAAGGGCGAACAGTGTGCTGCCACCTACCGCCGACTTTTCGACGAATTCAATGAAAAAGGAGCCGTCCCGCTGTTCCCACACGTATTGGAGACCATTCAAACGCTTCATCGGCAGGGCATCGAAATCACCATAGCCTCCAGCCGAAGCCATCAGACACTGGATGCCTACGTCCGCGACTTGCAGCTGGGCGATTATATACATTATATATTAGGTGTAGAGGATGTCCAGGATGCCAAACCGGGTCCCGGCCCTGTGCTGAAGACATTGAAGGACCTCGGACGACTGCCCGAGGAATGTATCGTCGTGGGTGATACGAAATACGACATCCAGATGGCCCACAATGCAGGAGTCAAAGCGGTGGGCGTCACCTACGGTAACGGCTCCCGCGAGGAAATGGAAGAGGAAAATACAGAATGGATCATCGATGATTTTGCACAAATGATCGACGTGTGCAAAAGCCTGATTTGATGAATCCTGATATATTTTATAGTTTGAGGAAGGCCGCCATCGCTGGCGGCCTTCCTTTTATTCTACCGGTGAGAACTCATCCTTGCCTACGCCGCAAAGCGGACATACGAAATCATCGGGCAGGTCTTCAAAGGCCGTTCCGGGCTCAATGCCGTTCTCAGGGTCACCCACTTCGGGATCATACTCCCAGCCGCAGGTATCGCATACATACTTTTTCATGCTTACTGGATTTAAAATTAAACAATATTCTATTTGAACTCTATTCGGTTAACCAAATATCACCGCCTCCACCTTATTAATAATCTGTTCGGGCGAGATGTTTTTCAGACAGGCCAGGTCACCGCGCATACATTTCTTGTTACCGTAAATACTGCACGGACGGCAGGGCAGATCCAACTGAACGGCATTCTCCGGACGCTGTCCGAAACCGTAGAAACCGGCATAGGGATGGGTGGCTCCCCAGATGCTGACCACCGACAATCCTACCAAGGAGGCTAAATGCATATTGCCGGAATCCATTGAAATCATCACATTCAGTCGTTGCATCAAAGCCAGTTCCTGATCAAATCCATGCAGATGGTCGCCCACGACCATGCAACGGGGGAACTGTTTGGCCCATTGCTGGAAAACGGCCAGCTCTTCCTGACCGCCTCCGAAGAAGAACATCCTAGCGGAAGGATGACGCTCTGCCAGTTGGGCAATGACCTTCTCCATCAGATTCAGCGGATAGATCTTCCCTTCATGAGCTGCAAAGGGGGCAATGCCAATCAGCGGACCACCCTCAAGCATGTTGTCGGCAGCAATCTCTCCCCCGCTGGGCAAGGGAAACTCTCGCATCCTGAATCCCATATCCAACTGAACAGGATAACCCAACTTGGCAAAAACCTCGGCATAGTTCTCAAAAGCGGTAGGCAACTGCCGCAGAATCTTGTTGCGGGCTGACACCAGCTGACACCGGCTCTGACGGTGCTTGTTGATATGAGCCACTTTGTAACGCCCCAAGTCGAAACGCAGACGCAGGTATTTGGACCGCAACACGTCATGGAGGTCGGCAATGGCGGTGAAATTCTTGGCCGTCAACCGTCGGTAAAGGGCATTCAGTCCTTTCACGCCATGATACTCCGTCTTCAGGTCGGCACCCATGAAACTCACGTTCGGTGCCAGTCCTTCAAAGAGCGGACGCACAAAATCCTTACTGAGCATCGTGATGTGCACATGAGGATATTGACGCGCCAATGAGGCCACCACCGGAACGGTCATGGCCACATCTCCCAAAGCCGAAAATCTTATAATCAGTATATGTTCCGTCTTCATAGCCAAACTCCCTCCCTAAACAGGGAGGGCAGGGGTGGGTCTTATTTCTTATACAATACCGGATTCGTGGATGGATCGTTATACATCTTCATCTGCCGATACACCTTCATGTACTTGCGGCCTGCCTCAATGTCTTCCAGCAACTGGTCGATGGCCGTACCCAGATCCACCTGTTGCTCTAACAGCACATGGAGCTTGTCCTGGCATTTCTGCCGATGCTCTGCCGTGGCGTCCTCGCGTTCGGCCTGCTCCTTCATGTGATAGATCTTCAGGGCCAGGATACTCAGACGGTCCACGGCCCAAGCGGGACTCTCCGTATTGATACGGGCGTCGGGCAACACATTCACTTCTGCATATTTCTGACGGAAATAACTGTCTATCTGTTCCACCAAATCCGTGCGGTCCTGATTGGAACGGTCGATGCGGCGCTTCAGCTGCAGGGCCTCAATGGGGTCGATATGTGGATCACGGATGATATCCTCGAAATGCCACTGCACGGTATCTATCCAGCATTTCAGATATAACCGGTTCTCTATGGATTCTCGTTCGTAAGGATTATTGATAGGGGTATCAATATCGTCCTTCACATGATAATCGGCAATAGCCTGATTAAAAATTCGGTTGCATGTTTCTGTAAATGACATATTTCATTTGCTTTTTATTTTCTGCAAAGATAGTGTAATTCAAGTGAAAATCCAAATTTTTGCACGATTTTTCCATAGATGACGCAGTTACGGAAAACATTCTATCCCTAAAGAAAACGGTCTTGAATTTCATTTTCCCAAGAAAAAATGTTTAAAAACACATGATTTTTTTGCACAAATAGGGGGTGTGTGTGCAAGTTCGGTTGCTTTTTTCTTAAAAATATTTGCACAATTAAATAAAAGTTTGTTCCTTTGCACCCGAATTTTGATTTTAGGAAACATTATTAACATTTTAAATTTAAGAATTATGTCAGAAATTGAAAGCAAAGTAAAGGCTATTATCGTTGATAAGCTTGGTGTTGACGAGGCTGAGGTAAAGCCCGAAGCAAGTTTCACTAACGATCTGGGTGCTGATTCACTCGATACTGTTGAGCTCATCATGGAGTTCGAGAAGGAATTCAATATCTCTATCCCCGACGATAAGGCTGAGACTATTGCAACCGTTGGCGACGCTATCTCTTACATCGAGGAGAACGCTAAATAAATCACTTTGGTGATAGGTGATAGGTGTTGGGTGTTGGTTGATACTTTTCAACCAGGATTCAACACCTATTCAGTAATAACAGACACCCATCACCCCCATACCAAACAACAATAAATCATGGAATTAAAAAGAGTAGTGGTAACTGGATTGGGTGCCGTGACCCCCGTGGGCCTCAACCCCAAGGAGACTTGGGAGAACCTCGTGGCTGGTAAGAGCGGTGCTGCTCCGATTACCCTTTTCGATGCCTCTAAGTTCAAGACGCAGTTCGCCTGCGAAGTGAAGGGGCTCGACATCAACGCATATATTGACCGCAAGGAAGCCCGCAAGATGGATCGCTATACGCAGCTGGCCATCATTGCTGCCATGCAGGCTGTAGCAGACAGCGGCATGGACTTGGAAGCCGAGGACAAAAACCGCATCGGTGTTGTCTATGGCGTGGGTATCGGCGGTATCAAGACATTCGAGGAAGAGGTGATGTACTACGGCAAGAACGAGGAGAACGGTCCTAAGTTCAATCCTTTCTTCATCCCGAAGATGATTGCCGACATCGCTGCCGGACAGATTTCCATCATGTACGGCTTCCACGGTCCTAACTATATCACGGCTTCTGCCTGTGCTTCTTCCAGCAATGCCCTGGCTGATGCCTTCAACCTGATCCGTCTGGGCAAGGCCAACGCCATCGTTGCCGGTGGTGCCGAGGCTGCCGTTTGTGCCACAGGCGTGGGTGGTTTCAATGCCATGAAGGCGCTCTCCACCCGTAATGACGAACCCGAAAAGGCCAGCCGCCCCTTCAGCGCCAGCCGCGACGGTTTCATCATGGGCGAAGGTTCTGGCTGTCTGATTCTCGAAGAGTTGGAGCATGCCAAGGCTCGCGGTGCCAAGATCTATGCCGAAATGGTGGGTGCCGGTATGAGTGCCGACGCTTATCACATCACGGCTTCTCATCCCGAGGGACTGGGTGCCAAACTCGTCATGCAGAGTGCCTTGGAGGATGCCGGTCTGAAACCTGAGGATATCGATTACATCAATGTTCACGGCACATCCACTCACGTAGGCGACATCTCTGAGGCCAAGGCCATCAAGGATGTATTCGGTGAGGCTGCCTATAAGCTCAACATCTCTTCTACGAAGAGTATGACCGGTCACCTGCTCGGTGCCGCCGGTGCCGTAGAGGCTATGGCTACCGTCTTGGCCGTGCAGAACGACATCGTTCCCCCGACCATCAACCATGAGGAAGATGACAAGGACGAGGAAATCGACTACAACCTCAACTTCACCTTCAACAAGGCACAGAAGCGTGAGGTACGTGCTGCCTTGAGCAACACCTTCGGTTTCGGCGGCCACAATGCTTGCGTAGTATTTAAAAAATACGCTGAATAATGATTTTTCAAGATATCATGAACTATATAAAGCTCCCTTTCCGCAAGGAGAAGGAGCTTTATTATTCTCTCCGCCCGATCATCGGTTTCTATCCCGGCAATATCCAATACTACAAACAGGCCCTGATGCACAAGAGCATCGGCCGCAAGGAAAAGGGAAAGCCCGTCAACAACGAACGCCTTGAGTTCCTAGGCGATGCCGTGCTGGATGCCGTGGCCGGACATATCGTGTACAGCCATTTTCCCGGAAAAAGGGAGGGATTCCTTACCAACACGCGTTCCAAGCTGGTAAGCCGCGAGACTTTAGGACGTCTGGCCAAGGAGATGGGGGTTATCGACCTCATCCTGAGCAATGGTCGCAGTTCTTCTCACAATTCATATATGGGAGGAAATGCGTTCGAGGCACTGGTCGGAGCCATCTATCTCGACCGTGGCTATGATGCCTGCATGCGTTTCATGGAGAAGAAAATCCTGAAAGAGGTCATCAATCTCGACAAGGTGGCCTATAAGGAGGTCAACTTCAAGTCGAAGCTCATCGAGTGGGGACAGAAGAACCGCGTGAATCTCGAGTTTGAACTGATAGCACAGGAGAAAGACGAAAACGGCTCACCGAAGTTCTACTACGAGGTGACACTCGAAGGGGTCAAAGGCGAGAAAGGGGAAGGCTATTCCAAGAAAGAGGCCCAGCAGCTGGCTTCCAAACTGACTCTCCAGCGCTTGCGCAAGGAACCGCAGTTCATCGATGCCGTCTTCGCTGCCAAGACAAACCGCACCAAGATGGAAGAGGAACCGGTATGCGTGGCTCCCAGCACCGAAGAACCTGCCATCGATGCTGCTCCCGTTTATGCCCCAGTGGAAGAAATCATGCTGCCCGAGGAACCTGCAGAGTCCGTTTCTGAAGAGGAAGAAGAGGATATCTATTCCCTCGACGACATTACCGCCAACCCGAAGGAACAGAGCCGCGAAGACATCATCGCAGCCGCCGAGGCTGCCGCTTTTGCAGAGGAAGAGTGATAAGAAAACATAAAATTTAGGTGTTTTCTTATCTTTTCTCTTTCTTTCTCCTTACCTTTGTACCCTATTATACGCTGTAAAGAGATGAGCCTAACAGGAATTGTACGCAAAGTATTCCAACTCAGGCAGAAGGAGTTGGAGCGACATATTAACGAGGGACCGGTCCTCCAGCGGGAAGTGCTGGAGAATCTGATCAGCGAAGCCAAGGATACTGAGTACGGCCGCAAATACATGTTTTCTCATATCAATGGATATGAGGATTTTGCACGTCATGTGCCGGTAAACACATACGAGGAACTGAAGGGATATATCGACCGCATGCGCCACGGCCAGCACGACGTGCTCTGGCCGGGACAGGTCAAGTGGTACGCCAAGTCGAGCGGTACGACCAACGATAAGTCGAAGTTCATTCCTATCACAAGGGTAGGACTGAAAAACATCCACTATGCAGGTGGATTCGATTCCGTGGCACTCTACCTGCGCAACAACCCCCAAAGCCGCATCTTCGACGGACGGACTCTCATCCTGGGAGGAAGCCATTCGCCTAACTATAATCTCCGCAACTCGCTGGTGGGAGATCTGTCGGCTATCCTGATCGAAAACATAAACCCGCTGGTCAATTTCATCCGGGTTCCCAAGAAACAGACGGCCCTGCTCTCCGACTTCGAGATCAAGCGCGACCGCATCGCTCATGAGTGTCTCAACAAGAACGTGACCAGTATCTCGGGCGTTCCTTCGTGGATGCTCAGCGTACTGACGCGTGTCATGGAGATCTCCGGCAAGCAGCACCTTGAAGAGGTGTGGCCCAATCTGGAGGTATTCTTCCACGGAGGGGTGGCTTTCACGCCTTATCGCCAGCAGTATCAGGAACTCATCACCTCTCCGAAGATGCATTATATGGAGACTTACAATGCTTCAGAGGGTTTCTTCGGACTGCAGAGTGATCCCAACGATCCGTCCATGCTGCTGATGCTCGACTATGATGTGTTCTATGAATTCCGCGAGATTGATGCCGTCACTCCCGACGGTTCTCCCTCGGATCATCCCACCATCGTTCCCCTCGAGGGAATCGAGATTGGCAAGAATTACGCCATGCTCATCTCCACGTCTTGTGGACTCTGGCGCTACGAGATTGGCGACACGGTGAAGTTCACGTCCAAGAATCCCTATAAGTTCATCATTTCGGGCCGCACGAAGCATTTCATCAATGCCTTCGGCGAGGAACTGATTGTGGACAATGCGGAGAAGGGACTCCAATATGCTTGTGAGCAGACGGGGGCCGAAGTGCTCGAATATACGGCCGCTCCGGTCTTTATGAACGGAAAGGCGCAGTGCCGCCATCAGTGGCTCATCGAGTTCTCCCGCGAACCGGCCGACCTCCAGCAGTTTGCCGCCTTGCTGGATCAGCGGCTCCAGGAAATCAACTCCGACTACGAGGCCAAGCGCTACAAGGATATCACCCTGCAGCAGCTGGAGATTATCAAAGGCCGCAAGGATTTGTATAACGACTGGTTCAAGAAAAACGGCAAACTGGGCGGTCAGCACAAGGTGCCGCGCCTCAGTAACTCGCGTCAATATATCGAACAACTCTTGAAGATGAATCAACCATGAAGATCCGTTTCTCTCATCTATGGCCCTTATTAGTCTTCGTTATCGTCATCGTTAACGTTGTCTCTTCTTGTGCCAAGATGGGTAACCCCGACGGTGGATGGTATGATGAGACGCCGCCCCAGGTCATCGGGGCTGAGCCTGAAGAAAAGGGAATCAACGTGAATTCCCGCAAGATCAAGATCCTCTTCAACGAGTTTATCAAGATTGAGAATGCTACGGATAATGTCATCGTCTCTCCGCCCCAGTTGGAACAGCCGGAGATCAAGGCGGCCGGCAAGCGTATCCTCATCGAACTGAAGGACTCGCTGAAGTCGAACACTACCTATACCATCGACTTCTCGGATGCCATTTCCGACAACAACGAAGGGAATCCCTTGGGCAATTTCACCTATTCGTTCTCTACGGGTGACCGGATTGACACGCTCGAGGTCTCGGGAAATGTGCTCGAAGCCGAAAACCTGGAACCTGTCAAGGGCATCCTCGTGGGCTTGCACCCCGTTGCCGATTCCCTGAAAACGGGCTCATCGGTGCTCGACGTGGACTCTGTTTTCCGCAAACAGCCGCTTCTCCGTGTATCACGCACCGACAGCCGCGGCCATTTTGTCATCAAAGGTATTGCACCGGGGGCTTACCGCGTTTTCGCCTTGCAGGATATGGACGGTACCTACACCTTCTCACAGAAGAGTGAGAAGATTGCTTTCAACCACGAAATCTTCGTGCCTTCCTTCAAACCGGACGTCCGACAGGATACCATCTGGTCCGACTCTCTCCATATCCGCAGCATCACCCCGGTCCATTACACCCATTTCCTGCCCGACGATATCATGCTACGGGCCTTCACCGAACTGCAGACCGACCGCTTCTTCCTGAAGACCGAACGCAAGCAGGCCAACCGCTTCGATGTGTTTTTCAGCTACGGTCACGCCGAACTGCCTACCATCAAAGGCCTGAACTTCAATGCAGAGGATGCCTTTGTCGTCGAACCAACCGAAAAGAAGGATACCATCCTCTACTGGCTGCGCGACACGACGCTGGTCAATCAGGACACGCTCTCGGTGGAGATGACTTATTATGCCACGGACTCCCTCGGTGAACTCCAGCTCAAAACCGATACCCTGGAGATTCTCTCCAAGGATCCCTATGCCAAACGCATGAAGAAACTGGCCGATGAACACAAGGAATGGAAGAAGAAACAGGAAAAGGCAGCCAAGAAGGGAATACCGGTCGATTCGGTCATGCCCGTCAAACATCTTGACCTGAAATGGAACGCTCCCTCCGAATTGGCACCCGACCAGAACATCTCCGTGACTTTCACGACGCCGCTGGCGCTCGCCGATACGTCGAAAATCCGTCTGTACTCCAAGATTGATACCTTGTGGTATGAGGCTCCTTATGAGTTCCGGCCGATGAAGAACGCCCACCGCACCTATGAGCTGTTAGGCGAATGGCGACCGGAAGTGGAATACAGTCTGGAGGTGGATTCTGCCGCATTCACTGATATTTACGGCCTGACATCCAACAAGCTCAAACAGGGATTCAAGGTGAAATCGCTCGATTCGTTCAGTTCGCTGATCTTCACGTTCGAGGGAATGGCTGGCAAGAACATCATCGCCTACCTCCTCGACAAGGGTGGCAACACCATCAAGACGGCAACCACCACCGACGGGGCCGTACAGTTCTTCTACATCAAACCGGGCACTTACTATCTCCAAATGCTCGTGGATCATAACGGAAACGGACAGTGGGACACGGGAAACTACGACGAGGATCTCCAGCCGGAAGAGGTCTATTACTATCCCCACGCGATAGAATGCAAGGAGAAATGGGACGTCACCCTCTCCTGGAACCCGAAGAGCACACCGCTGCTCCATCAGAAACCGCGCGTACTCATCAAGCAGAAGGACGAAAAGAAGAAGGCGACCATCAAGAACCGCAACGCCGAACGTGCCCGACAGAAGGGTATCGAGTACATCCAAGGCGTCACGGGGGTTAAACTTTAAAGTCCTGCTCACGTCATAAAGATATCAACTATATTTTAATACGACTATGATTTGCAACATGAAACATAAGAAAATGATCTCGAAAGGGCACCTGAAAACGTTCTTTTTGATGTGTCTTTTCACACTCCTGCCGCTTCATTCACAAGCACAATGCACCTTCCGCAACACGGCTTTCGGAGGTGGTGAGTTCCTCAGCTATAACTTATACTACAACTGGAAGTTCGTCTGGGTGAAAGCCGGAACGGCCTCTATGTACACCGTGAAGAGTAAATACAAGGGAGAGGATGCCTACCGCGCCTCGTTGACCACCCGCGGTAATAAGAACGTGGACCAGATGTTCGTGCTCCGCGATACGCTTCTCTGCTATTCTTCCGATGAACTGGCACCGCTCTATTTCCGCAAAGGTGCCCGCGAGGGAAGCCGCTACACGGTCGATGAGGTATGGTACACCTATGGCAACGGCAATACTTACCTCCAACAGCACCGCCAGAACCATGAGGGGAAGCACGAATACCAGAAGAAGACGCTCAATGAGTGCTGCTACGACATGATGAACATCTTCCTCCGTGCCCGTAGTTTCAATCCCGAGGGATGGAAGAAAGGACACGTGGTGAAGTTCCCCATCGCCGATGGCAACAGCATCGAGAAGGCACAGCTCCGCTACCGGGGCAAGAGCACCATCAAGGCCGACAATGGTAAGAAATACCGTTGCCTCGAACTCTCTTATATGGAATACGACCGAGGCGATGCCAAATATCGGGAGATTGTTCGTTTCTATGTCACCGACGATGCCAACCATATCCCCATCCGTCTGGATATGTTTTTGAAGTTCGGATCTGCCAAGGCCTTCCTCACCAATATGAAAGGTGCGCGCAATCCCATCACAAGTATCGTAAAATAAACTTATCATGAAAATAGCAGTAGCAGGTACAGGCTACGTAGGCCTGTCTATCGCCACATTGTTGGCACAGCACAATGAAGTAACCGCAGTTGATGTCATCCCCGAAAAGGTAGATCTCATCAACAACCGTAAGTCGCCCATCCAGGACGATTACATCGAGAAATATCTGGGAGACCCCTCCCTCCTCCCGAATGTTGGAACTCCCTCCCTAAGCAGGGAGGGTCGGGGTGGGTCTCTTTATGCAACCCTCGACGGCGCCAGTGCCTATCGCGATGCCGACTTCGTCGTCATTGCCGTTCCCACCAACTACGATCCGGTAAAGAATTTCTTCGACACCCATCTCATTGAGGATGTCATCGACCTGGTAATTTCGGTCAACCCCGATGCCATGATGGTCATCAAGAGTACCATCCCTGTGGGGTATTGCCGCAACCTCTATGTGCGCTATGCCCTGAAGTTCGCCAGTACGCCGGAACTGCGCGACAAGAAATTCAACCTCCTTTTCTCCCCCGAATTCCTGCGCGAGAGCAAGGCGCTCTACGATAACCTCTATCCCAGTCGCATCATCGTGGGCTATCCCAAGATTATCGACAACCAGGAGTTCACCGAGGAGAACGCCGCCATCAATGCCTTCGGCAATCCCAAGGCCGAGGAATATGCCCACACCTTCGCCGCCCTCCTCGTAGAAGGCGCCATCGGACCCGCTGAAGCGGGTGTTTCAAGTTCCAAGGTCCAAGTTTCAAGTAAACCTGAAACCTTTAACCTGACTGTCTCGCTGATGAGCTCTGCGAATAAACCTGAAACCAAAGGTATCCCCTGCCTTTTCATGGGCATGAAAGAGGCAGAGGCCGTCAAACTCTTCGCCAATACCTACCTCGCCCTGCGTGTCAGCTATTTCAACGAACTCGACACCTATGCTGAGGTGAAAGGTCTCGACTCAAAGGCGATCATCCAAGGCATCGGTCTCGATCCGCGTATCGGCATGCATTACAACAACCCGTCCTTCGGTTACGGTGGCTATTGTCTGCCGAAAGACACCAAACAGCTGCTGGCCAACTACCAGAACGTACCGCAGAACATGATGACCGCCATCGTGGAAAGCAACCGCACCCGCAAGGATTTCATCGCCGACCAAGTACTCAAGAAAGCCGGCTACTACAGCTATTCCCAGAACAACCAGTACTCCCCTGCCATGGAGAACAAAAAGTCCTCCCTCTTAAGGGAGGATTTAGGAGGGTCTCCTATTATCATCGGCATCTACCGCCTGACGATGAAGGCCAATTCCGACAATTTCCGCCAGTCTTCCATCCAGGGTGTAATGAAGCGCATCAAGGCCAAGGGTGCCACGGTCATCATCTACGAACCGACGCTCCCCAATGGTGCCACCTTCTTTGGCTCCAAAGTCATCAACGACCTCGCGCTGTTCAAGGCACAGTCGCATGCCATCATCGCCAACCGCTACGACCCAATCCTCGATGATGTAGAGGAAAAAGTCTATACCCGCGACCTCTTCCGTAGAGATTAACCCACCCTCAACCCCTCCCCTACATCCTCTCCTTTGAAGGAGAGGCTTGGTGAGGTAGAGGCTCTTTTGGAACTTTTCTCTGGAGAAAAGTGGAAAGTAGATAATAGAAAAAAGCGAAATATTGATAAAATACAAGCCATATGGAAAAAAGCAATAAAACTCCCTCCCTAAACAGGGAGGGTTGGGGTGGGTCTCCGGTTGGTGGGTCTCCTTCTTTCCACATCTACTCCCCCTACCGCGTCTGCCCTCTCGGCGCCCACGTCGATCATCAGCACGGCCTGGTCACGGGCTTTGCCATCAACAAAGGCGTTGACCTCTGGTTCGATGTCCGCGAGGACGGTATCGTCAAACTCTCTTCCCGCACTTTCGAAGGGGATATCGAGTTCGACATCACCCGCCCTACGCAGGTTCGCGAACACAACTGGGGCGATTATGCCCGCGGTGCCAAGTTTGCACTGCGCAAACGCTTCGAACTCACTCGGGGTATCGAGGGTGTCATCCAGGGATCGCTGCCCGTAGGCGGACTCTCCAGTTCGGCGGCTGTTCTCATTGCTTATGTGATGGCTTTTGCCAAGGCAAACAATATCACCCTCAAACCTATGGAGGTCATCAAGATTGCCTCTGAGGCCGAACGGGAATATATCGGCCTCAACAACGGCATCCTCGACCAGGCTTGTATCGCCCTCGGACAGAAGGACGGACTGCTCTTCCTCGACTGTGACTCCAACGACTACCGCATCATTCGCCGCAACCCCGACATGCCGCCCTTCGAGATTGGCATCTTCTTCAGCGGCCTCACTCGTTCGCTGGTCAACAGCGACTATAACCTGCGCGTCTTTGAGTGTAAGACGGCAGCCTGGAATATGCTGGCCTATACCGACCAGCCTCTGAAGCCTTTCGACAAGACTTTCCTCCGCGACATCCCCAAGGCCACTTTCGACAAGACGCGCATCGCCATGCCGCAGCGCTTCGCCCGCCGCGCCGAACATTTCTATTCCGAATACCGCCGCGTACGTCAGGGTGTCACCGCTTGGGAAACGGGTAATCTCAAACTCTTCGGCAAACTTTGTTTCGACAGTTGTGAGTCCAGCATCCATAATTACGAGTGTGGCAGTCCCGAACTCATCGCCATCTACGACATCATGCGCGCCCTGCCCGGTGTCTATGGCGGCCGTTTCTCTGGTGCCGGCTTCAAGGGAGCCTGCATCGCCCTCGTCGATCCCGCCGAGAAAGAGAACATCGCCCGCGAACTCACCACCCGTTATCTCGAACAGTTCCCCGAATACGAGTACACCT
The DNA here is from genome assembly GCA_900314655.1 of uncultured Prevotellaceae bacterium. Lineage (GTDB taxonomy): Bacteria > Bacteroidota > Bacteroidia > Bacteroidales > Bacteroidaceae > Prevotella. Next base: position 13,665 of record OMWC01000037.1, on the reverse strand, counting down.
TCCAGATCAACTGGGTACAGCCCGATGATGGGGCCCGCTTTGTGAAGACCCTCTAATTGCTTTACCCTTCGGCCAGCGACCGTTGGTTCCCCCTTAAGAGGGGGACTTACAGTTTGCCAAAAATAGTAATAGAAATAGTTTCTTAAAAAACAACCATGACCCATAAGCATAAAGTCCCCCTTCTAAGGGGGATTGAGAGGGTCTCCTTATAGAAATGAAAACAGTCATCCTCGCCGCAGGCTACGCCACCCGTTTGGGAGAACTGACCAAGAACTTCCCCAAACCGCTGCTCCAGATTGGTCAGAGCACCATCTTGGGCCGCATGCTCGATGACATCGACCGCATTCCCGATATCACCGAACATATCATCGTGACCAACCATAAGTTCGCACCCATCTTCCAGAAATGGGCCGCCGAACAGCATTACACCAAACCGCTCCGCATCATCGACGACGGAACGGAGACCAACGAGACACGCCTCGGTGCCGTCCGTGACCTTCTCCTTGCCATCAAGGATCCTGGCTTGATAGCAGAAGAGTCCTCCCTAAACAGGGAGGAGACAGGTGGGTCTTTTTTTGTCACCGCCGCCGACAACCTCCTCGATTTCTCTTTCCAGGGCTTCGTGGATTTCGCCAAGGAGAAAGGCACATCCTGTATCATGTGCCACCACCAGCCGTCTATCGAGAAACTGCAGCGCACGGGTGTCATCGAGAAAGACGCCAACGGAAAGGTGCTCAGCATGGAAGAGAAACCCGAACATCCCAAGAGTCACTGGGCCGTGCCGCCTTTCTATATCTATATGAAGCAGGACCTCCCGCTCATCCTCGACTGCCTCAACCACGGCTGCGGCAGTGATGCACCTGGCAACCTGGCCCACTATCTGGCCGGCGTCACCACCCTCCATGCCTACGAAATGCCAGGCACCCGCTTCGACATCGGCTCCCTCGACACCTACGAAGAGGCCAAAAGACTATTTAGGTAAAACCCACCCCTACCCCTCCCGAAGGGAGGGGATTCTTCACTCTTCATTCTTCACTCTTCACTCTTAACTCTTCACTTTATTATGCTCCCATACAACATCGACCTCACAGGAAAGACCGTTTTCCTCACCGGCGTAGCAGGATTCATCGGATCCAACCTCGCCAAACAACTGCTCAACACCGTTAATAACATCCATATCGTCGGCATCGACTCGATGAACGACTACTACGACGTGCGCCTCAAAGAAGCCCGCCTCAAGGAAATCGAAGAGACCCTCCAAGCGGGTCTCTCTTCCTTCACCTTCATCCGCGGCAACATCGCCGACCGCGCCCTCATCGACCGCATCTTCGCCGAATACCATCCGCAGATTGTGGTCAACCTCGCTGCCCAGGCCGGTGTCCGCTATAGCATCACCAACCCCGATGCTTACATCGAGTCCAACCTCATCGGCTTCTACAACATCCTCGAAGCCTGCCGCCATGCCAATGAAAAGTCGAGTGCTTCGTCGTGCCACGACGAAGAAGACGGTTTCTGCCACCTCGTCTATGCCTCTTCTTCCAGCGTCTATGGCTCCAACAAGAAGGTACCCTACTCTACCGACGACAAGGTGGACAACCCCGTCAGTCTTTATGCCGCCACGAAGAAAAGCAACGAACTGCTGGCACATGCTTACTCCAAACTCTACAATATTCCTTCCACGGGACTCCGTTTCTTCACCGTCTATGGTCCTGCCGGTCGCCCGGATATGGCTTATTTCGGATTCACCAACAAACTCCGCGAGGGAAAAACCATCCAGATTTTCAACTACGGCAACTGCAAGCGCGACTTCACCTACGTCGATGATATCGTGGAAGGCATCCAGCGCGTCATGCAACACGCACCCGAAAAACAACTCGGCGACGACGGTCTGCCCATTCCTCCTTATAAGGTATATAACATCGGCAACAGCTCACCCGAAAACCTCCTCGACTTCGTCACCATCCTTCAGGAAGAACTGGTTCGCGCCGGGGTCCTGCCCGCTGATTATGATTTCGAGGCCCACAAACAACTCGTTCCCATGCAGCCCGGCGATGTCCCCATTACCTTTGCCGACACCACACCGTTAGAACAGGATTTCGGTTTCCGGCCCAACACCCCACTCCGCGAAGGTCTCCGCCGTTTCGCAGAATGGTATGCAGAATACTATAAAAGACCCACCCCATCCCTCCCTGAATAGGGAGGGAGAGACCCACCCCGCCCCTCCCTGTTTAGGGAGGGAGTCTTGTTTCAGGTTTCAAGACTAAGGTTAGGGTTAGGGTTAACGTTAAGGTTGAAACCACGGTTTTCAATGTATTTCTCTTTTCTGTAAAGACAGGCCTGAAAGGCTGTCGAAAGGAGTTCATCGGCAGACGCAAGCTTGCTTGCAGGATGCAGATGGAGTGCTTTTGACACAGCCGTGCAAACGGCACGGATGCTTTACAGAAAAGTGGTTTTCTGAGGTTTTTGTAAAATCTTCGTGTCTTTGTGTCTTTGTGTTGAGTTATTATTTGTTAGCGTTAAGGTTAGCGTTATCGTTGAACATTTTTGTGTCTTTCGTGAACGTACCTTAGTGAACATAAATAATGTGTCAATGACCGAAGAGAAGTAATTCTGTGTTCTAAAATATCTTTGACCTTGTGCTCAGTAAAAGAAAACCAAATTAAGTTTTGGTTTTTCCATTCATTTGAACTAACTTTGTCCCCATGAAACTGCTCATCTGTTCCCCGGCATTCTATATTTTCCTCCTCATCGTAGGAGCATGGCTCTGCCGTCGTCACAGACGATGGAAGTGGACGCTGGCCGGATTGGCCATTTTCGCTTCCGTCTTTTTCAGTTTGGAACCCATCTACGAGGTGGCCGCCAAGAAGTGGAGCGAAGGATACCCATGGGAAGTTCCCGCCGGTAAGACCTACGAGTACGGCATAGTCCTTGGTGGTTGCAGTTACTGGGATTGGGAGCGCAACCGTCCTGAGTTCGGGGGCAATGTGGACCGCCTCACCGAAGGAATCCAACTCTATCATAAAGGCATCATCCGCAAACTCGTCATCGCCTCCGATGGCTCCATCATCCAGCGTGAAGACCCCAACAAACAGAGTGGTAATCCCCAGGCCATGACCGATTATCTCGTCCGCCTCGGCATCCCCCGCGAAGATCTCATCCTCGAAACCAAAGCCACCACCACTCACGAAAATGCCGTCTTCATCAAGCAGTTGCTTGTTGAGCACGCTGTGCGTGCGATTCAGGATTCAAGTTCCAAGTTTCAAGTAGAAACTCCCTCCCCAAGGGGAGGGTTGGGGAGGGGCATTGTTTTAATCACCTCCTCCATCCACATGCGCCGCTCCTTGATGGCCTTTGAGCAGGAAGGCATCAAGGCCGACCCTTACGTCACCGACTGCATCGTCAAAGTAAAAGGGAAGGAAGACCGTTGGCTCCCTTCCCTCCATGTCCTGCGTGACTGGCAAGCACTCCTCCACGAAATCATAGGCTACGCCTATTATAAGAGACCCACCTTATAAAAGACCCACCCCTACCCTCCCTGAAGGAGGGGAGACCCACCCCTACCCTCCCTGTCTAGGGAGGGAGTCCAACCCCCATCAAAGGCTACGGGTAGGCGCTTTAGCGGGAATCCTAACACCTACCACCCGAATACTGTTTTTACTTTTCTATAAAGGCAGGCCCGCCATCTCCCTCCCTAGACAGGGAGGGTAGGGGTGGGTCTCAGTTCTTTATTTCCAAAGATTCAAGACTTTCTCTATAACAGGTGCCATATCGTAGTAACGATACTCGGCGAGACGACCACCGAAAATAACGTTGGGCTCTTGTGCGGCGAGTTGGCGATATTGGTCGGCTAGCGCGTTGTTGCGATCGTTGTTGACGGGATAGTAAGGTTCCATTCCTTCCTTATATTCCGTACTGTATTCTTCACTGACAACGGTCTTAGGACATTCATAGACTTCCTGTCCGAACATCTCGAAATGCTTATGTTCGATGACGCGGGTGTATGGCTCATCATGACTAGTATAGTTGACAACGGCATTTCCCTGATAGTTGGGCGTATCTTCGATACGGGTCTCAAAGCGGACGGTACGCCAGTCGAGTTTACCATTGCAAAAGTCAAAATACTGGTCAATAGGCCCACAATATACTATTTCCGGCGTTTCAAGTTGCAGGTCACAGGTTTCAAGTTCCCATAGGCCTTTAGATGGATTATAGCTACGCTTGAAGTCGAAGAAGTCTGTGTTGACCATGGTGTCAACACCGTCCAGCAACCCCTCAATCAGTTTGTTATAGCCACCGATGGGGATGCCCTGGTATTTGTCGTTGAAATAGTTGTTGTCAAAGATAAGACGTACGGGAAGGCGGCGGATGATGAAAGCCGGGAGTTCCGTGCATTTGCGCCCCCACTGCTTCTCGGTGTATTCCTTGATGAGCTTTTCGAAAATATCCTTGCCCACAAGTGTCAGGGCCTGTTCTTCGAGATTGGAAGGCTCCCGTCCGTTCAGTGCTGCTACCGCATCGGCTTTCTGTTCCTCAATCTTTGCCGTAGCCTCTGCCGGCGTCTTCACTCCCCAGAGTTTATTGAAGGTGTTCATATTGAAGGGAAGGTTGTAGAGCTGCCCTTTGTAGTTGGCCACGGGAGAGTTGGTGTAGCGGTTAAACTCAACGATGCCGTTCACGAAGTCCCATACTTCCTTATTGGAAGTGTGGAAGATATGCGCACCGTATTGATGAACGTTAATACCCTCGACCTTTTCGCAGTAAACATTGCCGCCCAGTTGTGGACGTTTGTCAATCACTAAGCAAGTCTTGCCTGCCTGACGTGCCTTATAGGCGAAAGTGGCACCGAAGAGGCCGGAGCCAACGATGAGATAGTCGTATTTCATGATCAATCACTTTTATGTTTGCAAAGATAATGAAAAAAGTGAAGAGTGAAGAGTGATGAGTGAAGAATTTTACGAGTAGCGAGAGAATAACCAAAATTGGGGTGTTGCTGTTGGGTGTTGGTCTCCCTCCCTAAACAGGGAGGGTAGGGGTGGGTCTCTTTACCTCATCGCATTAGCCCCCAATACGCCCAGCAGGGCAGTCAACACAGCAATAATAAACTCTACGATTTTCTTCCAATTAATGTTTTTCATACTAAAATTTGGAGACCCACCCCTGCCCTCCCTGAAAAGGGAGGGAGTCCTGCAAGGGTTAGGGTTAAGGTCATTGTTAAAGGTTAAAGGTTAAAGTTGAAAGATTAAGGTTAAGGTTAGCGTTAACGTTAACGTTGAATCCGGTTTTTAATGTTTTTACTTTTCTGTAAAGATAGGCCCGAAGGGCTGTCGGAAGAACTTCATCGGCAGACGCAAGCTTGCTTGCAGGATGCAGATGGAGTACTTTTGACACATCCGTGCAAAGCACGGATGCTTTACAGAAAAGTGGTTTTCCACCGGTTTTTGTAAAATCTTTGTGCCTTTGTGTCTTTGTGTTAAGTTAAGGTTAAGAGCCCCCTCCCTCTTAGAGAGGGCTGGGGAGGGTCTCTTAAGGTTCCTCCGGAGTATTCTCCTTACTGGCATCAAGAGCAGCCTTCGAAGCCATGGTGGAGATATCACCGATGGTGACACCACGGAGCAGACTCTTGGTACGCTTACCGGAACTCTTGTCCGTCTCCGACTCAGGCAGGAAGAGGATATGCATGCCCGTTACATTCTCCGACACAGAGAATTTCTTCACCGTCTCAGCACCCTTACTCTTGATACCCATCTTGAAGGAGCCCAATCCGGAGATCTTCACACGATAGCTGTCCTGCAGCATATCCTTCAACACCTCAGGCAACTCCGTCAGCACGGCCTTCACGTCCGACTTCTTGACGGTACAGTTACGCTGGATAATCTCAGCGATGTCGTCGAGGTTCTTCGTACCAATGGCCACAGCCTTCGCATACCACTTATGGAAAGCATCGGTCATTCTCTCATTGTTGTTTTGAACAAGTTTGTAAAATACCATAGTAAAAAAATTTTAAAAAGAGACCCACCCCGACCCTCCCTGAAGAAGGAGGGGGAGACCCACCCCGACCCTCCCTGAATAGGGAGGGAGTTCTGTGAGGGTTAGGGTTAAGGTCATTGTTAAGGTTAAAGGTTAAAGGTTAAAAATTAAAAGTTAAGGTTAGGGTTATCGTTAAGGTTAACGTTATCGTTAAGTACATCAATACTCATACTGCAACTCCTCCAGTCTCGGCGGCACCACATAGTTATCAATCGCCTGCCTCCGATTCCTGCGCACATGGAACTCCCCTCCCTTCGGGAGGGGTTGGGGAAGGGCTTCTTTATAACTCACATGCAACCAGCACGCCCCATTCTCCTGGATACGTTCAAAGAGCAGCTGGTCGAACTCCAGGTTCTCCTTGATATAGCGGAACATCTTACGGCCCACCTCGATGTTCGAGACGTGGATGTCGGCAGCCTCGCCCAACCGGTGTTGCGAATTCTTCACGCCGCCCACGGCTTTGTTCAGTCGTTCACAGCGGTACCCACTGGTGATCCGGATCACACCGAAGCGTTGCCGTAAGGGTTCCAACACATGCTCGCACAGCTGTTGCAAGCGGTTAATCACTTCTTCGCTCGGTTCATTCTTGATTCCGAGTCGGATGGCGGTGCCGCTGGCGCACATCTCCCTGAGGGAGAAATGTGCCGTCAGCATCCGCGTTTGAACTTTGTTCGTTGATGTATTTTTCATTTTTAAGAAAGGAGACCCTCTAAATCCCCCTGAATAAGAGAGACCCTCTAAATCCCCCTGAAGAGGGGGACTTACTGAACAATTTCAGCCGGGCAGGGTCGGTCATTTAGTTTTAGTAATTATTGTTATATATAATATCAGTTACAAGTTACAAGTTTACGAATTTCATTCGTGATTTTCGGCGGCGTCTCAACAAAATGAAAACAAGTTTTCTTTTATATTCGACTTGCACGAAAATTCAAGTTTCAAGTTTACGTTAAGGTTAAAACAACGGTTTTCAATGTTTTTACTTTTCTGTAAAGACAGGCCCGAAGGGCTGTCTGAGGATGCTCTTCCGCAGGATGCAAACTCGTTTGCAGAAAGTGGAAGAACAGACGCAGACACAGCCGTGCAAGCACGGATGCTTTACAGAAAAGTGTTTTCCGTTGGTTTTTGTTATTTTCGTGTCTTTTGTGCATTTCGTGTTCTAAAAATCTTCGTATCTTTGTGACTTTGTGTTCCATTAAAATAGTTATCGTTAGCGTTATCGTTAGGGTTATGTTCCTTTTTCCGTTTGCAAAGATACAACGAGCGCGTCCACGGAGAGTGAACGCGCCCAAATATTTTCAAAACAAATTTATAACTCATTGATTTCCAAGGCTTCCCGGAATCGATTTTTCAGCGTCTCACGGAGGCTCACAGGACTCACCACCGCCATCTCACCTGCATATTGCAACAGCTCCTGCACCAGTTCCGGGTTTATAATAAGGTTCATACGTACCTCAGTATATCGGTCGTCGATGGGAAGAAACTGTTGCGACTCGTGGATTTTCCGGGAGCGCAGATAAGGCACCAACTGGTTTTTGACGCGCAGCACCACCTCTTCCTTCTCATCTCCCGGCCGCCGAGTGACGCCCACCATATCATCAAAATAGGTCTCCACCGCTTTGTCAGGCTTACGGTATGCCACGTCTTCACACCGTTCTATATTCACGATACGGTCCATCCCGAAGGTAGAGAGCTGCTCGCGATGAGTATTCCAGGCCAGCAGATACCACCGTCCGTGGAAGTATTTCACGCGGTAAGGATGCACCACGCGCTTCAGCGAATGCTCACAGTTAAACTTATGATAGTCCAACAGCAAAGGTTTCTGGTGCTCGATCGCCTGCTGCAAGGGAATCAGGAAGGAGATACCCGCCCCATTCTGCTCGTCGAGCAGCCGTTGCAACCGCAGGTAGTCATCTACGGTATAGTCATTCTTGAAGATCGACATACCCCCTTCATACCAGTAATACCATTTGTTGTGTCTCCGTTCTCTGTGGATTCTCACATGATGGTTAGCCTCCATCGAGTAGATAGTACGCATAAAGGTGGTTCGCGAACTGATCGTATCGAAGCCGTTCTCTTCCAGGTATCGGTTAGCGTAGTCCATCATCTCCCTGCTGGTCATCGCCCGTCCGTTCTGCAGACATTTGTCGAACAGCATCTCACGTAATGAATAATTCTTATGGTTCATAATCTTTTCCTTGTTTTAATATCCGTGCAAAGGTATTACAAATGATTCTGAAAACAAACATTCATCAACAAAATTTCTCTTTTCTACAAATTTTTCCGTCGCGTTCACTCTCCGTGAACATCCTCCCCGTATCTTTGCACAACTAAAGAGAGACCCACCCCAATTCGAGACCCACCCCGCCCCTCCCTGTTTAGGGAGGGAGTCCAACACCCATCACCTAACACCTATCACCCGAATACTGTTTTTACTTTTCTGTAAAGACAGGCCTGAAAGGCTGTCTGAGGATGCTCTTCCGCAGGATGCAAACTCGTTTGCAGAAAGTGGAAGAACAGGCGCAGACACAGCCGTGCAAGCACGGATGCTTTACAGAAAAGAGGTTTTCCGCTGGTTTTTGTTAATTCTTCGTGCCTTTGTATCTTTGTGTTTAGTTATATAATTTGTCATCATTAATAATTTTGTTCAGATTTGTCAGATTTCTAGTCCTTTAGGACTATCAGTAAAAACTCCCCTCAGCAAGTCCCCCTTCTAAGGGGGATATAGAGGGTCTCCATTATTACTATGAAAATAACATTATTAAAACCCTCCCGAGGTAAAATTACAACCTCCTGGATGAGCGTCCGCGACATCGCCACCCTCATCCGCAGTGAAGAATCCCGTCGCTGGGTAGAACCCTTCCGCGACCTGTATGCCATCCCCACATACGGCAACACCCAACTGCCGCATGTCAACCCTATGCTGCCAGCCCTCTGCTTCGGCGGCATCCTGAAGAAAAGCCGCCACAACGACTACACGTCGGCATCCCATTTCCAGCCCGAGATCCTCCGTCGCAACGAAGTGACCCTGCTGGAAATCAACCGTCTGGAAACCAGGGACGAAGCCTGCCGCCTACGCGACCTTGCCGCCGAACTCCCCCAAACACTCCTGGCCTTTGTCGGCTACGACGGCCTTTCCGTATGTATCGTCAGTGCCGCCCCCTGCCATGGCGGACAGGTTTTCTATCAGGCACAGCTCGACATGGAGGTGGAGATGCGGGAATCCCCCACCGCCCTCTGTTCGTTGAGTCATGATCCCGGCTGCTATGTGAACCCGTCGGCCTCCCGTTCCTTTGCCGATACCTACCGCGAGATGTCCCGACGGAAGGAACGCCCCCTGAAGAAAGTGAGTCAGAACATGCTGCTTATGTGGCAGACGCGCCATTTCATGGACTCCCACTACGAGCTACGCCTCAACGAACTCACCCGTCAGGCCGAGTTCCGCCATCGGGATATCCCCAGTGATCCGTTCCGTCCGTTAGCCAAGGAAGACCAGAACACGATGACCATCCGAGCCCTCGAAGCCGGACTTCCCTCCTGGGATCGTGACCTCGACCGTTATATCAACTCCCGCGAGATCCGACAGTATAACCCCGTTCGCGACTATCTCAACCAACAGCCTTCTTGGGATGGACAAGACCGCCTCACCCCATTGGCCCAGCGCATCCCCACCGACACACCCCATTGGCCCGACTATTTCCATACGTGGATGCTCGCGATGGTCGCCTGTTGGCAGGGTATCGACCGCGAACACGGCAATGCCTTGGTGCCCCTGCTCACCGGATTCCAAGGTTCCGGCAAGACCAGTTTCTGCCGTATCCTACTTCCTCCCGAGCTCCGTCCCTATTATGCCGAGAACCTGAACCTGAAGAGCGAGACCACGTTAGCCCTCGCCCTCTCCTCCCGCGCCCTGATCAACATCGATGAATTCGACAAATACAGCAGCAGTCAGCATCCCTTGCTGAAGTTCCTCATCTCCCAGAACGAGGTGGATATGCGTCTCCCCTTCGCCGCCCACATGGAACAGCGCCGCCGTTTTGCCTCCTTCATCGCCACCACCAACAACAGCCGTCCACTGGTAGATCCCACCGGTTCCCGCCGCTACCTCTGCGTCAACGTCACCGGTCCCATTGATTTCCTCACCCCCGTCGATTACAGTCAGGTCTATGCCCAGCTCCGCGATGAACTCCGTCACGGCCGCCGCTACTGGCTCAGCAAGGCCGAAACCACCCGCCTGATGGAACAGAACGAACGATTCTACGAAGTCAGTGGCATCCAGCAGATGCTCGCCTCCATGATTCTTCCTGATGACGAACAGGGCGAATGGCTGTCATTGACGGAGATCCTGAAGCAAATACAGAAAAACTTCCCCAAATACAAGCCCACGGGCAACATCTTCCGCGAGATGGGCCGCAGCCTGAAAGCCCTGCACGTCGAAACCAAACATACCAATACATGCAACCTGTATAAAGTAAGGTTCAAGGCCCCCACCCTCTAAGTTCCCAAAATCAGTATCACACTTTCACTCGCACATAACACCCTCACAATCACCACAATACAAGTGAAACTGCACAATCACTCCCTCCCAGAGAAAGGAAACCCACCCCAATAGATATTCATTCACATAGTGATTAGACCCTAATCACTCTACAAACAAAAGTGAAATTGAATCCAAAATCAGTATCACCTTCAACAAAATGATAATCAACAAGTTGCAGAAAATGATACTGGTGAAACTGAAATCCACCCAAAAGACAAAGAAACAATTATGGCAATCATTTGTACCCTTGAAAAGAAGCGGACCGACAACCGCTACTACGCCCGTTCCCGCAAGACTGGCTGCGTAGGCTTTGCACAGTTCGCCGAAGAAATCTCGCGTAACTGCACCGCCAAACCCTCCGACGTCATCCTCGTCCTCACCGAACTATGCGAAGTGATGCGCCACCACCTCCTGGACGGCGAAGAAATCACCATCCCCGACCTCGGCAGTTTCCACATCGGCATCCAGAGCGACTCCGTAGAAAAACCCCATGACTTCTCCCCCCACCGTCACATCCATGCCCTCCACATCAAGTTCCGCCCCACCTCCCACCGCGACCCCACCACCTGGCAACTCTCCCGCCCCATGCTAAAAAATGCCCAAATCAAGTTCATGTTCCAAGATTAAAGATTAAAGATTAAGGATAAAGTTAAGGTTAAGGTTAACGTTAACGTTACCATTAACGTTGAATCCGGTTTTCAATGTATTTTCTTTTCTGTAAAGACAGGCCCATCAGGGCTGTCTGAGGATGCTCTTCCGCAGGATGCAAACTCGTTTGCAGAAAGTGGAAGAACAGACGCAGACACAGACGTGCAAAGCACGGATGCTTTACAGAAAAGAGGTTTTCTGCTGGTTTTTGTTAAATCTTTGTGCCTTTGTGTCTTTCTTTATTCTGTAAGATTTTATACAGATTTGAAAGATTTCTAGTCCGAAGGACTATCACAAACATCCAACTTTAACCCTTAACCACAAAACTTTAACCCAAAATTTGCCTTTATCCCAAATTTTACCTATCTTTGCCCATAGAAAATGACCGTTCTAGGCATTAAAACATCCCCAATCCCCGTAATAACCTTTAAGTCAAGTATTTACGCCACTTAAGGGGAATTTAGAGTATGTACATCGGTTAGTATAAACGTTATCTTTAACACACATACACTATGGCCGATTTAGTAAAAACGACTGATACTTCGGGCCTCATCCCGTTTAAAGAAGTCGAAGATAAGATAGTTGTAATACGTGGTCAGGAAGTTCTTCTTGATCGCGATGTTGCAGAGTTGTACGGTGTACAAACACGCGAAGTAAATCAGGCTGTTAGGAATAATCCGCAGAAATTTCCCAAAGGCTACGTTGTGGAGCTAACAAACGAGGAATCAACTCTTCTAAGATCAAAACTTTTGACCTTAGAACAGTCAGCAGGAAAAGGACGACATTCAAAATACAACTATAAAGCCTTCACCGAGAAAGGACTGTATATGCTTGCCACTGTCCTTAAGTCTCCAAAGGCAACAGCAGCTACACTGGCTATTATCGAGACCTTCGCCAAAGTTCGTGAACTTAAGCGAGAACTGTTAGATCTGCACAAAGAGACCGATAAGGCAAAGCAGCAGACAAAGATGCGGCATTTCGGTGAAGTACTCACCGACATCGTAATGCCCGACCTTCAAACCAGCGAGACCGAGTCTTCGCTTGAAATAAACTTCCTCATTGGCAAGATCAAGCACACAGTAAAACGCGTACGCAAAGAAGAGCCAAAGAAGTGACAAATAATCCGTCCCGCAGCGCCTCATTTCCAGCTGCAACTCAACCGCTGACGAGATAAACACCTTCTTAAGAAGGATACAAGATCATTGGTTCGTCAACTACACCATTTAACCAGTTTAAGTCAAGGATTAATACAACATCTGAATCCGTGACAGGAACTATTCCTTGCCACCAAAAGGAAGGTAACAAGTCGGTTACAAACTGTAACCAACTGAGGCCAGTATCTCCAAAGATGGAAAGAAATACAAAAGCCTCCGACTATCTGCCCCCTGCCGATCGCCACCAGATGTTACCTGAAGAGAACGACGATGAGTGATATGAAGAGAGTAAACGTCGCCGCAAAGGTTTTTTACGGTTTTTTCTTTTCTGTAAAGGCAGGCCCGAAGGGCTGTTGAAAGGAATTCATCGGCAGCCGCAAGCTTGCTTGCAGGATGACGATGAATTGCTTTTGACACAGCCGTGCAAAATGCACGGATGCTTTACAGAAAAGTGGTTTTCCACCTTTGTGTTTCATTAATTTGTCACTATGGCTATGGTAAAAGATTTTGTGAATTTTGTATTCAAAAAAGTTATCGTTAAGGTTAACGTTATCGTTTTTTTTCCTATCTTTGCACTCAAGAAATGTCCAGTTTTGGCGTTTTTACATCTCTGGTTTTTGTAATAACCTTTGTCTCAATGTTTTACATGAGGTGAGGGGAATTTAGAGTATTCTCATTCATCTGTTATAGGTATCCACTATCACCCACCGCTTATCACCCAAATATGATCGTTAGGGTTAAGATTTAGAAGTTTTTTACTGTACCGGTTCTCGTTGAAAATAAAAAAAGTTATGAACGTACAATTCGACAAGACAAAGGCTTTGAATGCACTGCTGTATGTAGCCAATCGCATTCAACGGAAAGATTTTCATAAAATCTTCAAGATTATCTACTTTGCCGAACGTCAGCATTTGGCAGACTGGGGCCGTCCCATTACAGGCGATACATATATTGCCATGGAAGCCGGTCCTGTCCCCTCGCGTATATACGACATGTTGAAGATGGTACGTGGCGACTCCTATCTGCCAGACACAGAAGGGCTTGGCCAATACTTCCAGATTGAGAACTGGATGTATGTCCGCCCACTGCAAGATGCCAATCTCAATATATTATCCCTCAACGAGCAGAAGGCACTTTCTGATTCCATCGAGAAATATGCTTCACTCTCGTATGATGAGATAAAAGAAAAGTCCCACGATATAGCCTGGCGTTCCACCGCCCGAGACTACTCTATCAGTTGGGAAAGTATTGCCCGTGAGGCAGGATTAGATAGTGAAGATTTGGAGTGTATCAACGAGT
>OMWC01000048.1 GCA_900314655.1 uncultured Prevotellaceae bacterium | reverse complement strand
GAACATCTGGGTGGACTGCGGAAGCGGTCAGATTGCACGCCGCATGCTCGGCAGCCGCGGAGCTGAGTTCTACGAGGTATGCGAGTTCGACCAGAACACCTACATCTACAACGGTTCGGCCGAGACCGAGGGTACGGTGAAGAACGGTGAGCCTGTAGGCACCTATGACCAGAGCGGAACGGCCATCACGAAGGTTCCGACGTTCAAGCAGGTCGCAACGGGTGACTTCACGCTCGACGCCAACGACGTCCAGAACAAGCAGCAGACCGGTGACCCGCGCTGGTTCGCTGAGGAGGAGGCAACGGGTATTGTCAACGTTAACGACAACGCTAACCTTAACGACAACCAGAATGCTCCTGCCTACAACCTGGCTGGTCGGCGTGTGAACGCACAGACTGCCAAGGGCATCATCATCAAGAACGGTCGCAAGTATGTGAAGTAAGTGCGTAGTTGCAAGTTTCAGGTTTCAAGTTTCAAGTTTCAGGTTTGCAAATGTTCTTGAAACTTGTAACCTGTCATCGTTTTCTCCAGAAAACGCTTTCAGAATTAATGAATGAAAGAAACCTGAAACCAAATAAAGGGAGGCATCCGAATCCATCGGATGCCTCCTTTTATGTAATCATTCTCCCTCCCTAAACAGGGAGGGTTGGGGTGGGTCTCCAGTTGGGGTGGTTCTCCAGTTGGGGTGGGTCTCTATCAATGACAGAGTCGGCAACCCTCACATTTGCTGAGCTGACCGCGGAAACGCTGCTCCACCAAATAGTGCAGACGGTCACGAAGGGGGATCAGTTCCATCTTGTCAACGACCTCGTTGATGAAGGCAAACTCCAGCAACAACTTGGCTTCCTTCACGGAGATACCGCGCTGTTGCATATAGAACAGGGCTGTATCGTTGAGCTGGCCTACGGTGGAACCATGGGCACACTTCACGTCATCGGCATAGATTTCAAGCATGGGCTGTGTGAACATCCGCGCCGTCTTCGTAGCGCAAAGATTCTGGTTGGTCATCTGCGAGGTCGTCTTCTGGGCATCATGGGCCACAAAGACCTTTCCGGCAAAAGCTCCGACGGCTTCTCCATCGAGCACGTATTTGTAGAGTTCCTCACTGGTGCAATGGGGCACACGATGGGTAATCAGCGTATTGTTATCTACATGCTGCCGCTTGTCGGCTATCACACAACCGTTGCACGAACATTCCGCACCCTCTCCATTGAGATCAAGGTCAAGTTTATTGCGCGTCACGCCGTTGTGCAGGGTAATCACATTGTGGTTCACCTTGCTGTTCCGCTGCTGGTCAATATAGACATTGCTTACACGAACATTCTTCGCATGAGTCTCCTCCATACAGTAAAGATCCAGTTTGGCATCATCACCCACAAATGCCTCAATCACTTGCGTAGTCAGGAAAGGACAGTCATCGGCTGCGTGGTCGCAAAAGAGAAACTTCGCCTCAGCCCCTTCTTCCAGGACAATCAGTACACGGCGGTTCACCATCAACCCACCCTCAGCCTGCTTACTGGCAAAGGGCGACTTAAGGATATTGATAACCTGTACACAACGATCCACTTTTATGCCACGGGGCACATACACGAAAAGTCCGTCTTGAGCGAGCATCGTGTTCAGGGCCGTGATACCATCCTCGCTGGTCTTTGCCAGTTTGGCGTAGTAGTTGCCAATCAGATCAGGATTCTCCTGAGCCATCTTGCAAAGACTGTCAATGATGACCCCCTCGGGAAGCGAAGAATGGCGCTTATCATTCCCATAGAAACTGTCGTTTACCACGAAATAGAGGGAAGTACTGAGGTTAGGCACATCGCAGCGAAATGCCTGATAGGGATCCACAGGAATCTCAAAGCGATTCAGATTCAAGCCGTAATCAGGCTCAAAGAGCGAAGCCATATCCGTATATTTGTATCGCTCAACCTTCTTTGAGGGGAATCCTTGTGCCTTGAAATCTTCAAAAGCCTCATCGCGCACGGCGTTCATTGGCTCGGCAGAATGACTCGAAATCAAACCACGGGCCTGCTGATAAAGTTCAATATACTGAAGACTCTCCCCCTGCCCCTCCCTGTCAGGGAGGGGAGTAGTATCATTATTATGCTGAATTCTATCTTTATCCATTAAAATAATCTTCTATTTCGTTTAAGACAGTTTCTATTTCATTTAGGATCATCTCATTGGAAAAACGTATCACATGATACCCCATTCGTTCCAATTCTTCTTCTCGTTGTTTGTCATTTTCTTGCTGCCGTGGTTCGGAGTGGTATCCTCCATCTACCTCAACTATCAGCCCTCCATGACGTGATACGAAATCAACGATATAATCCCCTATCACATGTTGACGCAAGAATTTCTCCCCAGAGATACCTTTTCTCAGATAATCCCACAACACGTCTTCTGCTAATGTGGCGTTTCTACGATTCTCTCGTGCATACTCCTTCAACAGCCCGTATCTATCGGGAGAAGCAGTCTTATACCCCATCACAAGTCATTCTATTCCCCTCCCTCACAGGGAGGGGTTAGGGGAGAGTCTTCCCTTATCCAGTCGTAGCCGTGCTCCTGAATCTCACGGGCCAGCTCGGGACCGCCGGTCTTCACAATCTGTCCTTTATAGAGCACATGCACATACTGCGGGCGGATCATCTCCAGCAGACGGTCGTAGTGAGTGATGACGATGCACGAAGTCTCTGGCGTCTGCAATTTGTTGACACCTTCAGCTACGATGCGCATGGCATCCACATCAAGACCTGAATCGGTCTCATCGAGGATACTCAGCTTAGGTTCCAGCATAGCCATCTGGAAAATCTCATTGCGTTTCTTCTCACCGCCACTGAAACCTTCGTTCACCGAACGGTTGGAGAGTTTGGCATCCAGTTCTACAATCTTGCGTTTCTCGCGCATCAGTTTCAGGAAGTCGGCAGCCTTCAGCGGTTCTTTTCCTTCATACTGCCGCTTGGCATTGACAGCAGCCTTCATGAAGTTGGTCATCGAAACACCGGGAATCTCCACGGGATATTGGAATGAGAGGAAAAGCCCTTCATGGGCACGGTCCTCTGGTTTCATTTCCAGCAGGTTCTTTCCGTTAAACCATACCTCTCCTTCGGTCACCTCATAAAGCGGATTGCCCACGAGCACGGCCGAAAGCGTAGATTTGCCGGAGCCATTAGGGCCCATGATGGCATGAATCTCACCGTCGTTGATGACGAGACTGATGCCTTTCAGTATTTCTTTGTCGCCGATTCGGGCGTGTAGATTTTTTATTTCGAGCATTTCTTAACTATTTTATTAGGTTACTTCAATTTCTCTTTCCCCTTCTTCACGGCGGCATCAAGGCGTTGGGAGTTTCTCATTTTCTCCTCATTGAGAGATGTACTGAGGCTGTCGGCAGCAAGGTGTGGGTGGCAATGCCGCTGCCGTTCTTCAATGACAAAGGGGTGTGAAGCTTGATGTTCATATTGTAAATGTTATGATTTCCTTATCCTACCGTTCCTTCCAGACTTACGCTTAGGAGTTTCCGGGCTTCCACGGCAAACTCCATCGGCAGTTTATCGAGCACTTCCTTCGAATAGCCGTTTACGATCAGGCCGACAGCCTCCTCCATGGGAATGCCGCGTTGGTTGCAATAGAAGAGCTGATCCTCCGAAATCTTACTTGTGGTGGCTTCGTGCTCAAAGATGGCCGTGTCGTTGTGAACGTCCATATAGGGGAAAGTATGGGCGCCGCATTCGGAACCCAGCAACAGAGAGTCACACGAGCTGTAGTTACGGGCATTGTCAGCCGTTGATGCCGCCCTCACCAGTCCACGATATGAATTCTGCGAATGTCCGGCAGAGATTCCTTTCGAGATAATGGTCGAACGAGTATTCTTTCCGATATGAATCATCTTCGTGCCGGTATCAGCCTCCTGATAGTTATTCGTCACGGCCACGCTGTAGAACTCTGCCTGCGAATTGTCACCTCTCAAAATACACGAAGGATATTTCCAAGTAATGGCCGAGCCCGTCTCTACCTGCGTCCAGGAAAGTTTGGAATCTACACCGCGCAAATCGCCGCGCTTCGTCACCAGGTTCAGCACGCCGCCCTTGCCCTGTTCATCACCGGGATACCAGTTCTGCACGGTGGAATACTTCACTTCTGCACGATCCATCACGATAATCTCCACAATGGCAGCATGCAGCTGGTTCTCATCGCGCATCGGTGCCGTACAACCTTCCAGATAACTCACGTAGCTGTCATCATCAGCCACAATCAGCGTCCGCTCAAACTGTCCGGTATTGCGGGCATTGATACGGAAATAGCTGCTCAGCTCCATCGGACAACGCACGCCCTTGGGGATATAGACAAACGATCCGTCGCTGAAAACGGCCGAATTCAGGGCTGCATAGAAATTATCACGGTATGGCACCACGGTGCCCAGATACTGACGCACCAAGTCGCCATGTTCCTTGATTGCTTCGCCGATACTCATGAAGATAACCCCCTTTTCGCGGAGTTTCTCCTTGAAGGTGGTCTTCACCGAGACGGAGTCCATGATGGCATCCACCGCCGTATTACCTGAAAGGGCCAGACGCTCTTCCAGGGGAATACCAAGCTTGTCGAAGGTTTTCTCCAATTCGGGATCTATTTTTCCTGAATCTCCAGAGTTACCGGAATTCCCAGTCTTTTTGGCCGTAGGGTCGGCATAATAGGAAATCTCCTGATAATCAATCTCCGGCACATGCACATGTCCCCAAGTGGGCTGCTCCAGCGTCTGCCAGTGGCGGAAAGCCTTCAGGCGGAAGTCGAGCATCCATTCGGGTTCACCTTTCTTAGCAGAGATGAGCCGAACGACATCCTCGTTCAGCCCTTTCTCAATGATTTCAGTATGTACATCCGTCGTGAAGCCGAACTCATACTTCTGTTCAGCCACCTGACGGACGTAATCATTATTAATGTTCTGTGTGGAAGCTAATTCTTCACTCTTCACTCTTCACTCTTCACTTTAAAGTTTCTGATCCACCTCAATCTCGGTGAATGTCTCAATGATGTCACCCACCTGGATATCGTTGAAGTTCACCAGCGAGATACCACACTCCAGGCCTGTTGCCACTTCCTTGGCATCATCCTTGTAGCGCTTCAGAGCACCGATGTTGGCCGTATGAACCACGATACCGTCGCGAACCACGCGGGCCTTGTCCTTGTTGTGCACCTTGCCGTCGATAACCAGACCTCCGGCCACAGTACCCACCTTGGATATCTTGAACACCTGCTTCACTTCAATCTCACCAGTCACCTGCTCCTTGATTACCTTGTCGAGCATGCCTTCCATCGTCGACTTCACCTCGTCGATGGCATCATAGATGATGGAATAGGTATTGATTTCCACGCCCTCGCGCTCGGCAGCCTTGCGGGCTTCGGCCGAAGGACGCACCTGGAAACCTACGATGATGGCATCCGAAGCAGAGGCCAGCATCACATCGTTCTCCGAAATCTGACCTACGGCCTTCGTAATCACATTCACCTGAACCTTCTCCGTAGAGAGTTTGATGAACGAATCGCTCAGAGCCTCTATCGAACCGTCGGTGTCACCCTTTACGATGATGTTCAGCTCATGGAACTCACCGAGGGCAATACGATGGGAGATATCGTCGAGACCAAGGGTCTTCGTCGTACGCAGACTCTGCTCGCGCTGCAGCTGCAGACGCTTGTTGGTAATCTCGCGGGCTTCCTGCTCACTCTCCATCACGTGGAAAGAGTCACCAGCCGTAGGCGCACCGTTCAGACCCAGGATGATAGCGGGTTCTGCCGGACCGGCCTTTTCAATGCGCTGGTTACGCTCATTGAACATAGCCTTGATACGTCCGTAACTGGTTCCGGCCAGCACTACGTCGCCGACTTTCAGCGTTCCGTTGCTCACCAGCACCGTCGAGACATAGCCGCGGCCCTTGTCGAGCGAACTTTCGATGATGCTACCCGTGGCCTTACGGTTAGGATTAGCCTTCAGGTCGAGCATCTCGGCCTCCAGCAACACCTTCTCCAGCAGTTCATCCACGCCCAGACCTTTCTTGGCGGAGATTTCCTGACTCTGATATTTACCGCCCCATTCTTCCACGAGCAGGTTCATATTGGCCAAGTCTTCACGGATCTTGTCGGGGTTGGCTCCGGGCTTGTCAATCTTGTTGATGGCAAACACCATCGGCACGTTGGCCGCCTGGGCATGGGCGATGGCCTCCTTGGTGGTGGGCATCACGGAGTCGTCGGCAGCAATAATGATGATGGCAATATCCGTCACCTGTGCACCACGGGCACGCATGGCAGTAAACGCCTCATGACCTGGGGTATCCAGGAACGTAATCTTTCGTCCGTCGGGAAGTGTCACATTGTAGGCACCGATATGCTGCGTGATACCACCGGCCTCACCGGCAATCACGTTTGTCTTGCGGATATAGTCGAGCAGCGAAGTCTTACCGTGGTCCACATGTCCCATCACGGTCACAATCGGGGCACGCGAAACGAGATCGTTCTCATCGTCCTCCTCTTCGGTGATGGCGTTCTGCACCTCGGCACTCACGTATTCGGTCTTGAATCCGAACTCATCGGCCACGATATTGATGGTCTCTGCATCCAGGCGCTGGTTGATACTTACCATGATACCGATACTCATACAGGTACCGATTACCTGGTTTACGCCTACGTTCATCATCGTAGCCAGCTCCGAAACGGTCACAAACTCCGTCAGCTTCAGCACCTTGCTCTCTGCCGATGCGGCAGCAGCCTGCTCGGCCATCTGCTCATGGACAGCTTCGCGCTTCTCCTTACGGTATTTGGCACCCTTCTTATTCTGGTTCTGCTTGTTGGTCAGACGGGCCAGCGTCTCCTTTACCTGGCGTGCTACTGCCTCATCGTCCACCTCCAGCGGCTTCTGGTTGCGCTTCTTGTTCTTCTTGTTGGCATTCTTGCCGCCACCCTGCTGCTGGTTGTTGGCGTTGTTATTGTTCTTCTTGTCCTTTCCAGCCTGCTTTCCGGCAGCCTCAATGTCAACGCGCTCATTGCGGATACGCTGACGCTTCTTCTTCTCGCCGTTCTGCTGGGCAGCCTTTTCCTCACGTTCCTTGCGGCGCTCTTCCTTCGATTTCTTCTTCGGGCGAGTGCTCTGGTTCAGGGCATCAAGGTCAATCTTACCCAGGACGTTCACCTTCGGCGCAGCCTTCTGCTCACTCTTCAGGGTGAATACTTCGGGCGCAGCCGGAGCAGCAGGGGCTGCAGCAGGTGCTTCGGGTTCTTTTTCTTCCACCTTAGCCACCTCTTCAACTACCTTTTTCGGCTCAGCCTTAGGCTCGGGTTTCTCTTCCTTCGCGGGCTGGGGCTCAGGTTCGGGTTCGGCTATCGGTTCGGGTTTGGGCTTGGGTTCGGGCTTTGGCTCCGGTTTGGGTTCCGGCTCAGCCTTTTCAACCACAGGTTCCACTTCAGCCTTCGGACTCACGGCAGCTGCCTCAGGCTCTTTCTCTGCAGGTTTCTCAGCAGGTTCAGCAGGTTTCTTCCCGATACTCGAAAGGTCAATCTTGCCAAGCGGCTTAAACTGCTGGGCTTTGGCCTCGGTCTCGGTTGTCGCCTTCTCCACTATCTGTGGCTCCGCAGGTTTCTTCTTCTCCTTCGGATGTTTCTGGAACAACTTCTCCGCCTGGGTGCGTACCTCCTTGTCTTTCTGGAACTGATCGCGGAGCGCCTCATACTGCTCGTCATTCAGTTTGAAACTCAAGTCGGCTCTCACCTCACCCAAGTGGCTTTTCTTTTCCAGGAACTCCACTGCCGTCTGGAGCCCTATGTTCAATTCGCGGATTGCTTTATTTAATCTTATACTCATTAACTCTCTTTTATAATTCTATAAGTTTCAAATTTCAGGTTTCAAGTTTCAAGTTTCAAGTTTCAGAATAAGCCCACGCGGTAGCTAATCGTCCTATGGACGCTTGCAAGGCAAGAAATTCTTCACTCTTCACTTTTCACTTAATTCTCAAACTCCGCCTTCAGCACGTTGAGCAGATGGTCAACGGTCTCTTCCTCCAGGTCGGCCTTCTCCACCAGCATTTCGCGCGGAGCATTGAGCACCTGCCTAGCCGTGTCAAGACCGATAGCCTTGATGGAATCGATCACCCACTGGTCAATCTCGTCGGAGAACTCATCCAGATAGATATCCTCGTCGGCTTCGTTCTCAGCCACCTCGCGGAACACGTCGATGGTATATTGTGTCAGCATCGAAGCCAGTTTGATATTCAGACCGCCGCGACCGATAGCCAGCGAAACTTCTTCGGGCTGCAGATAAACCTCAGCTTTGTGATTCTCTTCATCGATATTGATGCTCGAAATCTTGGCCGGGCTCAATGCACGCTGGATAAACAGCTTCGTATTGGCCGTATAGTTGATCACGTCGATATTCTCATTGTTCAGTTCGCGAACGATGCCGTGCACACGGCTACCCTTCACACCCACGCAGGCTCCCACGGGGTCGATACGCTCGTCGTAGCTCTCCACGGCAATCTTGGCGCGCTCTCCCGGCATACGGGCAATGCGCTTCACCGTGATCAGGCCGTCGGCAATCTCAGGCACTTCAGCCTCCAGCAGACGCTCCAGGAATACCGGAGAAGTACGGCTCAGGATAATCTTCGGGTTGTTGTTCTCGTTAGTCACCTGATGAATCACCGCACGGATGGTCTCGCCCTTGTGATACTGGTCGTTGGGAATCTGCTCACTCTTGGGAAGAATCAGCTCGTTGTTCTCATCATCCACCAGCAGCACCTCGCGCTTCCATACCTGATAAACCTCACCAGAAATAACCTGACCCACGCGATCCTTATACTTATTATAAAGCGAATCGTGAACCAGTTCCAACACCTTCGAAGCCAGCGTCTGACGAAGGTTCAGGATAGCACGGCGTCCGAACTTTGCAAAATCCACACGCTCCGACACTTCCTCGCCAATCTCATAGTCGGCTTCAATCTTCTGAGCGTCGCTCAGAGCAATCTCCTTGTTCTCATCTGCCACCTCACCGTTGGCCACAACCATACGGTTACGGTAAATCTCAAAGTCGCCCTTGTCCGGGTTTACAATCACGTCGAAGTTCTCGTCCGAACCGAAAATCTTGGCGATCACGTTGCGGAAACTCTCTTCCAGCACGCTCACCAGCGTAGTGCGGTCAATGTTCTTGTCCTGAGTGAAATCCTTGAAGGCGTCGAGCATGCTGATGCTCTCTTCTTTCTTTGTTGCCATTTCTTAATATTTTTATTATTATTGTTTCTATCAGAAGTCCCCCTTCTAAGGGGGATTTAGAGGGTCTCTTTATTTAAACGAAATCAAGTACTTGCAATACTTCACCCCGTCCATCGTGAACTCATGGTCCACCTCCTGCAGCTGCGGGCGCTTCTTGCCTTCCACCTTCACTTTTTCTTCGGTAGTCACCGTGAAGTCACGGCCTTCCACGCTCTTCAGCACGCCCTTATACTTCTTGCCGTCGCCGTCGAGCACTTCCACCTCCTTACCCACGAAGTTGTGGTACTGCTGTTCCACCTTGAAAGGCTGTCCCAGTCCGGCAGAACCCACCTCCAGTTCATAGTCTTCTTGCTCACGGTCCAGATGATCCTCAATGAAGCGGCTCAGCTCCACACAGTCCTCAATCCACACGCCGTCAGCGTGGTCAATTTCCACAACAATCTTGTTGTCACTGCTGATCTCAATGTCCACGAGGAAGTAATCCTTATCCTCGAGCCACTGGTCAACCAAATTTTTTACGATGCTTTTGTCAATCATATCATAACTTTAAATAAAAATGTGGAACTCTTGCGAGTCCCACATTCCACTGAACGGCTGCAAAGGTACGAACTTTTCCGCACATTTCCAAATATTTCCGTCATTTTCTTTCATTCAGCTATATTCCCATAGATTATATAGCTTACAAAAATCTACAAAAATCCCACAAAAATCTAGTCTTCGTCCAAATCGTTTAAATCAAAAAAGAGAAGACGCGTCGGATCGTCTATGTCATCATCATTAAGAGGGACAAAACCATTTTTGAGGTAGAAAGGAATGGCAGCGGCATAGGCATCAACGGTAATAAAACGGCAACCCGTCTTATTATCTGCAACAAAATAATGCTTGATAAAATCAAGCAACATACTTCCAATATTCATACCTTTCATTGACAAAGCGACTCCTAAGCGTCCTATCTTGGCAGCAGGTTAAGATCTGTGTCACCACAATCAAACGACTCTATTCTCTCATTCTCGCCCATCTTGTATATTCTGTACTGGGCTTTGATTTCATCTTCCGTCATTCGTCAGAAATTAGCAGTTGCAATGAGAGCCTCATAATTGGCTTTAATCCGCGCCCTTTCTTCTTGAGAAACACGGCGGTGCTCCTTCATCCTTTCCTCAAATCTACGGGCATCCTCACCATAAAGGATGGGGGTCTCTTTAATTGGTCTTGCCATATCTTTTACATCGTTTATACAATTTCGCTGCAAAGATAAAGATTAATTTCATACCCTCCAAATTTTATATCCCATTTTTATTTCGACTGCATCCTCATAGCCTATATCATACACATAAGAAAAATTTTTCCCGTTTTTGCTATCACTGCTATCACTAAAATCAGTAACCAGTTGAATGTCTGTGAGTTGCAACGCTGAATTTAGTGATGGCACAGGTGATAGCAGTGATAGCAAAATGGCCTTGACTCGTCCTGAATAAGGTTGATGGTTAAACTAATATAATCCCGGTATAGGTTGTCAAGTTATTTCTCATACCTTCTTAATCCTGTAATCGGT
>OMWC01000056.1 GCA_900314655.1 uncultured Prevotellaceae bacterium | reverse complement strand
CAAGGACATGGAGGCTGAGGACTTCGTTCCCGAGGGCTTCATCTACGAGAGCAACACGTTCTACAAGGTGGCCTACGAGGGACAGTGGGGCAACTACTCCGGCTTCAACGGACAGAAGTACACGGCCTTCACCGTGAACAAGAACATCTGGGTGGACTGCGGAAGCGGTCAGATTGCACGCCGTATGCTCGGCAGCCGCGGAGCTGAGTTCTACGAGGTATGCGAGTTCGACCAGAACACGTACATCTACAATGGCACTGCCGAGACCGAGGGTACGATGAAGAACGGCGAGCCTGTAGGCACCTACGACCTGAGCGGCACGGCCATCACGAAGGTTCCGACGTTCAAGCTCGTTGCCACCGGCGACTTCACGCTCAATGCCACTGACGTGCAGAACAAGCAGCAGACCGGTGACCCGCGCTGGTTCGCTGAGGAAGAGGCAACAGGTATCATTAACGTTAACGATAACGCTAACCTTAACGATAGCCAGAATGCTCCTGCCTACAACCTGGCTGGTCAGCATGTGAACGCACAGACAGCGAAGGGCATCATCATCAAGAACGGTCGCAAGTATGTGAAGTAAGTGCGTAGTTGCAAGTTTCAGGTTTCAAGATTCAGGTTTGCAAAAGTTCTTGAAACTTGTAACCTGTCATCGTTTTCTCCAGAAAACGCTTTCAGAATTAATGAATGAAAGAAACCTGAAACCAAATAAAGAGAGGCATCCGATGGATTCGGATGCCTCCTTTTATGAATAGCCTCCAGCCACGCTATGGCTGGGCGGATTACAAACTAAATTAGTTTGTTCCGCTTCCGCGCATCAGAAGCATTGCTTCCGATGATAGTTTGAAGAACAAAGTAAATTAGTTTGTACCCGAACCTGTAAAAGTTGCAAGTCTATGGCGGCTTTTTCAAAACTTTTGCTTACCTTTGCAGCACAGACAAAGAATACTATAACAAATTGATATCGATTATGAAACTTAAAAAGAATGGTATGAGACATCTCATCATGCTGTCCCTACTGATGTGGGTCTGCACTGCTGCCAATGGTCAGCGGCTGATGGAAATATCCTATACCGGCGGCTCGGCCTCCGAGGTATTTGCCATGTCGGACATCGGCCGCATGTGGTTCGAGGAGGCTTCACTGGCTATGAACGTTGGCTCACCTGCCGTGAAACACGTGTTGCCGTTGAAGGGTATCCGGAAGATCCAGTTCACATCCTCCACATCCGTGAAAGCCGTGGAAACGGAGGACGCATCGGCCAGGGCATTAGTCTATGACTTGCAGGGCCGACGGGTGCTGACGGGTGTTCCTGCTGCTGAAGTCAGCGCACGGTTGCGTGCATTGCCCCGTGGCGTGTATTTAGTGAAAAGTAAGAGTAAAACCATAAAAATAGCAAACTGATGAAGAAATTATTACTGATGACGGTTTGCCTGCTGATGACCGTAACCACCCAGGCACAAGAACCCAATACATTAACCGTGCACTTGAAGGACGGAACGACCGTACCTTACAATGTGGAAGATATTGACTACCTCACGTTCGATACAGACGGCACACCCCAAGAAGGCGAATTACCTTCTATCCTTGACGGCAAGGTATATGCCCTCAGCCTGCCCACCCTCACCGTTGGCGTGGATGACCCCGTGGTTTATCAGATTATGGCCAATGGTCAGCAAGTGGCCGAGGTGTGTCTGGAGTATGTGCGTCAGGATGGAGTCGTTGACGAGCAGATGCTGGTGGCCTATCCCATCGGGGATGATGGCAAAGCCAACCTGACGAAAGGCTATACGCTCAAGGACGGCGGTTCGCTGGTATGGAATCTTTCAACTAACACCTGCACCTATACGGCAGGCAGCGGCTCGGGCGTTCCAGCCTCTCTCTATCTCGATGACGGCAATTTCACGACCAGCACGACGGAGAGCAACGTAATTTCCACCACCGCGCAGCAGTATATGCTGAAGGATGTGCGCGGCTTGGAAGAGGAAGAGTATTCCATCGTGAAGATTGGCACTCAGTATTGGATGGGCGAGAACCTGCGCGCTGCCAACCTTAACGACGGAATAGAAATTACATATTTCTCTTCGACACAGGGCACGAACTGGAACAACACAACGGCTCCCGCCACCCACATCGCTTTCGATGATGTAGAATATACGCTTCCCGACTGGGGAAGAATGTACAACGGCTATGCCGTGCTTAGCGGGAAATTGGCTCCCGAAGGATGGACAATTACGATGCGTAGCGATTGGCAGGCCCTTAAGAACTATCTTGGTTCTACCCCTTCGGCGAAAGTGAGATCGAAAAGCGAGTGGACCGGCGACACACCAGGTAACGGTACGAACCTCAGCGGACTGAACGTAGTCCCTGGTGGAATGCTGCTCCATGCCAGTGATGGCGACATATATCAGGGTTCACGTGCCACCTACTGGACGGCAGATCAACTGACCGATGCCACCTTCGGCTCTGCAGGTCTGGGAGCGGTGTATATCTATACAAGTATCACGATGGATGGAAGCGGCAGCCCGATGGTCCACGGCTACCAGTATGGCCATTACATCCGTTGCATCCGTAAGTAAGAAATATCTATCTATATTAAATAACAAAGCTTATGAAAAGAATTTTATTTTTAATGACGTTACTGCTGACCATGCTCTATGGTCGTGCAGCCACCGAAGTCACATTCGACTTCGCTGCCAACGAGTGGAAACATCCTCTGGGTACAGCATTAGATAGCGATCCGGGTAATTTGGACGAGCTTACGAAAGACGACGTCCTTGTCGTGTTCAAACAGGCGAAGCACAAAGATTACCCCCCGCGTTACTGGACGGGTCCGCAAGTTCGCGCGTACACTAACAACATCATACGCGTCGTGGCCCCCACAGGCAAAGCCATCACCAAAATTGAATTCACCGCTACTGGCACCAACTATTTTGGAATGACTGCTGCCGGCGGAACACTTGAAGGAACTACTTGGACAGGCAATGCCGTGTATGCAAAATTTACACCCACCAAGACAAACCGTCTTACAAAGATGGTGGTGACACTCGACGATGCCAATGCTGAAACAGACAAGACTGGTGATGCAGAAGAGAAAGTGTTCCTCGATTTCAACGATCCGACTATCCATAAAGAGTTTGATGTGGTTTCCACTACATATTTGACTGAAGACATCGTGCTGAGCGATGGTCATCGTGACAGCGACGACAAGATTGATGGTGAGAACCGCGTGACCACAACGATTCCCTATATTCCTGATGTGGCAAATTCAAGACAGAACTATCTCCGATATTTCGGTTCTAAAGTTTCTATGTATCTGCGTGGCGGAAAGGTGGTCTTCAAGACCCATGCCGACAAGATCATCAAGGACATCAAGATGACGGCTTCGGTATTCAACGCCACTTTGAACGGTGAAGAGGTAACCAAGGACCAGATTACCGGCGACGGCTGGGAAGGCAATTCCAACATCGTGGAAATGGAAGTGACCGGCAATACAAACATTTCCGACATTACTTTCACCATTGCCGACAAACCCGAAGAAGTAGCGACTTTTGCCGTAAATATCGGTGAGATAGAGAATGGTACGGTAGAAGCCGACAAGACCGAAGCCCAAGAAGGTGAGACGGTTACCCTGACTGTGACTCCCGCCGAAGGCTATCAGCTCGATGCACTCACCGTGAAGGATGCCGACGGTGCAGACGTGGAAGTTTCTGACAATTCGTTCACGATGCCCGCCAGCGATGTGACCGTAACGGCTACCTTCACTATAGCTCCCGTGGATGTTGACATCAATGTCGAGAGCGGCAATGACATCTATGCCGCAGTGACCGAGGCCGCCGGTGGCGCTCCTGTCAAGAACCTCACCATCACGCTCGCCGAGGAAGGCGAATATACCCTCAGCAAGACGCTCAACGCCGCTGGTAACGTAGCCATCAATGGTAACGGCGCTACGGTTGACGCTTCAGCAGGCAAGGAAATCATCAAGATGACGGCTGGCAATGACGCTGAAAAGAACTCTAAAGGCTTCTGGGAACTGGATAACTTCTCCATCGACGGTGTTACGTTTAAGGGTGTAACGTCGTATGTTTACGACGACAGCCAGAATCCATACATCTTCAAGAGCTTCTCTATTACCAACTGCGTGTTCGAGCTGAACCAGAGCAAAGACCAGGATACTCCGTTCCGCTTCCAGGCTGGCGGTCCCCTGACCTTTAACATGAACACCTCTACGATGTACCAGACGGGTTCCGGCAACTATAAGTATCTTGTCAAGATCAACAACGGCAACTTCCCCGACAAGGCATTTGCCTCATTCGAAGGCCCGTACAGCTGGCTTATCGATAGCAATACATTCTATAATGTATTCAACAAGGGCGAGCTGATGAACGGCGGACGCGTGTCTAATAACTACAAGAAGACGATTATCTCGCTGCAGAACAACATCTTCTACGACTGCTTCATCGAAGGCGAAAAGTTCCTGAAGAACCTCTTCGGAGGTAAGACCAGCGATAAGGATCTGGGTGATTTCTTATCCATCACCACCGATCTCAATACCTATATCACTAAAGGCAGTGCCATTGCAAGTTTAAGTAAGTATGACAAGGGTACGATGCTGACCAGCGATCCCGGCTTTGCCGATGCTGCCGGCGGTGACTTCACGCTTGACTTCGCTAGCGAGCAGTGGGCACAGAAAACAGGTGACCCACGCTGGATTGCCGACGATCCTACGGTGATGGTAGCTCCCGAGAGCGGTGACTTCGCCGCCATCGTGGCCCAGGCCGTGAAGGAAGGCAAGGAGACGCTTGCCCTTCCCGCAGGTGCTGCCTACAAGGCCGGCTCCACCGTCTATGTCGATAAGAAGCTGAACATCATCGGCGACGAGAGCGATCCCGCCACACTCGAGCTCGGCATGAAGGGCTTCGTCATCAAGGACGCCCTCGACATGGAGAACATGATCATCGACGCTGCTACCAACGCCGAGCCGTTCATCGCC
>OMWC01000035.1 GCA_900314655.1 uncultured Prevotellaceae bacterium | reverse complement strand
GAACAAGTATCCCGAGGCTAAGGTCGTAGTAAGCGGCTATGCTGACAAGGGTACAGGTAACGAGCGCATCAACGCCCGTCTGGCTGCCCAGCGTGCTGACGTGGTGGTGAACACCCTGAAGAAGGACTACGGCATCGCCGACAATCGTATTACTTACGATTCTTACGGCGACAAGGTACAGCCGTTCGAGGAGAACGACCTGAACCGTGTGTCTATCTGTATTGCTGAGTAATACAGAACAAATATTCCGCAAATAGCAACGGCTGCAGTTCCTCCCAAGGAATTGCAGCCGTTAATTTTTTCCTCACGCGGAGTGTATGGAGTGCGCAGAGTAATTTTTATCTTTTCCGAAGTCTTTAACCACTTTATTTTAATCCCTCCGTGTACTCCTTTCACTCTGTGTGATGCTTACATAGAAAGTTTGACGAACTATCAAACTATTCAACAATGAAAGAAACGAGTTCATACACAGAACTTTACGGTGAAGGGTTTGAGGAGAGACCCACCCCTGCCCTCCCTGTTTAGGGAGGGAGATTATTATTGGTTGTCTTGAATTCTCTAGAGATTTTATTTCATTCGATGATAGATTGATCTTCAATGTATCATCGGATGAAGTTCAATGGATGATACTTTGACTTCCGTTCGATGATAGATTGATGGGCAATAAATGATAGATCGAAGAGTGATAAATGATACATTTAAGAGCTACAAATGATAGACTTAAGAACAATAGATAATAGATTTACAAACAATAGATGATATTTTGCTTACAAAGAGTG
This sequence comes from uncultured Prevotellaceae bacterium, assembly GCA_900314655.1. Lineage (GTDB taxonomy): Bacteria > Bacteroidota > Bacteroidia > Bacteroidales > Bacteroidaceae > Prevotella. The sequence goes on along the minus strand of OMWC01000035.1, from coordinate 34,007 downwards.
TAAGCAAACACTTAATGAATGAAAACAAACCAAACTTTTAGAAACGGATTCCTCCCAATGGGGAGGGCTGGGGGTGGGTCTATAAACCCTTCACCGTAACGCGTTAAGGAACAGGGCGTTCCGATTACAGTGAAGGGTTTGTTGTTGTGCGAATTCTTTAAGGTTATAGTTAGAATTCTGCGTTCTTGGGGGTACGGGGGAAGGGAATCACGTCGCGGATGTTCTGCATACCGGTGACAAAGAGGATCAGGCGCTCAAAGCCAAGGCCGAAGCCGGCATGAGGACATGAACCGTACTTGCGGGTATCAAGATACCACCAGAGGGTCTTGGTATCCATCTGACGACTGTTGATCTCGGCCATCAGCTTCTCATAGCTCTCTTCACGCACACTACCGCCGATGATCTCACCGATCTGGGGGAAGAGCACGTCGGTGCCCTGCATGGTACGTCCGGGAGCTGCGCAGCCCTGATAGCCCACAGAGCCTTCGCCCTGAGCTTCGTTCTGCTTCATATAGAAGGCCTTGATGCTGGCAGGATAGTCGGTCATGATGACTGGCTTCTTGAAATGTTCTTCCACGAGATAGCGCTCATGCTCTGAAGCGAGGTCGTCGCCCCAGTTGCAGGGGAACTCAAACTTCTTGCCGTTCTTGATGGCTTCCTGCAGGATATTGATACCTTCGGTATAGGGCAGACGGACGAAGGTCTCCTTCAGCACGCCTTCCAGACGGGCGATAAGGCCCTTGTCGATCATCTTGTTGAGGAACTCCAAGTCGTCCTTGCAGTTATCCAATGCCCAGCGTACGCAATACTTGATGAAATCTTCCTCCAGATCCATCAGGCCCTGCTGATCAAGGAAGGCCACTTCGGGCTCAACCATCCAGAACTCGGCCAGGTGGCGGGGCGTATTGCTGTTCTCGGCACGGAAAGTGGGTCCGAAGGTGTAGATAGCACCCAGGGCCGTGGCTCCCAGCTCGCCTTCAAGCTGTCCGGAAACGGTCAGCGAAGTCTGCTCTCCGAAGAAATCATCGTCGTAGATAATCTTCCCATCCTCGTCTTTCTTCAGGTCGTAGAGGTTCTTGGTGGTCACCTGGAACATATTGCCTGCTCCCTCACAGTCGCTGGCAGTAATGAGCGGTGTGTGGAAATAGAAGAATCCGTGCTCATGGAAATAGGTGTGGATAGCCATCGCCATATTGTGGCGGATGCGCATCACGGCTCCGAAGGTGTTGGTGCGCAGGCGCAGATGGGCATACTGGCGCATGTACTCGAAGCTCTGTCCCTTCTTCTGCATGGGATAGTCGGCTCCGCAGGTGCCATAGATCTCAATGCTTTCGCACTGGATCTCGCTGGCCTGTCCCTGAGCGGGACTTTCGACGAGCGTACCGACGACACAGATACAGGAACCGGTTGTGATGAGTTTGAGTTTCTCTTCTCCTATAGCGGCGGGGTCAACGACCACCTGCACGTTCTTGATGGTAGAGCCATCGTTGAGGGCAATGAAATCGACTGCCTTGGAGCTGCGGTGCGTACGCACCCAGCCCTTCACGCAGACTTTCTTGCCATATTCGGTGTCACGGAGGACATCAATGACTTTTGTTCTTTCCATTTTTCTTTTTATTCTTTTTTCTAGATGTTCTAGAAGCCCTAGTTATTCTAGATATTCTAGGGATTCTAGGGGGCTAGAAATTCTAGTCTTTTTATTCGAAGGCACCCATGCGGAGCATGTCAACTTCCTTCTCGGTGAGGAAGCGCCAATCGCCGCGACGGAGATTCTTCTTGGTGAGACCGGCAAACTGCACGCGGTCGAGCTTAATGACACGATAGCCAAGGCTCTCGAAGATACGGCGCACGATGCGGTTCTTGCCGGAATGGATCTCAATGCCGACCTGCGACTTGTCGTCTTCCTTGGCATATTCGATGGCATCGGCATGCACCTCGCCATCCTCCAGCTCGATACCTTCAGCAATCTGCTGCATATCGGCAGCGGAAACGTTCTTGTCGAGATAGACGTGATAAACCTTCTTCTTGAGGAACTTAGGATGCGTGAGCTTGGAAGCCAGGTCACCGTCGTTGGTGAGCAGGAGCACACCCGTGGTGTTGCGGTCGAGACGGCCTACGGGATAGATGCGCTCAGGGCAAACATTCTTCACGAGATCCATCACGGTCTTGCGCTGCTGAGGATCGTCGCTGGTGGTGACATAGTCCTTGGGTTTGTTGAGCAGCACATACACTTTCTTCTCCAAAGTGACGGGCTGGTCATGGAACATCACCTCATCGGTGCGAAGCACCTTGGTGCCGAGCTCGGTAACCACTTCCCCATTGACCTTCACTACGCCTGCCTGGATGAACTCATCGGCCTCACGACGGCTGCAAACGCCGGCATTGGCGAGGAACTTGTTCAGACGAACGGGCTCGTTGGGATCGAAGTTCTCCTCCTTATATTCTATGCGTTTCTTCAAAGAATACTTGGCATTGGGATCATAGCCGCCGCGCTGCTGCTGGCCATAACCGCCACGCTGCTGATAACCGCCGCGCTGCTGATAGCCACCACGAGGCTGCTGGCCGTAGCCACCGCGCTGCTGATAACCGCCACGCTGCTGCTGGCCATAACCGCGAGGCTGCTGCCGATTGTAGCCACCGCGCTGCTGCTGGCCATAGCCTCCACGCTGCTGATATCCGCCGCGAGGCTGATAGCCGCCCTGCTGTTCACCTTCATTATTATAGCGGGGACGATAGCCGCCCTGCTGACGAGGCTGATAGCCACCCTCCTCATTATTATTATAGTTAGGACGATAGCCACCCTGCTGGCGGGGCTGGTAACCTCCCTGCTGGCGAGGCTGATAGCCGCCGCGGGGCTGATAGCCACGCTGCTGCGGAGCCTCCGACTGGAGATTAGCGCCAAAACCTTCGGGGCGGAAACCGCCTTCACCTTCGTTGCTGTTAGGTCTGGGCGTGTAAGGACGCTGAGTGTGAATACGAGGACGTGGAGAGCGTCCCTGCTGTGGTCGATAGTTGGAATAAGACGAGCGGTAACCTTCACGGCCATTCTCGTTGTTCTGCTCTGCAGACATTCCATCGGTCTTTTTCTCTAAATCTTCTGACATTTTTGTAACTTTTAAATAATTGATACTAATATATAAAACTCTAAATGGACCTAATCCCTTAGGTCAAGGATTTTTATCTTCTTTGAATTTGCGACAGAGTCGCAAAACACCAGTGCATGGCTTTATATGCCTGTGTAGTTGCTGGGAGTGATGGCCATGAGTTCGGCCTTCACGCTGTCGCTGACTTCCAACTGCTGGATGAACTCGTGGATGGTCTCCTCGGTCATGTGCTTATTGGTGCGGGTGAGTGCCTTCAACGCCTCATAGGGATGGGGATAGGCCTCGCGGCGCAAGATGGTCTGAATAGCCTCGGCCACGACTGCCCACGTGTTCTCAAGATCCTCGTGAAGCTTCTCTTCGTTGAGAATGAGCTTGCGCAATCCCTTCAGCGTGCTCTGAATGGCAATCACGCTATGGCCGAGAGGCACACCGATATTGCGGAGCACGGTAGAATCGGTCAGGTCGCGTTGCAGGCGGCTGATGGGCAGTTTCTGTGCCAGGAACTGCAGGATGGCATTGGCGATGCCGAGATTACCCTCCGAATTCTCATAGTCGATAGGATTGACCTTATGAGGCATGGCGCTGGACCCCACCTCGCCGGCCTTGATTTTCTGCTTGAAATACTCCATGGAGATATACATCCAGAAATCGCGGTCGAGGTCAATGATAATGGTATTGATACGACGGATGGCATCGAAGACGGCACCCATCTGGTCGTAGTTGCTAATCTGCGTGGTGTATTGCTCACGCTGCAGCCCCAACTTCTCGCTGACGAAGCGGTTGCCGAAGGTCTTCCAATCGATTGTAGGATAGGCCACGCGATGGGCATTGAAGTTGCCCGTAGCCCCACCGAACTTGGCCGTCATGGGAACCATTTCCAAAGACTCCAACTGCTGCTGCAGACGATAGACGAAGACCATGACTTCCTTGCCCAAGCGTGTGGGGGAAGCAGGCTGTCCGTGGGTCTTGGCCAGCATCGGCACATCCTTCCACTCTTCCGCATAGTCGGAGAGTTGCTGAATCAACTCCTTCACCTGCGGAATGAACACATCGGCCAACGCCTCTTTCACGGAAAGGGGCACGCTGGTGTTATTAATGTCCTGGGAGGTGAGTCCGAAATGGATGAATTCCTGGTATTGGGTGATGGGTGACGGGTGTTGGTTGTTGGCAGCCCGTTCCTCATCGATCTTGGCAAATTGCTCCTTGATGAAATATTCCACGGCCTTCACGTCGTGGTTGGTAATCTTCTCGATATCCTTCACGCGCTGGGCATCCTGCTCAGAGAAGTTGCGATAGATATCACGCAAACGTCCGAACAGGCTCTGGTCGAACGACTGGAGCTGCGGCAGGGGGAGTTCACAAAGGGTTATGAAATATTCTATCTCTACCCGAACGCGATAACGGATGAGTGCATATTCGGAAAAATAATCGGCTAACTTCTCAGTCTTGCCTCTATAGCGGCCATCGACAGGCGAGATGGCGGTCAGTAAATCCAAATTCATATCACTGAAATATCAACTAATACGTATAACTTGTGTCTATTATTCTCTTAATGTCCGGCAAAATTACAAAGTTTTTTTGAGACTCCATAAATAATTCCCTTAATAAAACAAAAATCCCCGCAACTATTTAGATGCAGGGAAGCTGGTGGGCGTTGACGGATTCGAACCGCCGACCCTCTGCTTGTAAGGCAGATGCTCTAAACCAGCTGAGCTAAACGCCCGTTGTTTTGAAAAGCGATGCAAAGGTACGGAGTTTTTTTGAAACCGCCAAACTTTTGCATCACTTTTTTCATTTTTTCGGTTAATCGGGAGATGCAACCACCCAATTCCCTACTTCCCAAAGGCTATTGAAATCAGAGTTTGTAGAGATCGTTGGCAGCAATGAGGTCCACCTTCTTAGCCTCCAGAATCTTCTCACAGGCATCCAGGTCAGTAGGACGGATGACAATATGGGCCACATTACCTGCCGCAAACGAATACAGGTACTCAATGAACACGCCGGCTTCAGACAGATACTGGAGCACAACGGCCAAGGCACCGCTGGTGTTGGGGCAATTCAGGGCGATGACATCGGTCAGCTTCACGGCAAATCCGGCGGCCTTCAGCACATCGTAAGCCCTTTCAGGCTCGGAAACGATACAGCGGAGGATACCGAAGTCGCTATTGTCCGCAATACTCATTGCCGACAGGTTTATACCGGCCTTTCCCAGTTCGGCGGTGACTTCCATCAGACGCCCACCCTTGTTCTCAAGGAACACAGATAATTGTTTTGCTTTCATATTTTAGAATTTTAGGAACTATTTAAACTGTCGCTTGTCAATCACGCGGCGGGCCTTGCCCGTGCTGCGCTCTATACTCTTAGGCTCGCAGAGACGTACCTTGAAGCCAAGTCCAATCACGCTGCGGAGTTCTGCCTCCAACTTCTTCTGGAGACCCACCAGGACTGACATTTCATCGCTGTAGAACTCTTCCTTCACTTCCACCTGAAGCTCAGAGGTATCGGTATTGTTCACGCGGTCAACCGTCAGCAGGAAGTGAGGCTCATACTCAGGCAGAGACAGGATAACGGCTTCAATCTGAGAGGGGAATACATTGACGCCACGGATAATCAGCATATCGTCGCAACGGCCCAGGATACGGTCCATACGAACCAACGTGCGTCCGCAGGAGCACTTTTCGTAATGCAGGGCGGTAAGGTCGTGGGTGCGATAGCGGAGCAGGGGCATGCCTTCCTTGGTGAGATGGGTAAACGTCAGTTCGCCCAAAGTGCCTTCCGGCAACTGCTCGCCCGTGTTGGGATCCAGAATTTCGGGATAGAAATAATCCTCACTCAAGTGCGTGCCACACTGGCATTCACACTCGTAACCTACGCCCGGACCGGCAATCTCGCTCAAGCCATAGATATCATAGGCCTTGATACCCAGTGTGGATTCGAGCTTTCCGCGCATCTCCTCCGTCCAAGGCTCGGCGCCGAAGGCTCCAATCTTCAACTTGAATTCCTCGCGGGGCCATTCAGACTCCTGCAGGGCTTCACCCAAGAACATAGCATAAGAAGGCGTACAGCAAAGTACTGAGGCACCAAAGTCGTGCATCAGGGTAATCTGCTTCTGCGTGTTACCAGAAGACATCGGAATCACACTGGCACCAATATTCGTAGCACCGTCGTGGGCACCCAGACCACCGGTAAACAAGCCATAGCCATAAGATATCTGGAAAATATCATCCTTCGTAGCACCATAGGCCGTGAAAGCGCGGGAGATGCTCTCCGTCCACATGGCCAGGTCCTTGCGCGTGTAAAGCACGACGACAGGCTTACCAGTCGTTCCGGAAGAAGCGTGGATGCGGACAATCTGGCTCATCGGAACGGCAGCCAGTCCGAAAGGATAGTTGTCGCGCAGGTCCAACTTATTGGTAAACGGCAGTTTCACCACATCGTCAATGTCCTTGATGTCGCCCGGCTCAAGCCCCATTTCCTGAAACTTACGGCGGTAGAAGGGTGAGTTGTGATAGACATAATCGGCCATCTTGCGAAGGCGGATACTCTGAATTTCGCGAAGTTGCTCGCGATCCATACATTCAATGTTCTGGTTCCAAATCATACAGTAAATCAAATTAGAGGTTTGATCTGCTGACAAAGGTACAAAAAAAATCCGCATCTCATAACGAAATGCGGATTTTTTTGTATTAAAATATTCTTATTGCGAATAATAATCGAATATTAGTCAACAATCTGAACAGTTGCACGACGGTTGTAAGAGATCGGTGACAGGATGTCAACACCACCCTTAGCCTCCTGAGAAATCTTACCCTCAGAAACGCCCATCTTCACGAGTTCGTCAGCAACGCGCTTTGCACGCTTCTCAGACAGAACCTGGTTGTGAGGAGCGCTACCAGTTGCGCTGTCAGCATAACCTGTAACGAGGAGGTTGTTGTTGTTCTCGATAGCGTACTTAGCAAGAGCCTGTACGTTTACGAGGTCCTTCAGCTCAGCAATCTCGGTCTTGTCGAGGTTGAAGAATACAGATACGGGAGTAGTGATGAACTCCTTCACAGACTGAGGAACTTCAACCTGCTTGGGCTGGTTAGCCAGGAGGTTCTTCAGACGATCGTTCTCTGCGTTAGCGTCAGCAAGCTGAGCCTTGAGAGCGTCGATCTGGCTCTGAGAGAGGGCCTTGATAGCGTCAACATCGGGTACCTTGTTCCAAGTAGCCTTACCCAGGTTGAGGGTCAGACCAACTTCAGCAGTGAACCAACGATCGTGAGCGGCATCGAGGTTACGACCCCAAGCATACTCCATACCTTCGAAATCATCACCGCAGAGGTTGTAACCGAGGTCGAGGTTGATAGCAACGCGCTTAGACACGCGGAAGGTATTCAGGATACCAGCACTACCTACGAGCTCATAAGTGTTGTAAGAGCAGTTACGAGCTACACCAACACCGAAGTAAGGAATGAAGTTCCAAACACGAGTGGGGTTGTAACCGCAAAGAAGGTTGCTCAGGTTGAGCAGAGCCTGCTCCTGCAGATTCCAGTACTTAATCTTGTTAGCGTCAGCGTTAGTGGTGATAACACTCTTACCGTCCATAGCATTGAACTTGGTGCGGAGACCGATACCGGGAGTGAACCACTTACCGATAGCTACAGAGAAACCAAGACCACGACGGAAATCCTTCAGAGGACTCTTGGAAAAGCCTTCATGCTTCTCTTCGTTAGAGTAGAATGCGCTGTAAGCAAAGTTACCCTGGATGAACCAGTTGCTCCAGAAAGAATTAGTGGCTACACTGTACTTCAGAGTGGGCTCTTCCTGAGCCATACCTGTCAGTGAAACGCTGGCAAGAGCCAGAACGATTAAAAATTTTCTCATAACTTTTATAATTTAACAATCAATAATTAATTATCTATTTGATTCTACAAACTTCGAAATTTCGGCACAAAGATAATACAAATTTTTGAAACCAACCTAATTTTTCTAAAGAAAATGCACAAAAAAACAAAAAATTCTTAACATAAATCATAAAAAGGGGCATTTTTACCCCATTAGCTGGTCAATTTCCTGTTGCTTGAGGATGCAAATGATGATTTTGCCATCAGGTGTATAATTGACGTTGGAACACCCAAAAAGGGTATTGACGAGATTCTCCATCTCTTCATTTCCCAGAATTTGGCCGTAAGGAATGGCTGCATGCTGAGCCAGACAGAGTGCCAACGACTGATAGATATCGGTCCCGACTTTCGAGGAAGACTCTTCTGCTGAAGCCACCACCTGATGCAAGAGAACATCCATATTAACACCCTCCAAGTCGGAAGGGATGCCATTGACGGCAAAACTGCCATTCCCAAGATTTGACAGGTCGAAGCCCAAACGCTCCATCTCGGGCAGGACACTCTCCAAAGTCACAGCATCGGACGCAGAAAGCTCTACGATCTCAGGAAACAAGAGCTTCTGGGAACATCCCTCCCTGTGTTCCATTTGCCTGAGATACTCCTCATATAATATACGTACGTGCGCGCGATGCTGGTCAATGATCATCAGGCCCGACTTGACAGCCGTCATGACATACTGCCCTTTATACTGATAATGAACTGGCGACTTATCTTCTATAATAGATGCAGACGACATAAGAACGTCATCAGAATCATCGGGAGTTTCAAACAAGTTCTGCTCCTCGTGGGTATGCTGCACACCGGCATATAATTCGGTCCAGTCGGCGGGCACCGTTCTTTTATTGGAAGAAGGGCGGGAATTAGATTTGAAAGGATTATATGCCGGATCATAATCAATCTTGGGTGCCGCCACATCAGGCACCCCTGGATTAAATACAGGGATATCCGGCTTCCCCTGCGTATCGAATTCTATGGAAGGAACATCGTTGAACTTACCGATGGCCTCCTTGACGGCCGCCGTCAGTATCTGCCAAATGGTCTGTTCGTCCTCGAATTTTATCTCTGTCTTGGTAGGATGAATGTTCACATCAATATTCTCAGGCTTCACCTCCAGATAGATAAAATAAGGAACTTGTTCACCCACCGGGACCAGACGTTCAAAAGCGCCTTGTACCGCTTTATGGAAATAAGGATGCTTCATGTAGCGGCCATTCGCGAAGAAATACTGGTGTGCCCCCTTTTTCTTGGAGGATTCCGGCTTACCTACGAACCCAGTGATCTTACAAACCGTCGTCTCTACCCCTACAGGAAGGATGTCTTGGTTAAAGCGCTTACCAAAAACATCAACGATACGCTGGCGGAGATTACCTGCACGGAGATTGAAAACCTCCACCCCATTGCTGTGAAGCGTGAAATGAATCTGAGGATTCACGAGGACGATACGCTCGAAAGCCTGGAGGATATTGTTGAGTTCCGTAGCATTCGACTTCAGGAATTTCCTGCGCGCCGGTACATTGTAGAACAGATTTTCCACGGAGAAATTGCTGCCTACCGGACAAGACACCGGGCTTTGGGACGTGACCTTGCCGCCCGAGATATTGATCTGGGAACCTATTTCGTCGGCTGCCATACGGGTTTTCAACGTGACCTGAGCCACAGCTGCAATGGAAGCCAAAGCCTCGCCACGGAATCCCATGGTATGAAGGGCGAAAAGGTCATCAGCCTTGCGTATCTTGGAAGTGGCATGACGCTCAAAAGAAAGGCGCGCATCAGTTTCGGACATTCCCTTTCCGTTGTCGATGACCTGAATAGAGGTGCGTCCGGCATCAATGACGATGACGTTGATGGTATCGGCCTCAGCATCCACAGCATTTTCGACCAGTTCCTTAATGACACTGGCCGGACGCTGAATCACCTCACCTGCGGCAATCTGGTTGGCGACGCTATCGGGTAATACCTGTATGATGTCACTCATTTTTCTCTGAATTCTCTTGGTCTTTGGGGACTTCCTGTTCTTTCGGCTTTAACGTTTGTAGCGGGGCTTCTTTCCGCTTGATTGTTTTAAGTTCCGTTCCGCTCTTCTTTCCGCGCCACTCAAAGATGTCATTCTTGTCAAGAGGGCGGACATAATCGAACCAAGCAAACTGAGGCAAATGATACTTTTCGGGCGGGATCTGAGTCATGGGATAAGTAGTTCCCGAAGCCTTGTTTGTCTTTATCCGCTGCAACTTGCGTTGCTGTAGATACATACGCATTGTGTCGGTCTCCAGATAATTAAGGCCCTGATACGTGCTGTCTTTTTCATCGATGGGATAATAGACGGTCTGAACATTGCCGATGGCATCACTCTCATAGATGTCACCATTGATGAAATAAGCATACATGTCTTTGGAAGAAACCTGATTAAAGTGGTCTTTTTCATCTACTTTCTCAACAGAAAGTGCCTGGCCGTTGATATGGGCGTGTTCCACGGTAGAATCCTTCATGAACACCTCAATAACTTCACCTAGCAATTGACGGTTCACATTCCATGCTATAGGATCCTTATACATAGTCATAATAGAATCCTTCGAATTATAGACCAGAGAATCGCATACGGCCTGGATATCCTTGCGATACATTCTCACTTTATAATAGCAATGCAACTCACGCCACACAGAATCCGTATTCATATCATGGGACACCATCTTCAACGTGTCACCATGCATAAAAAGCGTATCCTTCTGCGAATAATCCACAATCATGGCATGGTCCGTGGCATAGGCATAGCCAGCCTTTTCGTCATACCAGAAATAGTTGCTATGCAACTCGTTCTTATTTTCCTTGTCTTTATAGATGACATTGCCAAAACCTTCTGCCGTGCCTTTGTTCTCATCGCGGAAAAGACTATCGCCTACAATTTCCTTCTGGTCATCAACCAAAACGCTTCGGCCGAACAAGCGGGCCTTGTCTTTATTGGTATCATAATAGCCCTCCTTCGTCTTCACCACGCTCTTTCCTGACGTTATGGTAGAAGGTCCCACGACATGGGCCTCACGCGTGCGCACGTCATAATACAATGTGTCGGTTTCAAGATAGAACTTGGGGTTCTTCAGTTTCACTTCATAGTTGAAGACGGCCTCCCTACTCTCCGTGTCATACTCTCCCCAGTCACTGGTCAGTACATTCTTATTATCCACCATTTTACCACCTTCGAAAAAGTAACCAAGGTTGTAAAGGCGGTCATAATCCAAAGAATCGGTATAGAGTTTGGTTCCGCGATGTGTAAGAATCACATTGCGGCGGGCACGTGCCATTTGCTCATTTCCATCATAGAAAGCATAGTCGCTCAAGAGGGTCAACGTATCACCCTGGCGGAGTCTCACATGGCCGAAAGCCTCAAAGGAATTGCTGGCTTCGAAGAAATAGGCACTGTCGCAGGTCAGCGTGGCTCCTTTATGACGGAAACTGACATGGCCGTTCAAAATCTGGGCATCAGGTTGCCGTCCATAGCGATCGTAAGAAAGACGGTCAGCATGATTAAGATAGACACGTTCGTCAACCTTTTTACGAGGAGCCTTTCTCTTACGGGCAGCCTGAGAGCCGACAACCAGGCATAGTCCAAACAGGCATAGAAGCAGCCCTAAAGCCATTCTATGCCCGCCTGTATGCCGGTATGTTCTTTTCTGACAGGTCATTTGATCCAGCCTTCGTATTCAAACTGACAATCCTTGTAACGGTCATTCATCCGCACATAGATGGTCTTGAGTTTATTCTTTACCCAATCTTTCAGATATTCCTGACGACGTTTGAGAAGAACCACATTCTTCATCGCCTGGAAGTCTTCCGTAATGGTAGCACGATGGCCATCCACCCTACTCTTCAGTTTCACAATGGACGTGACGGTCTTTCCCTTTGAATTAATCATCTGGAAAGCATCAGACACTTGTCCGACCTTCAACGTATCCACCACACGTGCGATCTCTGTTGGAAGATCCTGCATACGGAACTTACTGGTACGGCCAGCTTCTGAGGTATTTGCCATCAAGCCCTTACTACTGCGGGTATCTTTATCGTCGGAGATAAAAGTTGCAGCCTCATCAAAAGAGAATTTCCCCGCACGAATATCAGTAGCGATGGAATCCAACCGGTGCTGCGCTTTTTCCATAGCATCCGATGAAACACGAGGTTTCAGCAGAATATGACGACACTTGATTTTGTCACCGCGCTTATCAATAAGCTGGATGATATGGAAACCAAACTCTGTCTCCACAATCTTAGAGATTTTCTTGGGATCGGTCAGATTGAAAGCCACATTAGCAAAAGCCGGATCAAGCATACCCCTTCCGGTATAATCGAGTTCTCCACCCTGACGGGCTGTTCCCGGATCTTCAGAATAAAGACGTGCCAGCGTGGCAAAAGTGGTCTCTCCCCTATTCACACGGTCGGTATAGTCGCGGAGTTCATTCTTCACGCGGTTGATCTCTTCTTGCTCTATACGAGGCGTGATGCTCACGATTTGCACCTCCACTTCTGTAGGCACGAAGGGAATGCTGTCTTCTGGAAGATCCTTGAAATACATACGAACATCAGCAGGACTCACCTTAATACCTTCCACGAGCTTTTCCTGCATCTTCTGGATAAGCTGACGGTCACGGAAATCATCGTGCATAGAGCTGCGCATCTGGGCAATGCTCTGCTTACGATACTCTTCCAACTTCTCCTTGCTTCCACCCACCATCTGCAGCCAGTAGTTGATCTGCTGCTCTACATTCTGGTTGATTTCAGCCTCCGTCACCTCAATAGAGTCGATGGCGGCCTGATGGAGATAAAGCTTCTGAACGGCGATCTGCTCAGGAATCGTACAATCAGGATTTCCTTGGAAATGAACGCCCTCAACCTCTGCCTGCAGACGCATCGCCTCCACATCACTCTTAAGGATAGGCTCATCACCCACCACCCAAATGACTTCGTCCACGATGCTGGCCTCATTGAGAACCTCTTCTTGCACCTTGGCTGTTGAGTCGTTTGCCTGTAAGTCGTTCTGTTGCGCCATACGCATCACAGAGCCGCGGGCACTGATGCCCAAAGCCAGAGTCGCTGCAAATGCAACAGTCAATATCGTCTTTCTTTTCATATTCAAAATCGTAGTCCGACTAGTGCTTATTGACAGTTTTCACCACCTCCTGATTAACCTGTACCGGATACTTCTTTCGAAGCGTAGCCACCCAGGCTTTCTCCAGTTCTTCCTGATAATCGGCAGTGACGAGTCCTTTCACGTCCTCATACTCTTCAGGGCCTTTCTTCAGCAATTTACCATAGACTGCATCGATGGGGTAATCCTTGACGGGTGTCACAGGTTTGTTTACCTTAAACACCATCTTGTCTATAAAGGCGTTGTCACCTTTCTTGAAAATGCCCTTCTCCACACGAATGCGGATAATGGAATCATTATTGAACGTCTTACGGAGTTTATCGGCCCATTTACTGAATTCGAGTCCTTTCACGCTCTTCTTCACAGCTTTCACGTCAGCCTCGTCCTTCACATGATAGACCATACCCTTATAGCGGGGAGCATCCCACTTATACTTTTTCTTGTTCTTACTGAAATAGTTAGCCAATCCGGCCTCGTCCTTGGCAGCCTTTTCCCAGACTTCACGGTTGGAAATCTCATACAACAGCAAGCCATCGTGATACTCACGAACCAGATTGTCAAGCTCCACATCCTTAGCCTGGAGCTCTGCCGAACGCTCATCGAGCAACTGCTCACGGGAGATATTGCGCTGCTTAGCCACAGAATCTACTACCTGCTCTGCCAAACGCTCGCGCACATTCCGGGATTCCAAAAATTTAAGAATATCAGAACGAAGTGAATCATACGGCTCTAACTGTTTACGATCCTTCATCAGAATAATATGCCAGCCAGCCGGGCTCAGCACAGGCTGTGACATCTCGCCTACTTTCAAGGCATAGGCAGCATCCTCAAACTCCTTCAAAGTTTGGTTGGGACCAATCCATGGGAGTACGCCACCCTTCTGGGCCGACCCGGGATCTTGCGACACTTTCTTGGCCAAATCGGCGAAATCAGCACCCTGCTTCAATGCCTGATAGACCGAATCAATACGCATCTTGGCTGCTTTCTGTTCCGCATCAGTGGCCTTCTGATTGAGAAGCACCAGGATATGTGCCGGCATAATCAGGCCGCGCGGTCCGATAGCATCCTTCGTATTCTGATATACCTGCCGGGCTTCTTTCTCAATAGCCTCATCAGTCACAAAAGAAGGAGTGATCTGCTGGTCGCGGTATGTACGGAATTCCCGCTGGTACGACTTCATCGTATCAAGTTTGGCATCCAACGCGGCCTGAACCTTCAATTTGTAATTGATAAAAAGATCCACATATTCATCTACGGTCTTCTTGTCAATCACTCCCTCGGCATTGTTCTTATTATAAGAATATTCAAACTCTGAACGCTGCACCGGATGGCCTGCAACTGTCATAATCACAGGGTCGTCTGTCTGTGCGAAAGCCATGCCCCCGCAAAGGAGCATGGATATCACTGCTATTGATTTCTTATGAAAAGCCCTCATTTTACAAATTATCTTGATTCCTTTTTGATTTCTTATTCGTTAGGACGCGAATAGTTAGGAGCCTCACTAGTAATGGAGATATCGTGGGGATGACTCTCCAAGATACCTGCATTGGTGATACGTGTGAACTTCGCATGATGCAAGTCCTCAATCGTGGCAGCACCGCAATAGCCCATACCAGAGCGCAGACCACCGGTCATCTGATAGATTACCTCCTGCAAGGTTCCCTTGTAAGGCACGCGGCCTGCAATACCCTCGGGTACCAACTTCTTCACATCTTTCACACCGCCCTGGAAATAGCGGTCGCTCGAGCCGTGCTCCATAGCCTCCAATGAGCCCATGCCGCGGTAGCTCTTAAACTTACGGCCATTGAAAATGATGGTGTCGCCAGGACTTTCCTCCGTACCGGCAACCAAAGAACCAATCATCACAGAATAGCCTCCGGCAGCCAAAGCCTTCACAATATCGCCGCTATAACGCAGACCGCCATCGGCGATAAGGGGAATACCCGTTCCTTTCAAGGCACATGCCACATCATAGACAGCACTCAACTGAGGAACGCCTACACCAGCTACGACACGAGTGGTACAGATACTACCCGGACCGATACCCACCTTAATAGCGTCAGCACCGTTGTCGGCAAGCATCTTGGCAGCTTCACCAGTAGCAACGTTACCTACCACCATCTCAATATCAGGGAAGGCTTTCTTGGCCTCGTGAACTTTCTCTATCACACTTTTAGAATGGCCATGAGCCGTATCTATCACGATAGCATCCACGCCTGCATTCACCAATGCCTGGATACGGTCGAAGGTATCAGCCGTAACTCCTACACCAGCAGCCACACGCAAACGGCCTTTTTCGTCCTTACATGCCATCGGCTTATTCTTGGCCTTCGTGATATCCTTATAGGTGATCAGGCCAACCAGCTTGTTGTCCTTATCTACTACGGGAAGTTTCTCAATCTTATTAGCCTGCAGGATATCTGCAGCTGCATCAAGATCGGTCTGCTGATGAGTGGTCACCAAGTTCTCAGTGGTCATCACCTCATCAATCTTCTTATCCAAGCGGCGCTCAAAACGCAGGTCACGATTGGTCACGATACCAACCAGATGCCCCTCTCCGTCAACCACGGGGATACCACCGATATGATATTCCGACATCATCATCAGGGCATCCTGAACGGTGCGGCCTTTCTGAATCGTCACGGGGTCATAGATCATTCCATTTTCAGCGCGCTTCACAATAGCCACCTCACGGGCCTGAGCCTCAATAGACATGTTCTTGTGAATCACGCCAATACCTCCTTCACGGGCAATGGCAATAGCCATAGCCGACTCGGTGACGGTGTCCATAGCTGCCGTCACAAACGGTATGTTCAACTCGATGTTACGAGAGAACTTGGTTTTCAACTCTACCTCACGGGGCAGTACCTCTGAATAAGCGGGAATCAAAAGGACGTCGTCAAATGTGAGACCGTCCATCACAATTCTGTCTGCAACAAATGATGCCATAGTGTACTTTAAAATTTATTGCGTGCAAAGATACACAATTTCCGCCACATGAGCAAACCTTTCACCTTTTTATCGTTGCGATTAATTCTATTTAACGCGGAAAGGCGCAGAAGAGGCCATACATGCTCATAGGCAAACCTGGACTTGCCAAAGAAACGAGCCGGTCACTTCCAGAAGAAATGACCGGCTCATCTATTCAAATACAGGTTGTTTTAGTTAGCCACTTCCGACAGAAACTTGATACGAACCAGCCTTACTTCGTCTTCCGAATAGTCATCGCCAAGTTCATCCATGGCCGTATCAAGGTCGTCCGTCTCACTCTCCGAGAAATAGTCGTAGATGTCGTCAACATGATCGTCGTCCATCACTTCCTCCAGGAAATAGTCGATATTGAGCTTTGTACCACTATAGACAATGGCCTCCACCTCGTCGAGCAGTTCCTCGAATTCCAAGCCCTGGGCATTGGCAATATCATCGAGAGCCACCTGCCTGTCGATGCTTTGGATTATCTTCACCTTTACGGCCGACTTCTTAGCTACTGTACGGACGCGCAGATCCTCTGGACGCTCAATTTCATTCTCCTCACAATGGCGTTTGATGAGCTCCACAAATTCCTTTCCAAACTTGCGGGCCTTGCCGGCACCTACACCCTGAACCTGCTGCAGTTCTTCGAGAGTAACAGGATAGACCGTGGCCATCTGCTCTAGTGAGCCTTCCTGGAACACTGCGTATGCAGGAACACCTTTCTGCTTGGCTACTTTTTTCCTAAGGTCTTTCAGCATAGCAAAAAGCGTAGGATCAAGAGCGCCGCCCTGTCCTTCTACCATTTCTTCGTCATCGTCATCACTAAACTCATTATCGAGCACGATCATAAACGACTCCGGAGACTTCAGGAACTTCTTGCCTGCTGACGTCAGCTTCAGCAAGCCATAATTCTCCACGTCTTTCTTCATATACCCGGCAATCAAAGCTTGGCGGATAACGGGATTCCATATCTTCCCATCCATATCCTCACCTGAGCCGAACTCCTCCAACTGGTCGTGTTTGTGCGCTACGATATCATCCGTGGCACGACCCGTCACAAAGTCAATCACGTAGTCTGTACGGAAATCCTCTTTCAGTTTCTGAACTGCCGTAAGCACGATGACAAGTGCATCCTTAGCCTCTTGCTTAGTCTTGGGATGCAGACAATTATCACAGTTGCCGCAATTCTCCTGTGGATAATCCTCGCCAAAATAATGGAGCAACATCTTGCGACGGCACACGGAAGATTCCGCGTAGGCTGCCGTCTCTGCCAGCAACTGGCGTCCGATATCCTGTTCAGCCACAGGCTTGCCCTCCATAAATTTCTCGAGTTTCTTCAAATCTTTATAGCGGTAGAAAGCAATACACTTACCTTCTCCGCCATCGCGTCCGGCACGTCCTGTCTCCTGATAGTAGCCTTCCAAACTCTTGGGGATATCATAATGGATCACAAAACGCACATCGGGTTTGTCAATTCCCATGCCAAAGGCTATAGTAGCCACGATGACATCAATATCTTCCTGCAGGAAGTCATCCTGTGTCTTGTTGCGGGTTGCCGAATCCAAACCGGCATGATAGGGTGCCGCCTTGATATCATTGGTACAGAGCACGGCTGCCAGTTCCTCCACCTTTTTGCGGGAAAGACAGTAGATAATACCGCTCTTTCCAGGATTTTGGCGGATAAACTTCACTATCTGGGCATTGGTGGCATCATCGCTGCCTGGCTTCTGCCTTACTTCATAATACAGATTAGGACGGTTGAACGAACTCTTGAACTCCTGTGCATCCAATATACCGAGACTTTTCTTGATATCCGTCCGCACCTTGTCGGTAGCGGTAGCAGTGAGAGCAATGACTGGTGCCTTCCCGATTTCGTTCACAATAGGACGTATGCGGCGATACTCAGGCCGGAAATCATGGCCCCATTCCGAGATACAATGAGCCTCATCGATGGCATAGAAACTGATCTTGACCGACTTCAGGAAATCCACATACTCATCCTTGGTCAAGGACTCAGGTGCCACATAGAGCAACTTGGTCTTGCCCGAAAGGATGTCATCCTTCACCAAATCAATGGCGGCCTTATTGAGCGAAGAGTTCAGGTAGTGAGCCAACCCCTCTTCCTCACTCATACCGTTGATGACGTCCACCTGATTCTTCATCAGTGCAATCAACGGCGAAATGACAATAGCTGTGCCCTCCATGATCAAGGAGGGCAACTGATAGCAGAGACTCTTTCCTCCACCAGTAGGCATGAGTACAAAGGTATCGTTGCCAGCAAGTACATTTCGGATAATAGCCTCTTGGTCGCCCTTGAAGGTATCAAAGCCGAAATACTGCTTCAATTTTTGGGTCAGGTCAATTTCGTTAGGCATCAATTATATTATTATCATTTATTCATTAGATTTCATCCGCTAAGCGAATGCTAAGCGCTTTCCAATTTCTGCAAATGGGCTTTGTCCAGCTGCTCTTTAGCATACTCGAGAGTAACATCAAAACTTTTTACACGTTTTGACGGAATTTCAAACATTGCATCCATCATCACAGCCTCCACAATGGAGCGAAGGCCACGGGCGCCCAGCTTGTATTCCACGGCCTGGTCCACGATATACTCCAGTGTCTCATCTGCAAATGTGAGTTTCACGCCGTCCATCTCAAACAGCTTTTCATACTGCTTGACGATAGAGTTCTTGGGATCCACCAGAATACTCCGCAGCGCCTCACGGTCAAGCGGATTGAGGTAAGTCAGCACCGGCAAACGCCCGATCAGTTCCGGGATCAAGCCATACGACTTCAAGTCCTGAGGAAGGATATACTTCATCAGGTCGCCCTTGTCAATTTTGCGTATATTCTGCACGGAACTATACCCCACCACATGAGTATTCAACCGCTGGGCAATCTTACGCTCAATGCCATCGAATGCGCCACCGCAGATAAAGAGGATATTGCGGGTATCCAGATGCACATAGTCCTGGTCAGGATGCTTGCGGCCGCCCTTGGGGGGAACATTCACGATGGATCCCTCCAGTAACTTGAGCAGACTCTGCTGCACGCCTTCGCCAGAGACATCGCGGGTAATACTGGGATTATCGCTCTTGCGGGCAATCTTATCTATCTCGTCAATAAAGACGATGCCTCGTTCTGCAGCAGCTTGGTCGTAATCAGCTACCTGGAGAAGACGGCTGAGAATACTCTCTACGTCTTCACCCACATAGCCGGCCTCTGTAAAAACTGTAGCATCCACGATGGTGAAGGGAACATCGAGGAGTTTGGCGATGGTTCGGGCCAGCAAGGTCTTGCCAGTTCCCGTGGAACCGACCATGATAATATTGCTCTTTTCTATCTCCACGCCCTTGTCGGACAATGGCTGCTGAAGACGCTTATAATGGTTATAGACGGCCACGGAGAGAAACCGCTTGGCCTCATCCTGACCGATGACGTATTCGTCGAGATGCTTCTTGATTTCGCGGGGTTTGGGTACTTTTTTCAATTTGAAAGGCTTGTCACCCTGCAAGTCCTTATTGCCATTGAGAAGTCCGGTTGACACTACAATATCATGGGCCTGCTCGGCGCAGTTCTCACATATATAGCCGTTCAGTCCTGTAATGAGCAACTTTACTTCGTTCTCACTTCTGCCGCAAAAATTACAAACTTTCTTTGCCACTAAAACCTTAATCTAATCACTATTAACACTAATTATTTCTTAACCAGCACAGCATCTATCATACCATACTCCTTGGCTTCCTCGGCGGTCATCCAATAGTTACGGTCGCTATCCTGCCAAACCTTCTCATAAGGTGTGTGCGAGTGATTGCTGATGATGGTATAGAGTTCTTTCTTAAACTTCTGAATTTCCTTCACCTCAATCTCCATGTCGCTAGCCTGACCCTGCACGCCACCAAGCGGCTGATGAATCATCACACGGCTGTGGGTCAAGGCCGAACGCTTGCCTTCCTGTCCGGCAACGAGCAGCACGGCAGCCATCGAAGCGGCCATTCCCGTACAGATAGTAGCCACGTCGCTGCTGATAAACTGCATCGTGTCATAGATACCGAGACCAGCCGTCACGCTTCCGCCCGGGGAATTGATATAGATGGAAATGTCCTTACCGGGGTCCACACTATCCAGATAGAGCAACTGAGCCTGCAACGTGTTGGCGGTATAGTCGTCAATCTGCGTGCCAAGGAAGATGATACGGTCCATCATCAGTCGTGAGAACACGTCCATCTGCGTCACATTCAGCTGACGTTCTTCCAAAATATACGGATTCAGATACTGTGACTGAACTTTCATTACGTCGTCGAGCACCATACTGCTCATTCCCAAATGCCGTGTGGCATATTTTCTAAAATCGTTCATATTCTTCTTTATCGTTTTGCCTTATATCTTTTATCATTTATAGCGCCCATAGAAGCGCAAAAAAGGTTATCCGCCTTTTTCTTAATACAAAGATAAGAAAAAAAAGCGGATAACCCCTTATTTCGAAGAAAATAATTTCCTAAAAAATGTTATTTTGCTTCCATCATCTTATTAAACTCGTCGAGAGTAGCCTCTTTCGGGTTCAGTTTCACCACGTTCTTGAGGACTTCCGTGAGCTTACGGTCAATCGAGCGATCTACCAGATTGTCAACATATTCCTTCTTCTTGAGCATATCCTGGGCATAGTTCTCCAGATACTCATCAGGCACGTTGTTCATGCCATACTGGGCAAACTGCGCGCGGGCGGCCTCCTTGGCAGCTTCTTTGACATCTGCATCCTCTACCTTGATGTTGTTGGCAGCCACAAGCTGTTCCTTGATAAGGTGCCAGGTGAGTTCCTTGATGCTCATTTCGTAGTTCTTCTCCACGAAATCCTCGCCCTTATCCTTATTATTGTTGAGCATAATGCGCTTCAGCAGGGCATCGGGATAAGTCAGCTCGCCAACCTTCTTCTCGCAATGGGCACGCAGATCCTGAATGAACTTGAAATCGCTGTCCACAGCAAACTGAGCCTTCAGCGTATCAGCGACACGCTCGCGGAATTCCTTCTCATCCTTCACGGCATCCTTGCCAAACACCTGGTCGAAGAGGTCCTGATTGACATCAGCCTTCACGTAGCGGCTGATTTCGGTGATCTGATAGGAGAAATCGGCATCAATGTTCTCAGCCTCTTCACGGCTCACCTTCAGCAGGGA
Source organism: uncultured Prevotellaceae bacterium (assembly GCA_900314655.1). GTDB lineage: Bacteria > Bacteroidota > Bacteroidia > Bacteroidales > Bacteroidaceae > Prevotella. Next base: position 12,736 of record OMWC01000035.1, on the reverse strand, counting down.
ACTGATCTCGCCGAGATTCTCGGGATAGGCCTTCTTGGGATTGAAGGTGATGATGTCGCCCAGTTTACAGCCGTCGAAGAGCTTCTTCTGGTCGTCAACCTTAATATAATTAGGCAGCATAACAGCACCTTCAACGGTAATGCCCTCAGCCTTGGTATTGCCTTCGGCATCGAGTTCGCGCAGGTCACCCTTCAGCATGTCGTTCTCCTGATAGCTATCTACCTTGTCATAGTGGCCACCGCGGCTGGCATACATATCCACCTGCTGGTCGATAAGTTTGTCGTCAACCTTGATGGTGTAGTAGTCCACCTTGTCGTGACCGCTCAACTTAATCTCAAATTCAGGAGCCACGGCAATGTCGAAGACGAACGTATAGGGAGCGTCTTTCTCCACATCAACGGGCTGCTGCTTCTCAGAAGGCATGGGCTCACCCAGCATCTGAATCTTATTCTCCTGTACATACTTGTAGATCTCCTGACCTACGAGCTTGTTGATCTCGTCCACCTTCACGCTGGTTCCTACCTGGCGCTTAATCAGACCCATAGGCACCTGCCCCGGACGGAAACCGGGCACATTTGCCTTCTTACGGTAATTCTTCAGTGTCTTCTCGACATTTTCCTTGAAGTCAGCCTCCTCCACGGTGATGGTCATCAGGCCATTCACTTTGTCGGGATTCTCAAATGTTACTTTCATCTTGTTTTGTATCTAATTAATTGTTAATTTGCAAATTGGGCTGCAAAGGTAGCAAGAAATTCGCTAATTACATTAAATAATGTGGAAAAATTTGTTTTTTTAACCTCTGGAGGCTATCCGGCCTCTTCAGCCTCCTTGCGGCGTTTCTCAGCGTCAATCAACTGGAAATCTTTCTGACGGAGTTCAAAATCACGACCTAGATACTTTTCCTTCACAATAGGGTTGGCAGCAAGTTCTTCAGGGGAACCCTTGAACAAAATGCGGCCCTCGAAAAGCAGATAGGCGCGGTCGGTAATAGATAGTGTCTCGTGCACGTTATGGTCCGTGATAAGGATACCAATGTTGCGATACTTCAGCTGCCACACGATATGCTGGATATCTTCCACGGCAATAGGGTCAACGCCGGCAAAAGGTTCATCGAGCATAATGAACTTAGGATCAATGGCCAGACACCGAGCTATCTCCGTACGACGGCGCTCACCTCCGGAAAGACGGTCACCCAGATTCTTGCGGACCTTCTCCAAGCGAAGTTCCTTGATAAGCGACTCCAACTTCTGCAACTGGTATTCGCGGGGACGGCCGGTCATCTCCAAAACGGCCATGATATTGTCTTCCACGCTAAGTTTGCGGAAGACGGAAGCCTCCTGTGGCAGGTAGCCCACACCGGCACGCGCACGCTTATAAACCGGGAATTTCGTAATTTCCTGATCGTCAAGATAAATATGGCCAGCATTGGGAATGATAAGGCCCGTCGTCATATAGAAAGAAGTGGTCTTACCTGCACCGTTAGGACCAAGCAACCCCACGATTTCTCCTTGCCGCACGTTGATTGAAACATCATTGACCACCGTGCGCTTGCCGTAGCGCTTCACCAGTCCTTCCGTGCGAAGTGTCATAGACCCTTCTGTCTTTGTGAATTTTTCACTGTCGTTCAACAACACGTCTTCCATTTACTTACAATTTGGTTGCAAAGTTACAGCAAATGAGCGGAATTACAAAAGAAAAAAGAACTTTTTTGTTTTGGATTCCCGAATGCAGCCTTTACTTATGTAAAGTTACAGCAAATGAGCGGAAAAACAATTTTTTTTTTGCTTTTTCATCGGTTTTCACTAACTTTGCACGCAAATACACATCAGAGACTTATGTTCATAACTAAATGGCTTGCAGCACTGGGCCGCTACATCATACTGATGGGGCGAACTTTTTCGCGCCCCGAGCGCTTCAGAATGTTCTGGAAACAGTACGTTAAAGAGATGCTGCAACTGGGCGTCAACTCTATCGGCATCGTACTGCTCATCTCGTTTTTCATCGGCGCCGTAATCTGCATCCAGATGAAACTCAACATCCAAAGCCCTTGGATGCCAAGATGGGTGAGTGGCTACACGACTCGCGAGATTATGCTGCTGGAGTTTTCGTCGAGTATCATGTGCTTGATACTGGCAGGAAAGGTAGGCTCCAACATTGCCTCCGAACTGGGCACGATGCGTGTCACCCAGCAGATTGACGCCCTGGAAATCATGGGAGTGAACTCTGCCTCGTATCTGATTCTGCCAAAAATCATGGGAATGATTACCATGATGCCATTTCTGGTTATCTTCTCTTCGGCCATGGGCATTCTCGGAGCCTATGCAACGGCTTATATCGGGCACGTACTTTCGCCCGACGACTTAACCTTAGGTCTGCAGCACGACTTCAACCCGTGGTTCGTGTGGATGTCGATTATCAAGAGTCTGTTTTTTGCCTTTATCATCTCCAGCGTATCGTCGTTCTTCGGCTATAACGTGGAAGGAGGCTCCGTGGAAGTGGGCAAGGCGTCCACCACGGCTGTGGTCAACTCTTCTGTGCTCATTCTCTGTTCAGACGTATTCCTAACGCAGTTATTGTCATGATTCAGATAAACCATTTATATAAATCGTTCGAGAACAAAGAAGTGCTGCATGACATTAATGCATGCTTTGAGAACGGAAAGACCAATCTCATCATCGGCCAGAGCGGAAGCGGAAAAACCGTATTGATGAAGAATATCGTGGGGCTACTCGAACCCACTCAGGGGGAAATTCTCTACGATGACCGCAACTTCGTGGCCATGACAAAGCGAGAGAAAGTGATGCTACGCCGCGAGATGGGAATGATTTTCCAGAGCGCAGCCTTGTTCGACTCTATGTCGGTGTTGGAAAACGTGATGTTTCCGCTGGATATGTTCTCCACCATGAATTACCGGGAAAGGGTAAAACGCGCCCAGGATTGCCTGGATCGCGTAAATCTTATCGAAGCGCAGCAGAAATTCCCTGGCGAACTCTCTGGTGGAATGCAGAAGCGCGTAGCTATTGCCCGTGCCATTGCCCTGAACCCGAAGTACCTCTTCTGTGATGAGCCGAACAGCGGTCTCGACCCTAAAACTTCCTTAGTGATTGACGAGTTGCTTCATTCCATTACCCAGGAATACAGCACGACAACCATCATCAACACCCACGACATGAACTCCGTGATGGGCATCGGTGAGAATATTATCTTTATTTATAAGGGCACGGCGGCCTGGAACGGCACCAAGGATGAAATCATGACTTCCACCAATAAGAAACTCAACGATTTCATCTTTGCTTCCGACCTCTTCAAGAAAGTGAAGGAAGAGGAAATGAAAGAAAAAGCAGGCAATCCTTGAAAGCCTATTTCATCAACCACTTGCCATCGCGTTTCACCATCGGAACGACAATCTCCTCTACGGTGCTGTCACCATAGCAAATCATCAGGAAAGCCTGAGCTGTGGGCTGAAGGGAATCATTGATACAGTTCTGGACATCCACTTTCTTGATACCGTGATGTTCATCTTGTTGTTGGGCTATATACATCTTGATATTGGCTACCAACTGCTCGCGATACATCTCGGGGATACTGTCTGGCATATCCATCTTCTCCACAAAAGCCTCTGCCTTTCCTTCAAGCAACAGGCTATAATACTCCTTAGCTGCATTGGCAGCAGCAAAATCAGGTTTCTTATCGCCTCCGCAGGCAACAAGCACCAAGGCCACGATGCAATAAAGAATCTTTCTCATAGACTATCTGAAAGCCCATCCCCAAAAGGGAGGGCTTGAATGGCTCGTTTATTTCTGACGGACAAATACATTGATGGGCGAACCTGTCAGCGACCAATTCTCGCGAATCTTATTCTCCAAGAAACGGCGATAGGGTTCCTTCACATACTGCGGCAGGTTGGCATAGAAGACGAAGGTGGGTATCTGCGTATCAGGCACCTGAGAGATATACTTGATCTTGATGTACTTGCCCTTGATGCTTGGCGGCGGCGTTGCCTCAATGATGGGAAGCAACACTTCGTTGAGTTTTGAAGTTCCGATCTTCACCTTACGGTTGAGATAGACCTGCTTGGCCGTCTCAAGCACCTTGAAGATGCGCTGTTTGGTAAGTGCCGAAGCGAAGATGATAGGAAAATCCTTGAAGGGAGACAGGTGCTCGCGAATGACGTCCTCGAAATACTTGATGGCCTTTTGCGACTTATCTTCTACGAGGTCCCATTTATTCACCACCACAACCAAAGACTTTTGGTTCTTCTGAATCAACTGGAAGATATTCATGTCTTGCGCCTCAATGCCACGGGTAGCATCGAGCATGAGGATACATACATCGGAGTTCTCGATGGCACGGATACTACGCATCACGGAATAGAATTCCAAGTCTTCATTGACTTTGTTCTTACGGCGGATACCTGCGGTATCTACCAGATAGAAATCAAAGCCGAACTTGTCATAGCGAGTGTAGATACTGTCACGGGTAGTACCCGCAATCTCGGTCACGATATGGCGTTCCTCACCAATAAAGGCGTTGATTATGCTGCTCTTTCCTGCATTAGGACGGCCCACCACGGCAAAGCGGGGTATGCCTTCCTCAAGCAAGTCGCCACTTTTCTCGGGTAATTTCTCCAAGACAAGATCGAGCAAATCGCCTGTTCCTGAACCCGTAGCAGCGCTTACGCACACGGGATCACCGAGGCCCAATTTGTAGAACTCGCCGGAAACATAGAGGTCTTCATTGTTGTCCACCTTGTTTACGACAAGAATCACAGGCAACTTTGTGCGACGCAGAATCTTTGCCACGTCACTGTCCCAGTCGGTCAGGCCATTCTGCCCATCGACAAGAAACAGTAGCAGGTCGGCCTCTTCTGTAGCCACCATTACCTGTTTGCGGATTTCCTCTTCGAAAATATCATCCGAATTGACAACCCAACCACCAGTATCCACGACGGAGAACTCGCGCCCATTCCAGTCACAATGTCCATACTGGCGGTCACGCGTCGTTCCGGCCTCGTCGCTGACAATGGCCTGACGAGTTTTGGTCAGACGGTTAAATAGGGTCGATTTTCCCACATTGGGGCGTCCCACAATCGCTACTAGGTTTCCCATATATCTTTTCTCCTTTTTATTCTTAATTAATAATGCCAGCCGTCATCCGGGATTATACCCGAAGTTGTTAAGCTCCTTCTGCGAAGAACGCCAGTCCTTGTCCACCTTCACGTAGGTTTCCAAATAAATGCTCTTTCCGAAGAAACGTTCCAAGGCTTTACGGCTCTCAGCTCCCACCTTCTTCAAAGCTACACCTTGATGACCGATGATAATGCCTTTTTGCGAATCGCGCTCTACATAGATGATGGCGCGTATATGGATGTTCTTCGCCGTCTCCTTGAAACTCTCCACCACGACCTCTACGCTATAGGGTATCTCCTTGTCATAATAGAGAAGGATCTTCTCGCGAATGATCTCTGAAACGAAGAAACGAGCGGGTTTGTCGGTGAGCTGTTCCTTGTCGAAATAGGCAGGGCTCTCTGGCAGCAGTTCCTTGATGCGTTTCAACAACATATCTATTCCGAACTTATTTTTGGCCGAAATAGGCAAAATCTCCGCATTAGGTAACAAGGCGTGCCACCTTTCGACAATACTCGTCAATCTGGTTTGACTAGTCTCATTAGTTTTACTAGTCGGGCCAGACAGCTCATCAATCTTATTGATCAGCAAAAGTACGGGTATCTGCATCTTCTGTACCTTCGTCAGAAAATCCATGTTCTTTTCCGGATTCTCTACAACGTCAGTAACATATAGCAGCACATCGGCATCTGCCAAGGCACTCTCTGAGAATGCCAGCATCGACTCCTGCAACTTATAGTTGGGCTTGAGCACACCGGGGGTATCCGAGAACACAATCTGCATATCATCAGTATTCACGATGCCCATGATGCGGTGGCGCGTGGTCTGAGCCTTGAACGTTGCAATTGAAATACGCTCACCAACCAACTGGTTCATGAGCGTACTTTTTCCTACGTTGGGATTACCAACGATATTTACGAATCCTGCTTTATGCTTCAATTCTTCACTTTTCACTATTCACTTTTCACTTCGAATCATAAGCCCACTTCAAATAGCTGGCGCCATGTACAAATCCAGCACCAAATGCTGTAAGAATCAGGTTGTCGCCTTTCTTAAGCTGAGGTTCATACTCCCAAAGAGCCAATGGAATGGTAGCGGCACTTGTGTTACCGAAATGCTCGATATTGACCATCACCTGCTCCATCGGCACTTCCAGGCGCTTAGCCACAGCTTCAATGATGCGGATATTAGCCTGATGAGGAACAACGAAGCGGATATTGTCTTTGGTGAGACCGTTGCGCTCGGCTATCAGTTCACAATCATCGCTCATCGACGTCACAGCATAACGGAACACAGTACGTCCTTCCTGAAAAAGGTAATGCAAACGATGATCTACCGTGAAATGAGATGGAGGACATACCGAACCGCCCGCTTTCAGGTGAAGGAAGGGCAAGCCCTTGCCATCGGTACGGAAATAACTGTCCATCACACCGATATTCTCTTCCGTTGTAGCCTCAAGCAGCACGGCAGCTGCTCCGTCGCCAAAAAGCGGACACGTCTGACGATCCTGATAATCAACTATCGATGACATCTTGTCGGCACCGATAACGATGATTTTCTTGTATCGACCGCTTTGTATCAATCCAGCGGCAACATCAAGCGTATAGAGAAATCCACAACAAGCTGCCGAGAAGTCCATGGCAAAGGCATTCTTCAGCCCAAGTTTTCCCAGCACGATAGAAGCTGTACTGGGGAACTTGTAGTCTGCCGTTGAAGTAGCCACAATAATGGCATCGATGCTGTCAGGATCTGTTCCTGTCTTCTGGAGCAGTTGCTTGGCAGCCTTGCGAGCCATATAACTCGTGCCAAGACCTTCCTCGTTAAGAATTCGGCGTTCTTTAATGCCAACACGCGACATAATCCACTCGTCATTGGTATCAACCATGCGCGACAGTTCATCATTATTGAGGACATAGTCGGGCACGTATCCGCCAACACCTGTGATTACTGCGTTAATCTTGCTCATTATTCAGCGGCTTCGTCCATTACGATAGCAATCTTGCCGCGGTAGTAACCGCAAGTGGGGCATACCGTGTGATAAATATGATATGCGCCACAGTTAGGGCAAACTGCCAATGTGGGGGCTACTGCCTTGTCGTGAGTTCTACGCTTCAGTGTACGAGTCTTTGACTGTCTTCTTTTAGGATGTGCCATAATAATTAATATTTTAAAATTTATTGTTTTCTATTTCCGAGCGAAGTTATTTCTTCACTCATCGCTCTTAGCCCTTAACTTATTAAGAGCTTCCCAGCGTGGATCAATGTCCGTTCGGTCATCCGCCTCGCTGCTTCGGGCAGCGGAGTGCTCCTCAAGAGCCTCTATCATAGCAGCGTTACACTTGCCAGGGTCGTGAACGTGCTGGATGGGAATGGCCAGGGCAATGAACTCATAGATAAACCAAGAGAGATCGAGGATACCCTCATTCTCGTCAACGGTTACCAAGTCATCATCTTCACTATACTCGGCTCCAAGCTTCACCGTCAAACGATTCTCAGCCACGATTGGCTGTTCCATATCATCCAGACAGCGGTCGCAAGGAACGATTACGATGCCTTCCGAATGGAACAGGAGTTCAAAAAAGCCGATTGTCTTGCGTATAGACAGCGACACATGCACGTCACCCCTGCTTACTTCGGAACCGTCTATCGCCCCGAAGTAGGCATCGCCAAGGTCGTATTCCAAGGCTGTCACGCCTTCCTTCAGACCTTTCAAGTCTATCTTTAAGGACTCTAAACTACACATAATCTATCCGAGTGAAGACGCTACATATCCACACTTTGGGGTGCAAAGGTACAAAGAAGTGAGCAAAAAACAAAGGATTTTCAGAAGAAATTATCCATCAACTTCTTTTTTTCGAGTTGAGAATCAGCATTTTCGCACACTGTGCCCCAGCGTGTGCAATAATCCACGACAGTCCTTGTACGTCCCATTCATATTTTCCACGATTACGCGCTGTATCATACGTTATGGGCACCAACGACTGCCACCAGGATTTAACTTTGCGAGAAGCAAAGAATATAATTCATCAGATTGCCTTTCTGTAAATCTCGTAGGTGAAGCAAACGATTTCTACAAAAAGGCTGCAGCCGAAGAGAAATCCGCCAGTTGCAGCCTTTCCAATAATCATTTATCGGGAAAGAGTCATTTTTTCGTGGTAATTATTATCGCTCCCTGCTTTCCATTGGCGGCATTGCCATACAAGGCCTTCACCTTGGCCATGTCCTTGATGACAGTTATCGACTGTATCTTCTCTGGGGAGGATAAATAGTTGTTGATCTCGCCTTCCGGAACTTCCTTCCCGTCGACGACGATGACCAGATTCTTCACTTTCTGTGCCAGGTCTTTCTCTATCGTTTCCTTGACGACTCCGCCGTCAGCAGCGTTATCGGCATCACCTTTCAGCTTGAACGACAAGGGAACGGTGTACTTCACGCGTACAGGTTTCCCGTTTTGTCGGCCCGGTGTCCAGTTGGGCATGGCATTCACTATCCTGAGGGCTTCTGCATCCAATGAGGGCGAAACCGACTTGACGATATGAGAGCCTGAGATGCTACCGTCTTTCTCCACGACAAACTGCGCAATCACGCGCCCCTCCTGCTTGGCTTCCATAGCATCCTTCGGATATTTCATGTTCTTCATGAAGAAATCCATCATGGCAACCGCTCCGCCAGGAAAGACTGGCATCTCTTCCACCACGTCGAAGACATTGCCGTCCGGGCTCTTCGACGACGCTGACCCATCAAAAGCAATGGCGAAATGCAGGTCGGAGGCATTCTTCTCGGTCACTTGCAGGCTCCCTATTTCGCAGTCTATCATAAACACATCAATCCACGAGCCTACCGGCACATTGTCTAAATGGAATTTTCCGTCCACATCGGTCACCGTGCCGGTTTTTGTTCCGCGAATAGTCACGGCAGCGCCGATAATCGGTTTCTCGTCTTCCTTCTGCATGACAACGCCTTTCACGCTGACCGTCTTCCCCTTATTATCCATAACCTCCAGCTTCTCCGCAGGCTGCTGTTCCGCAGCAGCCAAACCGCCCGCCACGTCGGCCTTAGCCTTTTCCGCCACGGCCTGGCTCTCGGTTTCCACCTGCCCAGCCACGCGCTCCACTTCAGTATTGGCAAAGGCCGCCACGGCCAGTGCAGCCATGGGCAGGGCTACGAGCACTTTCGCCTTCTGCCATGGACTTGATTTCTTTGTTGTCATCATTGTGATTCTCTTTTTTAATGATTGGTGATTAAGATTGTTTGCCATGGAGAACAGGCGTTCGCCCACGGACTTTCTTATAAGCAGTAACTGGTACTGCTTGGCGTCGACTCCTCTTTTGATGACGGCCTCGTCGGCCTCGAATTCGTGCACGTTCTGCAGTTCGCGCTTCAACAGCCAGGCGGCAGGGTTCCACCATTGGAAGATGATGAGCAGGTTGCAGACGGCCACGTCCCACGAATGTCCCAGACGGATATGGGCCAGCTCGTGTGTCAGTATCTCACGGGGATTTTCCCGGAAGTCTTTCTCCGAGAGCACCACATGGCGAAACCAGGAGAAAGGGGCTATCTCGTCTTTCATCACAACGACCTGAACACCGCGTTGCGACACTCCTGCCTGCCCGGCCGTCAGCGGCGTTCCACGCCGGATCAGCCGGATCAGACTGAAAACGGAAAACACTTCGCGCAGGAAGAACACGGCTATACCTATTATATATATAATAAAGAGCAGCTGTATGGCCGTCAGTCCTTCGGGCGTTTCGCTGTCTACGACCTCGGCAGAAGCGATGACGCTCTCTATCGAGATCATGCCTTCAGCTATCTCCGTTGGCTCGGCGGTGGTCACCTTCACCCATGGCAACAGGATGGAAACTACCATAATCAGCAGCAAAACCAGCCGGTTGAACGAGTGGAAGGTCTCTTTGCTCAGCAGCAGTTTGAACAGCAGATAGAAGGCTATCAGGCAGAAAGCCACCTTCAGGCTATAGATAAAAAACAGTCCCATGTCGTCAATGAATGTTTACGGGGTTATTGGCCTTCTACCATTTTGATGAGTTCCTTCAGTTCGTCGAGCGAAATCTTCTCGTCTTTCACCAGTGTGTTCACCACGCCGAGATAGTCTTTGTCGAAGAACTTGTCCACCACGTCCTTCAGTGAATTCTTGCGGTAGCCGTCCTTCGTAACCTTGGCGAAATAGCGGAAATTGCGGGGCGAGAGTGCTTTGTGCCCCACAAATCCCTTTTCCTCGAGGATTTTCACCAAGGTTCCGAGCGTGTTCACATGCGGCCTCGGTTCTTTGTAGAGCGCATGCAGCTCGCTGATCTTCATTTCACCATTCTCCCAGAAATGGTTCATGATTTCTTCTTCTTTTGCTGTAAGGGATTTCATGTTGTTTTGCCTTTCGTTTGATTTCTAAGGCAAAATAACTAAAACATTTCGTTATCTTTCCGCGTCCTCCTGTTAACGAAATGTAAAAAGTAGTGGTTTTAACGAATATAATTAGTTATCCGATGATTTTTTAACGTATATAATTAGTTATCCTGCCTATTTCGGCAGTTCTATGCGGAAAGTGGTGCCCTTCCCCACTTCGCTGCTCTTCACGTAGATATGTCCTTTGTGATATTCTTCCACGATACGCTTGGCCAACGAGAGGCCCAGGCCCCAGCCGCGTTTCTTGGTGGTGAAACCGGGTTTGAAAACGTTGCCGACGTCTTTCTTGCGGATACCCTTGCCTGTATCGCTCACCTCTATGGCCACCTTGTCGCCTTCGTCCTGCATGAAGAGCGTGATGCGCCCCGAGCCTTCCATTGCATCCACAGCATTTTTGCAGAGGTTCTCGACAACCCATTCGAAAAGCGATGCATTGATTTTCACGATAATATCCTGCGGCGGGAAAACCTTCTCCATCTTCACTTTGTGGGAGGTACGACGGTCCATGTAGTCTATCACATGGTTCATTACATCTATCAGGCTAGAAGGTACGGGCTCAGGTAAAGAGCCTATCTTTGAGAAACGTTCTGCTATCAGCTGCAGGCGTTTCACATCTTTATCCATTTCAGGAATCAATTCATCGTCTGGATATGTTTCTTTCAGTATTTCCGTCCACGCCATCAGACTGGAAATCGGAGTTCCTAATTGGTGAGCTGTTTCTTTAGAAAGACCTACCCAAACCTTATTCTGTTCTGCTCGCTTCGAAGTAAGTAAGGCGAAAATAGCCACTACTACAAATATCATAACAACACCAAGTTGCACGATGGGATAAACATTTAGACGCTTAATCATCACCGATTCATCATAACAGACATCTATATAGTCTTTTCCGTCTTCCATAAAGATGCGGATATACCGACCGGAAGCAAACATCTTTTTGGCAACCGAAGCTGCCATCTGAAGACTATCCTCATATGTCTTCCCATCCAAGTCCACATTACGGAACGTCTGCACATTTCCCTGCTTGTCAGTCACAACTACGGGAATTGTATTGTTCTCATCAATGACTTTAAGCACCAGATTGAGGTCAGTATTCTCATCTGCAAGATTAAGCGTACGCATGGCTTCTGCCCACACCCCCATCTTACTTCGTTCTTCCACGGCCAAATCTCGCACCAGATAATGACTGACGACAAGACTTGCCACCGCTATCACGATAGCAGCCACCACGAGAATGATCTTTACAGAGCGTATTTGGTCAGTCCATTGCATAACTATTGAACGGAAATATTGTGAGAATATTGCACCTACATTCTATGTAACAACAAATCCCTCCCTGCAAGCAGGAAGGGATTCTAAACGTTATAATAAGAGCTAAAGATTCACACCAATATTAGCGAAGAAGGCATTGCTACGACCGGAGAAGTTCTCTTCTTTTGCAATGTTCGTAATACCAAACTGATAGCCTAATTCCACATATATCTTATTGTATTCAGCACCTACACCAAGCTTGAGACCCATACTAGCTCGGTTCAAGCCGCCATGACATGCTTTCTTCTCATCAAAAGTGCCAACTGATTCAGATTGGGTTTCACCATTCACTGTCTGTTTTGTCTTACCGGAAATTGCATACGAGAAATAAGGACCGAAGAAAGGCAGAACAGCTATCTGGTCAGAAACCTTTAATCCATATTTAATTGTAAGAGGTATTTCAAGAATATTATAACCGACACGAGTAACAGAACCTGCTGGAGCACGTTTTACAACATCGTAAGTGCCGTTCTTACCACCACGCTCAGTATAATAAAGACCACTTTCGATAAACACTGGCGTATTATCTGAAGGACGAAGACCAACTACTCCTGCTAGTGTCATACCCACTTTGGAACTGGCATCAAGATCACCACTCAAAGAGGCTGCTGTCATACCGAAACGTACACCCCAATAAACATTCTCCTCATCAAGAGAAAAACCGCCACTGCTATACTGAGCAAAACTGCTCATTGAGCAAAACATCGCCACGATGGCTACTAATACTTTTTTCATATCTTTACCTTTTTAATTATTAAAAAACAATCGCCTAAACATTCATTTGTAACCTTAATTCCGCAACACTATAGTTTAACATTATTTATAAGTGCCTGAGCAACAAAAAGTTGCCCAGGATTTTGCCATGTCAGAATTTTCACTTAC
>OMWC01000005.1 GCA_900314655.1 uncultured Prevotellaceae bacterium | reverse complement strand
GTAAACCGATTACAGGATTAAGAAGGTATGAGAAATAACTTGACAACCTATACCGGGATTATATTAGTTTAACCATCAACCTTATTCAGGACGAGTCAATCGGCGTTTTGCTATCACTGCTATCACCTGTGCTATCACTAAAATTTTCTCAGCAACTTATTGCAGGCCAATCATTTACTGATTTTAGTGATAGCAGTGATAGCAAAAACAGGAAAAATTTTTCTTGCGTGTATTATGTGAACGGAGAACCGATCCCGTAATCCACGGTGATTCTGCTATCTTTTAATTGTTGGCAATAAAAAATCCAATAGCCATCCTTTAAATTCAAGCAAATTCCGAAATCTGCTTCCATACACATTACTTGTAAAAGATAAATGTTCAGTATATTTCCCTGTCTTTATTTCTACTTCAATCTTATCCCCGACATATTGATAATATACTTTGGATTTGCTGTACTTTTCAATTTGCCATTTTGGCCAAGAAGACAAGTTGATTGTATATTGGAAGTTAGATAAAAGCATCCCCTCTTTAGTCGTCTTTGTCGCGACAGGTTGTATCTCTCCACCATAAGTAAGGATATATAAGCATCCATTATGTGTTTCAAAACCTACAATAGGGAAGATATACTTGCTTTGCAGGTTCTTCTTGTTAATGATCTGGAGTGCAAACCGCTCCGAGATCCATGCTTTATCACCGTTGCCCGCTAGTATATTATTAGCGTAGTTGGCAAATACTATCATACAGATAATTAAAAATAATTTTCTCATAATTATAAACTATTTTATATACCAAAACCAAACATCTTCTGACATATATATTCCAGAACCAGATTTTCCCTTATTCCAAAGGTCTATATGGTTTGAAGCACAGGGGGACAGACCCCTTGTGAGCACTTCAAACCAGTCCCTGTGATTCTGGGACTGTGTTCATTTCAGATGGAACCGATAACCCAACGTGACGGAGAGATAACGGTTATGAGCCTTGTCAGGATCTTCCGTGCTGTCCACTTTCCTCAGGCCGAAATAATAGCGGGCATTCAGTGTGATGTTCTTGTATTCATACGACAAGCCTACGGGAATGCCGAAGTCAATGGAATTGCTGACACCTGTCATTCTTATACTACTAAAAACTTGCTTGGTCAAATCTGCATACCGTTGTTCAAACGAGAGTTCGCCGTATTCAGACCAATCTGAGGGAACAGCAGCCATATGCGTTGCTACTTCTATTTTGTCGTTTACCAGCACCCCCATCTGCAGACCTATCTTGACAGCAAGTCCTTTCACCTGAGGAATATAGATATTGGCAAGCAGCGGGAAATTCAGATAGTCGCAATGCAGTTTGCCGTCCATCTCCGTTCCGGCGTAATATTCTACACCTTCTGCGTCAATAATCGTACCAGCGGAAGCCCAGTCAATATTGGCTCCTTGTTGAGAATAGAAGGCACCCAGCGAGAGGCCCAGCCAGTCGTTCACGGCGTATTCGGCTTCTGCGCCGGCTGTCATGCGCACCTTGTATTTGTAAGCATCAAGCGTTCCTCCGCTCAATCCCGTCACGTTTATACCCGCCATAGGCGTCACAGAAAACCTGCCCTTGGGATTTTGTGCTGAAACAGCCAAAGGCAATACTCCGAACAATAACAATGCAAAAAAAGATTTCTTCATACGTCTCTAATTTATTTTCACAGCAAAAGTATAACTTATTCCTAATTAACTAACTATTTATGAGCATTGCTGGCAGAAAGTATATCATCCAGTTTTCTCAGTATGCAAAGCCGATCTTCCTTGAATTCCTTTTTAGTTAATCCTTTGATATATGCCTCCATCTCGGGGTACATATTAAATGTTTCCAAGAGGGTCTTCCTGCGCTTTTCACTGAATTTTTCTTCGGGTTTGACAAAAGCTTTGGCACATGGCATTTCGTCTGTCTTATACAGGAGTTTGAAGCCGTACAGCATATGATAGGAAATATATCCCTTCACATGTTTTCCTTGATATTCGAGGCCAACCATAGTAGGATGGGTATCAAGTTCTGAAACATTATTCCCGAATGTGAAGTCAACGAACTGTGGTTCCCATTTTGTTTTCATATCGGGATATTTGTCATACCACATTGCCATACTGTCGATGTCACAGTTTTTAAACTTACTACTTTTAGTAAAAAGCTTTGCGTCTGGCTTTAATACTATCTCCGAGTCCGATGCACTGGGTATACGATAAATGCTATACATAAATTTAACGAAATTCTGAAGATAACCTTCAGCAGTCGTACCATCTTTCAAATAGACAATGGCGTGAGGCACATTGTTCACAATCTTTTCTTTCTTACCTTCTTGCTCCTGTGCTATGGCTACTCTGCATACGAGAATGCAACAAATAAAAATAAACAAATTTTTTTTCATATCTTATTCTTTAATATTGTTTTTGCGAACAGATGACGGTGATATTCATAATTATCAATTTAATGCAAAGTTATTCATTTTAATTCAATCTGCAAAAAAAACAACTTAACAAAAGTAAACAAAGTGATTTGCTTCCGATGAAATGGGCGATTTTTAAAGTACAGGGGGACAGACCCCTTGTGAGCATGTGAACGGGGAACCGACCCCGTAATCTCCGGCGATTTTTAAGTTTCGTCAATTTTTACGAGTTTCTCACTCCAGGCGGATTCAAACTCTTCTTGGCTAATATATTCGGCATGCTTATGCATGATAAAATCGTTAAGCCCCATATTCGTATCATTCCAAAAGCCATAATTTCTCTCATCAGGGTCTTTCACGATAATTCTTCCAAAAGTATCTCTTCCCACTTCGCGAACAGTTCCGTCTTTTTCACACGTCTCGTCATATTCGATATACCACGTTTCTACCAAACAATACAAGTGATCAAAATCTGGATTCGGATTTGGGAAGATAAAACTAATTGCTTTACGCAAAAGTTTATACAAAAAAGAATCTTTCTCCTCCGTGTTTGATACTCTTTTCTCTAAAAATTTCAAATACTTCATTTTTCAATTATATACTATATTATCTTCTTTTCAAATGTAAATGTCCAGGATCGTTTACTCGCCAGTTGTTTCCAGGCAATCTTGTGTTACGAAGTTGCTCGTTTAACTCACGTAAAGTGGAACTCTCCGTTCAGGCGAATTTGTAATTCGCCTGCCGTGAGTATAAGAATTTTTAATTCGATTACATACGTCGGTAAATTACTGCGAAGGAAGGGGGGATTGCAAATCCCCCAACTCGCAGCGGCCGAATTGCAAATTCGGCCGAACAGAGATTATCTTGTCCATCCGTTCTCCCTCATAGGTAGGGCCGGGGTGGGTCTTCTTTTTTTTAGAAGCTCTGGAGCCAGGCTTTCAGTTCGAGCAGCATTTCGATGTGATACTTGAACGAGGAGCGCATGCCCCAGCCATGACCTCCAGAAGGATAGACATGCAGCGAGGCGGGCACATCGTGCTTGTAGCAAGCCTGATAGTAGCTGACACCATTGGCAGGCAAGACGGCATGGTCGTCATCACTAAGGGCAATCCAAGCCCGGGGCGTCAATCGGCTAACCTGCAGATCGTTGGAATATTCCTTCTCATAGCGGGCCTTGGCGTCAGCACCCAAGAGATTGTCGTGAGAACCCTTGTGCGTGATGTCGGGCATCATCGTAATCACCGGATAGAAAAGAATCTGGAAATTGGGAGCTTCGCCTTTCTTGGCGTGCGTGGCAATGGTGGAGGCCAGATGACCGCCAGCCGAAGAACCCATGATGCCTACGTCATTGGGATTGATATTCCATTGCGCAGCATTGGCACGTACGAGCCGAAGGGCTTCCTCCGCATCGGAGATAGGCACTTCGCGCTTGCCGTGAGGCATGCGGTATTTCAGTACGATGCCGGCTATACCAATCTGATTGAGCCATTCGGCCACCTGCTTGCCTTCATGATCCATGGCCAAATGGGAATAGCCACCGCCCGGACAGATCACCACGGCACGGCGCGTGGCCTGACTTTTATTAGGCAGATACACGTATATTTTTGCCGTATCATTGGGATCGGAGCTCTTCACTTTGGGCTTACCCTGCCACAGATTCAGTTCGAAAGGTTTATCGGCCTGAGCCGTCAATGTAGTTGCCATCATGGCGATTAGGATTAATAAATGTCTCATACTTAAAATGTTTTGGCTGCAAAGATAATAAAATAACAATAAAATATAGTACCTTTGCAAAAAGTTTATAAACTATTAGCATTATGAGAAAATTAATTCTGACGGCCACGGTGGCGCTCGCCATGAGCGCACAGGCCAAAGTGACGCTGCCCTACTGTCTGGGCGACAACATGATTCTTCAGCAGAACACAGAGGCAAGACTGTGGGGCAAGACTACCGCTAAGGAAGTGAAGGTCACCACATCGTGGGACAATGCCGTTTACACGGCCAAAGCCTCAAAAAAAGGCGATTTCATCGTGAAAGTGAAAACTCCGGCAGCTTCCTACAATAGCTATAGCGTCACCTTCGACGACGGCGAGCGGCTGACCGTCAACGACGTTCTGATTGGCGAGGTGTGGGTCTGCGCCGGACAATCGAACATGGAGATGCCCGTGAAAGGATTTGGCAACTGCCCGGTGGAAGGATATAACGACGCAGTGGTCACGGCCAACCAATACCGCTATGTGCATTATGTGAAGATTCCATCGGTGATGCACATGGAACCCCAGTGGAACTCACAACCCACGAAGTGGAATGCCGTTTCGCCTCAGACGGTAGGAGAAGCTTCGGCCACTGGCTACTTCTTCGCCCAGGTTATCAACAAGGCACTCGACGTTCCCGTGGGCCTCATCATGGCCAACAAGGGTGGCAGCCGCGTGGAAAGCTGGCTGACGAAGGAGAATCTCCAGAAATATACCAAGGAGCCGACAGACTCTGCCGGCATCGTGGCCTTCAAGAAAGAATGGGACTACCACCGCGCCATGCTCTGGGGCAACGGCACGTTCAATCCCATCCTGAACTATACCGTGAAGGGAATACTCTACTATCAGGGCTGTTCCAACGTGGGTGACCCCGGCGACCAATACTCTGAAAGGATGAAGATTCTCGTAGATCAATGGCGCAGCCAGTTCGGACTGGGGGAGATTCCTTTCTATTTCGTGGAGATTGCGCCCTATCATTACGACAATATCAACGCCGACAACGGAGCTCGCCTGCGCGAACAGCAATATAAGGCTTCGAAAATAATCCCCAACAGCGGTCTGGTCTGCACGAACGATCTGGCCTACCCCTACGAGACCACGCAGATTCACCCGGCACAGAAGAAACCCGTAGGTCAGCGACTGGCCTATCTCGCGCTGAACAAAACCTACGGGATGCAGGCCGTGGGCTGCATGAGTCCATCGTTTAAGGACATGAAGGTGACGGGCGACTTCGTAGATATCCACCTCGACAACACGCTTGGCGCCATCAGCCGATTCGAAGACATCCAGGGATTTGAACTTGCCGGCGAAGACCGTGTGTTCCATCCGGCCAAGGCCGTACACTTCTGGCAGCCCGGTGGCGGTTACTGGGACGAAACCATCCGGATCTCTTCTCCCGAAGTGAAGAAGCCCGTAGCCATCCGCTACTGTTTCAAGAATTTCCAGATTGGCAACCTGAAGAATGCAGCCGGTCTTCCGCTGTTCCCCTTCCGCACGGATAACTGGTGATATGGTTTATGGTTGATAGTTTATGGTTTATAGTTGATAGTTTGATTAATAATTTAAAACGGCCTTGAAATGCTTCCTTATAAAGAGCTAAATGTTTACCAGAACATAAAAGACTTGATAGCCTCTGTCTATCAGATTCTTAGACATTTCCCCCAAGAGGAAAAATATGCATTATCTGATCAATTAAGAAGAGCATCAGTATCTATTGCATCTAATCTGGCCGAAGGGATGAGCAGGTTTTCCAACAAAGACAAAAGACATTTTATTGAAATGTCTTATGGGTCGCTCATGGAAGTGGACTGTCAATTAGACATTGCTCAAATGGTGGGTTATATCTCCCCTGAAACCTATACCAAAATAGAAAACGACATTGAACTTATTGCCAAGAGATTATCAAAACTAAGAAGTTCAATCCCAGAATAACAACCATAAACCATAAACCCTCAACCATAAACCATAAACCCATATGCATTGTTTAGATAAATTCAAGTACTGCCCTGCCTGCGGATCGCAAAAATTCGCCATTTCATCGGAGAAAAGTCGCCGATGCGAGGACTGCGGATTTGAGTTTTTTCTGAATCCCAGTGCAGCTGTGGCTGCCTTTATCCTCAACGAAAGGCAGGAACTGCTGGTGGTGCGGCGCGCCAAAGAACCAGCCAAGGGAACGCTCGACCTCCCCGGCGGCTTTACCGATATCGGTGAAACCGCCGAGGAAGCCGTTGCCCGCGAGGTGATGGAAGAGACCGGCCTTCCCGTCGGGCAGACGGTTTTTCTCTTCTCTCTACCCAATACCTACGTATATAGCCAGTTTCCCATCCCAACGATGGATCTGTTCTTCCAATGTACGGCAAAAGGCTGCGCCACGGCAACACCTGCCGACGATGCAGCCGAAGTGTTGTGGATTCCCGTAACAGACTTAAGTCCAGAGCTTTTCGGACTGCAGAGCATCCGCCAGGCCATAGGCAGATTTAAGGCTTCATTCAAACCTTAAAACCACCCGAAAAGGTTAAAAAAAGAAAAAATCGCATATATAATAAGGTGTATGCGATTTTTTTGTTCTACATTTGCAGCCCGAAATCAAATTCAATACATATTTATATGCAACAAAACTTAGTGATCGTTGAGAGCCCTGCAAAGGCAAAAACCATTGAGAAGTTCTTAGGTAAAGACTTCAAGGTGATGTCGTCGTACGGGCACATCCGCGACTTGAAGAAGAAGGAAATCAGTATCGACATGGATACGCTGGAACCCGACTATGAGATTCCAGAAGAGAAAAAGAAGCTGGTGAGCGAACTGAAGTCGAACGCTAAAAAGGCAGAGAAAATCTGGCTCGCATCCGATGAAGACCGCGAGGGAGAGGCCATCTCCTGGCATCTGTGTGAGGTGCTTGGGCTGGACGAAAAGAACACGAACCGCATTGTCTTCCACGAAATAACCCAACCTGCCATCCTGAAGGCTATCGAAGAGCCACGCCATCTGGACATGAACTTGGTGAATGCCCAGCAGGCCCGACGTGTGCTCGACCGTCTGGTAGGTTTCAAACTTTCACCCGTGCTCTGGCGCAAAGTGAAGCCCGCCCTTTCTGCAGGCCGCGTACAGAGTGTGGCCGTACGGCTTATCGTGGAACGCGAACGTGAAATTCAGAATTTCAAGAGCGAACCCTACTACCGTGTGAGTGCGCTTTTCGGCCTTACCAACGCCGACGGATCGCAAAGTGAGGTAAAAGCCGAACTGGATACCCGATTCAAGACTCACGAAGAAGTGGAGGAGTTCCTGGAACTCTGCAAAACGGCTGAGTTCACGATCACCGATATCCAGAAGAAACCTTTGAAGCGTACACCGGCACCTCCCTTCACCACCTCCACCCTGCAACAGGAGGCAGCCCGCAAGCTGGGCTTCACCGTGAGTCAGACGATGATGGTGGCACAGCACCTCTACGAGCACGGATTGATCACCTATATGCGTACAGACTCGGTAAACCTGTCGAGTCTTTGCATCAACACCAGCAAGCAGGAAATCATCAAGCTATGGGGTGAGGAATACAGCAAGGTGCGCCAGTACCACACTTCATCGAAGGGTGCACAGGAAGCCCACGAAGCCATCCGTCCCACCTACATGGAGAACACGGAGATTCAGGGCACGGCCCAAGAGAAGAAACTCTACGAACTGATCTGGAAGCGCACCGCTGCCTGCCAGATGGCTGATGCCCAGATAGAGAAAACCACGGTGACCATTGAGATCAAAGACAATGGAAAAGCGCTGAAATCCAACTTCATTGCCAACGGCGAGGTCGTGAAATTCGACGGTTTCCTCAAGGTTTACCGCGAGAGTATCGAGGAGAATGAGAACGAAAATGAAGACGACAACGACAGCCGCATACTGCCCGAGATGAAGGCAGGCGACGTGCTGCAGCGCCGGGAGATTACGGCTACGGAACGTTTCACCCAAGGACCGCTGCGCTACACGGAGGCCTCTCTGGTACACAAACTGGAAGAACTCGGCATCGGCCGTCCTTCTACCTATGCGCCCACCATCTCGACCATCCAGCAGCGCGAGTACGTGCAGAAGGGTGACAAGAAAGGCGAAGAGCGCATCTACACCATCGACACGCTGAAAGGCATCAAGGTAAGCCAGAAGACACGCAAGGAAATGGTGGGCTCCGACAAGGGCAAATTGCTGCCTACAGACATCGGAACCGTAGTGAACGACTTCCTGATGAAATACTTCCCTGCCATCATGGACTATAACTTCACGGCCAAGGTGGAACAGGAGTTCGACGAGATTGCCGAAGGCAAGGAGGCTTGGACCAAGATGCTAAAGGACTTCTACAAGAACTTCGAACCTACGGTGGAAAAGACAATGAACGCACATGAGGAGCATAAGGCCGGCGAACGGCAGCTGGGAAAAGAACCCAAGACCGGCAAACCCGTCTTCGTGAAGATTGGCCGCTTCGGTCCTGTGGTACAGATTGGTACGGCAGAGGATCATGAGAAGCCCCGCTTTGCCCAGCTGCCCAAAGACAAGGGTCTGAACACCATCACGCTGGAAGAAGCCCTGGAACTGTTTAAACTGCCTCGCACCCTCGGTGAATATGAAGGCAGCGAGGTGATTATCGGTGCCGGCCGCTTCGGACCCTACGTGCTTCACAACAAGAAATACGTCAGTCTGCCTAAAGGCGAAGACCCGATGTCGATCACGCTGGAGACTGCCATTTCACTGATTCAGGAGAAAAAACAGCAAGAGCAGCAGAGCCATCTGAAACAGTTTGCTGAGGATCCGAAGCTCGAAGTGAAGTCGGGGCGTTACGGTCCCTACCTGGCCTACGACGGCAAGAACTACCGGTTGCCGAAAGCCTTGCACGCAAAGGCTACAGAGCTGACACTTGCCGAGTGTATGGACATCATCAATAAGACAAAGAAATAGTTCACTCCCGCAGGTTAACAGCTAGAAGACTATGACAAGGATTATCATCGTAGGGTATATGGGATCAGGCAAGACCACCGTGGGCAAGGCGCTCTCGAAGGATCTGGGAATCCCGTTTTATGACCTCGACTGGTACATCGAAAGCCGCATGCGCAAGACGGTAGCCCAGATATTTGCCGAACGCGGGGAGGAAGGTTTCCGCAAGATTGAGCACAACATGCTCCATGAAGTGGCTGAGTTTGAGAATGTCATCATCAGCTGCGGCGGCGGGACCCCCTGCTTCTTCGACAATATGGACTATATGAACGGACAAGGCGAAACGGTCTATCTGAAGGCATCGCCCGAAGTGCTCTACGGACATCTGAAGATGGGCAAGACGGAACGTCCCCTGCTGAAGAACAAGACACCGGAGGAGATGCAAGTGTTCATAGCCGACCAACTGGAGAAGCGCGAGCCTTATTACGCCAAGGCCAAGCATACACTCGACGTGAACCTGCTGGAGAATTACGAAAAAATCAAGATCAGTGTGGCCAAGATGCGCGCATTGCTAGGAATATAAAAAGGGTTTTACCCGCCATGCACCACCAATAATAAAGAAAATGAAGAAATGGACGATTGAGGATTCCAGGGAACTGTACAACATCAATGGCTGGGGTACTTCCTATTTCGGAATCAATGAAGAAGGAAACGTGTTTGTAACCCCCTGCAAGGACGAGGTGCAAATCGACCTCCGGGAAGTGATGGACGAACTGTCGCTGCGCGATGTGCAGTCGCCTGTCCTGCTGCGATTCCCCGACATTCTCGACAACCGCATTGAGAAAACATGGAGCTGCTTCAAGAAAGCCTCCAAGGAGTACGACTACAAGGGTGAGAACTATGTGGTCTATCCCATCAAGGTGAACCAGATGCAGCCCGTCGTGGAAGAGATTATCTCCCACGGACGGAAGTTTAACCTGGGACTGGAGGCCGGTTCCAAGCCCGAGCTGCATGCCGTGATTGCCATGCAGTGCCAGAGTGACTCCATCATCATCTGCAACGGCTATAAGGACCAAAGCTATATCGAACTGGCTCTGCTGGCACAAAAGATGGGTAAGCAGATCTTCATCGTCGTGGAGAAGATGAACGAACTGGAACTCATCGCCAAGGTGGCCAAGAAACTCAATGTGCGCCCCAATATCGGCATCCGCATCAAACTGGCCAGCAGCGGCAGCGGAAAATGGGAGGAAAGCGGCGGCGATGCCTCGAAGTTCGGACTGACTAGTGCCCAGTTGCTTGAAGCATTGGAACTGCTCGACAAGAAGAACATGCGCGACTGCCTGCGGCTCATCCATTTCCATATCGGTTCGCAGATCACCAAGATACGCCGCATACAGACGGCCCTCCGTGAGGCTTCGCAGTTCTATATCCAGCTGCACAAGATGGGATACAATGTGGACTTCGTGGATTGCGGTGGCGGTCTCGGTGTCGATTACGACGGCACACGATCGCCTTCAAGCGAGAGTTCGGTCAACTATTCCATTCAGGAGTATGTCAACGACTGTATCTATACCTTCGTGGACGCTGCTAACAAGAACGACCTGCCACATCCCAATATCATCACCGAGAGCGGCCGTTCGCTGGCTGCCCACCATTCCGTGCTGGTCATCGATGTGCTGGAGACGGCCTCACTGCCCGAAATGCCGGAAGAATTCGAGCCAGACGAGAACTCCCACCAGCTGGTGAAGGATCTCTATGAAATCTGGGACAACCTCTCACCGCGCAATGTGCTGGAAGACTGGCACGATGCAGAGCAAATCCGCGAAGAGGTGCTCGACTTGTTCGCTCACGGTATTGTGGACCTGAAGACACGTGCCGAGATTGAAGCTATGTACTGGAGCGTATGTCATGAAATCAATGCGCTGACCAAGAACCTGAAGCATATCCCTGAGGAGCTGATGAATATTGACAAGTTGCTGGCCGACAAGTATTTCTGCAACTTCTCGCTATTCCAGAGCCTCAGCGACTCATGGGCCATCGACCAGCTCTTCCCCATTCTTCCCCTTCAGCGTTTGAATGAGCGTCCGACGCGCAATGCCACCTTGCAGGACATCACCTGCGACTCTGACGGAAAGATTGCGAACTTCGTCACCAACCGCCACAACTCCCACTCGCTGCCCGTTCATTCACTCAAGAAGAACGAGCCCTACTATCTCGGTGTCTTCCTCGTGGGAGCCTATCAGGAGATTCTCGGCGATATGCACAATCTGTTCGGCGACACCACGGCAGTTCATATTTCCGTCAAGGATGGCGGTTATCATATTGACCAGATCATCGACGGCGAGACCGTGGCAGAGGTGCTGGAATACGTGCAGTACGCACCGAAGAAACTGGTGCGCCAGTTGGAAATATGGGTGGCCAAGAGTGTGAAACAAGGTAAGATCTCACTCGAAGAAGGCAAGGAATTCCTCAGCAACTACCGCTCAGGTCTCTACGGATATACATATCTTGAATAAAAACATCATCATCATGAAAGAGAAATTAACTGTGGTCAAAGTGGGCGGTGCCATCGTTGAGGATGAGGCGCAACTCCATCAGCTGCTCAAGGACTTCTCGGCCATACCCGGCAAGAAAGTGCTCGTGCATGGAGGTGGACGCCGGGCAACACAGGTAGCTGGCCAACTCGGCATCGAGACGCAGATGGTCAATGGGCGTCGCATCACGGATGCACAGATGCTTCAGGTGGTCACCATGGTCTATGGCGGACTGGTCAACAAAAACCTTGTAGCCCTACTTCAGGCCAACGGAGTGAACGCAGTGGGACTTACCGGTGCCGATGCCAATGTCATTCAGGCGCATAAGCGGCCCGTCAAGGACGGAATTGACTACGGCTACGTGGGCGATGTTGACACAGCCAACGGCGAGACACTCCGTAGTCTCATCGAAGCTGGCATTACCCCCGTCATGGCTCCCCTTACCCATGACATGAAGGGCAATATCCTCAATACCAATGCCGACACTATTGCCTCAGAGACGGCCAAGGCCTTGGCTCCCTTTTATGAAGTGACACTCATCTTCTCTTTCGAGAAGAAAGGTGTCCTCAGCAATCCCGATGATGACGAAAGCGTCATTCCCACCATCAACCGGGAAGACTTTGAGCGTCTGAAGGCCGACGGCACCGTTGCCGGAGGTATGCTGCCTAAGCTGGAAAACGCCTTCAATGCCATTGCTGCCGGCGTCAAGGCTGTCAATATAACCCTGGCCACAGCCATCGACGGACAACATGGAACCCTGATTGTCGGGTGATGGGTGTTGGGTGATAGGTGAAAAAAATCAAAGAATTTTGTAACTTTATTGAAACCCAGTCGTCATTAAATTAGAGTGCAGATGAAAAAGATCAGTTTCACGGCCGACATCTTGCCGATGAAGAACCTGCTATACCGTCTGGCGCTTCGCATCACGATGAACCGTGAAGAGGCGGAAGACATTGTGCAGGATACGCTGATCAAAGTCTGGAACAAGCGAGACGACTGGGACAACATCGAGAGCATAGAAGCTTTTAGTATGACAGTCTGCCGAAACTTGGCACTCGACAGGATGAAACGGGCTGAACACCAGAACGCATCGCTCGAACAAGAGGTAATAGACAGTGCAGACCGATCACGGTCACCACTGGAACTCATGGAACATCGAGACAGAGTGGAAACCGTCAGACGACTGGTCAACAGCCTCCCGGAAAAGCAGCGCAGCTGCATGCAGCTGCGCGATTTCGAAGGGAAAAGCTATCGCGACATCGCCAACATCCTGGGCATTACGGAAGAACAAGTCAAGGTGAATATCTTCCGTGCACGCCAGACCATCAAACAAAAGTATCAAGAAACCGAAAATTATGGATTATAAGTACATCGAACAACTGTTGGAGCGCTATTGGAACTGCGAGACCTCCCTTGAAGAAGAGGAGATTCTCCGTATGTTCTTCTCACAGAAAGAAGTGCCCGCTGAACTGCGCCGCTACGCCAGCCTGTTTGCCTATGAGCATCAGGAAGTGCGCAACGACGTACTGGACGATGACTTTGATGCCCGGATGATGGAAAAGATTGGAGAGGCTCCTCAGAAAGCCCGTACCATCAGTATCACCCAGCAGCTCATGCCGCTTTTCAAGGCAGCTGCCGTAGTGGCCATCTTCCTCACCCTGGGCAATGCTGCACAACGCGCCTTCGAGGCACCGACCGATGAACTCGACATGGCCGTTATTGAGCAGCCAACCACTATTGAGGGTAAATCGGTAGCCATGGGCGACACCCTGAAGGTTGACACCTTGCAGAAGGCTCAGCAACCCGAACCCCTCATCGTTAAGTAGATTTTTTCTATGCTTTCTCTATAAATCATATTTAGTAAAACAATTCAAAGAAACTGTGAAGTTTCAATTCTCTCAAATTTTTCATAACATACTAACGTAAGATGAGAAGGGCTCTATCCGTAGATAGGGCCCTTCGCTATTATATTCATCATATATGTGCTTCCGAAAAGGCGGTCATCGCCTACATGCACCCCTTCAGCGGGACCGTTTCATGCGGAGATGGAGTTGATAGAGCGACGGCAACAGGATGAGCAGCGAGCATCCTACAGCTTTCAACACGCCCATCTCGCTACCGAGAATATCCGTGAGCGACATCTCCTCCACCTGAGGATAAAGACGGAGCATGATATAGGAAACCGTGTTGTTCACCACATGAAGCAGCACACCGGGAATGATACTGCCCGTGCGCCAATACATCCAGCCCAACAGCAGTCCCACCAGAAAGGCATGGGGCATCTGGGCAGGATTCAGATGGATTAGTGCAAACAGCAAGGCAGAAATGGCAATTGCCGTCCATGGCCTGGAGTATTTCTCAAGCAGTGATCGCAGAATAGCCCCGCGGAACACCACTTCCTCCGCCAGTGGTGCAATAATGCCCAATGCCAGATATCCTCCGGGGGTATTGACAAGTCCCTCAAAACTATCATTCAGAAAATTCGGCAGTTCAGGCATTTTCTCCTGTAACCAGAGCGAAGGCACGATGATGCCCATCGCCGCCAGAAAGGTCCAGAACAACACCGCCAAAGGCCGTGACTTGAGAAAATCACCGTTGACCGGCATCCACCGCCGCCACAAGAACAGCGCTACGGTAATCACCCCAAAAAGAATGGTAGTCGTGACCAGCAGCGCTCCGTCATCTTTCGGCACGCCACCCGCCACCAGATACCACACTCCCATCACACAGTAGGTGACAATCAGCTGAATAGCTACAAAAAATACCAGATATTCTATCGCTTTTTTCATATTTCTCACATTTCAATTACCTATCATTTTTCATCCGCCACAATATGCCTCACCTCTTCGGCATCCTTTCTCAACTGGTCGGCAAGATCTTCCGCACTCCTGAACTTACGCTCTCCGCGCAGCCGGTGGTCAAAACTAACCAAGAGTTCCTTACCGTAGATATTGTCTTCAAAATCCAGGATGTGCACCTCCAGTGTCTGCTCATTCTCACCGAAGGTAGGCCTTGTACCGATATTCATCATAGCCGGTTTCAAGGCTGCCGATCCTTCCAGCCGGGCCGTCACGGCATATACCCCCGAGGCTGGAATCAGTTTCTCCGCAGTAACCTCGATGTTCGCCGTGGGGAAACCCAGCTTGCGACCTTCCTGCACACCGGGCATCACCTTGCCAGAGACGAAATAAGGATACCCCAGACAGCGGGCTGCCATCTCCACTTCCCCTTCTTGCAGGAACGAACGGATCACCGACGAAGAGACATTTACCCCCTCCAGGTCGAAAGCCGTGTTCTGAAGCACCTCGATACCCAGTTCACGGCCATAGCGAACGTAGTCCTCAAAACCTTCCTCACGGTTATGCCCGAAGCGGTGGTCATAACCGATATACAACCGTTTCACGTTGAGTAGTCCCGTCAGCACGCGCTCCATAAACTCGCGAGCCGTCATTTGGGCCATCTGCCTATCAAATTGCAGCACAGCACAGTTGTCCACCCCCGTCCTCGAAAGCAACAGCCGTTTCTCTTCGAAAGTCGTCAGCAATTTCGGTTGATAGTCGGAGGAAAGCACCTGTCGCGGATGCCGCTCAAAGGTGATAACCGTTGACTCCAGCCCGGCAGCCTTAGCATCCTCCTTGAGCCGTTCTATAAGAAAACGGTGACCACGGTGTACGCCGTCAAAGAACCCGATGGTCGCCACACAGGGCTTCACGGGAAGTATCTTCTTACCAGGGTAGATTGTCAACATAGTCTAAAGATTTTTCATGAATCGTCTGGATTCCCAATACCGCAGCAGCATCACAGTTCCGCTTGGAATCATCAATGAAGAGCGTTTCCTCGGCTTTCATTCCACCTTCCTGCAACATCCGCAGGAAAATTTCCTTCTCAGGCTTCACCTGATGCATTTCATAAGAAAGGAATATCTTCTCAAAATAGTTCTCCGGCTGCCACCAGCGACGGGCATATTCCCAGTGAATCTCGTTCGTATTGCTCAGCAGGAAAAGCCGGCCATGACGCTTCAACTCCTCCAACCTCTTCAGCCTTTGCTCTGGAATTCCCGAAAGCAGCACATTCCAGGCATGGCAAAGTGCATCATCGCTCCCCTTATATGCAGGGTCCTGCTCACGGGCCTCACGACAGAACTGAGCCGTATCAATCTGCCCCAGTTCTAGCCGCAAGAACATATCCTCCACACGGCAGTATTCCACGTAGTCAGCCACCTTGAAAGCTCCGATACGATGAAATTCATCTATGCTCCTTCGCTCATCGAGGTCTATCAGGATTCCTCCCCAGTCAAGAACAATATTTCGAATCATGGGCGCGAAGTTACGAATAAGTGAGAACAAAAGCAAATAAAACGCACGAAATCAACACCCATCGCACGATTTTCGACTGAAAATTTGGAAATTTGCCCAAAACCCCTTAACTTTGCATCCGCAAATGCGAAAGCGTTTCACCGGACTTGTAGCTCAGTTGGTTAGAGCAACAGACTCATAATCTGGAGGTCCCAGGTTCAAGCCCTGGCTGGTCCACTCAAAGTCCAAGAGAAATCTTGGACTTTTTAGTTTCCAAAAACCTCTTGATTTTAAAGAACTTACAGGTTTCCGTACAAATCCGATTCTTACAAAGTCTTATTCTTGTGGTTTTTCTGAATTGTTAAAAATCAGCGCATTTTTTAACATTTGGTTTACCCGAGCTTACCCCAAGTTTACCCTGGCTTGCATGAGTGCGGCCTGCAATTGCAAGCCTACTTATTCCATCTATGTATCCTGGCTTTTGTCAACTTGTTCCGTTTTTATTCTATTCAGTCGGGCAACTACCAGCTCTTCATACGCTTGTTTCTGTTCTTCACTGAGGAAGGAATCTTTTATAAGTTGTTGCCATTTAGGAAGTGCCTTATAAAAACCTGCAATGAGACGCTGTACAACTTTTTCTTCCAGTCCCATTGTCTTTGCGGCATTCAGGAAGTCTGCTAAGCGGAGTTTTGTTTTCTTTCCAGAAAGAGTAAGTGCAAATTCTTCTTTGTCCTTTGGATTTGCTATGACAATATTAAGGAGGTCATAAGCTGGCGTCAGTTGATAGCCCTCTGTAGGTCGGTAAAGCGAGAAGTTCTTCAGGTGCATGTCGTTGTTGCCTGTGACAAAACAGAAGAGCAGCAACTGCATGTAATTCGTAAGGTCGAGTTTTGGCGTGTTGCTGTACTGCAAGATTGTCTTGGCAATCTGTTCGTGCGATCCTTTGTATTTGTATTCCGTAGGGTGCAACGTGAGTTGGCACATGTCTTCCATGTCTATCTTCTCGCCATTCTTGGTGCGGTCAATGCGTTTGGTAATGTAACCGAGTTCTCCGTCAGCTAAACGAATAAGGCTATGAGGCACCACACTAATCTTTGCGGCTTCCGCAAGATGCATCGTCAAGTCCTCATTTTCGGGCAACTGCCCGTAACTTTCCGTTTGTGGCTTGAAGATATAATCTCCCCAAAGTCCTACGATAGTCAATCGGCTGCAGCCATCGTGTTTGTCGAGGTTCAGAGACAATTTGGGTTGAACGCCTGTCAGAGATGTTTGAGCACGAATTACCTGCTCAGCTAATTGGTCGAGCTCTTCATGTTTGTACTCCAGCAAGGGCACATCTTTTGTCCCGAAGAATTTTCGGGCACATCTTGGATGAAAGTCTTTCTGACCTTCTTCCAATTCCTTATAACAGTATAGACATTTACACATGGTCACCTCCTTCCTTATTTATTGGTACAACACTGACTGAGCCGATGCACTCCTTGCAGCATAACAGCAGTAGCGACATACGATCAAGAATACTGATGTCGGTATTGCGAAGTGCCACATCAAGCAGCCATCCTTCTGGTATCAACCCGTCAAAAAACGGGAACAGCACAGGACTTACGAATGCCTCCGTCTGTAATGGTAGTGTCAGGCTTACAGGCAGCGCATCCTCACAGGCAAGGTACGCCTCATCATAACAAAAGCGGTATTCGCCACCATCTTCTGTCAAGATGCCTGCAAGGACCTCCTTTCGATATATCTCTGCTTGTCTCATTGCTTTTTAGTTGCTGTAAGTTCGTAGTTAAACAAATCAAGCAGCTGGTTGACCTTATCCATTCTTAACGTTGGCTTTCCCTGTTCCAGATTGCGTACAAAGCACAAGCCTACGCCAGACTTCATAGCCAGATCTTCTTGCGTAAGGCCATATTCCTTGCGCAAATCCTTTACCACCTTCGATAGCTTTGTCTTTTCCATATAAATTATATTCTTTCGAATGCAAAATTACAATATTATTTGTAAATTACATGCTTTCTGATATAAAAAGTGCAACATTTAACATTTTATATGCTTTCTACTATAGTTTTTCTGCTTTTCCGGTGATTTGAGGCGATTTTAATAGGTTGATTGGGGGTATTTTGATATTCAGAGAAAATCGTGAGTTACATCAAACTTGTAGCTCCTTTCCTTTTATTTATTTCCATATGGCGTAGGAATGTCTTCTGCGGCCATCATGGGTTCTTCATCGGGTATCACGTATCGCTTGATGCTATGGTCTTGCAAGAAAATCTTGTTGAGAGTGTAAGCCAGTGACTCC
The DNA here is from genome assembly GCA_900314655.1 of uncultured Prevotellaceae bacterium. Lineage (GTDB taxonomy): Bacteria > Bacteroidota > Bacteroidia > Bacteroidales > Bacteroidaceae > Prevotella. The sequence continues at coordinate 127,633 of OMWC01000005.1, read as the reverse complement.
AGCGTTTTTTCTCTGACTTTCGGTTTCAGCTCACATTCCCAGATGGTGATGCAATGCCAACCCATCGATGCCAGTTCCTGCTGCACTTTCATGTCACGCTCCTGATTCCTCCGTATCTTGGCTACCCAGAAATCACGATTCGTTTTCGGAATCTTACAGCACTCGGAATTGTCAATTTCTTTGCTCCCCTCGCCCTTCGGAGAGGGGTTGGGGGTGAGGCTCACATGGTGTCCATGCCAGAAGCAGCCGTTCACGAAAATACAAGTCCTGTACTTCCGCATCACGACGTCAGGCTTTCCTGGCAGTCGCGGATGATTCAGCCGATAGCGGAACCCATGCCCCCACAACCATTTGCGCACCACCATTTCCGGCTTTGTATCCTTGCCGTGAATGGCAGCCATGTTGGCGTGGCGCTGTTGTGTGGTCTGACGATCCATATCCGATTACATTTTCAGTTTCCTTACTATTTCCCAATCAGCAGGCAGCCATCTGACGCTCTCCAGTTCGTCCCGGTTGAGCCATTTCGCCGCCTCATGCTCCTTCAGTTCCAAGTGTCCGCTCTCCACATGGCAGAGGTAGCAATGCATCGTAAGATGGAAAGCCGGATAATCCCATTCCACCGTCTCCACCAGCCGCTCCACCACGATGCGCGTCTCCAGTTCCTCCCATATTTCGCGCTTCAACGCCTCTTCTGGAGTCTCCCCCGCCTCCATCTTGCCGCCAGGGAACTCCCACCAGTCCTTCCATTCGCCATATCCCCGTTGGGTGGCGAATATCTGATTCTCTTTGCGGATGATTGCCGCCACGACTTCTATCTGTTTCATTCCAACGCCCCAATCAATTCCTCCATCGAGCAGCATACACCGCTGAAGAGTTTGTACATCAGTTCCGGCTCCTGCCTCACGGGGATATACGCTATCACCGTTCTCCCCTTCCCTGCAAACCATCCGGCCTCCGTATGGGCACTCCTTCCACAAGGCAGCACCAACACGCAAGCGTCACAAGCCTTCATAGCCTCGATGTCGTTGGCAAACTGCCTCACCGCTTTCGGATGCCCCAGCTGCTCACGGTATTCCTGCGGGCTCCATTCCATGAAGTCCTCGCTCACACTGCTCCATTTAAACCCCGGATCGCCCGACGGCGGATTCCGGAAGTCGTACACCTCGTGTCCCGCCTCCCGCAGTTTTTCCACCACCTCCGGATAGAACTCGTTCCGCCAACTGCTGGCCACATATATCTTCCTTTTCATTCTTTATTGTTTCAAAAAGTGAAGGTTTCCCTCATAGGAGTAATCTCGTTTGTCATAAGCAAATAAATTTGCTTTGAAGTAACGGGACAATAGTCCCTCCTCATTGCCATTGCGTTTGCAAAGATAATCATAATTAGGCACATGGCAATGCAAAACCCGAATAAAAAAAACGACCATTCCCCCCCCCAATCAGTCCCGTTTATTAACCGCGGATTCCATCAGCGCCCCCGTTGCCCCTGTTCTTCCCCAATATAGCAAGTGAGAAATTACATCTCGGCATAAAAATAAACGAGTTTATTTTGTTCTGCTCTCGATTTTTCGTAACTTTGCCAAAAGTAATTCAACTCATAAAAATATGAAGAAAAGAGGATTGGCGATTGGGGTGCTGCTGATAGTCGTAGGCGCTGCGATATGGATTCTATACCAGAACAGGAACACGAAAGACGGACGGGAGGCTGTTCCTGAGGAACCGGAATATGCTGACGCTACACAATGGTATGTCAGCAACCGGAAGGGCGAGGCGGATGTTTTCTATATCATCTCCACCGAGACGGGCGACTATCGGCTGGCCGACGGACAGATGTGCCATTATGCTGATACGTATAACGACAGCCTGCGGGCTCCTCTGCATGCTGAGATGGAAGGCGTGGACTCGCTACTCAGCGGACGGCTGAACTACTATTCGCCCTACTACCGGCAATGCTCCCTGCAGAGTTTCGTGAACGACAGCCTGACGAAGGCGCGCCTTCAGATGCCCCTTGAGGATGTAAGGCGGGCGTTCAGGTATTATCTGGACCATCAGAACGGTGGTCGTCCATTCATCCTGGCGGGATTCAGCCAAGGTGGTATGATCATGCTGGAACTGCTGAAGGAGATGGACGAGGAGACGTTCTCGCGGATGATTGCCGCCTACGCCATCGGTGTGCCGATTGCCGACAGCATCCACCACCGGCACATTGTGGCTGCCAAGGGTACCGACGACCTGGGGGTAACCATCTGCTACAACTCCGTGAAAAACATCCGCTGTGCCATGCCAGGCTTCGAACACAGCAGCATGGCCATCAATCCCGTGAACTGGCGCACGGACGGAACGCCCGTGACGCTCATCACTGAGCCCTCGCCGCTATTGCCCGTAGATAAACAGAAGAAGGACACAATGACTGTCCGTTTAGACACCATATCCGGTCTGCTGCTTGTAGAGGGCCTTACGGCTACCGACTACGTATTGCCTCTGATAGGCAAGGAGGGCAACTACCACAGTCGCGAGATATGGTTCTACAGGGAGCAGCTGCGCAAAAACATGGAACTGAGAGCCCGCCATTTCATCACTCGCCAATCAAACAACCGCTGATGGCTATTCCTCATACCTGAATTAGGTATCAGGCGTGCGACTTATGGCGACTTAAGGCGACTTAAGGGGTCATTAATGAGAGTTCCCCTGGTTTCCACTCATTGGAAGCAGGGTTTCCGCCCATTGGAAGCCCCGCTTCCACCCAACGGAAAGAATGCAAGAAGGCGGTCCTTGCGGCGCCTATCGTGAAGTTTAGTTACTGATTTTTATTTACATTTTAAGGTATGTTTACAATTAAGAAGCGTCGTTATGTGCATTTATACAACAACTTCATGCACGAATCTCTCACTTTGCGCCTAAAAAGCAGCAAAGCGCAAAAACTCCCTTTCTCCTTTTCTCCCTTTTAAGAAAATTTCAAGTGTGCCCCAGGAATGGGATATTATATATAAATATATATATTTATATATAATATAATATATGTTAATATAAAATTTCTCGCTCCTTCAAAATCCTTAAAAGGGAGAAAAGGAGAAAAGGAGTTTTTCCGAATTCGGATACACGAGAGCTAATCATACTTTTTGCCGAAAAAAAGCGCAGAAACATTCTTTACTTTCAACTATTTTTTGTATCTTTGCAAGCAAATAAAGGACCAGGAGAAATCCGGCTGTCAGCGTTACCACAAACTCAAAAAATAACAACAATTTAAGCCCTCATAAACCTAAATCAAAATGAACAAACTAATATCTATTTGCCTCGCAGTAATAATGGCCATGCCCGCGTTGGCGCAGATGGGACGCCGTTTCCCATCAGAACGCAAAGTCATCAAAGACCCTAAGACCGGAGTAGAGCTGGTGTTCCTCACCAGCAAGAGCGGCACGGGCGATTCGAAAATCTATCAGACCCATAACCAATGGACCTCCGACGGCCGCTGGGTGGTATTCCGCTCCGACCGCGTGAAGGGCGAAGCCATGGCCGTCAACGAAGAGACGGGCGACATTGTGCAGATCACCGAGGGCGGCTTCACGGGCATGCTCTGCGTAGCCCGCAAGTCGATGAACCTCTACCACATGCGTGAGGCCAAAGACAAGAAAGGCAACCGCAAGGGCATGGAGGTGGTGGAAGTGAACCTGGAGCGCCTCTTCGCCGACTCTGAGGCTGGCAAGCTGAAAAAGAAGACGGCCTACGAGCGCATCTGCGGCACCATACCCGCCGAGATGTGCAGCGAGGGCGACATGGCGCTCGACGGCAGCGAGGAGTTTGTCTATTTCCGGCTCGACAAGGAGTTTGCTCGCAAATATCCCATCGCCCAGCAGATAGCCCCTAACTTCGGACCGCGCAACATGGGCGCAGGCCCCGGCGGCATCGGAAAGATGGACCTCACGACGGGCAAGGCCGAACCCGTGGTGGCCGTTCATTTCAAGGTGGGCCACATCCAGGGCAACCCCTGGCATCCCGGCGAGGTCATCTTCTGCTGGGAAACGGGCGGCAAGGCTCCACAGCGCACATGGATGGTGAATGCCGACGGCACTAACCTCAGACCTATCTACCGCGAGACCGAGCACGACTGGGTGACGCATGAGGCCGTGATCAGCGAAGACGAACTGGTGATTGCCATCATCGGCCACCGCCCCATCGACAAGGGTGAGCAGAAGGCCATCGACGGACTGGAGTCGTTTGCCACGTCCAACGACTGGGGACCTTCGGGCACCAAGGAGTATGCCACGGGCATTGCCGTGGTGAACATGCGCACCCGCGAACTGACGATGGAAGGCCAGGTGCCGGGCGACAACTTCTGGCATGTGGCCGGATCGCAAGACGGGCACTGGGTGGCCGGTGACGATTTTGCCCGCGAACTCTGGGTCATCGACCGTCATACCGGCGAGCGCATCCTGCTCACCGCCGGACATAAGACCACGGCCCGCGACCACGTGCACCCCACCTTCAAGCCCGACGGCACCGAGATCGAGATACAATCGGCCATGCTCAGTGAAGACGGCCGCTCTATGAACATCTGCATCGTACGTATGCCTCAACATCTGATTGACCGTTACAGAAAGGTTGCCGATTAACTATTATATGAACAAAATGAAGAGAGTCATACTGCTGGCCATAGCGCTGCTGATCCTGACGGGTACAGTATGGAGCCAGCAAGCAGAAGGCGGACTGCCGCGCATCGTGAACGACGAAGCAGATGTGTACGGTTCGGGCATGGGGAGACTGACGTTTCACTACCGTTCGGTAGATCCCCTGCATCCGGGCGACAGCATCACGATGAGCGGAGCTATCTTCGTGCCCAATGACATCTACGACCGGAAGAAGAAAGCGACAGGCATCCTGCTGCTGAATCACCCCACGGTGATGAGGAGAAACGAGGCACCTTCGACCTACGAATCGCACATCATCGAGAATACGATAGAGGGAAACATCATCGCGTTGGAGAAGGATTACATCATGGTTTGCGCCGACTACTACGGCTTCGGACTGACGGAAAAGATTGACGGAGTGAAGCAACCGCAGACGTATCTGTATGCCGACTGTACGGCGCGCCACGTGCTGGACGCTTACGAAAGTGCAAAGGTGCTGCTCGCCGAAGAGGGTTACGACGTGGGGAACGTGCTGGTGAACATGGGTTATTCCCAAGGAGCGCACACGTCAATGGCTGCGCTGAAGACAACGGTGGAGGACAGCCACTACGGCGGGGTGAAATTCGACTATACCATCTGCGGGGGTGGGCCCTACGACCTGCAGGCTTTCTACGAAGAGCTGATGAAGACCGACAAATATGCCTACCCCGTGGCCGTGGGTATGCTGATGGCATACACCCACCAGATAGAAAGGGCGCAGGGGAATGCTGACTTTACGGACATCGCGCTCGGAGATCTCTTTGACGAAGCCATGGTGCCGCACGTGGACGACTACTTCTACAACGGCGATTACGGGGCAAGCTTCACGAACCGCGACATCTTCATCCTCTATGGGGAGAGTAAAGGCATGGACGTGAAGAAAATGATCAGCAGCGGGATGCAGGACACGAACTCAACGGTGTTCAAGGCTTTCGACAAAGTGCTGGCCGCGAACTCGCTGACCCATGGATGGACACCGCGAGAGGACGACCGCATCTACCTGTTCCATTCGTCGGGCGACGATATCGTCTTCAAGAAGTGCAGCGACAACATGGTGAACTATCTGCGCAGCCAAGGCATTGAGGTGGGCAGCGAGAAGAACGTCACTTACAACACGTTACCCTTCCTGACCCACGAGATGGGCGTGGTGCCTTTCGTGCTGGCGGCTACCAACCTCCTGAACCGCCTGCAGGAAGAAGCCGCGGGGATTGTGGATGTTAACCTTAACCCTAACCTTAACCTCAAGAGTATTTATAACCTGAGCGGGCAGCGCCTGAAGACACCGCAGAAAGGCATCAACATCATCAACGGACGGAAGGTGCTCGTCAGATAAAGCCCGTGGACTTAATCCATGTGGAAAAGTTCGGGAAGGGGAATCGTGACGGGCGAATTGTCGGGATTCACTTCCATGATATCGGCCATCATGTCCCACCAGCGCTGGGTGATGGGATCCACATTGTCGGTGTCCTGAGAACTGCCTTCGCCCTCACACTCCTGATAGGCAAAGAGGATGTTGGTGTCTTTGTCCCAGTAGATGCTGTAGTTGCCCACGCCCTGATCCTTGATCATCTGTTTGAGTTCGGGCCAAATGGCATTATGCCGCTTTTCGTATTCCTTTTCAAAGCCTGGTTTGAGGAACATCTTGAATGCAAAACGTTTTGTCATATCTGTCAAGAATTTGAGAGTTCTGATTTACTGATGCAAAAATACAAAAGATTCTTGATTCTTCGTTCTTCATTCTTCATTATTTTTACTACTTTTGCCACATCTATTCAAAAAACAAACGTATGATTAGGAAATTACTTAGTTTGCTCGTCATCTTGACGGTTGCCAGCGGATATGCACAGAGCGTTTTTAACGTGCGGGACTTCGGGGCCAAGGGAGACGGAAAGGCACTGGACTCTCCGGCGATTAACAAGGCTATTGAAACGTGTGCGAAGAAAGGGGGCGGAACGGTGATGCTGCCGGCAGGACAGTATCTTTCGGGGAGCATCCGCATGAAGAGTAACATCGAACTGCGACTGGAGACAGGAGCCACGATTATTGCAACGAGTGATCATTCAGCCTACGACCCTTCGGAATTCTTCGGGGGACCGGAATATCAGGACGGCGGTCATACCTATTTCCATAACTCGCTGATCTGGGCGGATGGAGAACAGAACGTGAGCATCACGGGACGGGGCATCATCGACGGCAGCGGACTCACGAAGCAAGATACGGAAACGGCAGGACAGGTGCATGGCGGCAGTATCGGCATGGGCGACAAGGCCATCGCCCTGAAATTATGCCGCAACATCCTTATCCGTGACGTGACCATTACCCGCGGCGGACATTTCGCCATCATCATCACGGGTTGTGAACTGGGCACCATCGACAATGTGCTTATCGACACAAACCGCGACGGGATAGACATCGACTGCTGCAAGATGATTACGGTAAGCAATACGAAGGTGAACACCCCAAGTGACGACGGTATCGTATTGAAGAGCTCGTATGCTCTGAAACGTCCTGTGCCCTGTGAGCATATACTGATCAACAACTGTACGGTGACGGGCTTTAAATGCGGAACGCTACTCGACGGCACTTGTGTGCCTGAGAAAGTGAACTGGGTATGCGGACGCATTAAACTGGGAACGGAATCGAATGGCGGCTACCGCAACATCGCCATCACGAACTGCTCATTCCTCTGGTCGAGTGGTCTGGCCTTGGAAGAAGTGGATCAAGGCATGATGGAGAACATCGTGGTGAGCAACCTCACGATGGACCACGTGCACCATTACCCCATTTATATCACAACGGGTTGCCGCAACCGCGGTCCGAAGGAAAACACCGCCGTTTCCTCCGCACGGGATATTCAGATTATGAACGTGATTGCCAACGACTGCGACTCGCTCTCAGGCATTCAGATTACCGGAATGCCGGGACATCCCATCCAGAACGTAAGCCTCAGCAATATCCATCTGCGCTATCGGGGTGGTATGAAGAGAGAGGTAGCAAAAGACTATCCCGAACTGGGTACGAAATATCCGGAGATAGCGAAGTTCCTCGGCACGTGTCCTGCCTACGGACTCTTTGCACGCCATGTGGACGGTCTGCAACTCCGTGACATCACGATGGAACTGATGGCTCCCGACTCACGTCCTGCCATTCTCTACGACGATGTGCAGAATCTGAAGGTGGAGAACGTAATCACGCCCTAAAACTGAAACCACAGCCGCAGGTGAAGGCCTTCATCGCCGGCATTGAGACGGATGGAGGAAGGCTGACTGCGGGGACCTTGTTCGGAGATGCTGCGGAACGACTGAATGGCAGGAATGTCAAACAGGAAAGAGATGTCGCCCTCGGGGAAGGCGGGCATCGTGTTCTTGCCATCACGGCGCTGAACAGGTTCCTCTGGCGTGAAAAGACGCAGATAGAGGCCGTCGGTCTCACTATAGACCGTGAAGGGAGCCGTATCACTCTGAAGCGTGGCCCAATAGAGATTGGCGTGATAGCCCTTGAACTCGGGATAGACCAAATGGTCGTATTGCTCTCCCGTCACCGTGTTGTTGTAATCCTTCTGCCAAATGCCGAACTGCTGTCCACGTAGTCGGTTTTTCCACACGCGATAAGGTCCGCTTCCCATCCAGCGGATGCCTTTCGCCTCACTTTCGGGATAATTGAACGAAAGGCCGAGGAAATGAATCTGACGGTCGTAGAAATCACCCTTGCGATTGACCATCACGGCATGCATGCCCAAACGTCCCTCAGGCGTCATGCGCCAGACGATACTATCAAGACCACCCTCATATTTTGCCACCAGAAGAGCATCCGTTCCATCCATGTGAGTATAGGAAGAGCGGAAAGTGGCTTTTATGCCTACGGGAACTCCTCCTGTGAAAGGAATCAGCGTTCCGTTTTTGCGGACGGCCTTTACCGCACCTTGTTCAAACTCCACGGTAACATTCTTTGCCGAGAGCGTATTTCCCTCAACAGCGGCTGTTCCTGAAGACGGCGATTGCTGATGACTTACAAAATACTGATGAGCCGTGGGAATGGGCCATGTCCAAGTGTTGAGACAGGCACCATCAGCTCCAAAGACTTCCACCTTCAGGATATCGGCCTCAAAGAAATGGGCAGGAAGCCGGAAATGAGCCGCAGCACGTTCTCCGGGAGCAATATCAGGAAGCGAAACCTTCCCCTCGTCAAGGAGTACGGTATCCTTATAGACCTGATAACGGGCCGTACATTCACTCAGACGACTGAAAAGGAACTGATTGCCGACAAGCAGTTTCCCGTCGAAACTGGGGGTGATGCGAAGTGGACTGATCTGTACGGGACTCCACACATCGCGGATGGTATAGAATGAACCCTCCCGTTCACGATGAGGTCCCACCACACCGTCAGGACCATTGGGCCCGTCGCTGTCGAGAACCCTGCGTTTCGTAAGTTTAAGACTATCCGTACGCAAAACCGCCTCATCGCTGAAACTCCAGATAAAGCCACCGGCAAAATTGGGTGCAGCTGTCCATTGTTGCCAGTAGTCTTCTAGTCCCGCACCAGCTCCGCGGTCGTATTGCGCATGCAGGAACTCGGTGGGCATAAACACCTTGTAGCCGTTCATCATTCGCCCCGTACTGGTGTAATAACCCGGATAATGATGGGCATCCACACCGTTCCAATCCTGCCAGGGATGAACGACATGACGCCGCTGCAAGTCGAGCTCGGCGAAGAGCGAATCCAGCTGCGTGTTCCATCCCCCTTCGTTGCCATTGGCCCAGACGAAAATGCAAGGATGATTCTGATCGGTTGCCATCTGTTCTCGTAGGAGTTTGTCACCCGTAGGCGTGTCATAGCGCCCATGCCATCCGCAGAACTCATCGAGATAGAGGATGCCCAAAGAGTCGCAGATGTCGAGGAAATGACGGTCGGGGGAATAATGCGAACGCACAGCATTCATATTCATCTCCTTGATGAGCAGGGCATCTTGCAACGACTGCTGACGCGTAAGTGTACGTCCTGTTTCAGGCCAGATGCAATGACGGTTGATGCCTTTCACCACCAGTTTACGGTTATTCAGATAGAAGCCGTCGCCTTCGCGGAACTCAATGGTACGGAAGCCGATGCGCTCCTGATGTTCGTGAATGACCTTGCCATCGGAAGAGCGTAGCGTCAGTCGTAAAGGATAGAGATGAGGATGCTCAGGGTCCCATGGGCGGATATCTTTCCAACGGGTTTCCACCGTTTGGCAGCGAGCCGTGTCCAAGGCGACCGTCTGCTGGCTATCACCAACGGAAATCTGCAAATTCATGCCCGGAGAAAGATGCTGCGCATGAAGCCGTAGCCTCAGCCGCCCATCCTGCTGCGCATCCACCTCCACGCGCTCAATATGCTGACGGGGAACGGCTTTCAGCCATACCGGGCGGAAGATGCCACCAAAAAGCCACCAGTCAGCACGGCGCTCTGCCTCATTCACACTTTTATTGGCTGACTGTTTCCACACCTTCACCTCCAGCCGGTTCTTCTTTCCGTATTTCAAGAGCCTCGTAACGTCGTAGCTGAACGAATAGAAAGCACCCTGATGGATGGGACCCGCCAGCGTGCCGTTGACTTTTACCTCCGCATCCGTCATCACTCCGTCGAAAACGATGCTCACCTGCCGATCACGCCAACCTTCAGGCACCCGGAAATCCCTCCTGTAGAGCCCCCACTCATCGCTGGGTTGCGCTCCTTTCTTCAGATAATAGCGCCCAAAGGTGTAAGAGCCGAAGCCCTGCAGTTCCCAGCACGACGGCACCTCAATCTTACTCCACCGCCCACTCTGCTGACCGGCAGAGCAGAAGAAGTCCCACTTCGGGTTACGACCGTCGCCGTCGCCCGAGAGGTAAAGCCTCTCCGTGGGTTGCGCCCCAACGCTGAAAGCCGCCGAGAGCGCGGCAACGAAAACGATAGCCCTAACGATTACCCTAACCTTAACTTTAACCATTACTCCATTTCTCATTTTCTCATTATCTCATTTTCTCATTTTCTCCATTTTATCTTCTGCAAATTTAAGGAAAAGAACCAACAGCCCAAAGGACTTTTGTCCGCAATTTGATTAAAAAAGTACAATAGTATGTAAATCGGTTGAAAAAATATATTCATATTTGTCAGAATTTTAATAAATTTGCAGCAGTATAACTAATCTGCCTGTGAGAGAAATGAATGCTAACTATAGAATAACCATCCTGCTACTATGTCTCATGCTACAAGGCATGACACGGCTGGCAGCCATAGAACTGAAACATCGAGAGCTCGACACCACCAACGGTCTGCCCAGCAACTATATCATCAGCATGGTGCAAGATCCGCTGGGATTCGTATGGCTGGCCACCGACAACGGACTCTGCCGCTACGATGGCTACTTCGTGGAAACATTCCGCCATAGCGAGCAGGGCAACAACGCCCTGCTGCTGAGCAACAAGCTGCGCGAACTGCATCAGAACCCCCGCAACGGGCTCCTCTTTATCCGATTGCAGGGAGAACACTTCAGTTGCTACGACACCCACCGCCGACGCTTCATCGACTACAACGGCTCACTTCCTAACGACCGCAACTACAGCTCGTGCCACGTCACCCGAACGGGCGACAGCTGGCTCTGGTATAAAGGAAAGGGAGCAGGATGCCTCGAAGTGAAATATCAAGACGGCGAGGTAAAAGCCACCGAATACAGCCGGGAGAACGGCAGTCTGAAATCCAACAATATCCGATTCATCCACGAAGACAGCCATGGCAACATATGGATAGCCACCGACAAAGCCCTCTACGCGAAAACCGCAAACTCCATAGGCGGCCTGAAGACGGTCATCGAGAAGTACATCAGCTATATGGCCGAGCTCGACGGGAAGATATACCTCACCTCCACCGATGGGCATATCTATACCGTGGGGCCAAACCTCACGACCGAGCGATTAAAGACCAACGCCGAAAGCCTGTCACCAACAGGACTCATCCCCTATCAAGGGCAACTCCTCGTAGTGACCCCCCAGAAGACCTTCCGGGTGAATCCTACGACGGGCGAAATCAGCAGTTTCCACATAGAGATGGGCGGCCAGGCCGTCTTCACAGACGACAGCGGCAACTACTACATGAACGACTTGAAGGGCCGTCTCCACTACTTTGATCTCCGCCGCAATGCCATCTACCATTTCGATGTGCTTGAGACAAACCTCATCAACAAACCCGACACACACCCCATCAGCGTCACCACCGACGCTAACGGATACATCTGGATTATCACCAAAGGAAACGGATTCTTCATCTACGACCCCACGGCAAGCCAGTTGCAGCACTTCTCACCACGAGAGAAAGGAGTGAGTCCCATCGAGACCGACTATATCCAGGCCATCATGAACGACCGCTCGGGCAACATCTGGATATCACAAGAGAACATGGGCATCAGCATTCTCTCCACCATGCCCCGAGGCATCACACGCCTCTTCGTAGATGACGGACTCACGCCCAACTACTCCAACTTCTTCCGCATGGTACGCCAGACTGCCGACGGCCGCCTCTGGGCAGGCAACTTCACCGGCGATGCCTATCAGGTGAACGTAAACCCACCAACCATCAACCATCAACTATCTACCATCAACCATCAACCATCACCCTTCATCCCCTTCGACATCGGTTTAAACGATGACTTCCTGGCCGTCTGCAAAGACCGTGAAGGACACCTCTGGACAGGCACCCGCAACATGGGCATCAGCGTAGATGGGCACCACTATCACTACGACCCTAACGACACCCTGTCGCTGGCCCCCGGAAAAGTATTCGACATCCTCTGCGACAGTCGCGGACGCGTATGGGTAGCCGTCAACACCGGAGCCCTCTGTCTCGCCCTTCCACAAGCCGACGGCACCTACAAGTTCCGCCGCCTGCTTACCGAAAATTCCTTCATGCGCACCATGACCGTGCTCCTTCAGACCAGTCTGGGCCATATCGTCGTGGGATGCGCCAACGGACTCATCGTATTCCACCCCGACTCCGTAGCACCCCAGGGCGGAACCGTCAATCCCCATGCCTACCATTACTACCACAAGGGAAACAGCACCCTCGGATACTACGAGACCCGCGACGTCTTCGAGCACCATGACACCCTCTGGCTGGCATCCTCCGGAGGCGGACTCTACTATATTCCCACCAAAGACCTCTGCCAACCTGCAAAAACACAAACGATGCAGTTCCACCAAATCACCACCGAACAAGGACTCGCCGACAACACCGCCAACACCGTCATCGCCGACCGCCAAGGCAACCTCTGGATAGGCATGAACCGCGGACTGACACGCATCGACCGGAAAACCCAGGCGCTCACCACCTATTACCTCTCAGCCCACAAACTGGGAGAAGTCTATAGCGAAAACTCCGCCTGTCTCCTGCCCGACGGCCAACTTCTCTTCGGAACCAAGCACGGACTCATCGTCTTCCACCCCGACTCACTCACCCCCAAAGAATACCAACACCCAACACCCATCACCCAAGCCCACATCACCAGCCTATCCGTAAACGGACTGCCCTACGACCTCGAGACATCAGCAAGCGGCCAGTTCCTACCCGTCCGCCTCAGTCATCACGAGAACTCATTGATCATCCGATTCTCTGACCTCAGCTACGAATTCCCCTACAAAGCCGAATACGAATATATGCTCCGCGGCTTCGACACCAATTGGAGCCCAGCCACCCGCGAAAACGAAGCCATCTACAAAGACCTCAAGCCTGGCCGCTACACCTTCCGCGTGAGGCTGGCCACCAATCCCGAGCAAATCAGCGAGATGCAATTCACGATACTCCAACCCTGGTGGCTCACCTGGTGGGCCCGCGCCCTCTACCTCCTGGCCGCCGGAGCCATCATCTGGTATATCGCCCGTCTGCTGCTCGCCACCTACCGCCTGCGCAATCGCATCCGCATCAACCGACAGATAAACCAATTCAAACAGCAGTTCTTCATGAACGTAAGCCACGAATTCCGCACGCCGCTCACCATCATCCAAGGTTCCATGGAACGTATGCGCAAAGCGGAAGACCTGCCTGCCTCCCTGAAGCAGCCCATGAGCAATATGCAACGGAGCACCGACCGGTTGCTCCGGCTTGTCAATCAGTTGCTGGAAGTGGACAAACTGGAAAACGACAAGCTTTCACTCCGGCTGCAGGAAACCGACGTGGTTCAATTCGTGCGCCAGATCGTGGAAGGCTTCACAGACGTAGCCGAGAACAAACGCATCAACCTGCAGTTCCTCCCCTTCTCACGACAGCACACCCTTCCCCTTGATCATGGAATGATGGACAAGATACTCTACAACCTGATCAGCAACGCCCTGAAATACACACCCTCACGAGGAGAAGTCACAGTCAGGCTGAAACAGAAAGACCGCCAAATCATGATCAGTGTAGAAGACACAGGCCCCGGAGTTCCCCGAGAGAAGCAAGCCGAACTCTTCACGAGGTTCGTCACCCCCGTCCGCGCAGCCTCCTCGCTCGGCATAGGCCTCCATCTCACCCGTCAGCTCGTGGAAGCCCACCACGGAGAAATCCGCTACGAGGATAACCCTGGCGGCGGAAGCATCTTCACCCTTACGCTGCCCGACACCGACAGCATCTATACACCCGAAGACTTCCTGCCCACCTCGGAGGCTCAAGCCACCAACACCCAACACCCAACGCCCAACACCTATCATCCAGCCTACAAGGAATTGCCACCCATACCGCTCAACCAGCGAAGAGTGCTCATCGTGGAAGACGACGAGGACGTCATGACCTATCTCAAGAGCGAACTTTCAGCCTATTTCCTGCTTGAACTGGCATCCGACGGACAGGAAGCACTCCAGCGACTCCATCAACAGGAAGCAGAACCCATCGACCTGATAGTAAGCGACATCCGTATGCCCCGTATGGACGGTATGACACTACTGAAGAAAGTCCGCGCCGACGACAATCTCTTCGACATCCCCTTCATCCTGCTCACAGCTATCAGCAGCGTCGAAAAACAAGTGCAGGGACTCAGGTTTGGAGCCGACGACTATCTGCCCAAGCCCTTCAGTCCAACGGTATTGGTAGCCCGCTGCCTGTCGCTGATTCAGCAACGTGACAAGTTACGCACTGCCTACACCCAGAAGGGCGAACATGAGGCTTCAAGCAGCAAGCCCCAAGTTAATTCGCCAAGGGTTATCAGCAAGCAGTCAGAATCTTCACCAAGCGACCCTGCGACCATCCTCACCAGTGAGCGTGACCGCAACTTCCTGAAGATTGTGGAAGCCAAGATTGGTGCCAACCTATCGAATCCCGAATTCGTGGTGGACGATCTAGCCCGCGTTACAGGCTACAGCCGCACACAGTTCTACAGCAAGATGTCGGAACTGACAGGCTATTCGCCCAAGGAATATATCCGCCGACAACGTATGAACCGCGCAGCGGAACTGCTCCACCAA
The DNA here is from genome assembly GCA_900314655.1 of uncultured Prevotellaceae bacterium. Classification (GTDB taxonomy): domain Bacteria; phylum Bacteroidota; class Bacteroidia; order Bacteroidales; family Bacteroidaceae; genus Prevotella. The sequence goes on along the minus strand of OMWC01000005.1, from coordinate 112,525 downwards.
GGAGAAATGATTACGGTAGCAGAAGTGGCCTATCAGTGCGGCTTCTCCGATCCACTCTATTTCAGCCGTTGCTTCAAGCAATATTACGGAATGTCACCTTCCAGATACCAAAAAGAATCATAGAAAAAGACAGGCGGCAGTTGTCATCCCGACAACTGCCGCCCTGGTCATTAAATTGCTACTAACTATACTAACCACTATACATTAGTATAACTAATCTTAACCTAATTGCATTAAAAAACCTTTCAGCATATTAATTATATCCAGGATTTTGCCATGCCTTCTTTTCAGCATCGCTGAGGTTCGTGCCATCCTCGTTCTGGAGGGTATCGATGAACTTCTGAGGGATAGGACGATAGTTGTGACGTTCCTGCACATTGGGAGCAGCCTCGGGGTTGAAAGCCTTGGCACGCTTCACGAGCAGGTCGGTACGGCTCAGCTCTTCCCAGCGGTTCCACTCGCCCAGCAACTCGCGTGTACGCTCGTTGAAGATGAAGTTAATCAGGCGGTCTTTCACGTCGGTGACACCCAGTTCGCTCAGGATGGCCTCATCTTCGGCGGGCAGCTGGTTATAGCTGGCTATCTGCAGATCGGAAGCATTGGTAGTGCGCTTGATGCCGGTAGAGAGATAGTATGTGCTCTTGGTCAGATAAGAGGCCTGGAAAGCCTGCAGGTTATTCAGGCGTTCCTCTTTCTTATTGTCGGCATTCGGATAGCATTTACCCAGGATGGAGGCACCCGTTGAGTTAGAGGTGAATGCCTGCGAACCATCCGAGTAGTATTCACGGTCCTCACCCTGTTTCCACTGAGCACGGGCACGGAGCTGGTTGACTGTGGCAATGGCATCGTTGTATTTTTCCAGACGAACCTGGCACTCGGCCTTGATGAGATAGGTCTCGCCCGTGCGGGCCATAATCACGTCACGATGGGCATCGCCTTTCTCAGCAGTGCGCGAGCCGTCGTCGGTCTTATTGATTCCGCAGAACACGTTCGACTGCGAGGGGTTGCCATTCACACCATAGGTGTTCAACACATATTTTCCGCCAAGATAAACAGGGAACACATTGGGCACCCACTTGCCAGTCTCAGGATGAACAAAAGAGTGGGCCACGGCACCACGGCCGAAGGTTCCATAGGTGGATTCATCCTGGAAACGTGGGTCGTCCTTCTTGTTCAGGATGAAGAGGATACCATTGTCGCCCAGTGTGGGAACCTGACTCTCCTGGACGCCATTCTCCTTGGCCACCACAGCCGGTGTCTTTCCCTTAGGAATATTGTTCAGGCCATAGACCGTCTTGAAGGTCTTCCACATACGCGAGTCGTTCACGTTGTCGAAAATCTCGTAGGCATACTCCGTGGGACGGCAGCGCTGGAAGTCCATGCCGCCGATATACTGTCCGCGCTGAGTCCAGCCGCCAGAGAAGTTGGAGAACTGCGGATTGAAGTAGTTGTAGGTTCGGTTGCCGTAACGTCCCTGCGTAGAGCTGGCATCGTTGTGCTCAGCAACCATCAGGATTTCGCTCAAGCCTTCGTTAGAGCAGTCCACGCCTTCCCAGTCGGCATAGAGAGAACGGTAGTCGGGAGCCAGCGGGCAGGCCTTGATCACCTCGTCGCAAAGCTCAATGGCACGGTTCAGGTCGGTGGCAGCGGGATAGGCACTGTTCCAGGCCTTACAGCGCTCCGACTGGCGATAAAGCAATGCCTTGGCCAGGAAGTGGGCAGCCGTGTAGCGGGTCCATGTGCCGTTGCCGCGGTTCTTCTTCGTGGGCAGCAGTTTATAGGCATTTTCGAAATCGGAAATCACCTGTCCCAGCGTGGCCTCCTCGGTGGCACGCTTGTAGTGCTTCACGATAGAGTCAGCCTTTGAAGGCTCAGTCTGCAAGGTGACAGCACCATACTGGGCAAACAGCCGGTAGTAGTTGTAGCCTCTCAGGAAGTAAGCCTCGCCCAGGGCCTGGTTGCGCTTGCTCTCATCGCTGACGAGATTTGCCCGCGAGAGAACGAGGTTAGCCGTGGAAATACCATAGTACATCTCATCCCAAAGTGCCGAGACGGCAGGACAGTTTTTGTTGGCCGCACCCAGGGCTGTGGTCAGGTCGAGCGGATTCAGACGGTTGTCGTAGGTGTTCCAACATTCTGAGGTCAGGTCGGCACCGTTGGTGAACTCGTCGGTACCGTAGAGGGTGATACCGTATGCCCACTCGTAGCCGAAGTGCCAACGCAGATTGGCATAGAGTCCTGCAGCCATGGCGAGTGCGCCATCGCCCGTCTCAAGCAGTCCGTCGGTCAGCATGTGTCCTGAATCCTCCTCCAGGAAACTGTCCGAACAGGAGGTGGTTCCTCCCAGTGCCACTACTGCCGTGGCAACTATCATGATTTTACTGATATATTTCATAGTCTTATTCTTTCTGTAGTTCAACATATATTATCTTTTAGAAATCAAGTTGCAGACCGATGGTGAAGCCGCGGTTGAAGAAAGTGGCTCCCGTGTCGAGGTCCATGAAATCCACCGAGGAGTAGAGCATGCCCAGGTTCTTGCCCTGAACGTAGACCTTGGCTCCCTGGATTCCAATCTTGTCGCACAGCGTCTTGTCCAGGCGATAGCCCAGCGAGAGGTTACGAATCTTGATGAACGAGGCATCCTTGAATCCGAGCAGTCCGGAATAAGGGTCGCCGCCCGACTGGTTGTAGATAGGCTTCTGCCACTCGGCGCCGGTGTTGTCGGGTGTCCAGTAGTCAATCTCGCGCTGCTGATACATACCGAGCTGGCCTTCGCCGCCAGTGCTGATCTTATACTTGAAGCGGCCGAAGAGGTCGATGTTCAGTTCGAGTCCCTTCCAGCTGAAGGTGTTGCTCCAGCCCAGTGTCCAGCGAGGATTGCGGTTGCCCAGGATCACACGGTCGGCAGCATCAATCTTGTAGTCGCCGTTCTGGTCGACAGGACGAACGTTACCAGGAGTAAACTTAGCACCGTTGGCATTGAACTTCTCCATTTCGGAGGCATCGCCCTCCTGCCACAGACCAGCAGACTCAAAGCCGTAGTACACGGAGATGCTCTCGCCGATGAACCAGGCGTTGTTGATGTCGTCCTGCTTGCCGTTGGCCAGTTCCACGATCTCGTCTTTTTGCCAGGCGGCATTCAGCGTTGAAATCCACTCGAATCCGTTGGTCTGCACGGGGATGAAATTCAGCGTCAGGTCGAAACCTTTGTTCTTGGTCTCACCGATGTTGTCCATCATCGAGGGATAACCCGTCAGCGAAGGCAGCGACATGGCGAGCAGCAGGTCCTTCGTACGTGATGTGTAAATATCGAAGGCACCGTTGATGCGGCCGCGCAAGAAGCTGAAGTCGATACCGAAGTTATACTGTGTGGTCTTCTCCCAGCCCAGATTCTTGTTAGGCAGTTTGTTCGAACCAGAAGAATAGTATGGCTCGTTGGTAACGAGGATGAACGAGTTACCCGTGCTGAACGGCATCCAGTAACCGCTGATGACGCCAAGTGTTCCGTAAGGGCCTACAGAAGAGTTACCCGTCACACCGATACCGAAGCGCAGTTTCAGCTGGTCAATCCAGTTGACGTCGCGCAGCCACTTCTCCTGTTCCATGCGCCAACCGATGGCCAGAGAGGGGAAGGTGTCCCACTTGTTTCCTTCAGAGAGTACCGAAGAACCGTCGCGACGCACACTGGCTGTCAGCAGATAGCGGTCCATGAACGAGTAATTCACACGGGCCATCCACGACTGCAGTGAGTTCTCGGTCAGTCCTGTGCCAAGTCCAACCTTATAGTTCGGCTCGGTGATATCGATACCGGTACCCATGTTGTTCCACAGGAAAGAAGGGAACGGGTTGCCTTCTTCGTTGATGCTGCTGCTCTCGGCATTATACTTCGAAGCACTGTGGAGCAGCGTGAGGCCGATGGCATGGTCGCCAAACGTGCGGTTATATATCAGCATATTATCGAGCGTCCAAGAGAAGTGACGATCGTCGCCACGGCGCACATAGTTCTTACCACCCAGACGAGTGGCCGAGGTGGCATCGAGATAGATACCCTGACGGCTGTAGCGGAAGTCGGGACCGAACTGCATCTTATACATCAGACCCTGCACGGGTTCGAAAATCTTTCCGAAATCAATCTGGCCGTAGAAACTTCCAAGAGCACGGAACACTTCGCGGTTATCGTTTGACTTGGTCCATTCGTCTATAACAGTATAAGTGTTGGTTGTAGAGCCGCCTGGCATGTTGATGATCTGCCCATTTTCGTCGTAAGGAAGCGTATAGCGAAGGATAGCCTTTGCTGCGCCGTAGATATCGGTAGGACCGGAACTCGACGACTGACCTGTGCGCGAGAAACCATAGTCCTGCTTACTCCAAGAGGCATTGATTGAACCGCCCATCTTGAACCACTTCGTGGCCTGCACATCGGCAGTTACGGCAGCATTGTAGCGCTCGTATTCCTGACCTTTCTGTGTTCCTTCGTTGTTCAGATAGCCAAACGAGAAACTAGCCTGCATGTCTTTCGTACCGCCTTGGGCGCGCAGTGTGTGCTCGTGGGTGATACCAGTCTGTGTCACGAGGTCGGTCCAGTCGGTATCGGTCACCTTCGAACCGTCCCAACTTCCACCTTCCCATCCTTTCTCGATATTCTTCCAGGCAACGTCATCGCCAGTGAAAATCTTCCTGTCGTTTTCCAGCGTAGGCTGGTCGCCACGGGGATAGGCAGTGCTGGCCGAACTGGAGTTGTAGTAAGCCCAACGGCGCCATGTGATATAGTCACTGGCATTCATGGCGGGACTCTTGTCGACAATCTTCTCGAAGGTCACCGAACCGTTGTAAGTCAGCTGAAGCTTACCTTCCTTACCGCGCTTAGTGGTAATAAGCACCACACCGTTAGCACCACGGCTACCATAGATGGCAGTCGAAGAGGCATCCTTCAGAATGTCGATAGACTCGATGTCGCGGGAGTTCAGGCTCTCGATGCCGCCAGAACTAAGGGGAACACCGTCGACCACATAAAGCGGTTCGTTGGAGGCATTGATAGAACGGTTTCCACGAATGCGGATAGAACCCAGTGTACCAGGACGCTCACTTGTTGTGATATCCACACCGGCAGCCTTTCCCTGAAGGGCTTCGATGGCATTTGATACCGGACGGTTGTTGAGCTGTTCCTCGTTGACGCGAGTCAGTGCACCCGTCACATCACTCTTGCGCTGCACACCGTAACCTACCACCACCACTTCGTCAAGCAACTGCTTGTCTTCTTCCAGGGAGATTTGGAAATTGCTCTTTCCCCTTGCCGAAAGGTTCTGGGTGCGGTAGCCCACATACGAGAATACCAGCGTGGCATCTTCAGGTACATTATTAATAGTAAAGTTACCATCTAAGTCCGTCACCGCACCATTCGATGTTCCCTTCACCATCACGCTGGCACCGATAATGGGTTCACCAGCAGCATCCACAATTGTTCCCGTGACCTTCTTCTGGGCCATTGCACTGGAGGTGCAGAGCACCACCATAAACAGGAACATAAGTTGCCGAAGCACATTTGTGCCTGACAACAGTCTGTCTCTCAGATGAATTTGTTTCATACAGTTTTGAATTAGTTGTTAGTTGATAGTTAATAAAATCTTTGCCACAAAATTAGCCGTTTCGTCGCAGAAGGTGTGTGTATTTTTGTACGAATATGAGCCATTTTTGTACTTCTCAGGATGTCTGCTGTTTCTTTTTGTACGGATTTTATGGCTTATCGGACGTTTTTGCTTGGCAGTATTCGGTTTTATTTGTAACTTTACGCCGAGAAAACAAATCATTGACTCTTTTCAAGTTGAAAGGTTAAAGTTGAAAGGTTAAAGTTGAAGACTATGAGAAAAGGAATGCTTTTGATGGGAGCCATGGCCTTGGTGGTGGCTACGGCGGTGGAAGCGCAGCCCCGCTACGACCGGGCAGCGCTGAAGAGTGAACGGCTGGATCGTGGAGTGGTGGCCGTGCGCGACGGCGGACGGGTGATCGTCAGCTGGCGCGTGCTCGGCAGCGATGCTGCGGGGGAATCTTTCGATGTGTATCGCGACGGGGTGAAGCTTAACCGCCGCCCATTGCGGCGGGGGGGATCGTTCTTCGTTGACGAGAAGCCTGACCCGAAGGGGGGCTTCTATGAGGTGCGCTCCAGGAAGCGGAGCGGCTCCTACAGGCTTCGGGGCGATGCACCCGACGGCTATCTGCCCATACCCCTGCAGAAACCTGAGGGCGGCACTTCGCCTGACGGTTACCGTTACGCTTACGTGGCCAGCGACGCAAGCATCGGCGACGTGGACGGCGACGGACAGTATGAGATATTCCTGAAATGGGACCCTACGAACGCCAAGGATAATATGTTTGCGGGATTCACCGGCCCCACGCTTATCGACTGCTACCGGCTTGACGGCACTCGCCTCTGGCGCATCGACCTGGGGAGGAACGTCCGCAGCGGGGCGCATTACGTGCAGTTCATGGTGTTCGACTTCGACGGTGACGGACGAGCCGAGCTGATGGTGAAGACGGCCGACGGGACTACTGACGGACAGGGACGGGTAATCGGCGACGCGCAGGCTGACTGGCGCTATGGCATCGCTGCCATCAAGGCTGACCCGGAGGCTTACCTGAAGAGAATAAGAGAGGAACGCGAGGAGGCTGCACGCCGGCGGGAGCAATGGCTGGAAATAGAGAAGGGGCTGCCACCGACGATGACCAAGACGGAAATCCACAACCGGCGAAGGAGTTTCCTCAACGTGAATACCGACAACAAGACGGGGCGCATCATGGATGGGCCGGAATATATCACCGTGTTCAACGGACTGACAGGAGCGGCCATGGCTACGGCCGACTATATTCCCGAACGGGGCCGGATGGAAGACTGGGGTGACGACCACGCCAACCGATCGGAGCGTTATCTGGCTGCCGTAGGCTATCTGGACGGGAGGCATGCTAGCGGTATCTTCTGCCGCGGTTATTATACCCGTAGCGTCATTGCTGCCTGGGACTGGGATGGCAAGCAACTGAGGAACCGCTGGACCTTCGATACCAAAGACCCGCAATGGGCCAGTTATGCCGGACAAGGTAACCATAACCTGCGCGTGGCCGATGTGGATGGTGACGGATGCGACGAGATTACCTATGGCTCCATGGCTATTGACAATGACGGACGCGGACTCTACAATACGGGCTTCGGCCATGGCGACGCCATGCACCTGACGGCCTTTGACCCGCAGACAACCCGGCTCCAGGTGTGGGACTGCCATGAGAACCGACGCGATGGCAGCGATTTCCGCGATGCACGTACAGGTGAGGTGATCTTCCAAATTAAAAGTAAGGAAGACGTGGGCCGCTGCATGGCTGCCGATATTGACCCCACGAATCCAGGCCTGGAGATGTGGAGCAGCGAGAGCGGTGGCATCCGCAATATCAAGGGGGAACTAGTCACCCCGAAACATGCCGATGAGAAGCAAGAAGACGACGGCGACAATAATGCCCTCCGCATAAGGGGCGCACGCATTCCTACCAATTTCGGTATCTGGTGGGACGGCGACCTGCTCCGCGAGATGCTTGACCATGAGACGGTGTCGAAATATGACTGGGAGACAGGCCGCATGAAAACCGTCTGCCGCTTTGAAGGGGTGCAGTTCAACAACGGTTCGAAGTCGAACCCATGTCTTTGTGCCGATATCCTGGGTGACTGGCGCGAAGAGGTGCTGGCCCGTAACCACGAAAGCACCGAGCTGCGGCTCTACGTATCCACCATCCCTACGGAGTATCGCATAAACTGTCTGGAGGAGGATGTGCCCTACCGGCTGAGCGTGGCCCATCAGAACACGGCCTACAACCAGCCTACGCACACAGGTTTCTACCTGGGCCCCGACAAGACGGTTAATCCGTTCCTGAAGTAAGAGGTTAAAGGTTAAAGATTAAAGTTAAGGTTAACGTTAACGTTGAAACATTTATGAAGAGATTCTTATCAGTACTCACGATGATGCTATTGCTCCTGCCGGCGAAAGCGCAGGAGTCTGACTTGAGTCGGCATAATTTCCTATATGCCGGACAAAGCAAGCAACTTAGGCTTTTCAAGGTGGAAAACGGGCGAGTGAGTTGGATGCACCATGCCACGAACTGGCGGGGTGAATTCAGCGATGCCATTCTGATGACAGACGGACATATCCTGCTGGCTCACCAGTATGGCATAGCCGAAATCAATCAGGAGCATCAGGTGTTGTGGTCGTACGCAGCCCCTCCGGGAACAGAGATTCATACCATACAACCCATCGGACAACATCACGTGGTGTTCGTGCAGAATGGACATCCGGCCATGGTACGTATCATGGAGATTCCTTCGCTTAGAATTGTTCATGAATTTGAGATACCAGCTTCCAAAGGAGTACACGGACAGTTCCGCAATGCGCGATTGTCTTCGCGAGGGACACTGCTGGTATGCCATATGAGCCAAGGCTATGTGGCAGAATACAGTGTACAGGGCAACGAACTCTTCCGATGGGAGATGCCTGGAGCCTGGTCGGTAACCGAACTGGCTAAGGAGAACCTGCTCTTTGTGGGTAAAGGGAATACGGTGAAAGAGATTACCCGTGAAGATGCACAGGTTGTATGGCAGCCGGACCTCAGTCACATTGGACTGCGACAAATACAGAAAGCCGTGCGCTTGAAAAACGGCAACACGATCCTCAACAGTTGGTGGAACGAATGGGGCAAGGAAACTATTGACACGTTGAATCCTCCACTGCAGGCAGTAGAAATAGATAAAGAAGGAAAGGTTGTATGGAAACTTGCTTCTTGGGAAAATCCCGACTTAGGACCAGCTACGACCATACAGCCATTAGACCAACCCGTTGACCGTAACCGCCTCTTCTTCGGTCATTTCAACGGACGGGAACTACCACCGCTGATGTTAGGACCCAATCAGCCCGTGGGTGAAGGAAAGGGTATTCATCCGGGACGTGTAGCATGGATCCATGCGCCAGGCGTGGCTTCATGGGACGGCCATACCGGCCTCTGGGTGGAAGACCGATGGAATTCACAACAGAAGGCTGACCGCATGGTGCGAGAGGCACTTATCCAGCTAACGGGTGAAAAGAATGCGAAGAAAGCCTGGAAGGCTCTCTTCCAATATTTTAATGAAAAGCATGGGCGCGGCAGACGAGGTTATCGCAAAGGTGAGAAGATTTGTGTGAAGCTAAACCTGAACAACGCACTCACACATCGTGATACCATAGAGCTGAACTCTTCGCCCTTTGTAACATTGGCGCTAGTGCGCTCAATGGTTCGCGATGGCGGTATCCGGCAGCAAGACATCTCGCTCTGCGAACCCAGTCGTGCCATCACTGACAGTATATACAATAAGGTACATAGGGAGTTTCCGCACGTCATATTTATAGACAATATCGGAGGCGACGGCCGACAGCGGTGTGAATACTATCCGGAAATGATTGCGTATTCGGAGGACAACGGGGCGATGGCTCGCGGCCTGGCAAAGTGTGTGGTGGATGCTGACTACTTGATCAACTCGTCGCTGCTGAAACTCCACAATGGCCCGGGAGTTACGCTGACCTCCAAGAACTGGTATGGGACAACGGACATCAATCTCATCTGGCGGCGAAATGCACACAACAACTTCAGTGCCGACAAACGCCACGGGAAACCAGGCTACAAGACTTTCGTTGACTTCATGGGCCACAAGCACCTGGGGCAGAAAACGCTCTTCTTCCTCATCGACGGGACATACGGCTCGCGCCACGTGAACTTCAAGCCCTACCCCAAATGGCAAAAGCCGCCCTTCAACAATGACTGGGCCTGCTCGCTCATCGTTTCGCAAGACGAGGTGGCTTGCGACGCTGTGGGCATGGACCTGCTCATCAGCGAATGGCCGGAATATGGTTCGCTCTCCTATTGCGACGAATACTTGCTGGAGGCAGCCAGCATTCCGCGGCCACAAAGCGGAACGGTGTATCGGCAAGACGGGAAGCCTCTGGAAAAGCCCCTCGGACTGATGGAGCACTGGAATAACGGGAAAGACCGGAAATACACAAAGCTGGACCTGATCTACCAGCGACTGGAGTAAAAAAGTAAAAAGGTTAAAGTTAACGTTAAAGTTGAAGTTAAGGTTATCGTTGAATACAATGAGAAAAAACATCCTACTGCTTTGGACCGTGATGGCCACGGTTGTGTGTTCGGCTCAGCAGGTTTATAACGTGCACGACTTTGGAGCTAAGGGCAACGGCGTGCATATCGATAGCCGTGCCATCAACGAAGCCATCAGTCAGGCAGCCAGTGAAGGTGGTGGGACGGTCAGGCTACCAGCTGGGGTGTATCTATGTTATTCCGTACGACTGAAAAGCAACATCACCCTGCAACTGGACAGCGGAGCCGTCATGAAAGCAGCTATGCCCAAGGCAAGCGAGACATACGACCTGCCGGAGGAAAACCTCTCGATGTATCAGGACTTTGGACACAGTCATTGGAAGAATTCCCTGATATGGGGTATCGGACTACGCAATGTAGCCATCACGGGGAAAGGACGGATTGACGGCAGCGGAGTGCTCTCCAGAGGGAAGCCTACACTAGACGGACTGCCCGTAGCCAACAAGGCTATAGCGCTGAGAGACTGCCGTAGGGTAAAAATTACTGACCTAGAGATGCTCAACTGCGGACATTTCGCACTGCTGCTCACAGGAGTGGATACGCTGACCATCGAGCGGCTGACCATTGACTCCAACCGCGATGGTATAGATATCGACTGTTGTGAGCATGTGAAAATACGCCATTGCAGGGTGAATACGCTGAACGACGACGCCATCGTGCTGAAAACCTCTTACGGACTGAACAGGCTGAAGCCTACTGCCAACGTGATTATCGAACACTGCCACGTCACGGGGTATGACGTAGGAACCCTGATAGACGGCACGAAGACTACTCACGCTACAAAAGCCCCCGATCAAGATGGCCCCACGGGAAGAATCAAACTGGGAACAGAGAGCAACGGCGACTTCCGCAATATCATCATCCGCGACTGCACATTCACCCACTGCCGCGGACTCGCCCTGGAGACGGTGGACGGCTCACAGATGGAAAACATCCTAGTCTTTGACATCAAGATGAAGGACATCAATAATGCTCCTTTCTATATCCGGGCAGGAAACCGCAACAGAGGCCCCAAAGGTCTGCCCGCCTCTACCATCAGAAACGTGAGAATCTCAAACATAACGGTGGAGGAGGCTGACAGCCGCTACGCTTCTATCATTGCCGGCAATGCTACTGGCTCTATCGCTGGAGTCACCCTGAGCAACATCAAGCTGCAATACCGAGGTGGGGTCACGATGGAGGACGTAAGGAGCCAACGGGGCATCAATCCTTTCTTTACACAGAATCCTAACATGAAAGGTTATCCCGAGCCTTCGGCCCACGGCATACAACCGGCTTCGTGCTTCGTCATCTCAGATGCCAAGGACATTATGCTGAAGGATATCGATATCTCATTCATGCAGCCCGACGAACGGCCGAAGATCATGATGACAAATACGGAGAATATAACAATAGAACGTGTAAGTCCATTGAAAGACAAACTGTTCGAAAAGTCTGACCATATAGTAATAGATAATTAAAAAACAAAAACTACCAATATGAAAAAGTTTATCATCTTAACGATTGCCTTGTTCGCCATGACGAACATCCAGGCACAGACTCCCGAAGAGGTCCTCGATGTGACCCGACGGGTCAACGACTATTTTATGAAGAAATACAGCGACCCCACGGTGCCTACCAACGTGGGCAAGATTCGCCCCAGCAGCCTCTGGACAAGGGCGGTCTATTACGAAGGACTGATGGAACTCTACAAGGTAGATGCCCAGCAGCGCTACATCGACTATACGGACCGCTGGGCAGAATTCCACAAATGGACACCCCGAAACGGCATCACCACCTGCGACGCCGACGACCAGTGCTGCGAGCAGACTTATCTGGACCGCTACATGATGACCAAGCAGGAGAAGATGATTGTGCACGTGAAAGAGAACCTGGCCCACCAGATGAAAACCGGCAATGAGCGCAAGGCCAACGGCGCACTCTACGGCTGGTGGACATGGATTGACGCCATTCAGATGGCTATGCCCGTCTATTCGAAGATGTACCGCATCACGGGCGAACAGAAATACATCGACCACGCTATGCGAATGTACACCTGGAGTCGCGACACACTGGCTGGTGGACTGTTCAACACGAAGGAAGGCCTCTGGTGGCGCGATGCCGACTATGTGCCTCCCTACAAAGAGAAGGACGGTAACAACTGTTACTGGAGCCGCGGTTCCGGATGGGTGTATGCTGCCTTAGTGAAGGTACTCGAAGATCTGGAGGCTATGCCGAAACTCTCCAAACAGTCGAAGAAATACTACAAGAGTCTGAAGAAAGACTTCATTCTGATGAGTCAGGGACTGCTCAGTTGCCAACGAGAAGACGGTTTCTGGAATCCTTCACTCATGTCTGAAGCCAACTATGGCGGAAAAGAACTTACGGGTACGGCCCTCTTCCTCTATGGAATGAGCTGGGGTATGAACCACGGCATCTTGAAAGCAAAGCAATATAAGCCAGCCTGCGACCGTGCCTGGAATGCCATGGTGAAGGATGCCGTACATCCAGATGGGTTCCTCGGATGGGTTCAAGGTACGGGAAAAGATCCTTCTGCCGGCCAGCCATTGGCCTACGACAAGGTTCCCGACTTTGAAGACTACGGCACAGGCTGCTTCCTGCTGGGGGCAGTGGAATATTATAGGTTGAAAAAATGAGAAATGAGAAAATGAGAAATGTTAGGATTATCGTTAGCGTTTTCTTAATGGCTTTGTGCGCCATGAACGTACACGCCGGACGCACCGTAACCCATCTGGATTTTGGATGGAAATTCCATGCCGGAGATATACAGCAGGCTGCAGCCACTGACTACAACGACAACGACTGGCGCACCATAAACCTACCCCACGACTTCCAGATAGAACAGCCGTGGGTGGAACCTTCTCCAGATGAACGGCCCGACAATACTGACGTAGCCGCCAATATCAAAAGCCGACTCTCCAGCCGTGGTTTCAAAGAGATGGGGAAAGGTTGGTACCGGTTGCATCTCACTCCCGATGAAACCTGGAAAAATAAGCGCCTATTGCTCGATTTTGGAGGTATCATGTATGTGGGAGATGTGTTCCTGAACGGGGAACTTATTGGCGGAACCGACTACGGTTATGTGGGATTTGAGATTAACCTTACCGACAAGCTGAAATGGGGACAAGACAATGTGATTGCCGTAAGGGCCGACACACGTGAGCCCAACAATTCTCGCTGGTACACAGGCGGAGGAATTTTCCGCACGGTAAAACTCATTGCTACAGACAAGACTCTCTATTTTGAGCGCCATCCTCTGAACATCTCCACCCGCAACAACCAGTTCGTAAACATCAAGGCAGAGTTTACCAATCGTGGAAAGGAAAGGGAGACAACGGTCGGAGTGAGAATCTATGCCCCCGACGGGACCTTGATATTTGAGGGAACTTCCGTACAGAAGCGCATCACCGCATCGCGTACCATGGAGGCAAAGCTTCCTGAAATAGAAGTAAAGAACGCCAAGTTATGGGATTGTGAGCACCCCAATCTTTATAAGGCAGTGGTTACCTTGCAGAACGAGAAGGGTGAAATAGTAGATGAAGCGTCGTCATGCTTCGGCATCCGCACCGTGGAAATGACTCCCGAGAAGGGACTGCTGCTCAACGGAAAGAAAGTGCTGCTGAAAGGCTATGCCAACCACCACACGCTGGGTGCACTGGGTGCAGCCAACTATCCGCGAGCCATTGAGAAACGCATCCAGATGGTAAAGGAATGGGGCCTCAACCACATCCGCACCAGTCACAATCCCTACAGCCGGGAATTTATCGAACTTTGCGACAAATATGGTATCCTCGTCATCGACGAACTCTACGATAAATGGACACGCCAGCACACAGGCGGAAGAGTTCCCTTTGAACAGTTGTGGCAACAGAATGTCCCTGAATGGGTGAAGCGCGACCGCAACTCCCCCTCCGTAGTGATGTGGAGTCTGGGCAACGAGCTGCAGCAGGATCCCAATCAACCATTCAATGACTTCGGCGTGACGATGTACCGACTCATGAAGACCCTCATCAACCGCTATGACAGCACTCGGCTCGTGACCGTTGCCATGCATCCCCGCTACCGTAACTGGGAGACCGACTCGCTGCCCGCAGATCTGGCCATGATCACCGACGTGCAGTCTTACAACTACCGCTATATGTATTTCCCTGGCGACGGCAAGCGTTTTCCGTGGATGAAGTTTTACCAGAGCGAGGCTTCCGTGTCGGCCATGGGCGAGAATTACTTTGCCATGGATCTTGACAAAGTCATCGGACTGGCTTATTGGGGAATTATCGACTATCTTGGCGAAAGTCAGGGATGGCCGGCAAAAGGCTGGGAACAAGGAGTTTTCGATATCACCCTCGAACCCAAACCGAAAGCATATTACATGAAGAGTTTCTTCAAACCAGAGGAACCTTTGGTGCATATCGCCGTGATCGACAAGAAGGGAGACATGATGTGGAATGGCGTACAAACGGGCAATGACGGTATGAGTGACCACTGGAACCGCCATCAGGGCTCAAAAGTGAATCTCATCACCTATACCAATGCCGACGAGGTGGAACTCTTTGTCAACGGTAAAAGCATGGGCACGAAGAAAAACGACAAGAAGAATGCCAAGATGCGCAACCAAATCCGATGGGACAATATCCCCTACGAAAACGGCTACTGCGAAGCCATAGCCCGTAACTATCCACCAACACCCAACACCCAACACCCAACGCCCAAGGAAGTGGCCCGCCATAAGATTGAAACTACGGGGGATGCCGTGAAACTTATTGCCATCCCCGACAATAGTCAATGGAAGGCCGACGGCATGGATCTGCAGCATGTACGCGTCTATGCCGTTGACAAGAAAGGACGCCGTGTCTATCATGCGCAGCAGCAACTCTCTTTCAGCGTCAGCGAAGGAGCAGAAATCGTAGCCGTTTCCAACGGTGATCAGACGAGTAACGAGTTGAACGTCACCAACAAACGCAGTCTCTATAACGGTTCTGCCTTGGTCATTCTGCGTGCTGGGCGCCAAGCAGCCAAGCCCGTTCTCACCATTGAGGCCGACGGACTCAAGACTGTTAAGACCAAACTACAAATTCAGGAACTCTGATGAAAAGATTTTTTTCTTTAGTTCTTTGCGTCTTCGTGTCTTTGTGTTCAGTTAATACTTTCGCAAAAGGCAACCTGCAGAAAGGCAACCGCTACCTCTTCTGCCACATGAACGACGCTGGACCGGCATGGACGGCCTACGCCTTGAGCAAGGACGGCATCCACTGGCACGACCTTCTCGACGGCGATTCCATATTCAGCGATGCCGTGATGGCTCCCATCGAGAAACGTTCGCGCGACGCATTCATCTGCCGCAAACACGACAACAGCGGCTACCTGATGGTGTTTACCGACATGGATGCCTCGCAGGCTTCGCGCAAACGGATGGGGAAAGTGGAGACATGGGACAACTATGGCATCTGTCTGCTTACCTCCGACGACCTCATCCATTGGAAATCCAAAAACTTCGACTTCCGAAAAGGTCCGTCAATATTTCTAAAAGAAACCACCAACACCCCATACACCGACTGGACCACCATCAACCGTGTGTGGGCTCCGCAGATTGTCTGGGACGAAGATTTCGTCTGGCCCGACGGCCGCAAGGGCGGCTACATGATTTACTACTCCATGTGGAACCGCGCCGAAGAGAAATACGACCGCATGTACTACAGTCATGCCGACGAGACGTTCACCCAGCTCACCATGCCTAAACTGCTTTTCGACTGGGGCTATGCCACCATCGATGCCGACATCAACTGGGTGGAAGCTGACCAGCGGTGGCACATGATGATCAAGAAGGAAGGCGGCACACCCGGACTTTTCACCGCCACGTCTCCCTCACTGACCGGTCCTTGGAGCGAGCCCGTGGAGGATGACTACGTGAACTTCGAGGGAAAGAAGAAATGCGAAGGTGTTTCGGCTTTCCAACTGGCCGGCAAGGACACGTGGATGATTGGCTACATAGAGTATTCGTCGCGCCCGAAGAACTACCGCATCTGTGAGGCCGACCGCTTCATGCGTAACTTCAAGAATCCGAAGAACATCGAGGGTGTCAGCCGTCCGCAGCATGGTTCCTTCATGCGCATCACGAAAAAGGAATACAAGCGCCTGGAACGATGGTCGGCGAAGCATAAAAAAGGAAAATAACAAAAAGGTTTAAGGGTTAGAACAAGTTTTATCCCTTAAGATTTTGCCATGCCGCAAAAATACTGTAATTTTGCGGCATGGTTTTAAATTACATTTGGATTGCATTCTTCATCATCGCGTTTGTGATCGCTTTGGTGAAACTTATTTTTTTAGGTGACGTGGAGGTATTCCCCGCCATGATGAATTCTACTTTCGACAACTCAAAGACAGCCTTTGAGATTTCGCTGGGACTGACAGGCGTCTTGTCTTTGTGGCTCGGTATTATGAAGGTTGGCGAAAAGGGAGGCGTCATCAATCTCTTTGCCCGTGTGCTGTCGCCCGTGTTCACGAAGCTGTTCCCGGATATCCCCAAGGGGCATCCCGCCACAGGAAGCATCTTCATGAATATTGCTGCCAACATGCTCGGCCTCGACAACGCTGCTACGCCATTGGGACTGAAGGCCATGGAGCAGTTGCAGGAAATCAACCCGAAGAAAGACACGGCCAGCAACCCGATGATCATGTTCCTTGTGCTGAACACCTCGGGACTGACGCTCATCCCTGTTTCCATCATGGTCTATCGTGCACAGCAGGGGGCCGCCCAGCCAACCGACATCTTCATCCCCATCCTGCTGGCAACGTTCTTTTCCACCATGGCGGGCATTATCGTGACCTCGCTCTATCAGAAAATCAACCTCCTCAACAAGACTTTGCTGCTCACGCTGGGCGGCATGTGCGCCTTGGTGGCAGGCATTATCTGGGGATTCTCACAGCTGGATAAAGACCAGATGAACACCGTTTCCACGCTGGTTGCCAACATTCTGCTCATGACGGTCATCGTGAGTTTCATTCTGGCGGGTGTCCGCAAGAAGGTGAACGTCTATGATGCCTTTATTGAAGGAGCAAAGGACGGTTTCAAGACGGCCGTCGTCATCATCCCCTACCTAGTGGCTATTCTCGTTGGAATCGGTGTTTTCCGTGCCTCGGGTGCCATGGACATGCTCATCGACGGACTAGCGTGGTGTATCGATGCCGTAGGTATCGACACGCAGTTTATCGGAGCTTTGCCAACGGCGCTTATGAAACCGCTGAGCGGCGGAGGTGCTCGTGGACTGATGGTCGATGCCATGGCCACCTATGGCGCTGACTCTTTCGTGGGTCGTCTGGCTTGTATTTTCCAAGGTTCCACCGATACTACCTTCTATGTGCTGGCTGTCTATTTCGGTAGCGTGAGCATCCGCTATACGCGCCACGCCGTTACCTGCGGACTGCTGGCTGACCTGGCAGGCATCTTATCGGCGATTTTCATCGCATACCTATTCTTCGGATAATCATGGCAAACCTAAAATCTCTGGCCAAGGACACGGCCATCTACGGACTATCGAGCATCATCGGCAGGTTTCTCAACTACCTGCTCGTCCCGCTTTATACGGCAAAACTGGCGGCAGCCTCCGGTGGTTATGGCATCATCACCAATATTTATGCCTATACGGCCCTCATTATGGTCATCCTGCTTTTTGGCATGGAGACCACTTTCTTCCGTTTTGCCAACAAGGAGGGCGAGGATCCCCACCGCGTCTATAGCACCACACTGATTACCGTGGGTACTTTGGCTCTTACCTTCATCGTGCTTGTGCTGCTTTTCATCAAGCCTCTCTCCAAGACCATGGGCTATGCC
This sequence comes from uncultured Prevotellaceae bacterium, assembly GCA_900314655.1. GTDB lineage: Bacteria > Bacteroidota > Bacteroidia > Bacteroidales > Bacteroidaceae > Prevotella. The sequence goes on along the minus strand of OMWC01000005.1, from coordinate 94,521 downwards.
GATCATCCGCAATTCATCTGGGTGATGGCCATTACAGTAGGCATCGATGCTTTCTCTGCCATACCATTCTCCTATCTGCGTTACCAGAAAAGACCCTTGAAGTTTGCATCGCTGAAGCTGCTGAACATAGCAATGAATATCACAATGAACCTCATCTACTTTGCCGTTATCAACGGAAAGGACGTGGGATATGCTTTCTACATCAACCTTGCCTGTTCCAGCGTCCTGCTCTGTTGTCTATGCAAAGAGCTCACCGGTTTCCGATGGATCTTCGACCGTGAACTTTTCCGCCGTATGTTCCACTATGCCTGGCCGCTGCTCGTGCTCAGCATTGCCGGTATCCTGAACCAGACGGCCGATAAGATTCTCTTCCCCTATATCTATACAGCCAACGATGCCCATGCCCAATTAGGCATCTATGGTGCCGCCTCGAAGATAGCCATGATTATGGCCATGATTACCCAGGCGTTCAGCTATGCCTACGAGCCTTTTGTCTTTGGCAAGGCCCGTGAAAAAGACTCCAAGGAGATGTACGCCCAGGCCATGAAATACTTCATCATTTTCACCCTGCTGGCCTATCTGGCCGTCATCGCCTACCTCGACATTCTGCGCTACATCATCGGCAGCGACTACTGGGAAGGCCTCCGCGTGGTGCCCATCGTTATGGCCGCCGAAATCATGATGGGCATCTATTTCAACCTCTCCTTCTGGTATAAACTCATCGACAAGACCATCTGGGGAGCCATCTTCTCGGGCATTGCCTGCTTGGTGCTCGTCGCGGTGAACGTTATTTTTGTGCCCCGCTATGGCTATATGGCTTGTGCCTGGGGCGGATTCTCCGGCTATTTCACCTGCATGGCACTCAGTTACCTCGTAGGTCGCAAGAAGAATCCCATCAACTATCCCTTGAAGGACATTGCACTCTATGTGGTTTTTGCCGCCCTGCTGACGGTGCTGATGCTGATGCTCAACCGGAATCTCGGCATGTTCGGAGCCATCGCCCTGAACACCGTCCTGCTTCTGCTGTTCGTCGCCCTCATCATAAAGCGCGACTTTCCCTTGTCCAATCTCCCCGTCGTTGGCAAATATTTCCGCAAATCATAAACCATCCATAAAACATGAAAAAAAATATCATCGCCCTGTGCATATCTCTCTCATCATTCCTCTCTCCTCTCTCTTCTATGAAGGCTGTTGCCGACGAGGGAATGTGGACACTCTACAACCTACCGCCGCAGGTATTTGCCCAGATGCAGCAGGAAGGTTTCTCGCTGCCCAGCACCGCGCTTTATAGCGATGCCAATGCCATCAAGAACTGTGTGGTGAACTTCTCGGGCTACTGTTCGGGCGTGGTGGTCAGTCCCGACGGACTGGTTTTCACCAACCACCACTGCGGTTTCGAGGCCATCCGCAGCCATTCCACCGTGGAACACGACTATATGCTCAACGGTTTCTACGCCAAGAGCTACGAGGAAGAGCTGCCCAATGAGAACATGTTCGTCTCGTTCATGCGCTCTCAGGAAGACATCACCTGCCGACTGCAGGCCGAAGCCAAGAAGCGGAACATCGCCGACGATGATATGAGCGCCCTCATTGATTCCCTACAACAGGCCATGACCGACTCCGTTAAGCTCATCGACAAGACACTCCACGTAGAGATTGATCCTTTCTACGAAGGCAATAGCTACTATGCCACGGTCTATCAGCAGTTCCGCGATCTCCGTCTTGTCTTCACCATTCCCAAGTCGATGGGTAAGTTCGGAGGTGACACTGATAACTGGATGTGGCCTCGCCAGACCTGCGACTTCTCTGTTTTCCGCATTTATGCCGACCCCAAGACCAACGGTCCGGCAGAGTATTCCAAGGACAACGTACCCTATCATCCCGCTTCATGGGCACCCGTCAGCACCGAAGGTTATAAGGACGGCGATTTCTCCATGACCGTGGGCTATCCCGGCAGCACCAACCGCTACCTCTCTTCTTATGGTATCCGCGAGATGCGTGATGCCGAAAACACCACCCGCGTGCAGGTGCGCGGCCTGAAACAGCAGATTATGAAGCGTCACATGGACGCATCGGAGGCCGTGCGCATCAAGTACGATTCCAAGTATGCCCAAAGTGCCAACTACTGGAAAAACTCCATGGGAATGAACAAATGTATCGATTCCATCGGCATTATCCAGCAGAAACAGGCCTACGAGAACCGCATCCGCCAGTATCAGGATTCAACAGGCTATCTGAAAGGCAAACTCGATTTCACCAAGTTGGAGAAGCTCTATCAGCAGCGGTTCGAACTGCGACGTGCTTACTATTACTATATTGAGACCTTCCGCCGCACCAACGAGCTGGTCACCCGCGCCATGCGTGCCAACAATGGCGGCTTGGAGCTAAAAGGTCCCGAGGAGAAGCCCCGCAAGCAATACTTCATCTTCAAGGACAACAGCGACGAATGGGATGAAGCCCTCGACAAGGAAGTGCTCGTGGCTCTGATGCAGAACTACCGCGAAAAGGTGAATGCCCGATACTGGCCTGATTTCTTCAAAACGGTTGACCGTAAATTCCGCGGCAACTTCTCTGCCTATGTAGATTGGCTCTATAAGAAGAGTTTCCTGATGAAAAGTGGCAAAAAAATCTATCCGGCCAAGAAGTATTACCTGAAAGATCCCGGCATTCAGATGGGCGTGGATCTCGGAGCTTTGGCCATGGGAACCTTTGCTGATGAGATGTCGGCAATCACCGATAGCATCGATGCACAGGAAAAGATGCTCTGCGCTGCCAAACTCCGTATGGAGGAAGATATGCCCCACTATTCGGATGCCAACTTCACCATGCGACTCTCCTACGGTCAGGTGGGCGAATATCTGCTCAACGGACAGCCTTCTGGCTACTACACCACAGCAGAAAGTATCGTGGAGAAGATGAAAAAAGGCGGTTCCATCGAGGATTACAAGGTCGAGCCCATCATGCACGAACTGCTTTCCGCCAAGGACTTCTCACCCTATACCGACAAGACTACAGGAAAGATGCAACTCTGCTTCCTGACTAACAACGACATCACGGGCGGCAATTCCGGATCACCGATGTTCGACGGCAAAGGACGCCTCATCGGACTGGCTTTCGATGGCAACTGGGACTCACTCTCCAGCGACATCTTCTTTGATACCAAATTGGCCCGTTGCATCGGTGTCGATATCCGCTACGTGCTCTTTATGATGGACCGTTGGGGACATGCCGACCGCCTGTTGAAAGAAATAGCTCCCACCCCCTCCCTCCCCTAACGGGGCGGGAGTGAACAACCCAAAACAAACCTACCTATGAAAAAAATCCTTTATCTATCCGTCATATTGCTATTTGTCCCCTCCCTTATAGGGAGGGTGGGAGTAGCTATTGCCCAGAACCACCGCCAGATCATAAACCTGGCTGGCACATGGAAAACCGAACTTGGTGACATCAACCTTCCCGGCACTACCGATACCAACCGTAAGGGAAACGCCCTCCAGAAGAAAGACGAGACAACCCATCTGTCGCGCCTCTACAGTTATGTGGGCGAGCTGTCCTATACACGCGAGATTACCATCCCCGCGGAATGGAAGAAGAAGACAATTCTTCTCCACATGGAACGCACGAAAGCCACGAAAGTGCTCGTGGACGGCATTGACAGGGGAGCTAACAACAACATTTCCACCGAACAGGTCTATAACCTCACCAAATTCCTTCAGCCAGGCAAGCACACACTGACTATTCAGGTGGACAACACGGACAAAAATGTTCCACCTCAGTTGCTAAGTAACAGCCATGCTTACACAGAGGATACGCAGACCAACTGGAACGGCATCATCGGTGATTTCTACCTGGAAGCCTTGAACCAGCTCTATATCAGCAGGATTCAGATGAAGACCATCCCCGTTTCCAAGGCTTTCGAGGCCGACATTACGATAGCAGGGACAGCAAAGAAAAACTTCACGGTCTCAGCCGTATTGGCCTCCTTGGGAAGCGATGTTGGAGTGGTCATCATGGAAAACACCATCAAAAAGGACAAGAATGACAGCCGCCATCTGGTGCTGAAGTTCCAGAACGACAGTCTGAAACTATGGGACGAACGGAATCCAAATCTCTACCGTCTCATCGTCACCGTCGATGGCTTCGACACTAAAGAAGTGGATTTCGGCCTGTGTGATTTCCGTAACGAAGGTACACAGTTCTTGGTCAACGGCCATAAGACCTTCCTACGTGGCAAGCACGATGCCTGCGTATTCCCCTATACTGGCCACGTGCCGATGGACCTGGTCGCTTGGCGCCGCTACCTGCAGATTTGTAAGGGCTACGGCATCAACCATATCCGCTTCCATTCTTGGTGTCCCCCAGAGGCAGCCTTCATGGCTGCCGACATCGAAGGTGTCTATTTGCAGCCCGAACTTCCTTTCTGGGGAGAATTCAAACGTGACGACAACAAACTGATGACCTTTCTCCACAAAGAAGGTTCCATTATTCTTCTGCAGTATGGCCATCATCCCTCGTTCGTGATGTTTGCCCTGGGCAACGAGCTGCGTGGTGACATTCCCACCATGAAGAAATTCACCGATGATTATCGCCGTTTAGCCCCCTCGAAGCTCTTTACATTCGGTTCCAACTACTATCTGGGCTACCAGGGATGGAAAGAAGGCATGGACTTCTTCGTGACCTGTCGTAATGGCGGTGAAAAATGGGGAAGTTTCAACACCCACACGCGCGGTTCTTTCTCCTTTGCAGATGCCTTCGATGGCGGCATGATTAATCATTTTTACCCCAATTCATCGTTGAATTTCGATGAAGCCGTTGACAAATGTCCCGTGCCCATCATCAGTCATGAGAGCGGACAGTTCCAAACCTATCCCGACTATAACGAGATAAAGAAATACACGGGGGTGCTCTATCCTTACAACATGGAAATATTCCGCAGCCGTCTGGAAAAAGCCGGCATGCCCGACCAGGCAGAAGCCTTCCATCGCGCTTCGGGCCATTGGAGCGTTCAGCTCTATAAGGCCGACATCGAAATGGATCTGCGCACCCGCGGCATGGCTGGTTTCCAACTGCTCGACATTCAGGATTATCCCGGACAAGGTTCCGCCTATGTGGGCATCCTCGATGCTTTCATGGAATCAAAGGGCATCACCACGCCCCAGGAATGGCGACAGTGGTGCAACGACGTGGTGCCCTTAGCCGTCCTGCCCAAATTCTGCTACACGAACAATGAGCAACTGAAAGCCAAAATCCAGATTGCCAACTATGGACAGGAAAGTCTCGAAGGCAAGACCCTTCACTGTTGTATCGTTTCTTCCGACAAGGAGAAAAACAAATATACTGTCTGTGGCACAGGCATCGTCATAGAAAAATCATTTACGCTAACAGCAGGAAATGGGCTCTTAGATGTCGGGACCTTTGACATTGACCTTTCTAAATTAGAATTTCTGAAAGACCCTGAGAAACTCACACTTTACTCTTTCATCGAAGATACTGATTACGAGAACTCTTGGCCAGTCTGGATTTATCCTGCCAATACAAACCCCGACAGTAAGGGCATTATCGTCTGCGACCAACTCACTTCCGAGATTCAAAAGAAACTGGCCAACGGTGCCAAGGTCCTCTTCATGCCCGACAGCACTATTAACCATCAACCTTTAACCATCAACCCTCAACTGTTATTAGGCGGCTTATTCCAGACCGATTACTGGAACTACCGCATGTTCAAGACTATCTCTGAGAACAACAAGAAGCCCGTATCGCCAGGAACCCTCGGTATTCTTACGAATCCTGAGCATCCCGTATTCAGCCAGTTCCCCACCGAGGAACACACCTCCTGGCAGTGGTTCCCCATCGTGAAGAATGCCCATCCGTTCATACTCGACAACACCCCTGCCCAATACCGTCCGATAGTACAAGTCATCGACAACATCGAGCGTAACCACAAGCTGGGCCTCATCTTCGAGTTCCGCGTTGGTCGTGGCAGTCTGCTCGTCTGCATGAGTCCCCTCCATCAGCTGCAGCAATACCCAGAAGCACGGCAGCTTTATGCCAGCCTGCTCCAATATATGAAAAGCGACACCTTTACGCCAAAAACCGCCATTTCATCGGGAGAACTTCGGCATCTGCTCACCACTCCTGCAGCTGAAGGAGAACTGAAGAAGCTATTCAATATCACCACCTACGAATAGGTCTCCGAAGCCTTAGGAAAGGCAATCCATTAAAAGTCAAAATGTTAAACTGAATAAAAAAACGGGATATAAAATGCTCATTTCCAAAAAAATATCTTTCTTTACAACTTAAAAAGTGTTCAATCGGAGTTGAAAGGCCGTAAAGACTGAATAAAATGAAAATAAGACAGGACACCAAACTGAGTATCATGATGGTCGTTGCAGCAGCCCTGCTGCTACAGATGAGCGAGACGCTGGAGTATTATTCAACGCGCCGTTCATTCAATGCGCAACTGACCGAAATGGCTTTGTATGACCTGAACGACAGCCACCGCATCTCACAGGTGAAACAAGAGGTGGAGGCCGCAACTAAAGACATTCTTCCCGACATTGCCCATCAGATCAACGAGATCGACATCGACACCCTGCAGATACTCGTTAGTAAGCTCATCAATGAGCAGCCTCAAATTGCGGGTATCTCCATAGGCTATCTACCCGAATTCGTGCCCAAGGACATCGACTTCGGTAATCAGCGCTTTGGTCTCTATATTTACGAAAACCACAAGGCCAAGGAAGGCGTGGAGACGGTTGAACTGAGAAGCAAGGACTATACCCAACGTCCATGGTTCAAGCATCCCATCAATTCCAGCGGCTATTGGAGTGAACCTTACGACGGACTTTACAACTATGTCCTGATGTTCAGCTATTCCATGCCCATCCGAAACCAAGATGGAAAGACGGTAGCCATTGTGGCTGCCGATGTGCCGCTGCGCGAAGTATCAAAGGCTGCCAACGACTTCTACGAGAAACAGCGCAAGTCAGCCATGCGCAACTTCCTGTTCAATCTTTCGGGTATCCTCCTGCTGGGCTTCATTGTATATAGGGCTTTCAGCTATCTGCGACGCCTGAACACCGTCTATGCCGAGAAGGAGCGCTTCACGGGCGAACTGAAAGTGGCCCACGACATCCAGCAGTCAATGATTCCGAAGGCATTCCCCGGAACATCCGACCGCAACGACCTGGAATTGTTCGCTTCGCTGACGCCTGCACGCGAGGTGGGCGGCGATTTCTATGACTTCCTCGTGCTCAACGACCACGTCTGTTTCTGCATCGGCGACGTCAGCGGCAAGGGTGTTCCCGCCTCCATGCTGATGACCGTTACTCGCACACTGTTCAGGACCGAGGCCCGCAGTGCCATGCTCACTCCCGACGAATCCGTCGCGAACGAGTCTGCCGTCATCGTTGAACGAATCAACCACATGCTTTGCGAAGAACAGACCAGCGGTTTCTTCGCCACGATGTTTGTAGGTATGCTCGACTTGAAAACCGGGCGTCTGAACTACTGTAATGCAGGACATGAGGCACCGCTGCTGATTCATGACACCCGTGACGCTTCGGGCATCAAGAGCGAGAGCCTTCACATCGTGCCCAATCTGCCCGTTGGTGCATTGTCAAACTGGATCTACGAAGGACAGTCCACCAAGCTCCAGCCCGGCGATATCCTCTTCCTCTATACCGATGGACTCAGCGAAGCCCGCAACATCTCCGGCGAACTGCTCTCACGCAAGCGTGTGCTCCAACTGGCACAGCAGTCCGAAATACATACACCTGAAGAGATTGTGACGATGATGAAGAATCAAGCCGAAGAACATGCAGGCAATGCGGTGCAAAGTGATGACCTCACGCTCATGGCTCTGAAATGGAAAGGCCGCGACGAGAGCATGGACAATCAGACTCCTTCAGCAGCCACCCTGCCCATTTCAGACAAAGCAGACGATGACGGCAAGAACCTTCAGCAACAGGCGGCTTATCACGGAATTGCCCCCAATGCCGACACCGTAACCCTGCTGGCCAGCAAATCATACCTCCCGCAGATGAAGAGTTTCATGATCAAAGCCACCGAGCGTGCCGGACTCAATCAGCGCGCCACCAAGCAGTTACGTCTAGCCGTGGAAGAGGCCGTGGCCAACGTGGTACACCATTCTCACGCCGACACCGTGACACTTGCTTCCGAAATCCACGGCAATCAGCTGCACCTCTCCATCATCGACAACGGCATTCCTTTCGATCCCACTACTGCACAAGTCACAGATACAGCTGTTCCCGCCGACAAACGCCCCATCGGCGGACTCGGCATCATCTTTATCCGCCAGATGAGTGATGACCTGGAATATCACCGATACAACGAACAAAACATATTAACAATCAAGAAGAACATTAATTAAAATAGAAGTATGGAAATAAAAATCAATGAAAAAGAAGGCCGCATCGTGGCTGAACTCATAGGCGACCTCGACAACTCTGCAAGCAGCAAGGCCGAACAAGCACTTGCTCCGCTGCTCGAACGTGGCGACTGCGACATTGAACTCGACTGCCGCGAACTGGACTATATCTCCTCAAGCGGACTCCGTATCCTGCTCAACATCTACAAGAACACACGCCGCAATGGACGTCGCGCCTTCATCAGCCACCTCAACGAGGAAGTGGCTGACGTGTTCCGCATCGGCGGATTCCTACAGCTCTTCGAAGTTATTGAATAAACTCACCAATACATCTGACTATGGCAGAAAGCAAGAAACAATCCAAACCCGACAGCGAACAACTGATTGCTGAGAATGCTGCCCTTAGAGCCGAAGTGGAACGGCTCAAAGACGAACTCGTACGCCTCGTCAGCAGAAACCTCGACCTCACCGAACGGCTGGAATACGACGTAGAATTGCGTCGCCGCACCGAAGTAGCCCGCGAACTGCTCGAAGGCAATATCCAGCGCCAGCGCAATGCCGACCTTCAGGACGACAGCCAACTCATGGCCATCATCGAAATGCGCATAGAGAAAGACCGTCCGCATGTCAGTCCCGATTTCAATTCAGAAGCCTTGGCCGAGATGCTCGGTGTGAGTCGCGAAAGGCTGATACGCCTCTTCCGTCATCAGACTATCCACCGCACGCCCGATGCCTACATCGACAACCTACGCGTGCTGGCTGCTCTGCGTCTGTTACGCGAAAAGCCCATGTACAACATTGCCACCGTGGCCGAAGAAGCCGGTTTCAGCAATGTCCGTACCCTGCAGCGTCGTATCCAGGATGCCATCGGCATGACACCTATCGACTATCGTGCCATGCTTACCCGCGACATCAAATAAAAGGAAACTACCGGTATTTGAAACTTGAACCTCCCACGAACTCACGCATGATGCTTGTGGGGGGTATTTCTTTGTCGTCAACCGGAATGAAATAATGGATGAACTTCAGCAGCCTATGGGCCTCGCTGTACTCAGGACAGTTCTTGGGCACACTCGAAAGGATGATTTCGGCATGGGTGCGGAGCACGGCGAACTCAATGTTAAGGGCTGAATTGAACATGGCATCAGCCGTTTCCTGGAAGGGGAAAATCCATTTGTCCTCGGCTTCACAGACGTTTTTCCACTGACTGATGGTCTGCTGGGCGGTGAAAGCGCCTTTGTTGTAGTCGCGGATGATACGGCGAAGCAGGCGGTTGTCACGCACAGGAATCCAGTTGTGGTCGTCGAGCGAGATGCTGGTGAGAGCAGAGATATAGATTTTGAACTTCTTGGAATCGTCTATCTTCTGCGTGAGCAGTGGGTTGAGGGCATGGATTCCTTCGATGATGAGCACGCTATCGGAGGAGAGTTTCACCTTCTTGCCGTTATATTCACGCTTGCCCGTTACGAAATTATACTCGGGAACTTCCACGCGCTCACCTTTCATCAAACGGGTGAGGTGGTCCTCCAACAGATGGTACTCCACGGCTTCGATGTTGTCGAAGTCGTAGTCGCCATTGGGCAGTTTAGGCGTATCCACACGGTTCACGAAATAGTCGTCGGTGGAAATGGAATAAGGACGCAGTCCGCAAGCCAGCAACTGGATGCAGAGTCGCTTGCAGAAAGTCGTCTTTCCCGATGACGAAGGACCCGTAATCAGTACGAGTCTGACGGGATTCTCCTCGGCTCTGAATCGGCGGTCTATCTCCTCCGCAATTTGTACGATTTTCTTCTCCTGCAAGGCCTCGCTGACCTGAATCAGCTCGGAAGCATGACCTTTCATGATGGCTTTGTTCACGTCGCCTGCATTGGAAAGGCGCATGATGATATCCCAGCGTGTTTTCTCAGCAAACATCTCATAGGTCTTCGGCATATCCACCTTTTCAGCAAGCACAAGGGGATTGTTCCAGTCGGGAACACGCAGGAGCATACCATCGTGGTAAGGTTCCACGTCCCACACCTTCAGATAGCCAGCCGACGGCACCAACGGACCGTAGTAATAGTCCACGGTGTCACCCAGCATGTAGTAATCGCTGTAAATCTGTCCACTAGTCTCCAAGAGTTTCACCTTGTCGGTAAATCCTCGCTCTGCAAATACGCGGATGGCCTCCTCGTTGGTGGCTTCGTTGCGGCGGAAAGGCATGTCGAGGGCTATAATCTCCTCCATCCGTTCGTGGATGCGTTCCACATCACCCTCAGCCAGCGGTTCGCCTCCCTTCTTCTTGAAGTTGCAATAATAGCCACGCGAGATGGTATGCTCAATGAAGAGCTTGGAACCTGGAAAGACATCGCTGGCGGCTTTGTAGAGCACGAAGCAGAGGGAACGCACATAGACACGATGACCCGAACCCTGGCGGGCATCGAGAAACTCTACGTCGCGGTTCTGATAAAGGCGGAACTTCAGTCCTTGCGAAGCATTGTTGACTTTGGCAGAAACCACGGGATAAGGCATCTGCAACTCTGGGGCAAACTCCTGATAGACGTCCAAGAGCGAGGTTCCCTCGGGGAAGCTCTTGGTCTTATTATTGTTCTTACAGCGGATTTGTAGCATAGGTATTGGGTGTTAGGTGGTGGGTGGTGGGTGTCACCCTTTCTTCTTAGGTCTGCGGCGAGCCCATCCTTCTTCTGAGAAATCGGGGTCTTCACCTTTGAGCTCTTTATTCTTCTTCATCCCATTGGGATTGAGGAACTGCATCCAGTCTTCTTTCTTGAACTTATGCTGTTCAGGCTGTTCGTGGGAACGAGAAAAACGAGCCTTAGGACGACGGAAATCGCGCACTTTTCCACCAGAGGTGCCACGCTCGGCAGGTGTGGCATCGGCATCATTGCAACGCACTTCGCGGCTCTTATACCAAGCACCGTTCAAGGCATTCATCACCTTGCGGGCTTCACGCTCGGGTACTTCAAAGAAAGAAATAGTGTTCTGCAAGTCGATATGGCCCACAGGCACCCGACCGCCCACATGACGGTTGATAAACTGCATGGCCTCACCGGGATAGAAGCCGTCCTTCTTTCCGAGGTTGATAAAGAGGCGTTTGTAACCTTTTTCGGGTTTGCGGGGGCCACGCTCACCCTTTCTCTCTCCTCTGTCTTCTCTCCTTTCTCCTTTCTTTTTCTTCTCTTCCACACGCTCTATCTCGGGCGCATCGGCATAATAGGAGAGGAACTTACCGAATTCCATCGACACAATCTTCTTGATGATGTCGTCTTTGTCGATATATTCGAAATAGCGGTTGATGTCCTGCATGAATGGGCCTATCTGCTCCTCGTCCACATCGGTCTTCACGATCTGGTCCATCACCTTGTAGAGTTGTTTCTTGCAGATTTCCTCGGGCGAAGGAATCTCTCCGCGCACAAACTCCTTCTGAATCTCTTTCTCGATAGCCCGGATCTTGCTCTTCTCCTTGGTGTGGACAATACTGATGGAGGTTCCCTTCTTGCCTGCACGACCGGTACGGCCCGACCGATGGGTATAGCTCTCGATATCGTTTGGCAGTCCATAGTTGATGACATGCGTCAGATCGTCCACGTCGAGACCACGAGCCGCCACATCGGTTGCCACCAGCAGTTGCACGGTGTGCTGGCGGAACTTGGCCATCGTCAGGTCGCGCTGCTGCTGCGAAAGGTCGCCGTGGAGGCTTTCCGCATTATAGCCATCGCGAATCAGCTTGTCTGCCACCTCCTGCGTTTCGAGTTTCGTGCGGCAGAAAATGATGGCAAAGATGCGTGGATTGTAATCCACGATACGTTTCAGCGCAGCATACTTGTCCTTGGCATTCACCATATAATAGATATGGTTCACGTGCTCGGCACCTTCATTACGGCTACCCACGACGATTTCCTTCGGATTCTGGAGGAAGTTCTTGGCAATCTTTTCGATTTCCCTACTCATCGTGGCCGAGAAGAGCAGCGTATTGCGGTCCTTTGGCACACCAGCCAGGATGGTATTGATATCCTCTGAGAATCCCATATTAAGCATCTCGTCAGCTTCATCGAGCACCACATTAAACACCGCATTCAGCTGTGCCACCTCGCGTTCCATCAAGTCGATCAGTCGGCCTGGCGTAGCCACGATGATATGCACACCTTTCTTCAGGGCGCGTATCTGGGGCACGATATCGGTTCCTCCATAGACGGGCACCACATGGATGCCTTCGATGTATTTTGCGAAATCATTCAGGTCGTCGGCAATCTGCAGACAGAGTTCGCGGGTTGGGCAAAGCACGATGGCCTGCGTCTGATGAGAACGCACGTCCACACGCTGTAAGAGGGGAATGCCAAAAGCAGCCGTTTTTCCAGTTCCCGTCTGGGCCAATGCTATCACATCGTTTCTTGTGCCCAACAGGTAAGGAATTACTTCTTCCTGTACAGGCATAGGTTGTTCAAATCCTAATTCTTCAATGGCGTGGCGAATCTGTTCGCTGACGCCCAATTCTTCAAATGTCTTCAAATGTTGTTTCCTTTTTTAGCCGGGTAGCCGGCTAGCCGTTAATTAATTATATATTTTTTTCCGTTACGGATATAGATACCACGCTGCGGCCCCTGGATGCGCTGTCCCTGCAGATTGTAGAGCGTGCTTGAGGTTGTGGCATCATTGCGAACAACAGTACTGATGCCTGTTAATACCTGAACCTCAATATTACAACCGTGGAAATTCCCTATTTTCCCTTCCACTTCAGTACCGTCATTCTTAATCAGATAGGCACCTTTGATGCCGATGCTGTAGCTGCCACTCTGCATGAATTGGAGTGTAACACGGCGAATGCTACTGCCCAGTTTCGTTTTGTTGAAAGTGAAGGTCTGCTCCGCTTCCGACATGCCCTCATACTGTTCTTTCCCGTCAGACTCACCATATACCTTCAGGCTGAGCTTATTGTCCTCCGGCTTTTCAGTCAGCACCACCCTGATGCCCTTATAGTCGCTTACCCGCAAGGCATCACCGCTATAGAGACTCATTTCCGACCATTGATAGGTATAGGTGGCCTGATAGCCCAATTCCCGTCCTACGGGATCGGCGGGAATTACATAGTCATCGCCATACCAGCCTTTGAGGATGGCATTTTTGATTTCGGGCATTGACCATTTCAGTTTCAGACGGTCCATGCCGTCGATAAGTCCCATCCAATAGAATGTGCCGATACCCGCTGCCTTGGTCTTCTGTACAAAGAACTTGGCAAACTCCGCCATGTTGCTTCGGTAGTCTGTGTAGGCACCTTCGGTGGAAGTGCCCCACTCCCCGAAGATAACGGGAGCGCCTTTGCTCACCAAGTGGGTCTTTAACTTGGAGATGATATCATCAACCGATTTCCTGGTGTCTGCGAGATTGGTCACCGTGGGATAGGAATGAACTTCGAAAATAAGGTGATTCTCCACCTGGTCGGCAGGCAGTTTCATCTCCTTCAGGGGATCAGTCAGATGTACGTTCCAAGTGCCTTCTCCACAGCAAGCCGCATAGGTGTTCACAATCAGGTTGCGGTTTGCATTGTTGCCGCCCGTGCCGCGAACCGTATTCACGAAGTTCTGTGCATAGTCGTTGATAGCCTTATAGGCATTGGCGGCTACCGTGGCATTATATCTTGAAGAAGTAGCAAACGAAGCAAAACACCAGGAGTCATACTCATCGAGCATCTCGTTATACGACTCGAAGAGCAGATGCTCGTCATAGTTCTTGAACCGCTCGGCAACCTGCTGCCATATTTTCACGAAGCGTGCATTCATCGTGGAGAAATTGGTGGTGGTGGCCATCAGCCACCCTTCGGTTCCCGTGTCGTGATGCACATTGATGATGCAGTACATTCCTTGGGCAAGCACCGAGTTCACTACTTCTTCCACGCGAGCCATCCAGGCCTCGTCGATATTGTTGTTGCCGTCAAGATGCTGATACCAGGTTACAGGAACACGTATGGCATTGAAACCTGCGTCCTTGAAAACCTTGAAGAGTTCTGGTGGTGTTACCGGCTGTCCCCAGCAAGTCTCGTATTGAGAAGTTTCCGGTCCTGACAGGTTGGGGTTATTGGCATCGAGCGTGTTACCCAGGTTCCAACCCACTTTCATGTTTGCCACAGCTTCAGTAGCCGTCTCAAAATCAGCAGCTGCCATAGGCTGTTGCAATATCATCAACAACCCCACCAAAGCCATCCACTTTTTCATATCCCTTTGATTTTTTGGCAAATATACAACTTTTCTGATAAAAACCCAAGAATACCAACTACTTTTTGCATCTTTTGTGTATTCATCACCCCCTCCACCTATCTTTCGGCCCGATACTCCCGTGGCGTGAGACCTGTTTCTCGTTTGAAAAAACTGTTGAAAGCGGGCGAACTTGGGAAGTTCAGCCGTTCGGCAATCTCGTAGGTCATCAGGTCGGTAGTCTTCAGCAACACCTTGGCACGAAGCAGGGCTGCACGGTTGATCCAATACATCACACTATGACCGCTGGCTTTGCTGATGACGGCCGACAGGTGGTGAGGCGTCACGTGCAGTTGTCCGGCATAGAAGGGAATGTTGCGCTCGCGCTCACAATGCTGGCTCACCAACGACTTGAACTGCTGAAACAGCAACTGGCCACGCGTGGGTAGCGGTTCACTCGACACGGACTCCTGCTTCATATATTGCACGTTGGTAATCATGGCCGAAACCATCTGCTTCACGGTCTCACGACGGAAAGGCTTCTCGTTGGCAATATCCCAGAGGATATACAACATACGGAGCAACTGCTCATACTCCTTGGGGGTTGTATTCACCACAAAGGTCTCGCCAACATGTAGCTGATCCTTGAATACGATACCACTGATGATCATGTCATCACTACACCGCCCAAACTCCATAATCATATCAGAGGTGCTCACGATAACAGAACCTTTCTCAAAATGATATTGTTCAAGATTCAGGTGAACGTCTGCGTTGCCGCTCATCACGATAAGCAACCGAGGCTCCGGGATATGATAAATCTTTCCTGCATGCAGGAAAGGACTGTCGGAGGGGCTACCGTTCAGGACGATACTAATATCGTCGTTTTTGAACACATGACTTTCAAGTCCGGCCACTTCATGCAGGTCAACATTGGCGACAGAGAAATAAGTGATGCTTTTAGCGTTAGGCATAAGACGAAAATCACAAAATTGTACGATTTGATTGCAAAATTAATACATTTCTTTGAGAATACAAAGAAGTAAATCGGCAAAATCATACAAATTAATATTCTTTTCATACAGATTCGTAATCAAAGTATGAAGAAACAGATGTATCTTTGCAGAGACAAATAAGAACAATAACAAAAGAACTGATTATATGAGTCGGACATTATTGAGTTTATCACTTATCTTTTTTCACTTGTCGTTTGGTGCGGCGCAGACGCTGGAGGAGTGTCAGCAGGCGGCAGAACGGAATTATCCGCTGATACGCCAATACGACCTCATTGAGAAAACCACAGCACTGACGGTGGCCAACATCCAGAAAGGATGGTTGCCACAGGTGTCGGCATCGGCACAGGCCACTTATCAGAGCGATGTGGTGTCGTGGCCCGATCAGATGAAAGCCATGTACCAGCAATTGGGGCTTGACATGAAAGGCCTTTCGAAAGACCAGTATCGTGTGGGGATTGACATCAATCAGACCATCTATGACGGCGGTGTCATCAACAGTCAGAAAGCCATCGCCCGCGAACAAGGAAAGGTGCAGTCAGCACAGACGGAAGTCAATCTTTACGGTGTGCGTAAGCGGGTGAACGAGATGTATTTCTCGCTGTTGATGCTCGATGAGCAGATTCAGCTCAATCGCGACCTGCAGGAGTTGCTTTCGGGCAATGAACGGAAGCTGAAGTCGATGGTCAAAGGCGGAACGGCAGCAGAAAGCGACTGGCTGAATGTGAAGGCTGAGCGGCTGAACGTCGTACAACAGGCCACGAACCTTCAGTCGCAGCGGCGGATGCTCCAGACCATGCTGAGCACATTCTGCGGGATTGAAGTAAAAAACGTGCAGAAACCCGCCACCGCCACACAATCGGAACAAGCCGGTCAACGTCCGGAGATGCGGCTTTTCGACGCGCAACTCCAACTGGCCAATGCACAAGAGAAGGCCCTTGATGCCTCCCTCATGCCGAAAGTCGGTGTTTTTGCACAAGGTTACTATGGCTATCCGGGCTATAATATGTTTGAAGACATGATCTCCCACAAATGGAGCCTGAACGGAATGATTGGCGCCAGACTGACATGGAACATCGGCGCCCTCTACACCCGCAAGAACGACAAGGCCAAGATCCAGTTGCAACGCGACCTGACGGAGTCGAACCGCGAGGTGTTCCTCTTCAACAACAACCTGGAGCAGATACAGCAAAACGAAGAAATCGACCGATACAAAAAGATGATGGCCGACGACGAAGAGATCATCTCGCTGCGCTCTGCCGTCCGTAAGGCTGCTGAATCGAAACTCGCCCATGGCATCATCGACGTGAACGACCTGCTGCGCGAAATCAATCAGGAGAATGCCGCTCGCGTGCAGCAGTCGATGCACGAGATAGAAATGCTGAAGGAAATCTACGACTTGAGATTTACCCGTAACGACATAACATCAAAATAACGATAAATAATAAGACCACAATGAAAAAGATATTTGCACTGGCAGGCGTGATGCTGATGATGGCTGCCTGCGGAAATAAAGAGAAAGAGTATGATGCCACAGGCACGTTTGAGGCTACCGAAACCACCGTTTATGCTGAACAGAACGGAGCCTTGCTGACATTCAGCGTCAACGAAGGAGAGGTGTTGGAAGCAGGCCGCGAGGTAGGACTGATAGACACCACCCAGACCTGGCTGAAGATTCAGCAACTGGGAGCCACCAAGCAGGTATATCAGAGCCAGAAACCCGACATGCAGCGCCAGATTGCCGTTACACGCCAGCAACTGGTCAAGGCCCGCCAGGAAGAACAACGCTACAAGGAACTGGTAGCCGACGGAGCCGCACCGAGCAAAATGCTCGACGATGCGAGGAGTCAGGTAATGGTTCTGCAGCGCCAGCTCGACGCACAGATTTCTTCGCTCACCACCAGCACACGCGCCCTTGACAAGCAGTCGGCAGCTACCGACGTGCAAGTGAATCAACTGCGCGACATTCTCCGCAAGTGTCATATCATGACACCGACAAAGGGAACCGTACTGGAGAAATATGTGGAGCGCGGTGAGTTTGTGGCAGCAGGTAAACCGCTCTTCAAAATAGCCGACACCGAGAATATGTTCATGCGTGCCTACGTCACTTCCGCCCAACTGAAGGACATCAAGCTCGGACAAAAAGTGAAGGTGTTTGCCGACTATGGCGATGGGCAGAAGAAGGCTTACGACGGCACCATCTCGTGGATATCCTCACGGTCGGAGTTCACTCCCAAGACCATCCTCACCGAGGATGAACGTGCCGACCTGGTGTATGCCGTGAAAATTGCCATCAAGAACGACGGATTCGTGAAGATTGGCATGTACGGGGAAGTCAAGTTAAAGTGAAAAGTAAAACAACTGCAGCCGCTATGAATGCCATAGAAGTAAAGAACGTCAGCAAGAGCTACGGACGGGTACGGGCACTCGACGACGTGTCGTTCAGTGTCGGCAGGGGCGAAGTCTTCGGACTGATAGGCCCCGATGGTGCCGGCAAGACATCGATGTTCCGCATTCTCTGCTCGCTGCTGCTGCCCGAAAAGGGAACGGCCACAGTTGACGGCTTCGACGTGGTGAAGCAGATGCGCGATGTGCGCTGCCGTGTGGGCTACATGCCCGGTAAGTTCTCGCTCTATCAGGACCTGACCGTCGAAGAAAACCTGAAGTTCTTCGCCACCCTCTTCGGTACCACCGTAGAGGAAGGATACGACTCCATCAAGGCCATCTACTCACAGATTGAGCGGTTCAAGGATCGCAAGGCCGGAGCGCTGTCGGGCGGCATGAAGCAGAAACTGGCGCTCAGTTGTGCACTGGTACACCAGCCAAGCGTACTCTTCCTCGACGAACCCACCACGGGCGTTGACCCCGTGAGCCGCAAGGAACTCTGGGAAATGCTGCTCTCCCTGAAGGAACAAGACATCACCATCATTGCCTCCACGCCCTATCTTGACGAGGTGCGCTGTTGTGAGCGCGTGGCCTTTCTCGACCAGGGGAAAATACGAGGTATCGATACGCCCGACCGGATTCTCACGGAGTTTGCCGACGTCTTCAACCCGCCAGGCATCGAACCGAGTGTAGCTACTGAGTCGCAACCCGATGACGTTGTCATTGAGGTGGAACACCTGGTGAAAGCCTTCGGCTCGTTCCATGCCGTCGATGACATTTCGTTCAGCGTGAAGAAGGGCGAGATCTTCGGATTCCTGGGAGCCAACGGTGCCGGAAAGACCACGGCCATGCACATGCTGACAGGCCTGAACCAGCCTACCAGTGGAACCGGACGTGTGGTAGGCTATGATATCCGTACCGAGTATGAGCAAATCAAGAAGCATATCGGCTATATGTCGCAGAAGTTCTCACTCTACGAGGACTTGACCGTAGCCGAGAATATCCGCCTCTTTGCAGGCATCTACGGAATGAAGAGTGGGGAAATCAAAGCGAAGACCGAAGAATTGCTCCGCCAATTGAAGTTCGAGGAGCATAAAGACGACCTCGTTTCGGGGCTCCCCCTCGGATGGAAACAGAAACTGGCCTTCTCTGTCTCGATATTCCATGAGCCGGGTGTGGTGTTCCTCGACGAGCCTACGGGCGGCGTGGACCCTGCCACCCGACGTCAGTTCTGGGAACTCATCTATGAGGCTGCTGCCCGCGGCATTACCGTTTTCGTGACCACCCACTATATGGACGAGGCCGAATACTGCGACCGCATCTCCATCATGGTCGATGGCAAGATCAAGGCGATGGGCACACCCGAGGCCCTGAAAAAAGAATTCAACCAGCCCGACATGGACCACGTATTTACATACCTGGCAAGACAGGCAACCCGAAAGGACTAAAGCCCACCCAAGCCCACCCAAAGGGAGGGATGTTAGGAATGATACACATTATTAAGAATAGATAGAAAGATATGAATATGGAAGCAAGACAACAGGCAGTAAAACATCCCTCCCTTCGGGAGGGCTTGGAAGGGCCTTTTCTTTCTTTCGTCATCAAAGAAGGCAAACACATCCTGCGCGACAAGCGTACGATGCTCATTCTCTTCGGCATGCCCGTGGTGATGATGCTGATTTTCGGCTTCGCCATCTCCACTGATGTGAAGAATGTGCGAACGGTAGTGGTGACGGCCAACAGTGACCACCTGACGCAGAAGGTTATAGACCGGCTGGCCCAATCGGAATACTTCACCATTACGAATACCGCAGCCACGCCACAGGAGGCAGAAAGGCTCATCCGTAGCCAGAAGGCAGACATGGCCGTAGTGTTTGGCCGTGGTTTTGCCAGCAAACAGGGCGGCATCCAACTGATTGTAGATGGTTCCGACCCCAACATGGCACAGCAGTGGACCAACTATGCGCAGCAGGTAATGGCCAACCCGCAATCATCTGCCATCAACTCGAAGATGCTCTACAATCCACAGATGAAATCGGCCTACAACTTCGTACCCGCCATCATGGGCATGCTGCTGATGCTCATTTGCGCCATGATGACCTCCATCTCGATCGTCAAGGAGAAAGAACGCGGCACCATGGAGGTGCTGCTGGTGTCGCCCGTTCGACCGCTGATGGTCATCATCGCCAAAGCCGTGCCTTATCTCGTGCTGGCTTTTGCCATCCTTGTCACCATCCTGCTGATGGCACGTTTCGTGCTCAATGTTCCGCTGCAGGGCTCGTTGTTCTGGATTGTGGCCGTCAGCGTGCTCTATATCCTGCTTGCCCTCTCGCTGGGACTGCTCATCTCCAACATCGCCCAGACCCAACTGGTAGCCCTGCTGCTCTCGGCCATGGTGCTGCTGATGCCCGTAGTGATGCTTTCGGGCATGATGTTCCCCATTGAGAGCATGCCCACCATCCTGCAATGGATAGCCGCCGTGGTGCCTCCGCGCTATTATATCGATGCCATGCGCAAGCTGATGATCATGGGCGTAGGCATCGGCGAGGTGGCCAAGGAGGTGGCCGCGCTGGCCGGGTTTACGGTTCTCTTCCTTACCATCGCCCTCCTGAAGTTTAACACCCGCTTAGAATAACCGCTTATGACACTCACGTATCTCATACAAAAAGAGTTTCTGCAGATTCGCCGCAACTCGTTTCTGCCCAAACTGATCTTTGCCTTCCCCATCATGATCATGTGCGTCATGCCGTGGGTGATGAATATGGAGGTGAAGAACATCCGTGTCAACGTGGTGGACCTGGACCGTTCTTCCCGTTCCAGACAGATCGTGCACAGCATCGAAGCCAGCCGCTATTTCGTCTTCTGCGGCCAGAAGCCCACCTACAAGGACGCGCTCAGCGAGATAGAGCATGGCCGAGCCGACGTGGTGCTGGTCATTCCGCAGGATTTCGGCAAGCGCAGGGATCAAAAGGAAATGCCCCAGATTCTGATTGCCGCCAATGCCGTGAACGGCACAAAGGGTTCAATGGGCAGCGCCTACCTTGCCCAGATCTTAAGTGAAGAGTTAAGAGTGAAGAGTGAAGAATCGCCTGCGGTCGGTATGGCGGCAGCAAATTCTTCACTCTTCACTCTTCACTCTTCACTCCTATACAACAAGCACCAGAACTACAAGCTCTATATGATACCGGCCTTGCTGGCCATTGTGATGATGCTGATGACGGGGTTCCTGCCCACACTCAACATCGTGGGCGAGAAGGAATCCGGCACCATCGAGCAGATCAATGTGACGCCCGTCTCCAAATGGGCATTTATCCTGGCAAAACTCATCCCCTACTGGCTCATCGCCCTCTTCGTGGTCACCGTCTGCCTGCTACTCGCCTGGCTCATCTATGGCATCACGCCCGCCGGTCCCGTCTGGCTCATTTATCTGTTGGCCATGCTGCTGGCCCTGTTCTTTTCCTCATTCGGCCTTATCGTTTCCAACTATAGCGACAACATGCAGCAGGCCATCTTCGTGATGTGGTTCTTCGTGGTCTGCATCATGCTGCTCAGCGGTCTCTTCACTCCCACGCGCAGCATGCCCGAATGGGCCTACACCACTACCTACGTGAACCCCATGCACTATTTCATCGACGCCATCCGCACGGTCTTCATCCGCGGTGGAAGATTCGCTGACATTGCCCACCAAGTGTATGCCCTGCTGGGCATCGGCCTCGCTATGGCCGTATGGGCGGTGCAGAGTTATAAGAAGAATAGTTAGGTGTTGGGTGATGGGTGTTGGGTGTTAGGTGTTAGGAACTCAATCTCTACGATGCGCAGTTCGTTGCCTCTTGCTTCACCTCCCTTAGCCTTGAACAGATCCAGTTCGCCAGCAGCAGACTCGGCCACTTCTACGATACCGCCAAAGGCATCCTTGTCCTTGCCAGCCCCTTTCAGGCGGATGGTTATCTCGTCGGCGTTTACCGATGTCTGCGGCTTCAGGTGCACATAGCCGAGGCTGTGCGGCGTCTCACCGCTCCAGATAAGCCGCTTTCCGGCATAAATCTCCAGGGGATAGCTGCGGAGCCTCCATCCGGTCAGCTTCATGCAGATGTCGCTGATGCGCGTTTTGCGGGCAAGACGATAGGTAATCCACGCCGTCTGCAGCCGTCCGTCGTTCTTCCATTCCGAGAGTTCGTTGTCGTCGAAACTGTGGGTGGCATGCTCCGTGTCGTAGCCAGCCTTGGCCGAAATGATCCTTACGCCCTGCTGTTTTTCCTGATAGGAAGGCGTGAGCGGTGTAGGACCGCGGTCTAAACGCCCTCTTAGCGTCAACGACGGAAGATAGCGTTCCGGCTCCACGGGCTGACTGCTGACCGTGACGTAGGCAGGCTTCAATCCTTCGGCGTAAGCTGCCAGATGAATCTCTCCGGCATGGGTCGTAGTGCGCACCAGTACGCGGTTAACGCCACAATCCACGGGCAGACTCATGCTGCCCACATAATTGTCTGACACATTCTTCGTGG
Source organism: uncultured Prevotellaceae bacterium (assembly GCA_900314655.1). GTDB lineage: Bacteria > Bacteroidota > Bacteroidia > Bacteroidales > Bacteroidaceae > Prevotella. Next base: position 72,041 of record OMWC01000005.1, on the reverse strand, counting down.
CAGCAGCATCCAGCAGCCCTTCGCGGCGGTTCTCGTCGGGTCGCTGCATTTCCTTGTTGTTGCGTGTTCCGATTCCACCAATCCATCGTCCGTCACCCCACTGCTGGAAGTGAACCATCCGATCGTCCAGCGGACAGCGGCGGCCTTGCTCATCGAGCACCTCCACCTCATAGAGTATCATGTCGGCCCCATCGGCCTTTGTTCCCTCAGGATTCTGGATGGCCGAGAGCCTGAGCTGATAGGGTTTGCCTGCGGTTTCTATCTTGTAACGGCTTCCGTCGGAGCCTACGGCCTCAAGGGTGCCCTGTTCGAAAGCCACGTCGTCGAACGTGAACAGGTAGCGATAGCTCTGCTTGCCCTTGCCCAGCGAACGCCCATTGAGGAAGAGTTCCACCTCCGTCGCCGTGGAAACCACATACACCGGCTTCACCACGCCCGGCTCATAGTTCCAATGACCTATGATGTAAGTGCGCGGCATTTCGTCGTCCACCCATCCGCTCCACATCACCTGATGGGCATAGAAGGCATCCTTTGGGATGCGCATGGCATCGGTCACGCCGCTCATTCGGTAGTTTGACTCGCCGCGATGATGGGTGTTGGTGTCAGAGAAGACAATCTTCACACCGCCCGACGAGACGCGCGTGCCGGTGCCCGGACGCTCCAGCCAGTAGTCATACCAGCGGCGCACCATCTCGACGGCCAGCTGATCCATATTGTGGTTGTAGTCGGTAGCCGGTTTTCCGCGATAGAGCGGCCCGTCGCCCTCCTTATGATAAGGATAGGAATACTCGTCCCAATACTTGCGCAAGCCTTCATCGCGACAGTACTCCATTGCCCACATCGGGTGCTTCTTCGACTTGTTGATATAGAGCATCTCACCGCCATACTCAGCCTCATCGATGTCGAGCATCTCACGCGAACCGACGGCCCTTCCGCCATGAGGGTCGTATTCGTCGCGGATGGCTTTCATCTCGAGCATGTGCTCGCGGCTGATGCTCTCGTTGCCACTCTCATAGAAGAGTATCGACGGATTGTTGCGGTTGTAGATAATGGCATCGCGCATCAGCGCCTTGCGCTGTTCCCAGCGCGGACCTGTCACATCCTTCTCCGCATCACCGGCGGGCATGGCCTGAATCAGTCCCACGCGGTCGCAGCTTTCAACATCCTGCTTCCAGGGCGTCACGTGCATCCAGCGCACGACGTTGCCCCCCGACTTCACCATCAGGTCGTTGGAATAGTCGCTGAGCCATGCCGGCACGGAGAGTCCCACGCCGGGCCATTCGTTGGATGTGCGCTGGGCATAGCCGTGCACCATCATCACGCGGTCGTTAAGCCAGATTTTTCCCTCGCCGAAACGTGTCTTGCGGAAACCGGTGCGTACCGTCACCTGGTCAAATTGCACGCCGGGAGCATGCGGGTCTTTCACCTGACCGTCAACCAGGAACGTCTCCACGGTATAGAGATAGCCATAGCCCCACGACCAGAAGTGCAGCCCCTCCACTTCGTCCTGTATGCTGACCGTACGAGTCTCGCCCGGCTGCAGCGTGACACGCTCGCCCGCAATGACGTGCGCCAGGTAGCGGTCGGCATTATGCAGCTTGGCAAACAGCCTCACGGTGCGGGGCTTACTACCCTCGTTGCGCACCTGCGACTCCACATGCACCACGGCCTTGCGGTTCGGGATGTCAAAATCCGTGGCATAGACGTAGGTGCCCGTGGTTCCCAGATTGCTATAAAGCGGCAGCGTCTGGTAGAGTTTGCCCGTAACGTGCAGATACACATTCTTGGGAATGCCGCCATAGTTGGCGTTGAAGTTGCGGTCGTTCCATTGATAGCGGCTCTCAAACTGCCGCGAACGGTAGGTCCATGAGTTGTCGCAGCGCACGGCCAGCACGTTCTCCCCATGCTTCAGATAGGGTGTCAGGTCGAAGCCGCAGGCCATCACGCCATTCTCGCTGTAGCCCAGATGCTGCCCGTTCAGATAGAAGTCAGCCCCCTGGCGTACGCCCTCAAACTCCACGAAATATTTCCTCTCGTCGATCTCCTCCTGTTTCAGGAAGAAATGTTTCCGATACCAACTCACGGTATCCGTCAGGTCAACGATATCCTTGCGGAAAGCCTCGTCGCCGTTAAAGGCATAGGGCAACGTCACCTGCTGCCATCGGCTGTCATCATAATCGGCCGTCGCAGCATCCTTGACGTCGCCTACAGCCAGGCGCCATCCGCTATTGAAGTTCAGTTTCTGCCGCTGTTGCGCCAGCAATGGCATGTTCAGCAGAAATGTCGCAATAAGTAGTAATAAGAACGTTTTTTTCATTTTGTATTTGTTTTCTTTGATTTGTTCTGAGTGCTAAAACGATTATGTGAGTGCAAAGATACGATTAAGCGAGTACAAATGCAAATTTTGGAGCAGTGAAAACAGAAATATTTATTTTTCTGCTGAGTCGTGACAAAATTCGAAGAATTCAAATAAAATCAGTATTATTGGTAGTTATTACCATAAAATATATATGGCACATCACAAAAAAGTTCATACCTTTGCCACCGGAATCAATCAGATAGTGAAAATATAAACAACCGAATGACAGTATGAAGTTCAGACATTACCTCCTTTTAGTGGCAACCATGCTCTTTGCCTCCTGCTCGGCTGCCGACGAGACAAAGGCCGAGACTCCTGCCCACCCCACAGCCATCAATTCGCAGACTATGAATATCACCATCGACGGCGTGACCCACGCCGTGACACTCACCGGCAATGCAGCCACCAACGCCCTCGTGGAAAAACTCCGGCAGGGCCCCGTCACCGTAAGCCTCAACACCAACGGCAACTTCGAAATCTGGGGGTCGTTGGGATTCTCGCTGCCCACAAGCGACGAATACATCAACGGGCAGCCCGGCGACGTGGTGCTCTACAGCGACAGCAACATCTGCATCTTCTACGGCAACAACTCCTACAGCTACACCCGCCTGGGCAAGATTGAGGGGCTGTCGGCAGCAGAGCTGAAAGCCTTCCTCAAGGGCGGTCAGAGCAACATCTCCGTCACGCTCTCGCTCCCCTCGGGAGCCACCGCCATCCACAACATCCACCAAGCATCCGAGGACGACGCCCACTACACGCTCAACGGCTTCAAAACAACCCGTCCCACACATGGCATCTACATCCGAAACGGGAAAAAGATTGTTTTATAAAAAATAATCATTATCTTTGCAGCCGATAATCATTCATCATTAAACTATAATCCCCCAATATGAATATCGGTATTTTCTGTAGTGCCAATCACGACATCGACCGCGACTTCTTCACGCTGACCCACGAATTCGGAGAGTGGGCAGCCCGCGAGGGGCACACCATCGTCTATGGCGGATGCAACATGGGGCTGATGGAATGCGTGGCCCATGCAGCCTTCAAGGCCGGCGGGCAGACCATCGGCGTAGTTCCCCGTATCGTGGAATCCCACGGCCGGGCCAGCGACTATTCCTCGGTAACCATCCCCTGCGAGAACCTCAGCGACCGCAAGGACCTGCTGATGCTCCACAGCGACGTCTTCGTGGCCCTGCCCGGCGGCATCGGCACGCTCGACGAAGTGTTCACCGTAGTAGCCTCGGCCACCATCGGCTATCACGAGAAGAAGGTCATCCTCTACAACATGAAAGGATTCTGGGACTCCTTCGTCACCTTCATGGACGATCTCCACACGAAAGGCGTCACCCGCAAGCAATGGCGCACCTATATCCAGGTAGCCAATTCCCTCGAAGAACTGACCGCCCTGCTAAATAAATGACACCCACCCCTTCCCCTCCCGAAGGGAGGGATGACGGATATGCTTACAGCCTTTTACTGCAATGAAAAATCCCTCCCTTCGGGAGGGACTTAGGGTGGGTTACTTATAAATCAAAGTCGTAATCCTTTCCTCCTCCATCAGCTCCCGCGCCACCTGCTGAATCTGCTCCGCCGTCACCTCATCAATTTGCGCGTAGAGGCTCGTGATATCCTTCTCCCAACCATAGTGGAGGAAACTCTTTCCGAAGTCCAGCGCAAACTGCTCGCGGTTGTCGCAGGCAATACCAATCTGCCCCTTCAGCTGCCGTTTGGCAGCATTCAGCTGTGCGTCCGTAAGCGGTTTCTCGATAAACTTGTCCAGCTCGTGGCGCACCAGCCGCAGACAGCGTTTCACGTCGTGAGGGTCACATCCGAAATAGACGCCCCAAAGCCCCGTGTCGCCATAGCTCACCATCGTCGATTCCACCGTATAGACCAGTCCGTTCCGCTCGCGCAGCGAGATATTCAGCCGCGCGTTCATCCCCGGTCCTCCCAGCAGATTGTTCAGCAGATAGAGCGGAATCCTCAGCGGATGATGAATGTCATACGCCCGTGTGCCCATCATCACATGCGCCTGATGAGTGCCTTTATTAAGAATAATAGAAGACCCAGCGGACCCTCCCCTTACCCTCCCTAAAGGGAGGGAGCCATTACTTTCATCCACACCAAGAGTATCTACTCCCCTCCCTATAGGGAGGGGCTGGGGGAGAGTCTTTATTAACTTATCGAAATCCACATCCCCATACGCAAAGAAGATGGCATTATCCGGCCTGTAGTACTTGCGGGCGAATCGCAGGGCATCCTCCGTAGTGAACCGCCTCACGCGCTCCGCCGTGCCCAAGATGTTATGCCCCAGCGGATGACCTTCGAAAAGAATATTCTCGAAGTCATCATAAATCAGTTCCGCAGGCGAATCGTTGTAGCACTCTATCTCGTCGCAGATCACCTCCACCTCCTTGTCAATCTCCGTCTGCGGGTAGATGCTATGGAAGACGATGTCCGTCAGCACGTCCACAGCCTTCGGCAGATGCTCCTTCAGGATAGCCGCATAATAGACCGTATCCTCCTTCTGCGTGAAGGCATTCAGGTCGCCGCCCACGCGCTCCAGCGTGTTCAGTATCTGCATCGAGCGCCGCCGCTCCGTACCCTTGAAAGTCACGTGCTCCACGAAATGCGCCAGTCCCTCCTCCCCCGGCTCCTCATTCCGCGTTCCCGCAGCAATCTCATATCCACAATACACCACCGGCGAAGCCGACGGCAGATGAATCACGCGCAGTCCGTTGGACAATGTATAAGTATTGTATTTCATAAACTGGCGGCAAAGTTAGTGCAAATGAGTGGAAAAACCAAATTTATTTGGATTTTCCCGAGTGCAGCCTAACTTCACGCCTCGAAGAGACGTAAAGTTAGTGCAAAATTCCGATTAAGCGAAAAGAAAGCAAATAAATTTGTAAGCCACACTTCCTTATAGTCTTCCAAAGATACTGCCTTCATAGATAGTGTTATCGTTACTTCCCCTTTGCCTTCATTTTCTGCTTAAGCCGTTCCAAGGCAGTATTTGCCTCATACACCCCGTTATTTCCAGCCATCTTATAATCATTCTTCGCATACTTGAAATAACCCAGCGACTCGTAAGCGACCCCTCTGAAGAAATAGAGGCTATCATTATAGAAACCAGTATTCAGCGCACGATTCACACTCTTAATTACGTCAATCCATCTGTCATCGTGGTAGGCCTCATAACAAGCCTTGTGAAAACTTCAAAAAACCGTCCCGACAGATGCTAATCAATAAAAAAGTCGCATCTTTGCACTATTTCTCCCAAGATATTTGGAATTGTCGAAAAAATACTATAAATTTGCGACAAGAAATAATGAAAGCGTATGAGCAAGGCTGATTATATTGAAATACTTCAGGGCTGCAGCAGCACACTGCGAAACGACTATGGCATAAAGTCGCTTCGGCTGTTTGGTTCTGTGGCACGTGGTGAAGACCACGAAGGCAGTGATATTGATGTATTCGTGGATACGGAGACTCCCAATCCCTTCTTGCTGATGGATGCCAAAGACTTTCTGGAACAACTTGTAGGGCGTTCTGTAGATATCATACGCAATCACAAGAACCTAAATCCCCGCCTGCGCAGCAGGATAGAACGCGATGGAGTCACTGTCTTCTGAAAATAAAGCGCTGGCCCTGGACATTCTTTATGACATCCAGTCTGCCATAGAGCGAGTTCAGGAAAGGACGAAGAATATTCATTCCGCTGACGACTTCTTGTCTTCTCCTGAAGGAATGACCCTCTTGGACGCCACCTGCAGCGCATCACTATTTCGATATTGATGCCAGTCAGATATTTTGGATTCTCAGTTATGAACTTTCACAGTTGGAGCAGGCTGTTCGTTTTTTCATTACAAACCTTTCTAAAACTGAATGTTCGTGAAAATATCGGTTCCACGGAGAATGGAGCCGTTCATAAGACAGAAAAGCTTTGAGCTATCGGGAAACGGTGGTACCTTTGTAACGCACTTCAGATTGGAGAAGTTTTAAAACTCCAAAGGACAAGCGGAGTCCCAAGGAGTTGAAAAATCAAAAATTATTTGGATTTTCCCGAGTGCAGCCTAACTTCACGCCTCGAAGAGACGTAAAGTTAGTGTAAAATACCCTTAATCGGGTATCGGGAAAAGAGGAAAAGGGGAATTCTACTTTTACATTAAAAAAAAGAACCCCTCCCTCGGGAGGGGTCGGGGGAGGGGTCTAGATGCAGCTCACCACGCCCAGCGCAGTGCCCAGCGCAGTCAGTGCAGCAATAATCACCTGTACAATCAGTTTTACGATATCTTTCTTGCTCATAATAGTTAGGAAAGCCCCCTCCAACCTCCCCCTTGGGGGAGGCTTGTGGATAGGCGACCCTATATATTCCCTTTAGAAGGGGGACTTGTCGGTGAGGGTATTTGTTAAAAGGTTAATAATTATTAGTTTTTTGAATTCTGCCGTTTAGAAAGTCCTCCCTATAAAGGGAGGATTAGGTGGGTCTCTCCCCTCCCCAGGGGGAGGGGCAGGGGGAGAGGCTGTGGGGTTATGGGTTCACTTCCCCTTCTTCCTTTCCGCGCTCCTCCACTTCCTTCACGTTGACCAGCGAAGCAGCGGGAGCAAACGACAATCCTTTGAGCAGGCGCTTCGTGCGCTTCTTGGTGGCCTTGTCCACGTCCTCCTCAGGCTGGAAGAGCACGTGCACACCCTTCAGGTTCTCCGCGATATTGAACTTCTTCACGTCGTCAGCGCCCTTCGAAGACATACCGATCTTGAACGTGCCGAAGCCGTCGATCTTCACGCGCTGCGAAGCCTTCAGCGCGTCGGAGATTACCTCCACCATCTCCGTGAGCACGGCCAGCGCGTCCGACTTCTTCGCCGTAGAGTTACGCTGAATCAGCTCGGCGATGCCGTTCAGGTCGAGCGTACCCGTATAGACGGGGCGCGCATACCACTTTCCGAAAGCCTCGGTCATCTTCTCGTTCGTGTTTTTCACGAGCTTATACAAATGTGACATAGGTTATAAGTTATCCTGCTGCTGTCTAGTTGGTTTCCAAGCCGCCGCAGCGCGCGGCTTTTAAATACGTTACAAAGATACGAAAAAAGTGTGACCCATGCAAGAAAAACCCAGAAAACCCGCAAAAAAAACTTTGATTTTCAACCCTACACAAAGACACGAAGTCGCAAAGAATCAAGTAGTTAGCGAATACATAGAAATGAATAATCCCTAATCGCTGGAGGCGACAAATCTAAACTCTAAACTCTTCGCGCGCAAAGCCGTCGCGCGCGGCGCCGAAATATTAGGCAAATAGCGCGCAGGCTTTAATGGAAGATTGTGCAGTGTTTGCGGATGAGTCATGTAGAGATTTCCCCATTTCCTCAATTCCCGATTCCCGATTAAGCCTTTTTAGGTAGTCACTAAATTTTATATATAAATATATATTATAATATATATTTATATATAACTTATTAAAGGTGATTTCGCTCCATTCGAAATACCCTTATTCGGGAAAAAGGAAAAGGGGAAAAGGGGAATTTCGGCACACGGAAAAGGCTGACTCAAATAAAAATTCCCCCCTTCCGCTTGCAATTCTCGATTCTTATTGCTAATTCTACGGTGTACCACCGTGAAGATACTCCGTCTCGGCAAAAAAAGAATAAAATCCTTTGTTTTGCTCTCGACTTTTTGTATCTTTGCACTTAACTTAGAATCTTGTCAACTATGCTATTCCAGAAAACAATAGTCAATAAATACAAGCAGGCGCTACCCAAGGAAATCACCAACCAGCCTTGGGAGGCGTTCCAGCAATATTTCCTGAACAAGGACATCCAGCAGAACATACTGCAATCGAAGGAAGAGCAGTTTCAGGAGGGGTTTCTCCGCGAACTGTTCGTGAAGATACTGGGCTACACGCTCAACCCCTCGCCCGACTATAACCTCATCACCGAGAAGAAGAACGAGACCAACTCGAAGAAAGCCGATGGGGCCATCCAGCTCGACGGTAAGGTGATTGGCGTGATAGAGCTGAAAGACCATAAGACCACCGACCTCTCGAAAGTGGAGCCGCAGGCCTTCAACTACAAGAGCCAGCATCCTCAATGCTGGCTTGTGGTGATTTCCAACTTCGAGAAGCTGCGCCTCTACATTGATAACGCCGTGGAATACCGAGAGTGGAATCTGTTCACGCTTACCGAAGACGAATTCCGCGAGCTCTACCTCTGCCTGGCATGGCAGCAGGTGGCCAAAGGCGTTGCCTTGCAGATGAAAGGCGAATCGGTGTCCTCAGAAGACCAGATTACCAAAGCGCTTTATCGTGACTACTCGCAGTTCAAGCGCGCACTCTTTACCGATATCCTGAAGAATAATCCCGTCGCCGAAGGCGAGGACGAGAAGGAGTGGCAGCTGTTGCTCTTCAAGAAGACTCAGAAGCTGCTCGACCGCCTGCTCTTCATCTTCTTCGCAGAGGATTGCGGTCTGCTGCCGCCCAACTCGATGGTGCAGATTATCGACCAATGGGAACAACTGAAGGAGATGGACGAATACCGCCCGTTCTACGACCGTTTGAAGAAGTATTTCGGCTATATGAATACGGGCTTCAAGGGTAAGAAATACGAGATATTCGCCTATAACGGCGGATTGTTCAAGCCCGACGAGGTGCTCGATAATATTACGATTTCTGATGACCTGCTGGCTGAGCATTGCCGGAAGCTTTCGGAATACGACTTCGAGAGCGATGTGGACGTGAACATCCTCGGCCATATCTTCGAGAACTCGCTTTCGGAGATTGAAGAGGTGACGCAACAGATACAATCGGCATCGGCTCCCCTCCCTATGGGGGAGGGGCTGGGGGAGAGGCTCTCCAAGCGCAAGCAAGACGGCGTGTTCTATACTCCTCAGTATATTACGAAGTACATCGTGGAGAATACCGTGGGACGGCTCTGTGCTGAGAAGAAACAGCAATTTGGCATCGTTGAAGAAGAATATTTCTCCGACCAACGCCGCCAGATGCAGACCAAGAAGCGCCTGCTCGACCAGTTGCAGCAATACCGCGAATGGCTCTTGCAAATCACCATCCTCGACCCCGCCTGTGGTAGTGGCGCCTTCCTCAATGCCGCCCTCCGTTTCCTGATGGACGAGCACAAGCTCATCGACGAGATGGAGACCAAGGTGTCGGGATATTCCATCCAGTTCCAAGATGTGGAAAACAGCATCTTGGAGAACAACCTCTACGGCGTTGACATCAACGAGGAGAGCGTGGAGATTGCCCAGCTAGCCCTCTGGCTGCGCACCGCCAAGCCCCATCGCAAACTGAACTCGCTGAACCAGAACATCAAGTGCGGCAACTCGCTCATCAGCGACCCCGCCGTTGCAGGCGACAAAGCCTTCAACTGGCAGGAGCAGTTCCCCAAAGTGTTCGAGCGCGGAGGATTCGATGTCGTGATTGGTAATCCGCCGTATGTGCATCTTGAAAGCATACTCGATACTTCCAACCAATTGCAAAAGGTTGGATATTGGACATATAATAAAAGAGGAGACTTATATTGTGTATTTGTTGAAAAGGGTTTCCAACTTTCTAAACCTAATGGGATTGTTTCCTACATAATGCCTAATAAGTGGCTACAGGCAGGCTATGGCAAAGAACTGAGAGCATATTTCTTGAGTAAACGATTGGAAAGACTAATCGATTTTGGCGATATACAAATATTCGAAGGCGCTACCACCTATCCCTGCATATTCATTGGACGTAATTCCGAACCAGCCAAACAAATGTGTGTGTCTGTTCTTAAAGCAGCTGATGCACAAGATTTTATTCAGAATGTAAAGAACATGGAAGAGGTGTTTGACCTTTCGCAATTCACCAGCGACACATGGGTTATCTCATCTCAAAAAGAAAATGCTATGCTGGAACGCCTTTCGTCTTGTCATCAAACTCTCAGAGACTTTATCGGAGGTGAAGCATACAGAGGTGTATTAACAGGACTTTCAGAGGCTTTCCTTATTGATGCCAATACATACCAAAGAATCGTCTCTGAGGACGAAAGAGCCAAAGAAAGAATCTATCCTTTCTTGCAAGGACGGAATATCACTCCATACGGAAAGCCAGAAGCTGTCAGCTATCTCATTTTGTTTGAGAAAGGCTGGACACAAAGGGAGCAGACGTTCGATAATGAAGCTGATGCATGGAACTATCTAAAGGCAGAATATCCTTCAATAGCTGAATGGCTGGAACCATTTGCTGAAAAGGGCAGGAAAAGAACAGACAAGGGAGATTTTTGGTGGGAGTTACGAGCATGCGATTATTACAATCAGTTTGCCAAGTCTAAGATAATGTATCAAGCATTCCAAGTAAAGCCTTGTTTTATTTACGACACGGAGGGATTCTATTCAAACAATTCTATGTGGTTTATCCCAACTGAGTGCAAGGCGTTGCTTGCCATTTTCAATTCTCGTATGGGCTGGTGGCTGATAACGAAGTTCTGCTCCCAAATTCAGAATGGCTATCAACTGATATGGAAGTATTTTGGCAAAATACCTATTCCTAATATTAGCGAAGATGACGCTTTATTCTCTCTCGCCGACACGATTTTATCCCTTCATAAGCAATTGCAGGAGAAGCGCGCTCGTTTCCTGCGCCGCCTTTCGGAAAACTTCGAGGGCGTGAAGATAACGACGGCGTTGCAGACATTCGACCAGCTGGAATTCAAGGCCTTCGTGGCTGAGCTGAAGAAGCAGAAGATTAACCTCTCGCTCGCGCAGCAAGACGAATGGGAAGACTACTTCAACCAATACCGCAACGACTGCCAGCAGCTCTCGGAACAGATTGCCCAGACCGACCGCGAAATAGACCAGCGCGTCTATCAGCTGTATGGGCTGACGGAAGATGAAATCAAAATTGTAGAGTCAATGTAAAGTTTAACAGAGTTATTTGAATATTTAAAGTAAACAAAACAACAATATGGATTTAACCAAGTTGCCACAGGAGTTGATTTTTTTACATAAAGAATCGATTGATGACTATGATATTGATGACCAATTATCGGTAGACGGCATTTTATATGATTATCTGATAAGCCAGTCATTTACTGTTCCCATTGGTTGGGATAAAGAGAAGTTAATACTGACAATGTTTAATGACGCTAATTATCTGTCGACGATAATTATATTGGACGATCGTTTCACCCTGCACACTCATTCGTGGATTGATTATTATAGCATGCAATGGAATGACGATTCTATTGTTGCGGTCATCTTGAGAATGGTTAAGTTTTATCTATCCTGCACAATAGATTTGCCCAGTCATGTTGAAAAGGCCGTAGATTCTTTAATCAGCGACTTCGACAGGTTAAAGGAGGCAAAGGCCTCAGGAATAGCTATGGAAACCCATTTGATGTTTATCAGTCCTACCACTACAATTTCTTGCGACCATTTTAAAATAATGGATATACATAATGAGTTGTTAAGGTACAATACATTTAAAGGTCGTGTTAATTGGGGTCTTATTACTAACAAATACAATATTAATGATATTATACGTGTTATTAGGATTCTAGGAAAAGATATTAATAGCCAAATCTCTCTAATTGTTAATATAGATGATAGTTTTCATTCGAGCGACTATTCGATCAATTGGGAACTAAGTCAACAAATTGGTATTTTAAAACACCATCTGGTGGATAAAGGTGAGTTGTTAAGCAAAAAAGAATTGATAGAAGAATATAAAAGGCAAGAAGAAATAGAAGAGGAAATACAAAATGAATTATTCGAGCAAGAAATGGAATCTCGTTCATCAAAACAAGATGAAGAATTAAAACAAAAATATGAGGAGCAGATAGATGGATTGAAGCAAGAAATCTCTCAGTTGAAAGAAGAGAATGCTTCATTGAAAGAACAAGCAGAAGAAAAGACTAAAAAAGCCGAAGAGCGTGACAAAAAACGTGTTGAAGAAATCGACAAATGGCACAGTTTATATGAATCGGCTTTGATGGAAACAAGCGTGACTGATGGTACAGGAGAAATCGCATTTAAAGGAGCCAGTAATAAGTGTTTTACAAAAGCTCAAATGTGTCTTCTTATTTATACGGTAGCTTCAATCAAAGACGGACCAATACCTGTTAAAAAAAAGTTAGTGCCTATAATTACAGCAATTTCTGGCTATGAAGAAACCTCTGTAGATTCTGAAATAAGAAAAGGTGGTTTCAGAAAAAATGACATAGAAACTGTGGCAAGGATTTTCGAAGAAGCAATGCCTAACTTAGCCGCAGAGATAAGAAAACAGGTAGAGAGAAAACCAACCCCCAAAAAGTAGCCCACTACTTAGGGTACTACCCGTAATATGGTAGTCCGCTACACCTTGATTCTCAATTTTATTTATTATACTTTTGTACCCACAATCGGATGTATTTCCCTTTGTGGGTCTTTTATTGTTTGACATTTTAGATTCTTTAACAGGGAATTCAAAATGTGAGCGCAACCAAAAGACTATTACATATCGTTACGAGGTAAACCTCAACAAATGTTTCACCCGAGTGGTGAGCGGAGAAGTCTCATGAGTTAAACGACGCGTATTCGATGCTTTCTCACTCACAAAAACATTCGGCTATGAAGCAAATAGTAATCAACGTGGCAGACGAAAGAGTGCCACTGTACAGAGAACTGGTATCGCAACTTGGCGACAAGGTTGCAAGTGAGAAACAAGTGGACGACGAGCATGTGGACGTGTTCGAACGGGCACGGCTTGCGCTCCGCATCCTGAATGAGGAGGGCGTTATAAAGCGTAAAGGTGACTACGCGTACATCTATAAGCTTATAGATAAGGGGCACGTGAAAGGCTTGGGCAGATATGAATCTACAAGATCCTTCCGTCTGTTCCTAAAAGAGATGGGCGTGGAGGATTTGCCCGGCTGCACTACCATCGATGAAACATATAAGAAAATCGACGGGCGATTTCCAGACTGGAAGTTCACGGACACCAACGATCCCGGGAGGACTATCAGGAGAATTAACGTTGCCAAACGTTTTTTGAGCGCCTACACAAAGGGAGAATAGAAAAACCGTGCTATTTTCCGTGAATGATCCGCAAATCCCGTTTCATTTCCCGTACCTCCACTCTATTATTCTTTTCACTCTCCTGAAAACAATCTAATTTCGCGCTCAGAAACCAATCGGGGAGAAAGGACGTCCCTCCTTCCGAGCGGTAATAACCCCCAAAAAGAAACAGCATATGATTGATTTAATTAAAAATCGTGATGATGGCGAGCAGCGGATGACTTCGCTGGAGATTGCTGAAGTGACGGGTAAGCAGCACAAAGATGTGATGAAAGCTATCCGGAACATGGAACCAGCCTGGAAGAAAATATGTGGGCGCAATTTTGCGCTGACATCCCGAGAGGTGGTTCAACCGAACGGTGGAACGAGGAATGTTCCCTGTTACTCTCTGACAAAGACCGAGTGTCTGTATGTTGCAACAAAGTTTAATGATGAAGCGCGCGCAAAACTGGTGCTACGTTGGAAGCAACTGGAAGAGGAAAGGCTAGCAAAGGAAATGCGACCGATGACCGACCTTGAAATCATGTGCCGCGCTGCGATAATCCTAAAAAAAGAAGTAGAGGAAAAAGAACAGCTTATAGCCAATCTCCAGCCGAAAGCCGACTATGTGGATGAGGTGCTCGACTCGGTGGACTGCCTGACGATGACGCAAGTGGCGAAGGGCTTGGGAATGACCGTTCACGACCTGACTACGCGGCTGCTTCAGGACAGCATCATCTACGAGCAGAGCGGGCAGTATATGCTTTATGCTCCGTATGCCCGCCGTGGACTGGCTACCTGCCGCACACACACTCATCGCGATCTCTTCGGAACTGTCCGCACTCGTACCTATCTGGTATGGACGGAGAAAGGAAAACAATTTATTCATCAACTGTTTAAACAAGATTAAAGACAATGGAAAAACTCGTTTCAATTATTTCGCAGGGTGCTCACTCGCAGCGCCAATACACAGGCAAGGACGGACAGCCTACCGTGTTCCACTTCATGGACTTTGTGCTCTCGGACGGTATCGACACCTTCCACGCACAGGCCACGGGGTCGCTGGCTCAGGCTTTGCAACCGCTGGACACCAACACGTTGCACCATGTGCAATGCCATATCTCTCACCGCACGTTCGATCGTCAGGACGGTACCGTAGGACATGAAAACCAAATTTATATTGATCGAATCGTATAAGCCTCTCCCCCGACCCCTCCCCTTGGGGAGGGGAGGTTTTGAGACTTGAAACCTGAAACTTGAAACATTATTATGAGTACGTATTTATTTCAAGAAGCGCGGATTGGCGACGTCGTGGAACTCGACGGCCAACGGATGGAGGTGAAGCGGAACCAGGGGCACTGCCCCCTGTGCTTCTTCCACAAAAGAATCTGTTCGGGCGTGGCCTGCACTTCGTGGGAACGCGAAGAAGGGACTCCGGCTTACTACAAGCCGATTCCGAAACGGAAAAAGAGTAACCACCATCACCCATCACCTAACACCAAAAAATATCATGGCACAACCTAAAGAAAAATGGCACGGACGCGGAACGGCAACCATCTACGAGGACGACTCGATAGAGTTCCGCCCGTGCGGCAAGGGGGAACCCTCGCAACGAAATGTGAAGCGCTCCGGAGCGTCGAAGTTCTACCAGACGAACGGCGAGAAGGAGTCGAACTATGTGGCACACCTGATGGCTCCGATGAATGCGCTCGACCCTGTGGGCGACATGCTGAAGGACTTCGAGACGCTGACCCGAGAACTGGAGCCGCAGCTGCCCCGCGAACCACGGACGAAGCCGCTCATGAAGCGCGACGGCCTCGCTGTCTATCTCGACAAGAAGGAGCATAAAGTACGCATCTTCGCGGAAATTGCCCTCGATAACGAACATCCCTACAGCCCTGCCGACTGGGCATACACTATAATCGGCGCACCATTGAACCAATGTTTTACATCCAACAGAAAATCAATTCTTACTGCCTACCGGCAACAAGGGAAAACTTCCTGCAAGTGATAGACAATCCGTTTGTCGAGGATACGATCCGCCAAATCCATGCTGCTGCCAACAGCATGGAACTGGCACAGGGAGAAAAGGAAAAGAAATATTTTCATGAACTGAAGGCAAAACTGAAGAAGAAACTGCCCGCGTGGGTGTTCTCAGCAGGGGAAATCACGAAGTCAGAAAAGATGATCTGTGGCAAGCCTTGCATGGCCGCATGGCGAAAGTCGGAGTTTGTCAGACTCAACGGACTCTGTATGCTGGATATTGACGGAGTGAAAAACCCGAGGGAGATTTTCGAGGGATGGGCTAAGAAATGGCCGTCAGATGCTTCGAAGGGTGAAGGCTATGCCGACGCTTTCTGCAAGCAATTCGGTATCCTCTTTGCGCATATCACTCCGTCGGGCAGAGGCCTGAGACTGGTATTCAAGGCCGACCCCGAACGCGGCAATCTTGCTGACAATCAGCAATGGCTTGCCAAAGAGCTAAGCGTGAAACTCGACGAAGCCTGTAAGGATGCCACAAGGCTCTCCTACGGTTGCACACGCGCAGACATTCTTTATGTTGAACTTGAAAACCTTTTGAATTATGACAATGAAGCATTTGAAAAAGAATATGGAGAAACGTATAGAAAAGGAGCCCCCCTCACTCCCCCCCTGGGGGGAAGCTCCAACCTCACAGAAAGCCTCCCCCAGGGGGGAGGTTTGGAGGGGGCTGAAGGGGCTTCCTATCACGGCGTGCCATACGCGACTATTGCAGACTCTTGGCTACGCGCCGAGTATGGGCACCTTCCGGCTGTCGGCGAGCGTAACGCCTGCTATTATGCGCTGGTGCAGCAATGCATGCGCTACATCTGCGATTTCAGCGAGGACATGGTGGTCAGGGTCACTCCTGATTACGGACTTCCGGAGCAGGAGCGACGGCAGTGTGCTGGCTCGGCTATCGGTGCGCGACGATATGCAGCCATCCCCCGACGGCTCGTGGCCTTCCTTCAAGGTATGGGTATCACCCTGTCGGGAGAAGGAAAGGCAGAGGGCATACGGTCAGGCAACAAGGGCATTGACCAAGCGGCTGAATGGGATTACGAAAAATGGGCCGACGATTTCGCTCCTTGGTTTGAAAGCCCCGTATGGCGGCCCGTGTGCGCCGTTCTGCCAAGGTACTCTCGTCTTAACGGAATACTGGTGGCAGGCACCATGTTCGGCACGCTTCTATCGGGATGCCGTCTGCGAAATTGGTACGACGGCTCAGACCTCGCGCTGACCTTCATGACCTACATCATCGGCGATGCCGGAACGGGAAAGGGCGACTATCGCGAACTGGACCGCCTGATTATGGAACCGCTCCGACAGGAGGATGCCCGCGGACGTAAGGCCGAAGAGAACTATCAGGCCGAGATGAAGCGGCTCTCGATGGCCAAGGCCAAGAAGGACGACATACCCGAAGAGAAGCATTTCCCCATCCGCTACCTGCCCACGGACTGCACGCTGAAGCAGAAGCTGGAGCGCTGCATGGACGCCAAGAACAGTTTCGGCTCGGAGCAGCGGCAGGTGGCTTGCTACAACTTCGAGAGCGAACTCTCATCGAAAATCAACTACGAGAAGAACTCGTGGAACTCTTCGCAGGATTTCGACAAGAAATCGTTCGACTGCGAACTGACGGGTTCCGAAAGCCGCTCTGCGATGACGAGAAACGGTCTCGTTCCGGCATTCTTCAACTTCGTGGTGACGGGTACGCCCGATGCCCTGCAAAAGAAAATCACCTCCAGGAATTGCCTCGACGGACTGCCCACACGTCTGATTATGGGTGTACAGTATGGCCAGCGCTACGAGATGATGAAGCGGCAGGCACGCCGACGGACGGATAAGGACTCCGACTGGCTACGCACCGTAGGCCACCGCCTGCTGCGCTGCGGATGGGACGTGAATCTGGAGCAGCAGGTCAGTGTTCCCAGGCGTTGGCAAGACCGTCTGGGGAAGCAGACCTCCTTCGCCGATGCCCTCTATTATTGGGGGCAGCAGAAGGCCTTCGCCCTCTCGCTCGACGATGACCGCCTGGGTGACTACTTCCGCAAGCGTCCGCCGCTGATAGCCGTCCGTCTGGCTGCCGTGGATGCCATCATGAACTCGCTGGACTCCTTTGAGGAATCAGGGAAGCTGAACCTCAAGTTCTCGTCGATAGAGCTGGCCCTTCTTCTGGCCGATTACATCTTCGAGTCGCAACTCTACTATTTCGGCAAGCTGGTGAGCGACAGTCTGGAAGGCGCGCAGAGAGTGGGACAGGTGATGCGCTTGACGAAGAACATGGAGGCGTTCAACAGTCTGCCCAAGGAGTTTACGGTGCAAGACGTGAGCAAAGCTCTCGACTGTCAGGTGAAGCGTTCCGCAAATCTGTGCTCGGATTGGTATAAGCAAGGCGTTATCGAGCGCATTGACCGCGGGAAGTATCGTAAACTGATTAAAATTCTTGAGAAATGACTTGTGAGAGATATATGGAATAAAGAATAAAGAATAAGGATTAAAGAAGAAAGATAAATGAAGAATAACAAGAAGATAGCGCGTGGGATACGCAACAATAATCCGCTCAATATCGAGCGAAGCGGCGCCAAGTGGCAAGGAACATGCTTGGAGCAGAACGACCCGAGGTTCCTACAGTTCGAAACCATGGAGTATGGCATCCGTGCGGCTTTCCGCATCCTGCGAACCTACTGGTATAAGCATCGGCTGCACACTCTCCGGCAGATTATCAACCGCTGGTGTCCACCGACGGAGAGGGGTAATCAGACCAATCAGTACGTCAACTACGTGGCCATGAAGGCCGACATCCTGCCCGATGAAGATCTGGAGGCTCCCGACAAAGGCCGTGAAATCTGGAAGACCATCATCAATAAGATGATACTCGTGGAGTGCGGCCAGTGGGTAGATTACGGGGTAATCGGCAGGGCATGGGAGTTGGCTTTCCGTTATAAATAGGAAAGAATTTAATTCTGATATCAGGCGTTTTTTCATTCATGTTGAATAGGGGCTGCTCCGCTGTGAAGCGCGGCAGCCCTCGCTTTATGATTGGAAATATAAAGATTTTTTGAAAAGAATTCCCCTTTTCCTCATTTCCCGATACCCGATTAAGGGTTTGCTGGTGGAATTTATCGGATAAAAAGTCTCCGGATTTGTTGGTTTGTGAAAAAATATTTGTATTTTTGCACTTAGCAAAAGATGCAAAATGGACAAGGAGAACAAACTGATACTGTATAAGGATGAAAACGGCAGGGTGAGCGTGAATGTGCGCTTTGCCGATGAGGATGTGTGGCTGACTCAGGCGCAACTGGTGGAGATTTACCAATCGAGTAAATCGAACATCAGTGAGCATCTGACAAACATCTTTGCAGACAAGGAACTGGAACAAGATGCAGTTGTTCGGAAATTCCGAACAACTGCTGCAGATGGCAAGAACTACCAAGTTTTGCACTATAATCTTGATGTAATTATCGCCTTGGGCTATCGTGTGCAGTCACCCATTGCGGTAAGGTTCCGCCGCTGGGCTACGCAGCGGTTGCATGAATATAGATGAAAAAAATTAAATAAAAATAGCATGAGAAAAGTAATCGGAATCGGAGAGACGGTGCTCGACATCATCTTCAAGAATAACCAGCCTATCGGCGCCGTGCCGGGAGGCAGCACCTATAATGCCATGATTTCACTGGGACGCGCCGGCGTTCCGGCACAGTTTATCAGCGAGACGGGCAACGACCGCGTGGGCGAGATGATTATCTCGTTCCTGAAAGAGAACGGCGTGGGGGCCGAATACATCAATGTGTTCCCGGATTCGAAGTCGCCGCTGTCGCTGGCCTTCCTCAACGAGCAGAACGACGCGGAATATCTGTTCTATAAGGATCATCCGCACGACCAGCTGGACTTCGTGATGCCCGACGTGCAGAAGGATGACATCGTGATGTTCGGTTCCTATTTTGCCATCAATCCGGTGATCCGCCCGCAGGTGAAGGGCTTTCTGGACTATGCGCGCCAGAAAGGGGCCATCCTGTATTACGACGTGAACTTCCGCCCGTCGCACAAGAACGAGGTGATGAAACTGACGCCCAACATCCTGGAGAACCTGGAACTGGCCGACATCGTGCGCGGCTCGCATGAGGATTTCGAGGTGATGTACAAGAAGGATGATGCCGACAAGGTGTATCGGGCGGAGATTTCTTTCTACTGCAAGAAGTTTATCTATACGCAGGGTTCGCGGCCCATCGAGCTGCGCGCTGAAAGGCCACGGGTAGGCGACGTAACGTCGGGAATGGGCGGAATCAGCAAAAACTACCCCATTCCATCGGACATTCAGGTGGTGAGCACCATCGGTGCGGGCGACAACTTCAATGCTGGACTGGTGTATGGCATGATGAAATACGGCATCACGCGCGAGGTGATAGAGCGCGGCCTGACGGAAGAACAGTGGGACTTGCTCATCGGTTGCGGCCAGCGCTTCAGCGCCGAATGCTGCAAGAGCCTGAACAATTATATCAGCAAGGAGTTCGGGGAAAAAATGCGACCCACCTAAATCCTCCCTGATTAGGGAGGACTTGCGGATAATTCGTTATAACGTGATAACGTTATATCGTAAAACGATATTGGTCGAGGCTAATAATGATTACAAAAGCCTTTTCATTGCGTCTTAAATGTAAATAAAGACGTCGATATGAAAAGGCTTTTTCTATTATTCTTTGCAACACTAACACTTTTCAATCCAACGCTGCTGGCAAAAGACATCTATGTCAGCACATCGTTTCATGAACCAGCCACCGAGGGACTGCGGTTTATCTACAGCTACGACGGCATCCGATGGGACAGCATTCAGGGCGTGTTCCTGCGTCCGAAGGTGGGCAAGCAGAAAGTGATGCGCGACCCCAGCATCGTGAAGGGTCCCGACGGCACGTTCCATCTGGTGTGGACCAGCTCGTGGCGCGGTGACCTGGGCTTCGGATATGCTTCATCCAAAGACCTGATCCACTGGACTCCCCAACGGTTTATCGAGACCGGAATGGACACCACGACGGTGAACACCTGGGCACCGGAACTGTTCTACGACGACGTGAAACGGCAGTATCTCATCATCTGGGCATCGTGTGTGCCGGGACGTTTCCCCGACGGACAGGAGGAGCACAAGAACAACCACCGGCTCTACTATATGACCACGAAGGACTTCCGCAAGTTCTCGCAGACGCAGCTGTTCTACGAACCGGGCTTCTCGGCTATCGATGCGACGCTCGTGAAGCGCGGAAACCAGGACTACGTGATGGTGGTGAAAGACAATACGCGCCCCATGCGCAACATCAAGGTGGCTTTTGCGAAGAGTCCCTACGGCCCGTGGTCGGCAGCATCGGAACCCTTCACGGAGCAGTTTACCGAAGGTCCCTCCACGGCAAAGGTGGGCGACTGGTACTACATCTACTACGACTCATACCGCCACAAAATCTACGGAGCCCATCGCACGAAGGACTTCAAGACCTTCCAGGACCAGACGGGCAGCGTGCGCTTCCCCCTCGGGCATAAGCACGGCACGGTATTCATGGCCGACGAGCAACTGGTGGAGAACCTGAAAAAGTATAACCGCGACTGCGTACACTATACGGGAACGGCCATTGCCCGACCAGAACGCCACGACGGCGGAATGCAGCCCACCGTCGGTGTGCACAACATTCAGACGCTGCGCGGTGAGCGGCCCTGGACCTATAACCACCAGCCCATGATGGCCTACTGGAACGGACGGTTCTATATGCACTACCTGACCGACCCCCGCCATGAGCACGAAGCACCGGGAAAGACCATGCTCCAGACCTCTGAAGACGGCTATACGTGGAGCAAACCCGTGGAGCTGTTTCCCGAATACCAGGTGCCCGAAGGCTTCTGTAAGGAGGGTTCCACCCTACCCCCGGCCCACAACCTGAAAGCCGTGATGCACCAGCGGGTAGGCTGGTATGTATATTCTCAAGAATCTAGAAATTCTAGAAAATCTAGAGATTCTAGACTCTTAGCCATCGGCTACTATGGCATCTGCCAGACGATGAAGGACGACCCCAACGACGGTAACGGCATCGGGCGTGTGGTGCGCGAAATCAAGAAGGACGGCTCGTTCGGTCCCATCTATTTCATCCACTACAACCATGGTTTCAACGAGAAAAACACGGATTATCCCTACTATAAGAAAGCCAAGGACAAGCAGTTCGTGAAGGCCGTCGATGCCCTGATAGCCGACCCGATGCAACGCATGCAATGGGCGGAAGAGAGCGACCGCGGCGACGATATCCTGCCCTTCAAGTCACCCCTGAAGGCTTTCAGCGGCTATACCCTGGCCGACGGCCGCAAGGTGGGCTTATGGAAACATGCGCTGACATCCATCTCTGCCGACGGCGGCAACACCTGGCGCGAGCCTGCCTACAGGGCTCCCGGACTGGTGAACAGCAACGCCAAGATATGGGGACAACGGCTGAGCGACGGTTCCTACGCCACGGTCTATAACCCGGCAGAATACCGCTGGCCACTGGCCATCAGCCTCAGCAGCGACGGATTGGAATACAACACGCTCTCGCTGGTTCACGGTGACGTGGTGCCTTTGCGTCATGGCGGACAGTTCAAGAGCTACGGACCGCAATATGTGCGCGGCATCCAGGAGGGCAACGGAACACCGAAAGACGGCAACCTCTGGGTGACCTACAGCACGAACAAAGAAGACATCTGGGTGTCGCGCATCCCCGTTCCAGTACGTCTGAACGCTACGACGCATGCCGGCGGAGAGTTCAAGAACAACGAAACGGTGAGCGAATCAAACAACTGGACCTTCAATCTCGGTTCCGTCAGTAGCCTGACCAACTGGAACCTCTATATACCCAGTCTGTGCCATATCTTCCTAAAGAACGGATGGCTGAATCTCTACGACTGCGACCCCTACGACTATGCCAAGGCCGAACGTGTGATCCCTGCCACAAAGGAACTGGAAGTGGAGTTCGACCTGATGATGGACCAGGATGACAAAGGAGAATTCGACATCGAGTTCATGGACAACGGCGGCAACGTTTGCTCGCGCATCGTCGTTGATTCAGCAGGAGCCATCCGCGTGAAGGGCGGCGCCCGCTACGGCACCCTTGTGAAAAAATATGAGATGGGCGTGAAATACCACATCAAGGCATTGCTTTCCACCAATCAGCACCGCGCCGTCTATTTCGTCGATGGCAAGAAAGTGAGCGAACGGCAGTTTGATACGCCCGTGGAAGCCATCACGCGCATCGTGTTCCGCACAGGAAAAATCTTCTCGGAGCCCAACAACGAGACGCCTGCCGATCAGGATTTCGATATGCCGCGTGCCGATGAACTCGACCCTGCAGCCGGTTATCATATCGCCAATGTGGTCAGCAGACCGATGGCCGACGGCACATTCCCCCTCCATGGCAGCGATGCACCGACTGTGGCCCGTCATGGCGGCAACATGTTTATGAACCAGCACAACTGTCTGGATGTGCGCAATACCGCAGCAGGACAGCCTGCCGTGCTCACCACCGACGTCCTGCCAGCCTATGCCGACCGCTTTGCGGCTGACGAGAAAGCTTTCTATGCCCTCGACAAGGAAGAGCGGAAAGCCCCGCTGCCCGACATCACCAACGAGGATGCCGCCAACTGGATGGCCGAGAACGTTCCGATGTTCGACTGTCCCGACAAGGATTTCAACGACATTTACTACTTCCGCTGGTGGTCGCTGCGCAAGCACCTGAAGCGCACACCTGCAGGCTGGGGCATGACCGAATTCTTGGTTCCCCGTTCCTACGCCGACCGCTACAACCTCATTGCCTGTGCCATCGGTCATCACGTGATGGAAACCCGCTGGCTGCGCGACACCACTTACTTGCACCAGATACTGCGCACATGGTACTACGGCAACAACGGACAGGCCATGACGAAGATGAATAAATTCTCCAGCTGGAACCCGCACGCCATCTATGAGGCCTTCAAGGTGCAGGGCGACACGACGTTCCTGCTCACACTCCGTCCACGGATGGAAGAGGAATATGCCCGCTGGAAGAGCACGAACCGACTGGCGAACGGCCTCTACTGGCAGGGCGACGTGCAGGACGGCATGGAGGAAAGCATCAGCGGCGGACGCAAGAAGCAGTATGCCCGTCCGACCATCAACTCGTATATGGCCGCCAACGCCAAGGCATTATCAAAGATTTTGCTCATGGAAAACCGCCAGCAACAGGCTGCGACATACGACAGCGACTACAAACAGCAGCTGCGCCTCATCGAGGAAAAGCTCTGGAACAAAGACCATCAGTTCTTCGAAACGCTCCGCGGCGACACTTCGGCCCAGGTGCGCGAGGCCATCGGCTATATGCCCTGGTATTGCGATCTCTTTGAAAAGCAGACGGACAAGGCCCAATATGACGTAGCCTGGCAGCAGCTGACCGACGAAAAAGGCTTCAGCGCCCCCTACGGACTGACCACAGCCGAGCGCCGCCATCCGCAGTTCCGCTCCCATGGAACAGGCACCTGCGAATGGGACGGAGCCATCTGGCCCTTTGCTACGAGTCAGACGCTGACCGCCCTGGCCAATTACCTGAACCAGGGAACCTCGACTCCCGTTATCGATGCTTCGACCTTTTTCAAGGAAATAAACCTCTACGCCCAGTCGCAGCACATGCGTGGCAAACCTTATATCGGCGAATATCTCGACGAGACGACCGGCTACTGGCTGATGGGCGACCGCGAGCGTTCGCGCTATTACAA
Source organism: uncultured Prevotellaceae bacterium (assembly GCA_900314655.1). GTDB lineage: Bacteria > Bacteroidota > Bacteroidia > Bacteroidales > Bacteroidaceae > Prevotella. The sequence goes on along the minus strand of OMWC01000005.1, from coordinate 47,895 downwards.
CCATTCCACCTTTGCCGACCTGGTCATCACGGGTCTGGCCGGCCTTCGTCCGCAGGAGGACGGCAAGATAGTCGTCAATCCGCTGGTTCCTGCCGGCACGTGGGATTACTTCTGTCTCGACGGCATCCGCTATCACGGCCAGACGCTCACCATCATCTGGGACCGCGACGGACAACACTATCACCAAGGCCAGGGACTCACGCTGATGATCGACGGCAAGGCCGTGGCAAACAGGAAAGATATTGGAAGGCTGGAGTTCTTTAAGTGAAGAGTGAAGAGTGAAGAGTGAAGAATTTTCGTTATGACGTTATAACGATTGAAAACCAAGAAATATGGAACAAAAAGAACATAAAAGGGAGAAAGGAATCATGAGGATAAGAGTGAAGTTGCTCGGGGCAGCATTCTTCATTCTCTCGCCTCTGGCTGTAAATGCCCAGAGTTACGAAACGCAGTTCACGCGTTCGCTGAGCGATGTGTTTGAAGATGTGCAGAAGCAGTTCGGCATCCGGCTGAAGTATAATGTGGACACCACGGGACTGAAACTCCCCTATGCCGACTTCCGCATACGGCCCTATTCCGTAGAAGAAACGCTGAAGAACCTCTGTGCTCCCTTCGACTTCGTGCCTTGGGATCAGGGCAAGGGACTCTGGAAAATCAAGCCCTACGAATATCCACGCCGTAAGCCCGAGGACGGAAAGAAACTCATTGCCTACCTCAACACCTTATACAATAATAAGGCACAATGGGAAGCCCGCAAGGATTCGCTCCGCCGTGAAGTGCGCCAGCGCCTGGGCATTGACCCGCTGCTGGAACAGTCGCGCGCCCAGAAATCCAAGATGCAGTTAGGCAAGACACGCAAGCACGACGGCTATAGTGTTCAGAATTTCAACCTTCCGACGGTAAACAATCACACCATCAAAGGCAGCATCTACATCCCCAAAGGGAAAAAGAATATAACTCCCTCCCTAAGCAGGGAGGGCCGGGGTGGGTCTTTCCCTCTTATCATCTGCCCCATCGGCCACTGGAATAAAGGCCGCTACAACGAAGATCTGCAACGCCGCCTGTCCACCTTGGCCCGCATGGGAGCCATCTGCGTCACCTATGATATTTGGGGATGGGGCGAATCGGAGGACGAAGTGGGCACGGAAGCCCATCACACCCCGAAAGCTCACGTGATGCAGACTCTCCATGGCATCCGCATCCTGGACGAGATGCTGAAGCGGAAAGACGTAGATAAAAGCCGCGTGGCCGTGAATGGAGGTTCCGGTGGTGGCAGTCAGACCGTTCTGCTCTCGCTGCTCGATGACCGTTACACGGCGGCTTGTCCCGTGGTCAGCATGGCAGCATGGTTCGATGGCGGATGTCCCTGCGAGAGCGGCATCCCCATTATGCTCAGCGGCGGCGGCACCTGCAACCCCGAACTGGCTGCCGCATTTGCACCGAAACCCATGATGGTGGTCAGCGACGGCGGCGACTGGACTTCAGAGACTCCCGTGAGTGAATACCCCTATCTGCAGCGCGTCTATGGATTCTATGGAGCACAGGACAAGGTGAAGAACGTGCATCTGCCCAATGAGCGCCACGATTTCGGAAAGAACAAGCGCCAGGCCGTCTATCGTTTCTTTATCGATACCTTCGGACTCGACGAGAGTCAGTTGGACGAAACGAAAGTAACCCTCGAAGACGAAAACACCCTCAGATTTACACCCAAAAGAAAATGAGAAGACATATCATCATCTTGATGGCATGGCTCTGCAGCCTGCCTATCGTTGCGGAAAACACGCACCAATTATGGTACGACCGTCCAGCCATGACCTGGACACAGGCATTGCCCATCGGCAACGGCACCATGGGCGGTATGGTGTTTGGCACACCTGCCGTGGAACGGATACAATTAAACGAAGAAACCATCTGGGCCGGACAACCCAACCAGGTGTGTAACCCGGCAGCCAAAGAAAACCTGCCAAAGGTCAGGCAACTGATTTTCGAAGGGAAATACAAGGAAGCCGAGCTGCTGGCCAACGAGAAGGTGATGCCGCTGGGTGCCGGTCAGAACTGCGGCATGCCCTTTCAGCCCTTCGGCGACCTGTGGATTGCCATGCCCGGCCATGCCGACTATACAGGCTATGAGCGTCTGCTCGACCTCGACAATGCGCGTTCGGTGGTGCGTTATACCGTTGACGGCGTGCAGTATGAGCGCGAGATGCTTGCCCCGCTGGGCAGCAAGGTGATTACCATCCACCTGACGGCCTCCAGTCCGGGCATGATTTCATTCACGGCTTCTTTCAATACGCCCCATGCGGATGTGCTCGTTGGCGGCGAAGGGAAAGAAGCTACGCTGACGGGTGTCACTGCCAAGCATGAGAACCTGAAGGGAAAGGTTCGCTTTCAGGGTCGCATGACGGTACAGACGAAGGGCGGACAATCCAGCCAGGCTGACGGCCAGCTCTCCGTGAAGGCTGCCGACGAGGCCACCCTCTATGTCACCGTCGGCACCAATGTGGTCAACTACAAGGATATCACGGGCGATGAGGAAGCGCAGTCGCGCCAGCGCCTGCACGATGCCACCGGAAAGGGCTACGAACAACTGAAGAAACAGCACGAGGAATTGTATCATCGGTATTACGACCGTGTGCGTATCGACCTTGGCAAAGACCAATATGCTGGCATGCCCACCAGCAAGCGCATCGAACAGTTTGCTGCCACCAAGCAAAAAGGGATGCCCGACAATCACCTTGTGGCTACCTATTTCCAGTTTGGCCGCTACCTGCTCATCTGCTCGTCGCAGCCCGACAACATCAATCCCGCCAATCTGCAAGGCATCTGGAACGAGAAGATGCTGCCCTCATGGGATTCGAAATACACCACGAACATCAATCTGGAGATGAACTACTGGCCTTCGGAAGTGTGTAACCTGACGGAGATGAACGGCCCGCTGTTCCGCCTGATTCGTGAAATCAGCGAGACAGGCCGTCAGACGGCCAAGGACATGTATGGTGCCGACGGTTGGGTATTGCATCACAACACCGACCAATGGCGCATCACCGGCCCCGTTGACCGTTCCCCCAGCGGTCTGTGGTCAACGGGCAGCGGCTGGATCTGCCGCCATCTGTGGGAACATTATCTATACTCGGGCGACAAGGAATTCCTGCGTGAGGCCTATCCCATCATGCTCGAAGCTGCCCGTTTCTATACGCAGACCTTGGTGAAACACCCGCGGTTGGGTTATCTTGTCATCTGCCCGGGAGAATCTCCCGAACATGGCGGCAAGGGGCGCAAGTCGCCGCTCGATGCCGGTGTGACGATGGACAACCAGATTGTGACCGAACTCTTCACCGAGGTGTTGCAGGCAGCCAAGGTGCTCGGTGACAGCAATCCACTGCTGCAGACCATCCGGGAGCAGTTGCCGCAGTTGCCGCCCATGAAGGTGGGCAGCTGGGGACAGTTGCAGGAATGGCTCGACGATGTGGATGATCCCAAGGACGACCACCGCCATTTCTCTCATCTCTACGGCCTCTATCCCTCCAATCAGATTACGGCTTCGCGCACGCCCGAGCTCTTCGAGGCAGCCAAAGTGTCGCTCCAGCATCGCGGTGATGTGTCCACAGGCTGGTCAATGGGATGGAAAGTATGTTCCTGGGCGCGGCTCTTCGATGGCAACCATGCCTATAAACTGATTCAGGACCAGCTGACGCTGACGGCCGACACCTTCCTGATCTTCGGTACCACAAAACAGCACGGCGGCACCTATCCCAATATGTTTGACGCCCATCCGCCTTTCCAGATTGACGGTAATTTCGGATGTACCGCAGGTATTGCCGAGATGCTGCTGCAGAGCCATGAGACCTACAACGACGGATCATTCATTCTCCACCTGCTGCCTGCACTGCCAGACGTGTGGAAAGAGGGCAGCATCAGCGGACTGCGAGCCCGTGGCGGTTTTGAGGTCAGCATGAACTGGAGCGGCAACCGTCTGCAGAAGGCTGTCGTCAAGAGTATGAACGGCGGCAAACTGACCATCCGCACCGCTACACCGCTGAAACGAAACGGGAAAAAAGCAGGCAACTATTACCTCTATACCATCAAGACCAAGAAAGGTCAGACCATCACCCTTAACGCCAAATAAAAAACAAAAGATATGAAAAAGTACATCCTCACCCTTTGTCTAGTATGTTGCTGTATCACAGCAACCCAAGCCGCCCAACCCTGGAACAACGGCCGCCTCAAGGTCAGTGACAATCACCGTTATCTCGTCTATGCCAACGGCACACCCTTCTTCTGGCTGGGCAACACCTCATGGCTGCTGCCCGAACGCCTTACGCGCGACGAGGTGGAATACTATCTCACCAAGGAGCGCGAGGCTGGCTATAACGTGGAACAGATACAGGTTCTGAACGCCATTCCCACCTTCAATATCTATGGCATGCAGGCCAACGACGAGAGTTTCGACATGCAGAAATTCTCCCGCAAAGACCAATACGGCTACTGGGAGCATCTCGACTATATCGTGGACTTCGCCGCTTCGCAGGGCATCTATATCGCCATGGACTGCATCTGGGGTTCGCAAATCAGTAAGATGACACCCGAAAAGGCCACGAAATATGGCAAGTTTCTCGGCGAACGCTACAAGAACAAGCCCAACATCATCTGGATGATTGGCGGCGATATTCTCGGCGACAAGGGTACTGCCTCATGGGACGCACTGGCACGGGCTATCCGCAAGGCTGATCCCAACCACGTGATGACCTTCCATCCCCGTGGACGAACCACCTCTGCCCGTTGGTTTGCCGACCGTGAATGGATGGATTTCCACATGTTCCAGAGCGGACACCGCCGTTACGGACAGCGCAATGGCGACGGCGACTACACCATCAAGGACAATACCGAGGAAGACAACTGGCGCTATGTGGACCTTACCTGGGAAGGCAACGAGGTGAAACCCGTCATCGACGGCGAGCCTTCCTACGAGGATATCCCGCAGGGACTTCATGACTTCACCGCTCCCCGCTGGATGGACTACGACGTGCGCCGCTATGCTTACTGGGCAGTCTTTGCCGGCTGTTTCGGTCACACCTATGGCCACAACAGCATTATGCAGTTCATTAAACCCGGACTCCTGGCAAGTTTCGGTGCCGAGAAACCCTGGTGGGATGCCATGAAAGATCCTGGCTATAACCAGATGAAATATCTGAAATGGCTCATCCTCGCCTTCCCCTTTGAAGAGCGTATTGCCGACCAGAGCGTCATTGCCGGACAAAACGGTGAGCGATACGACCGCAACATTGCCACTCGCGGCAACGACTACCTGCTCGTTTACAACTACAGCGGAAAACCCATGCAGCTCGACCTGACCAAAATCAGCGGACAGAAGAAGAACGTATGGGTGATGAACCCGTCGGACGGCAGCCTGAAATACCTCGGCGAATACGATTCCAAGGTAACGGAGTTTGCCAACGACGGTGCCTACCTCCGTGGCTCCGACCGCGTATTCATCGCCGTGGATGCCCAGAAGAATTATCTCAATAAGACTGCCACCGCCCTAACCCCGAAAGAATAATGAAGAGAATATCCCTAGTTTTTCTAGTTTTTCTAGTTTTTCTAGTTAACCTAGAAGCCAAAGTCACGGTGACCAACCTGCGCACCGAACGACTGGAATCGCCGATGAGTCTCGACACACCGACGCCGCGTTTTGGATGGCAAATCGTCGCCGATGCACAAGGCGTGATGCAGACGGCCTATCATATCATCGTGGCTTCCACGCCCGAAAAGGCTGAACGCTGCGAGGGCGACCTCTGGGATGCCAACGTGAAGAGCAGCCAGTCGCAGTGGGTCCGCTATGAAGGCCGACAGCTCCGGAGCAACACCCGGGGCTACTGGCGCATCAGCGTTGAGACCAACAAAGGCAAATCGGAATGGAGCAACGTGGCGATGTTCAATATAGGACTGCTCAACGAGTCCGACTGGCAGGGCCAGTGGATAGGCATGGATCATGCCAATGCCTGGGACAAGGAAGAGGAACACTCACAACTCTCTGCCCGCTACCTGCGCACCGAATTTGAAACCGGCAAGGAACCTATCTGCCAGGCTACGCTCTACGTGAGCGGACTGGGCATGTATGAGGCTTTCATCAATGGGCAGAAAGTGGGTGACGACGTACTCGCTCCCGCCCCCACCGACTACCGTAAGACCGTGCTCTACAATGCTTACGATGTGACCTCCCTCTTATCCCCCGATGGGGCGAAGACGGTATGCCTTTCCGTTGTACTCGGCAATGGCCGCTACTACACCATGCAGCAGAAGAAGAAGCCCTACAAGATAGCCAACTTCGGATATCCTAAACTGCGCCTGAACCTCATCATCGAATACACCGACGGCACACGCAAAGTGATCTCTTCTTCTGATAAATGGAAGATCAATGCCGACGGTGCCATCCGCTCAAACAATGAGTACGACGGTGAAATCTACGATGCCACCAAGGCACTCACTGACTGGACGAAGCCGGGCTTCGACGACTCCCGATGGGAGAAAGCCGAACGCGTGGCCATTCCCCTGGGCACCCTACGCGGAGCGATGAGTCCCAACATGAAAGTGGTGAAAACACTTCAGCCCAAAACTATCACCCAACACCCAACACCCAACACCCAACACCCATCAACCGTTATCGTGGATTTCGGACAGAATTTTGCCGGATGGCTCAGTCTCCGCCTCAACGGAACCAAAGCCGGTGACACCATCACCATCCGCTACGCCGAGAAACTAGATGCCGACGGTAATCTCTGGCGCGAGAATTTCCGCCATGCCCTGAGCACCGACCGCTATATCGCCGACGGCAAGGAAAACAACACCTGGTGGCATCCCACCTTCGTCTATCACGGAGGCCGCTACGCAGAAATCAAGGGCTTGAGGTCCCGTCCCTTACCCGGCGATTTTATCGCCGAAATAGTTTCGGATGCCATCCCCTCCACAGGCACCTTCGAGACCACCGACACCATTCTTCAGAAGGTGTTCCACAATGCCTACTGGGGTGTGCTGGCCAACTATAAAGGACTGCCCGTTGACTGTCCGCAGCGCGACGAACGCCAGCCGTGGCTCGGCGACCGCACCCGCGGCTGCTATGGCGAAGCATTCCTCTTCGACAACAATACGCTCTATGCCAAATGGGCACGCGACATCACCGAGGCACAGCGCGAGGACGGATGCATCCCTGATGTGGCTCCCGCGTTCTGGAACTACTATTCTGACAACGTGACCTGGCCTGCTGCCCTGCCGATGGCCCTCGACATGATGATTCGCCAATATGGCGACGAACAGCCCATGCGCAAGTTCTACCCCGACGTGAAACGCTGGCTTGAGCATCTGAAATACCAATACCAACAGGACGGACTGATGCCCCGCGACAAATACGGTGACTGGTGTGTGCCGCCCGAAAGGGAAGAACTCATCCATAGTGAAGACCCCGCCCGCGTTACCGACGGAACGCTTATCGCCACGGCCTACTATTACAGAATCAACCGGATGATGGCTGACTTTGCCCGGAAGCAGGGACTCACTGCTGATGCCCAGCAATTCACTGACGAAGCCGCACTGACCAAAGAGGCCTTCAACAAGAAGTTCCTGACCGTGAAGCGCGGAACGACTACCGTGCCCGGACATATCCTCTATCCCGACAGCACTTTCTACGGCAACAACACAGTGACGGCCAACCTGCTGCCGCTTACTTTCGGAATGATTGACGATGACTACGTGAAGCAGGAGGTGGAGAAGAATATCATCAAGAACATCATCACCGACAACGGTGGACATGTGTCCTGCGGCGTCATCGGCATCAGTTGGCTGATGCACGGACTGACCGATATGGGACGCTCAGACGTGGCCTGGCACCTGGCCACCAACAAGAGTTACCCCTCGTGGGGCTATATGGCCGAGAAGGGCGCCACCACCATCTGGGAACTCTGGAACGGCGACACTGCCTCGCCGAAGATGAACTCCGGCAACCACGTGATGCTTCTGGGCGACCTCATCTCATGGCTCTATGAGGATGTGGCCGGAATCCAGAGCACCGACGGGTTCCGTCATATCACCCTGAAGCCCGATTTTTCCGTTCCCGAGATGAACAACATCCGTGCTTCCTACCAAAGTATCTATGGCACGATTGTCAGCCAGTGGAAGAAAGAGCAGGGCCGGCTGCTCTGGCATGTGGAGATTCCGGCCAACACCGAAGCTACCCTCTATCTCCCCGACGGCACCAAGAAAACCCTCGGTTCCGGCAGCTACGACCTCAACGAGTCAGCCCCCGACCGCATCGCCATGATGAATGCTAAAGCCAGTCAGGCGTCCAGCGGTCCCACTGCTGGAAAAATCCTCGCCGACGAATGGCTCTACGAGGAAGCCGACTTCCCCCAGTGCCATTCCGCTTCCATCGTGGAAACCACGAAAGGTGACCTCGTGGCCACCTATTTCGGCGGCACCAAAGAGCGCAACCCCGATGTAAGCATCTGGGTGAGCCGCAAGCCCAAAGGCAGCAAGACGTGGACGGCTCCGCAGATGGTTGCCGACGGCGTGGAACTGAAACCCCTCAAACCGAACCCTGAAGGTAAAGTCAGTCAGGTGGTAACTCCCCAGAAACCGGCCTTCAAGGGTAAGTTCATGCCGATTCCCGAGTGGGCTTCATGGAAGACCAACCGCGGTGAAGCAGCCATCGGCAACAACTACCGCGAGGCTTGCTGGAATCCCGTACTCTATCAAGTGCCCGGGGGTGAGCTGCAGCTCTATTTCAAGATTGGTCCCAATGTGGCCGGCTGGAAAGGATGGGTATGCCGTTCGAAGGACGGTGGCAAGACGTGGAGCCAGCGCGAACCACTGCCTGACGGCATCTATGGCCCCGTCAAGAACAAGCCCGTTCTTTCGAAAGGCCGCCTGATTGCTCCTACGAGTGATGAGCGCGACGGCTGGAAACTCTACTTCGAATACTCCGACGATATGGGCAAGACGTGGAAACGCTCACCCTTCGTGGAAGCCGACGAAGGCGTGAAAGCCATACAGCCCTCCATCATCTTCCTGCCCGATGGTCGTCTGCAGGCAGTCTGCCGCACCCGCAGCCGCCACGTCGGCATCACCTACAGCAGCGACAACGGAGAAACCTGGAGCAAACTCCAATTGATTGATACGCCAAACAATAATTCAGGCCTGGATGCCGTTACTCTACAAGACGGGTCGTTTGCAATGATCTGCAACCACTGGCCCATTGAACCCGACAAAGAGAAAGGTGCACGCACCCCGCTGGCCCTGCTCAAGTCGAAGGACGGCATCCATTGGGAGCACTGGATGACCTTAGAGGATTCGCCCATCAGCCAGTATAGCTACCCATCAATTATCCAGACCAAAGACGGCCACATCCATGTGGTTTATACTTGGAGAAGGGAAAGGGTTAAACATGTGGAGATCCTCCCCTAAAGACCAAGACCCACCCCAGCCCTCCCTGCTTAGGGAGGGAGCAATTACTTTTAAATGAAATAAAAAATAAAAATTATTATATATGAAACAACAAAATATAACAAAAGTATCTACTCCCCTCCATTTAGGGAGGGGCCGGGGGAGGGTTTGTAGGGGATTGAGCCTCTTTTTCTTCCTCTTGTTTTCTTCTTTGTCTGCATTTGCAGACAATTCTGTAGCCGGTCTGTTTCCTCTGGAAGGCAGCGGGCGTGTCATCTATAATTTCAATCAGGGATGGCGCTTCCACCGCGGCGACGTGCAGGGAGCCGAAGCCAAATCCTTCAACGACAAGGAATGGGAAGTGGTCTGTGCGCCCCATACGGCCATGCTTGTGCCCAGCGAAGCCAGCGGTTGCCGCAACTATCAGGGCGTAGTATGGTATCGGAAGCATTTCACTGTGCCCGCCGACATGAAGGGCAAGGACATAACGGTCTATTTCGAAGCCATCATGGGAAAGCAGGAGGTGTATGTCAACGGTATCCTCGTGCAGAAACATCTCGGTGGCTACCTCCCCATCACCGTTCATCTCACAGGCAACGACCTGAACTTCCAGGCTGGTGACACCTGTCTGATTGCCGTAAAAGCTGACAACAGCGATGACAAAAGTTACCCACCGGGAAAGAAACAGACACAGCTCGACTTTGCCTATCATGGGGGTATGTACCGCGATGTATGGCTCATCGGCACCTCTCCCGTTCATATCACTGATGCCAACGAAATGAACCAGGTGGCCGGTGGCGGCATCTTCCTGCACTACGACAAAATCTCGGAGAAGAGTGCCGAAGTGTTTATTAACGTGAATGTAAAGAGAGAAGACTCACCCCAGCCCTCCCGGCTTAGGGAGGGAGCTGTTACTACAGAGGTGGTGGCTAAGATTAAGACGGCTGAAGGCAAGCTCGTTAAGACAATAAAACAGAAACTTTCACTCAAGAACGGTGAGGACAAAACTGCCATTCTGAGCACCACACTCAAGAACCCACACCTGTGGAGCCCCGAAGACCCCTACCTATATAATGTGGAAATAACAGTTTCCACCCAAGGGGGGATGAAAGGGGAGCGTGACGGCGGCCTCATCCGCATGGGAATCCGCAAGGCGGAGTTCCGCGGCAAGGACGGTTTCTGGCTCAACGGCAAGCCCTACGGACAGTTGATTGGCGGGAACCGCCATCAGGATTTTGCCCTCGTGGGTAATGCCATGCCCAACAGCCAGCAATGGCGCGATGCCCGCCGACTGAAGGATGCCGGCATGAACATCATCCGCGCAGCCCACTATCCGCAGGATCCGTCGTTCATGGATGCGCTCGACGAACTGGGCATCTTCATCATTGTGCCCACACCCGGCTGGCAATACTGGAACAAAGACACCTACTGGGCAGAACTGGTTCACGAGAATACCCGCCAGATTATCCGCCGCGACCGCAACCATCCTTCCGTGCTGATGTGGGAACCCATCCTTAACGAGACACGCTATCCCGAGGACTTCGCCCTGAAAGCCTTGCAGATTACGCGCGACGAGTTCCCCTACCCCGGACGCCCCGTGGCTGCTGCTGATATGAATTCTGCAGGTGTGAAAGACAACTACGACGTGCTCTACGGATGGCCTGACGACGTGACCGGCCCCGTGGCAACTAAAGGTTCGCAGCAACCCACCGTTACCGTCAAGCCGCAGACCGAGCCGCTCCCCAACAAATGTATCTTCACCCGCGAGTTCGGTGAGATGGTTGACGACTGGTATGCACACAACTGTCTGAACCGTGCTGCCCGCGGATGGGGCGAAAAGCCTATGCTCACAGCAGCCCTCTCGTTGGCCGACACCTACGGCACGATGCGCCACGGCCAGCGGCAGTTCATCGGCGGTTGCCAATGGCATCCCTTCGATCATCAGCGTGGCTATCATCCCGATCCCTATTTCGGTGGCATCTACGATGCTTTCCGCCAGAAGAAATATGCCTTCGAAATGTTCAGGAGTCAGACCCACCCCCTACCCCCCTCCCGAAGGGATGGGGATTTAAACAACCCCTCCCTTCGGGAGGGGCAGGGGTGGGTTCTCTTTATCGCTAACGAAATGACGCCTTTCTCCGACCAAGACGTGGTGGTGTTCTCCAATTGCGACAGCGTGCGCCTCTCCTTCCTCGAAGGTGACCGGCAGATGACGCTCCCTGTAGTGCACGATCCCAACGGGCTGCCCAATGCGCCCGTGGTGTTCCCCCACTTCTGGGATTTCTGGGAAGCCCGCGAATACAGTTATAAAAAGCGCGACTGGCAACACGTATCGCTGCTGGCCGAAGGCATCGTCGACGGCAAGGTGGTAGTCAAGGAGAAAAAGATGCCTTCGCGCCGCTCCACTAAGATTCGCCTCTATGCCGACGAGATGGGCAAGAAGCTCGTGGCCGATGGCTCCGACTTCATCGTGGTCGTGGCCGAGATTACCGACGATAACGGCAACGTGCGCCGTCTGGCCAAAGACCAGATTGCGTTCACCGTCGAGGGCGAAGGCCACATCATTGGCGACGAGAGCATCGCCGCCAATCCGCGTGCCGTAGAATGGGGCTCAGCGCCCATCCTCGTGCAGAGCACCAACCGCGCCGGAAAGATCACCATCACCGCCCGTTCGCAATGGCCTGCCACCTACGCCCCCGCCGCCGATACCCTTACCATAGAGAGCATCCCCTACGAGGGCAAGATGTGCTACAAAGAAAAGCCAGACCCCTCCCGAAAGAATGGGGATTTGAAGAACCCCTCCCCTCAGGAGAATCAAGGTTGGGCTCCCATGTCCGAGGAAGAAAAGCGCCGCACCCTCCAGGAAGTGGAACAGCAGCAGAAAGACTTCGGCATACAATAAAAGCAACTTTTATTCATTCACCACAGAGACACGGTTGTTAACGATAAAGATAACGTTAACACTAACATATACTTTAACTCCGTGCTTCTGTGGTGAATGAATAATGTCTATCAACAGTCCCTCTATTAATGATTATTTCCAAGTGGGAAATATACCCCCATAAAAGGAGGGATTTATGGAAGAGAATGGAAATATTTTTGGATGTTCGCTCATTTTGTCGTATATTTGTGGCCGATTTATCGACCGACTTATATTAAAAACCTAAAAATATAACTTTATATGAAAAGAATCCTTTTATCTATGACTGTGGCTTTTGCTGCCGTGGCGGCGAACGGCCAATCGTACAGCAAACCGGCCATTCCGCGCGATGCTGCGCTGGAGGCTAAGATTGAGAAGACGCTCTCAAAGATGACGCTCGACGAGAAAATCGGACAGATGCTGGAACTGAACCTCGACGTGATGGGCAAGATGACGATGGAGAATGCCAAGGTGGACCGCGAGAAGGTGCGCTCGGTGCTCCAGCAGTATGGTGCACCACCCAAAGAGATAGAGGCGCTGCTCAAGAAGACCGACCAGCAGATCATCGACCGGTTGGGCAACTATCCCGTCGACATCTACCAGGGCGACACGAAGCGCGTGTGGAAACTGAACGAGCAGATGCTCGACACGCTCATTTCGAAATGGAAAGTGGGTTCCATCCTCAATGCGCCAGGCACCTGCGCCCCCACCGTCGAACAGTGGCAGAAGTGGATCCGGCTGATACAGCAGAAGTCGATGAAGCATATCGGCATCCCCGACATCTACGGACTGGACCACAACCACGGCGTCACTTATACGCAGGGAGGCACGTTGTTCCCGCAACCCATCAACTTAGCCGCTACGTTCAATACAGAACTGGCCCGCACAGGTGCTGAGATTACCGCTTACGAAAGCCGTGCCGGAAACTGCCCTTGGGTATACAATCCCGTAGTTGACCTCGGTCGTGATCCGCGATGGGCTCGCATCTGGGAAAGCTTCGGCGAGGATGCCATCGTCAATGCTCGCATGGTGGAGGCCGAAATCAAAGGCTATCAGGGCGACGATCCAAACCACCTCGGTCCCTATCACGTGGCCACCAGCACCAAGCACTATTTTGCCTATGGCGCTCCATGGACAGGTAAAGACCGCACACCGGCCTATATTTCACCGCAGATGCTGCGTGAGAAATACTTCGAGCCCTTCAAGGCAGCTGCCCTGGCCGGCACGCTGACCATGATGGTCAACTCGGCTTCCATCAACGGCGTGCCCGTGCATGCCAGCTACGAATATCTCACCAAATGGCTGAAGGAAGACCTGCAATGGGATGGTATGTTGGTCACCGACTGGGCCGACATCAACAACCTCTTCTCGCGTGAGCATGTGGCAAAAGACAAGAAAGACGCCATCCGCATAGCCATCAATGCCGGTATCGACATGTCAATGGATCCCTATAGTGTGGAATTCTGCATACTGCTGAAAGAATTAGTGCAAGAAGGCAAAGTAAGTATGGAACGCATCGATGATGCCGTGCGCCGCATCCTGCGCGTGAAATACCGTCTCAATTTGTTTGAGAAGCCCAACACCGGAGGAAAAGGTTATGAGAAGTTCGGCTCAGATGAGTTTGCCCAGAAATCATTGCAAGCCGCCGAAGAGTCAGAGATTCTGCTGAAGAACGAGGGTGGCATCCTGCCGCTAGCCAAAGGAAAGAAGATTTTGTTGACTGGTCCCAATGCCAACCAGATGCGCTGCCTGCATGGCGGATGGAGCTACACATGGCAAGGCAATAATGCTGAAGACCTGGCTGCGAAGTACAACACTATTTACGAAGCCCTCTGCAACAAATACGGACATGAGAACATCATCCTCGAACAGGGTGTCACCTATAAGGAAGACGGCGCCTACTACCAAGAGAATGAACCGCAGATAGAAAAGGCCGTCAATGCCGCCACTCAGGCCGACATCATCATCGCCTGCATCGGCGAGAACTCCTACACCGAGACACCCGGCAACCTGACTGACCTGTGGCTCTCCGAGAACCAGCGTGACCTGGTGAAGCAGCTTGCAAAGACAGGCAAGCCTGTAATCCTGGTGCTCAACGAGGGCCGTCCACGTCTCATCACCGACATTGAGCCGCTGGCCAAGGCCGTGGTCAATATCCTGATTCCTGGAAACTATGGCGCCGATGCATTGGCTAACCTGCTGGCAGGCGATTCCAACTTCTCGGCAAAGATGCCATACACCTATCCGCGTGAAATCAATTCGCTGAACACTTATGACTATAAGGTGAGCGAGGAGGTGGGCACCATGGCCGGCGCCTACAACTACGACGCCAAGGTCAGCCTGCTGTGGCCATTCGGCTACGGACTGAGCTATACCACATTCGAATACAGCAACCTGAAGGTGGATAAGACTGCGTTCAGCGCCGACGATGAGCTTACCATAACAGTGGATGTGAAGAACACCGGCAGCCGTGCAGGCAAAGAGGCTGTGCTGCTCTATACCAGCGACCTCGTGGCATCAATTGTTCCCGACAACAAACGTCTGCGCGACTTCACGAAGGTGGAGCTACAGCCCGGTCAGACAGAGACCGTCACCTTCCGGCTACCTGCCAAGAGCATGGCTTTCGTAGGTGCCGACGGACGCTGGATGCTGGAAGAGGGTGAGTTCCTGCTGCGCGTAGGCTCGCTACAACAGAGCATCAACTGCTCGCAGACGAAGGTCTGGGAGGAAGCTAATATATAGCCGATTATATAATAATTGAGCCCGCCAATCGGCGGGCTCAATTATTATTACTTGGTGTAGGGGTTGTAGCCGGGATTCTGACCGAATTCCACACCGTTTTCAATCTTGTCGAGGAAGTCTGTCGGGATAGGCCATAAGTAGTTGTGCTCATCAACAGGATCGTCACCACGCATGGCGGGATTGTGTCCTTTGAAATACTCAACCATCTTATGGGTACGCTTCAGGTCGAACCAGCGCAGCCACTCACCACAGAGTTCGCGGGCACGCTCCTCGAGAATCCACTCGATGGTCATATCACCTGCCTTTACCTTCATCTCGCTGGCATCATGGCCGGGCTTCAGAATACGACTAGTGCGGATGCCCTTTGCCTCGTCGTTGATGATATTGGCAGCCTCGGATGTGTTGCCCATCATAATCTGGCACTCAGCAGCTATGAGCGGCATCTCTGCATATCGGAAAATGGGCACATCGGCGAAACCTACCTGTGCATTGGCAGCAGTCAACAGGAAGGTGCCTTTGGGATCGCGGTCCCAGATGCGATACTTGCGGAAACGCGGGAATGAGGTATAAATCCAGTCAGAAGAGGGATAGTCGTCGCCATTGGCATTGTTCAGATCACGAATACGTGCTCCACCCATACTTGTCACCTTACCTGGACGCAGGTCGTAGATATTGTTTGCACCCAGTAACACATAACCTTTCTGGGCAGCAGCTTCACGCTCGGCATCGGTGACGGGGAAACGGCTGACCTTCAATCCCAGCTGACCCTTGGTGATGGTCTTTCCCACGATAGAGGCGGGAGCCTGGTAATGGTTGACAGCATCCTCTTCGGTCCAAGTGTAACTGTCAGCACTGGTGGGGAAATCCTCCTGGAATAAGACATCGTAGCGCAGGTCCCAATCCTTGTAGAGATTCAGCAGATAATAGGTGGGACAGAGCAACACACTTTCACGCGGATACTCCCAGTTATCGGCAGTCTGTGTATTTCCGAAGCGGTTGAGCAGTCGTGGAGACCAATACATATGCAGACGGTTGGGGTTACCTGACTGTGGGTTGAGCGTAGAGTTGCTGGAGTGGGTCACAACGAAGAGGTACTCCGTATTCGACTTGTTGTTTTTGGCCTGCCAAATCTCGTCGTATGTTTTATAGAGTTTGATACCCAATGCATTTTGGTTATCCATCACATACTTGGCAGCATCATAAGCCTTCTGATAGAAATCACGAGCCTCAGAACTTCCAGCCGTCTCATATTGAGCACGAGCCAGAGCCACACGGGCCAGCAGGGCATAGGCTGCCTTCTTCTGAGCACGTCCGATGTTTCCCTTGTAAGGCTCTACCTTGAGCAATTTGACGGCAGCCTCGGCATCGGGGATGATGACCTCGTCGTAAATGGTCTTGCGATCGGTACGATAGGCTGCAAAGGTAGGCTGATCGGTACCGTGGGTACGCATTTCAATGTCGCCGAACCACTCTACGAGCCACCAATATGCATAACTGCGCATGAAGCGAGCCTCACCCTCGAAGTCGTTGCGTGTTTCATCTGCAAGATTCTTCGTCGTGGGCAGATAGTCGAGCACAGTGTTAGCCAGGTTGACGATATCATACACGCGGTTCCATGCACCTTTCACCTGACCACGGTCACCTTGAAGGTCAACGAAACGAGTGAGCTGCATGCCATAGGTATATTTGTCAGGCATGTTTGCCCAGATGTCGCCAGCACCTTCGAAGTAGAGGACGGGGTCTTCACGTCCATAGTATTTCCACCGGAAATTGTAGTACATCTGGTTGACGAGTCCTTCAATACCCTGTTCTGTGGCGAAAACGTTCTCCGAGCTTTCCGAAGAAGGATTATACTCGTCGAGATCGCACGAGGCAAGACCCATGGTAGCACCTACAAGAAGTGTACCAACGAAATATTTATTGAATAATTTCATAATTTTCATTGTTTAAAAGTTAACATTCAGACCAAACGTAATGCTGCGCTGCAGACCTTCGGGGTCGAAGTGCTTCATCCAGTCGTTCTTAACGTAGCAGAAAGGATTGTTGACGGTTGCATAGACGCGTAGTTTCTCGATGCCCATGCGGCTTAACAGCGTGCGCGGCAGCGTGTAGCCTAACGAGATGCGCTTGAGGCGGATAAACGACTGCTCGCAATACCAATAAGCGGTATAGCCCTTGTAGTCGTAGAAGTTGTAGTTCTGCATCAGGGCTGGGAATGATCCTCCCTCGTTGGTGCCTGCTACCCAGTAGTCCATCGTGGTATATTTGCCACCGTTGCCGGGCTGGAAGGCGGAGAGCGGGTTATCTCCCCACTGTCCCCAACGGGCATAGATATAGATATTCAGGTCGAAATCCTTGTAGCGGAAATCGTTGTTGAATCCAGCGAACCATTTCGGCGTCTGTGCGCCTACATAGGTGTAGTCGGTGCTCTGGTCGATCCATCCGTCACCATCGATATCGCGTACCTTGATGTCACCTGGCTTGAAAGGCGTAGTCTTCTTTTCATCGGTGAAGACCTTGGCAGCCTCTGCGGCCTCGCTGGTCTGCCAGATACCTAAGTAGTCGAACGTATAGTATGACTTGACGGGATACCCCACCTGAAGAGTTGTATTCTCAGGTGTGTTATTACCCATCGTGATGCGCTCCTTGCCCTCATAGAGTTCAAGAATCTTCTCGCTGTTGGCTGAAAGTGACAGCGTGGAGTTCCACTGGAAATCCTTCGTGACGATGTTGCGGCTGTTGATGGTCAACTCCCAACCGCGGTTGCGTGTAGAGCCGATGTTGGTGTAGGTCTGGAAGGCACCGTCGTTACCAGAAGTGGTAGGCAGGTTGCGGGCCATGATGAGGTCCTTGGTCTTCGTGTTATACCAGTCGAAGGTGATGCTCAAGCGGTTGTTGAACAGCATGGCATCGAAACCGATATCCCATGTATAGGACATCTCCCACTTCGTGTCTTTATTACCGATAATATAGTTGGCACCATCGGGCACACCCAGTTCGTAGCGGCCTACGCTAGTGTCCTGGAAGCCGAGCTTGGTATTATAGTATTTCACGCCCGAAGCCGTGCCATAGACGGGGATACCCGAGTTACCCGTGACACCATACGTGGCGCGGATCTTCAGGTCGTCGAGCCATGACTTGGTGCCCTTCATGAAAGCCTCGTCGCTGATGCGCCATGCAACGGCTGCTGATGGGAAGGTCTCCCACTTATGGCCTTCGGCCAGACGCGAAGCACCGTCGCGGCGAACTGATGCCGTGAAAAGGTAGCGGCTCTTCCAGTCGTAGTTGACGCGGAAAGCATAGGAGAAGCTCTGCTCCTGCTCGTAATAGCTGGAGTGAGTCTGGTGGCCTGCACCGCCATCATTAGAAGCCAGGTTCCACCAGAGGTTGGAGGCCAGCGTCTGGCCAATAGAGGTGGCATCCAGATTGTCGAACTTACGCTTGTTCCAGGAGGTCAGAGCGGTAGCACTGAGGTGGTGATCCTCGGGCAGCATCTTGAACTGATAGGTCAGGATGTTGTTCCACTCCGTATAGAGACTGTTGGACTTGATTTCATAGGCCGTAGTTTGGTTCGTGCCGTTGTAGGTCTGTGTGGCAGAATTACCTGCGGTGAAGCGGCCATCGGAATAGTTAGTGATGTGCGCATTAAACTGTGTACGCAAAGACAGTCCGTCGATGGGATGAATGTCGAGATAGCCGTTGGCCACTGCGTTAGTACCATAGCCCTCACGCTTGTAGCGGTCATCGCCGAAGGTGTTGATGAGCGGGTTCACATAGCCACCGGCATCCAGCGGGCGCTCCACCAGGTCGGTACCGATGATATATTTCTTTGAATCGTAATCATAGTAGCCGTAAGGAGAGCCGAGCTGCATATCAGTTGTGGAAGCCTCTTCATACGGAGAACGCTCAAAACGATTGTGAGTCAGCTGGAAAGTGACACCGCCGTTGATCCACTTGCGGATGTTGTGGTCGATACTGGCTCGGAGTGTGTAGCGGTCATTGCCGCCGCTCTCCTTCCACTTGCTGCCCCTGTTGGCATAACCCACGCTGAAACGAGCCTGCGTGCGCTCATTGCCACCGCTCATGGTGACGGTATGGCGAGTGCTCCACGTGGTCGATTTCTGAAGCAGGTCCTCATAGTTGGTCCATGCTCCGGCCTGATAAGCGGCATAGGCTTCAGGACTGCCTCCGAAGACAGCGGCCAGGTCGTCGGCAGAACTGGTCCACGAGCCGGCATTCTTGGCGGCCAGCATACGGGCATCATAATAGTTCTGGCCCGAACGATAGTCGGGATGCTGCTCACGGAAAGCTGCAGTTACATCTCCATTATAACTGACAAGGAATCGGCCAGCCTCAGCCTTTTTGGTTGTAACGATAATTACACCATTGGCACCCTGCGAACCGTAGATAGCCGTAGAAGAAGCATCCTTCAACACGTCAATGCTCTCAACGTCGTCAGGGTTGATATCGCTCAGCGAACCACCCTGTACACCGTCGATGATAACAAGCGGTGCGTTGTTACCGCTGATAGAACGGTTACCACGGATACGCATCTCATCGCCACTGACATCCAGACCCGTGATACGACCTTGGAGCGCAGTAGCCACATCGCTCGTAGGAGTCTGCAGAATAGCTTCACTCTTAATCTGTGCTACAGAACCTGTCAGGTCGCGTTTCTTCACGGTACCGAAACCGATAACCACGACTTCATCCAGGCCCTGCATGTCGGGCTCCATCGCCACTTTCATATCGGGGCGCGCAGCCAGCGTCTGGGTTTTGTAACCAGCATAGGAGAACTGGAGTTGCTTACCTTCGGCATTACTCACCGAAAAGTTTCCGTTAATGTCAGTGATGCCACCGACATTGGCTCCGACGATTTTAATAGAGACACCGATCAGGGGTTCTCCATTCTCGTCCACTACATTACCTTTGATAGACTTCGCCTGCTGAACTTCGGCAGGCACGCTGGTGGGAATAGCCGTGTCGGCCAGTGCTGTGACGGGCACAAACAACGATGCTACCAAACCACAAGCCAAATAGGTCTTGAAAGATTTGTTCATGTTCTTTTGTTTTGGTTAGTATAAAATGATGTTCACTATATTTTACAGACGCAGAAATGTACAATTTGTCACCATTTTTTGTATCAAAATGCACAAATCATCCCACAAAAATCAAATCTTCAACTAACCTTGTGTCTTTTCAAGTTCAATAAAACCAAATAATATTAGATTTCTTTTCGCTTAATCGAAATTTTGCATTATCTTTGTAGCCATGAAGAAGATTGCCTTGTCATTCATTTTCATGCTGGCATGCTGGCTACCCATCCATGCCCAGAATGGTATGATAGTACAGCACTACACGCTGGAAGAAGGGCTGCCCAGCAATACTGTCTATTGCTCGCTGAAAGGCAAGGACGGTTTTCTCTGGTTTGGCACGTGGTACGGCCTGTGCTCTTTTGACGGTGATACGTTTACGCCCTTTGTGACCCGTAGCCGCCAAGAGTCGGACATCCCCCCCCGAAAAGTAATCTCCATGGTAGAAGACGGCGACGGCTACCTGTGGATTCGTAATGTAGATAACCGCCTCTACCTCTATGACAAGCGAAATGAATTGTTCCACGAAATCTACGATGAATTGAAGCAGATTTCCCAAAATATGCTGGTCATCAAAATTCAGCAGGCCACCAACGGACACGTGCTACTGCTCACCCGCAACAAGAATCTTTATGAAGCCAACGTGGATAAGGAGGGAAAAATCAAGATTCAGCGCATCTTCGACGGTTCACTGGCCATCGACCCTGCAACGTTCAAGTTGCAGCACAATATCCTCGGCGTCAATGACCGCTATCTCTACTGGTTGGGCACCGACTTCAAAGTGGACGTGGTTCCACGTCCCAAGGGCAACCAATACCTGTCGCTCATCAAACCCGACAAGCATTATACCTATTACTATCACACGGGTAACCACATCTATCTAGGCAACGACGAGGGCGAAGCCTATGTGATAGACTGCAAGAACGGTTCGGTGAGCCCTTATACTTCGCAGGAGATTCCGGTCCTCACAGACAAACAGCAGCGGCAGTGGTTCTTCAACCGTGTCACCCAGACGCTCATCTGCCAGCATCCGCTGACAGGCATGCTCCAGCGCTTCCCCATTCCACAAGGCGAAACGATTGCTTCGAGAAAGGTCTGCGATGCTGGGACAAACGGACTGTTCTTCCTCCACGAAAACGGTGAAGTATGGCGTTATGACCATCAGACGGAACTGATGCAGAATGTCGCCGACCTGCGTCCGTTCTCTACAACGGCTGTCAATGCTCTCCGCTTCTTCGATCTGGACATTGACAGCGAAGGACTGCTCTGGATGTCGTCAACCACAAACGGGGTCTATAAGGTGAATTTCACACCATCCCATTTCACCTTTTTCATGCCCGACCTTCTCTCACAAGAACATGAGACAGGCGACTCACGAGGCATTCGCGCCCTCTACCAGCAGAAGAACGGTGACCTCTGGATAGGCACCCGTAACGGTATGCTGCTCTGTATCGACCCCAAGACACAGACCGTGAAGCCGACAGGCATCCAGAACATCGGCAACGTCTATCACATCATGGAGGATCATGAAGGCAATCTTTGGTTCTGCACAAAGGGGAATGGAATAATAAAAGTAAAAGGTAATCATAACTCTACACTCTACACTCTACACTCCACACTTGAACATTTCGTCCATGATCCCAACGATTCCTATTCGCTAAACGACGACCGGGTTTATTACATCTTCGAGGACTCGCACCACCGCATCTGGGCATGCACCTTCGGCGGAGGTCTGAATCTCATTGAGCAACGAAATGGGGAAACACGGTTTATCAACCGCAACAACGAGTTTAAAGACTACCCCAAATACGAACTCTACCTCAACGTGCGCTCCATCGCCGAAGATGCCAACGGACGCTTATGGGTGGGAACCACCGACGGACTGATGTCATTCTCAGGCCAGTTCCAAAGGCCTCAGGACATCCATTTCGAAATCTATCGCGAGCAGCAGGATGCAGGAACGGTGGATAACGACATCTTCTCACTCTATAAAGACTCCAAGGGACGTATCTGGCTCGGAATGTTTGGCGGCGGCATGAACCTGTTGGAGGGCTACGACGAGCAGGCCCACCGTCCGCTACTGAAGAACTATCCATTTACCGAACGTCTATCGGGAGATGTCGTGTCCAGTATCATCGAGGATCATCAGCACCACCTGTGGATCTGCACAGAGAACGGACTGGCCAGTCTGAATCCCGACGAAGATACTTCCATCCGCAGTTACGACCGCTATTCGGGATTCCCCGTCGTGAATGTGGAGGACAACACTGTTGCCTGCCTACAGGACGGACGCATCCTCATCGCTTGCCGGCAAGGTGTGCTGACTTTCGACCCCAAGGTGGTGATGAACGAGAGCAATCGTCAGTATCCCATCTATATCGTTGACTTCCGCGTACATAACCGTCCGCTCAGCGATTTCCAGCCTGCCATCTATAATGGATCCGTTCGCTATGCCAAGGAAATCGTTCTGAAACATAACCAGAACATGTTCTCCATCGAGTTCGCTTCGCTCAACTTCACCGACCAAAACCAAGTGGCATACAGCTATATCCTCGACGGTTACGAAGACCAGTGGCATACCAACGGACTGAACCGCATGGCCTCTTATGCCAATGTGCCGCCAGGGCGCTACACTTTCCGTGTGAAGACCCTGGGAAATGGTGCAGCAGAACGGATTCTCGAAATCCGGATTCTACCACCTTGGTGGGCTTCGTGGTGGGCCTATATCATCTACACCCTGCTGCTGCTGGCCCTACTCTACGGAGCCTTCCGGTTAGTGCTCTATATGATCAAGATGCGAAATGAGACCTACGTGAACGACCGCCTGGCGGAACTGAAGATCCGTTTCTTCACCAACATCAGCCACGAACTGCGCACGCCACTCACCCTCATCAAGAGTCCCATTGAGGAACTCAAGAAAAACGAACGGCTGTCACCCTCGGGCAAGGAATATCTGTCGCTCATCGACAACAATGCCAAGAAAATGCTGCAGTTGGTAAACCAGATTCTCGACTTCCGCAAGGTACAGAACGGAAAGATGAAGATGCACGTCTCATTTACCGACCTTAACGAACTGTTGGAAACCTTCCGGCAGGAATACCGCATCCATGCGCAGGAACGCGATATCAGCTATGAGTTCCTTCTCCCCGATGAGCATGTGATGGCCTGGTGCGACCGACAGAAAATTGGTGTGGTCATCAATAACCTAATCAACAACGCCTTCAAATACACCCGCGAGGGAGGCACGATTACCGTGTCGATAACCCCCCACCAACTCCCCCGAGGGGGAGAGCAGAAAGCCTCCCCTCGGGGAGGTTTGGAGGGGGTTATTATCCGCGTGGAAGATGACGGAGCCAACATTCCCGAGAACAAACTGGAGGAAATCTTCGAACGCTTCGCCATGGCTGAAAACCGCAGCGACGACACCACCTCAACAGGTACAGGCATTGGGCTGTCACTAAGTCGCGAGTTCGTGCTGATGCACCACGGACATATCTGGGCTGAAAACTTGGATAAAGGTGTCGCCTTCATCATCGAACTCCCAATCGAGAAGGAGAATTTCAATGCCGATGAGATAGAGGAATATGTGGGAGCCCAACCCCAACCCTCGATCCCCCACCAACTCCCCCGAGAGGGAGAGCAGAAAGCATCCCCTCGGGGAGGTTTGGAGGAGGTCTTACCCACCCTCCTCCTCATCGAAGACAACATTGACCTCTGTCATATGCTGAGTCTCCAACTGCAGGATAAATACACGGTGCTCACGGCTCACGACGGCGAAGAAGGACTGAAGAAAGTGTATCAGTATCACCCCGACCTGATTGTCAGCGACCTGATGATGCCGAAGATGGACGGCATGGAACTGCTGAAGCGCATCCGCCAAGACTTCAACATTTCGCACATACCAGTCATCATCCTCACTGCCAAACAGGGCGACGAAATCCATACGCAGGCCATATCGACCGGTGCCAACGCCTATATCACCAAACCCTTCTCAAGCGAACTGCTACAGGCGCGCATCAATCAGTTGCTCGAGGAACAGCGCATCTTCCAGCGCAAGATGGTAATACCCCCCCACCAACTCTCCCGAGGGGGAGAGCAGGAAGCCTCCCCTCGGGGAGGTTTGGAAGGGGTTCCCCCCTACGAATCCCACCTCATTCAGAAAGACCTGGAATTCGTGCGCAATGTTCACCAGATTATCGAGAAGAACCTGCAGAACGAGGACTTCAACGTGAACACGCTGGCCGAAGAGATGGGCCTCTCACGTTCACCCTTCTTCAAGAAACTGAAGAGCCTCACCGGCTTTGCCCCTGTGGATCTGGTGAAGGAAATCCGACTGACCAAAGCCCTCAACTACGTGGAGACCACCGACATGAACTTCACCGAGATAGCCTATGCCGTAGGCTTCCGCGACCCGGGTTACTTCACGAAATGCTTCCGCCAGAAATACGGAAAGACGCCCAAGGAATACCGCAACGATTTCACTTCGAACTCTAACCCTTAACCTCTAAATAAAATATGGAACAAGAACCCCCAAAAGAAAAAAGAAGCGCCATCGCACGAATGGTGAAATGGTGGTTTCTGGCGACGGCAGGAGCCTTAGCGTGCAGCTTCCTCTCCGTGGTAGCAGTCCTCTCCGATTGGGAAGGCTTCTTCTATTTCTTCATCCTTCTGGGCATATTCTTCATCGCTCTCCAGGGTTTGTTTCTCCTTTTTGCCCTGTTCACCCGTCAGTGGGGCCATGCCATCGGCACCCTCTGCGGAATCATAGCCTCACTGGTCGTCGGTTTCCTATGTATCATCATGGTTGCAGCAGGCCAGCATCACCCGCCCAAGTTCAACGAGGAAGACATCATCATGGAAGACTCGCTGCTGGAGGTTACCGACTCGGTAGCCCCTTAGCTCAGTCCCCCATCGGGCAGACTTCCTGCATGTAGATGGCATCAAGGCTCCAGGTGGAGACACCGTTGGTGCTGATCATCTCTGTCTCATCCTGAGGAATGGGAACCTCGGGGGGTAGTAACTGGCGGTTTTCGTAGCGTTTATCGTCCTTACGACCCGGGGCGCGCAGCATGTCGCGCCATGCTTCGTCTGCCTTCTGCTGATTACGCTGATGGAAGGCGGCATAGGCCAGCAGACGGGAGATGCGGAAACGATTGTTTCTCACCTTCAGGGCCATTTCCTTGTCGCGGGCTGCATGGTCGAGCCATGCAGCATTCCATTCGGGCACGTCAATCATACGCATCATTTCGTTCATCACTTCAAATCCGCCCATGATGGTCATCAGATGATTGGTGGAGAGCAACGACGTGTCGCATTCGGTGGTGATAACGCCCGTGGCGGGATCGTAGCCTAAGGCCAAAGGCCCGGTAAACATCTGATGGGGCAATGCTGCAATGCTTTTCATGCCGGCTATGATCTTGTCGCGATAGCGGTTGTCGCGCGTTCGTTCCCACTGGGTCATCCAGTTGCCGGCATAGGCCAGCCAGTCTGGCCCGATGCGCAGCCGGGCAGGAGCCGTGCAGGGATATTCACCGCGGGGCTGAGCCAGTCGCATGGGATCGAGCGTATAGAGCATCTGGTCGGCATCTTTCACGGCGGTCATCAGGTCGCCCGTGCGTTCGTCGGCGGTCAGATAATAATAGAAGCGGTTCCAGGCTGCCTGCGAGATTCGGGCTTCCTTCGCACCGCATCCCCAATGGCTCACGTTATGACGAGTGCCCAGCATGGCGTTGGGACCTGAGTGATAGACATCCACTTCGGCCGTATGGCGGGTCATGGCCTCAGCCATCTGCCAGAGGTCGGCCCTTCCCGTGCGCAGGAAACTGTACCAGAGCCACATGTTGCTGGCCAGTTCGGTATTGTCCCAGGCAAATCCGCCCACGTCGTAACGCCACTCGTGGCGCTCGGCATCGTAGGTATGCATCACGTCGCCATAGTTCCAGAACCCGTACCAGTGGTGCTGCTCTATCTGTTTCTGGTAATAGTCGATATAATCGTTCAACTGCTTTTCCACCCTTGCGCGCTCAACATTCGATGAGTCGGGCAGACTCCAGATGCCGAAGGCCTGTTTCTGATGCAGGTATTCGGGTGTGGGCAACAGCAGCGCACCGTGCGTCATCCGCCGTGCATCCTCTGCAAAAGCCTGTTTCCCGTGATAGCCATCGGCAGGCAGCAACATGAGGGTGGAGGTGCGGGCAATACCCGTGGGAGTGCTCATTCCTTCCTGCACATCCTCGTAGGCGGAGAGCAATCCGTGGGCCACATTGTCATAATGGCGCAAGTCCATGGGTTCAGCATCCGGACTCCAGAGCCATGCCGTCAGCGTGGCCTTGTCGCCCTTTGTGCCCGATATCTCCATTGCCGACGGGAACGACTGCCAGAAATCCTTCAAGGCCAAACCCATTCCGCCGGTCATATCGCCCACAAAGGCATAACCGTCGGCCCTCCGTCCGTCGAAAGTTCCAATCCAGGGATTATCGTCGTTGGCCCGTTTGCGCAGGGTGAAGCCTTCCGACGACCGTTGCGACAGTCTGTAGGTATTCCACGCAGCCCATTCGTCTATCAGCGTCTGGTTCTTCTTGTCGAACGATTCGTAGGGCGGCACGCGCTGCCCCATCATCTGTAGCTGTTGAACGGTGAGCTGTCCCCGATGATCCTCGGGCAGACTCTCGTCGGGACGCGGCTGCCGGTTTGAGTCCGCCTGTTGGAGCGGCAATCTCAGTTCGCGCCTTCCGTCGAGCGGTTGCACGGGCTCGCTCCACACGCCGCCCTGACCGGTTGAGAAAGCCACATGGCGGTTATAAAGTTCGTCGCGCAGAGGAACATCCATCTTCACACCCAAGGACCGGATAAAGTCACGGTTTTGATCGCCATCGAACACAAACGAATGCACCATCTTCACCTCGCGGCTGCCCTGATAGAAATAGAGGCGGACGACGAAGGGGAGAAGGAGACCCACCCCATCCCTCCCTGTGAGGGAGGGAGAAGATACATGCACGCCCTCAATCTTTACTACAGCGCTCACATTGCCTTTCCGCTCCACGATGACCGAACGGATCTCGCTCTGGTAGTCGGAGAAACTGACCTGCCGCGTGGTTTCTGTATAGGGTTCGCTCTGCGTGGTGCAAACCAACCGCAATCGTTCAGCCACCTTTCGGTTTTGCAACAAGAGGGAATCCATCAAGTAAGCGCCTTGTTTTGGAATGAACGCCGAGAGCGAATCGGTCGTCACCCGCAGGCCCGAAGCCGTTTCTGTTATCTGGAGAGCCGCCACACGGGAGGTTTTCTTACGCCCTTTCTGAGCCGCAAGAAACAACTCTCCCTCACGGGAGAGCCGAATGGGGGTCGCCGCCGCCCCAAGCCATTTCACCGACCCGTCGGGCCAGTAAGCCAAAGGCCAGGTATCCGTTGGCACCGACTTTCCCGAAGCATCCGTCAGCGCCATCACCGTTCCTTCCGTCACTTCCCCTTCATCGAAGGGAACGCCGAAAGTTACGGGCACAGCCCTCCCTCCCTGGGGAGCCTGAGATGAGTCTTCCACCCAATGCAACGGAGCTTTCTGCTGCTGCAAGGATTCGCAACGATAGCTGAAATTCGTGATGCGCGTATGCGACAACGTGGTGCGGAATCCGAACCATCCCTCTCTGTAAGGCTCCGCATCGCGGAAATCCACCAGCCGTTTTCCGTCAATATAGTAAGCCACCCGATGACCGTCGCTCGTCAGCCTGATATGATACCAATGGTTCGGTTTCAGCAGATGCGCCTCGTCGGTATATTCCCGAAGGATGGCCGGACGCTTTGCCGCGTCGCTGATGGCAGCCTCATTGCCGTCGTATCGGCGGAAACGCGTGGTCGAGTTATGATTGCCGCCGTAGCCCATATAGTAGAGCCGCAGGGCATAGCTGTTCAGGAACACGCCGCCGCGCTCCTTCATCCTGCGGAAGATATCGTCGGGATATTTCGGGTCACTGGCCATCCAGAAGCAGTTCAGGTCGCTCAGCCGGTTGGTGGGTTCATTGCTACTTTCCTCCACCACCACGCAGGCATCATATTCTATCGTGACACGCCCCTTCATCTTCTCCTTTCGCCAGAGCGTCAGTCCCTTTGGCGAGACGATGTCAGCCGTATCGCCCCGGAACGTCACCCGATAGTCAGCCGATTCCGACTCCACCACCCAATGCTTGGCAAACTCCTTCCTGTTCAGCGCCGAAGGCGTTTGGCCAAAAGCACCAACCGCCATCAGCCAACACCCAACACCAATCACCCAACACCTAACACTCTTTTTCATACGTAGTTTGTTTTTTTACGGCACAAAAATAATAAAATATTTGGAATCAGCATAGTATTAAGGAGAGAAATCACTAGATTGGACAACATCATTGTAATAAAATGACTGTAGTTCAGTTTATAATATATAGGCTACCCTATTTTAACTAACAAACTTAAAAACTCACGAAAACGCTACGAGGTATGAAAAAGATGCTGCTGATGCTCGCCCTGCTCGCCGCATTCGGACTGCAGGCCAAGACATGGAAAACGAACGAGGTGAGAGAATTGGTCAGGAGAGTAAACACCTACTGGCAACAGAACAACAAGGCTGAGGTGAGGTCTTTCTGGGATAATGCCGCCTATCACACGGGAAACATGGAAGTCTATAAGCTGCTGAAGGACGAGCAGATGCTCGACTACAGCATCCGATGGGCTGAGCACAACCAGTGGATGGGTGCCACGGAGGCAGATCCCGCCAAGTGGAAATACAAGCGCTACGGCGAGGGGCAAGACTACGTGCTCTTCGGGGACTGGCAGATCTGTTTCCAGACGTATATCGACCTTTATGTATTGTTAGGTGATGAGTCAAAAATCAAAAGAGCCATGGAGGTGATGGGCTATGAGGCCGACTCCAAGGCTAACGACTATTGGTGGTGGGCTGATGCGCTCTACATGGTGATGCCGGTGATGACCAAGATGTACCGGCTCACGGGCGACGAGAAATACCTTGACAAGCTCTACGAGAACCTGCTCTATAGCGATAGCATCATGCTCGACCAGGAAACGGGACTCTACTTCCGCGACGGCAAGTATGTCTATCCCAAGCACAAATCAGCCAACAGCAAGAAGGACTTCTGGGCGCGAGGCGACGGATGGGTGTTGGCCGGTCTGGCTAAGGTGCTGCAGGATATGCCCGAGAGCTACATCCGCCAGCCGTTCTTCGTGCATAAGTTCACGCGGTTGGCCCGTGCCGTGGCCAAATGTCAGCAGCCACAGGGTTACTGGACGCGCTCCATGCTCGACCCCAATCACGCACCGGGCCCCGAGACCAGCGGAACGGCTTTCTTCTGCTACGGACTGCTGTGGGGAGTCAATCACGGACGTCTGGATAGGAAAGAGTTTGCCCCGGTCATCGAGCGGGCATGGAAATACCTCACTGAAACAGCCCTGCAGAAGAGCGGCAAGGTGGGCTATGTGCAACCCATCGGCGAACGGGCCATTCCGGGACAGACGGTCGATGCCAACAGCGAGGCCAACTTTGGCGTAGGGGCTTTTCTGCTGGCCGCCTGCGAATATGAACGCTACCTGAGAAAGAAGTAGGATGTACGAAGGACGAAGGACGAAGGACGATGTATCGCCTTCGGCGAGGGTGATGGATGAAGGATGAAGGTTGAAAGATGAAGGGCGAAATAACTTCGTACTTCCAAATTCCAACCTCGTACTTCAAACCTCGTACTTAAACCTTCAACCTCGCCAGAGGCGACACATCGTAATTCCAAATTCCAACTTCATACATCAAACCTCAACTTCGTAATTCAAAATTCCAACCTCGTACTTTAAAAAATAGAATATGCAAACAATGACCGCAAGGAAACTGCTGAGATGCATCATGCTACTTTCCCTTTTCATGATGCTGCCCCTTTCAGCCGGGGCCAAGAAAGCCAAGAAGGCTGTACAGACCGATCGCGAATATTGGTGTGAACTGGCCGATAAGATGGCACGACCCGTGCTGGAGAACATGAGCAAGGGAGAACTGCAGAAGAACATGCAGATGGAGTTTAGTCCATCGTTCGACAACCGAAACCGCAAAGTGGCCTACATGGAGACCTTCGGTCGACTGATGGCCGGCATCGCGCCCTGGCTGTCGCTGCCCGACGATGACACGGCGGAAGGCCGCCAGCGCAGGCAACTGCGCCAGTGGGCCTTGCAGTCGTACAAGAATGCAGTGGATCCTGACAGTCCCGACTATCTGTGCTGGGGCATAGGAGGCCAGAATCTGGTGGACGCCGCCTACATAGCGGAGTCGTTCCTCCGTGGTTACGATGCCTTGTGGATGCCGCTCGACAGCACGACCAAGCAGCGTTACGTCAAGGAGTTTCAGGGAATGCGCACGATAGACCCGCCCTACACCAACTGGTTTCTTTTCTCCTCCGTCATCGAGAGTTTCCTCGCCAAGGCCGCCGGGCGTGCGGCCTGCGACGAGTTCCGGGTGAACACGGCCTGCCGCAAGGTGGAAGAATGGTATGTGGGCGACGGCTGGTATGCCGACGGGCCTGTGTTTGCCTTCGACTACTACAGCAGCTACGTGTTCCATGCCATGTATCTGGAGACACTGCAGGCCATGCAGGATGCCAGGATGAACACACGCATTGACTATAAGAAGTATTACGACCGGGCACTGCCCCGCGCCCAGAAGATGGCCATCATCCTGGAGCGGTTCATCTCGCCGGAAGGCACTTTCCCCGTCTTCGGGCGCAGCATCCCCTACCGGTTGGCCGCGCTGCAGCCGCTGGCCCTGATGGCATGGTACGGCACGCTGCCCAAGGAGTTGCATAACGGACAGGTGCGCGCCGCGCTCACCAAGGTGATGCACCGTATGTTCGACGGGCAGCAGAATTTCAACGAGGGCGGTTACCTGACTATCGGCTTCTGCGGCAGCCAGCCCGAGACGGCCGACTGGTACACCAACAACGGTTCGCTCTATATGACCACGCTGGCCTTCATGCCGCTCGGCCTGCCTGCCGACCATCCCTTCTGGACGGATGCAGCAGAGCCGTGGACACAGGTGAAGGCATGGGGCGGGCAGCCTTTCCCCAAGGATCACCGCTGGGCTGACACCATACAGACAAAAGATAAATGGTAAATTATTCATTTGACGACATGAAAAAAAGACTGACATTATTCCTTTTATTGATGGCCTCACTGAGCCTTCAGGCCAGGAGCCACCAACCATCCACACATACCTTCACCACAGGCGACAAGACCTTCCTGCTCGACGGCAAGCCATTCGTGGTGAAGGCTGCCGAAATCCACTATCCGCGCATCCCACGCCCCTATTGGGACCACCGCATCAAGATGTGCAAGGCGCTGGGCATGAATGCCGTGTGTATCTACATTTTCTGGAACATCCATGAACAGGCGGAGGGAAAATTCGATTTCACAGGCCAAAACGACGTGGCAGAATTCTGCCGTCTGGCACAGAAAAACGGCATGTACGTCATCGTGCGCCCCGGTCCATACGTCTGCGCCGAGTGGGAAATGGGCGGACTGCCATGGTGGCTGCTCAAGAAGAAGGACATCCGTTTGCGCGAGCAGGATCCCTATTTCATGGAGCGTGTAAGAATCTTCGAACAGAAAGTGGGCGAACAACTTGCACCGCTGACCATCCAGCGCGGCGGCCCCATCATCATGGTGCAGGTGGAAAACGAATACGGTTCGTATGGTGAGGACAAGGCCTACATCTCGGAAATCCGCGACATCGTCCGTGAAGCATTCTCTCCCCAAGGGAAAAATATCTTAAACGGCAAGAGTAATCAAGCCTCCCTCCCCTCGGGAGGGACTGAGGGTGGGTTGCTTTTCTTCCAGTGCGACTGGGCCAGTAACTTTACGAAGAACGGACTCGACGACCTGATATGGACCATGAACTTTGGCACCGGAGCCAACATCGACAAGCAGTTCGAGCGCCTGAAGCAGTTGCGTCCCAATGCTCCGCTGATGTGCTCTGAGTTCTGGAGCGGATGGTTCGACAAATGGGGAGCCCGCCATGAGACGCGTCCCGCCAAGGCCATGGTGGACGGCATGGACGAAATGCTTTCCAAGAACATCTCCTTCTCACTCTATATGACCCACGGCGGCACATCGTTCGGCCATTGGGCAGGAGCCAACAGTCCGGGATTTGCCCCCGACGTGACTTCCTACGACTACGACGCCCCCATCAACGAATACGGACAGCCCACACCGAAATACTACGAACTCCGCGAGATGATGCAGAAATACGCCGACACAAACTCTCCCCCTCGGGGGAGTCGGAGGGGGGTCTTGCCCAGTATTCCCAAGCCTGCCGCACCGATTATCACCATTCCGAAGTTCTCCCTGGAAAAGGTGATGCGCATCAGCGACTATCAGACGGCTCAGCGCCAGAGCCGCGATGTGCTCACGATGGAAGACATGGACTGCGGATGGGGTATGATAGAATATACCACGACGCTACCGGAAGTGACGGAGAAGAGCGTGCTGACCCTCAACGACTGTCACGACTTTGCCCTGGTCTATCTGGGCGGGAAGTATATCGGAAAGATCGACCGCGTGAAGAACGAAAAGTCCATCGTGTTGCCACCCGTAAAGAAAGGACAGGCACTCAACATTCTGGTGGAAGCCATGGGACGCATCAATTTCGGACGGGCCATCAAGGACTTCAAGGGCATCACCAAGGAAGTGCTCCTGCAGGCTGAGATTGATGGCCATGAAATGACCTGGAACCTCAAGAACTGGAGCATCATCACCATGAGCGATGACTACGAAGCCATCAAGAAAGCGATGAGCCAGGGACACGATGACATGAAGTATCGCGAGACTATTTTCAGTGATGGCGGTTACTACAAAGGCGAGTTTACCCTGAAAAAGGTGGGCGATACCTTCTTGAACTTCGAGACATGGGGCAAGGGACAAGTATGGGTGAACGGTCATGCCATGGGACGTATCTGGAGCATCGGTCCGCAGCAGACGCTCTACGTGCCCGGTTGCTGGCTGAAAAAGGGCAAGAATGAAATCATCGTCCTCGACATTCTGGGGCCGAAAGACCCCGTCGTATGGGGACAAGACAAGCCCGAACTCAACAAACTGCAACTGGAAAAGAGCAACAAGCACAACAACATCGGCGACAAGCCCGACCTGAACAGCAGTACGCCCGCAGCCAAAGGACAGCTGCCGAGTGGCAATGGCTGGCAGACCATCCGCTTCGCTTCTCCCCAGAAAGGCCGCTATCTGGCCATTCAATGTCTCTCAACCCACGACGGCAAACCGCAGGCAGCCATTGCCGAAATCTATCTGCAGGGCACCGATGGCAAGCGGCTTTCGCGCGAGCCTTGGTCCACGAAGTATGCCGACAGCGAGAACGATGACGGCAATCACACGGGCGACAAAGTGTTCGACCTTCAGGAAAGTACTTATTGGCAGACAGAGCGCTCGGCCGCAATGCCCCATCTGCTTGTCATCGACCTGGGCAGCGAGCAGACCGTCACCGCTCTTGAGTATCTCCCCCGCGCAGAGCAAGGCGCTCCCGGAAGCATCAAGGACTACGCCGTATATTTCTATTAAACGGTTTTCTATTTAGTCCAACTTTTCAGTCTGCTTCGTCCAAATAGTAGTCGCGAAGAATGAGAGCACCTCATGCTGTCCTTTCTTGCCGAACATCTTCAGGTCGGCCACGAGCATGAGCAACACTAACACATAGAAAACAATCCAGGCCCAAAGGGGCAATTCCATTAATTTCATGGGTGCAAAATTACATATAATCAGTGGTAACAGCGCTGACAGTGTGATTACGTTATGGTTACATTTGGCTCAAAAGTGCAAACATATTTCCAAATGGCCAAAATTTTTTTGCTATAAATGTTCTGAGAACTGAATGATGATACATTCTTGGATGTATGGAAGTGGTATTTTCAAAGTGTTTCAGGAAACAAAAAAACTTCACCGTACGGCATAACTCGTTTGATGACAGGGTGTTACGGTGAAGGGTAAAAAAAAGGGGGGGGGACCCACCCCGCCCACCCTGCTTAGGGAGGGTGCTTTGCGAATGGGGGCATTCGTAAGTTTTTCACTTATGTGAACGGGGAACCCCGTTCAGAAATTTACATCCGACTTTCGCACTATCATTTTATATAAGTAAATACCATATTATTCCAACCAAAATACTCCACATAAATATTAGAAAGAAAAAAAACAAATGAATTATAATACCTTTTTGAATTAATACATCTTTTATAAACATATATACTATTGCATAGTCAATTATAGCCATTATCGAAGTACAGACCATTCTAATACCAGGTGTAAGGACAATGTTTTCATTAGGAAGATACATTTGACCAACAGGAAATACAATCAGCATTAGGAGAAACGGTGTAACTAATGCTATAATTGCTGTACTTATGATGTTCAATATATCTTTTCCACCCATTTTGACTTATCTGATATTACACAGCAATTCTACTGATTCTTCTTCTGAGTTTGATATATCCTTTATTGGAAGGGTTTACCTTAGTAAGCATTTTCCTAAATTTGGTTTCAGTTACAGAAGGGTCGTTAAATGAAACTACTAAACCTGTATCTTCTTCATCTTCAGAAACTTCTAAAGTCTTACTATATTTATTGACCACATCTTTCCTCAAAAGACAATAGGCATCCAAACATTCAGGACAGATATCTATCAGTTGCTTGCAAATAGAAATATTCGGATTGCCAATGCTATCGTTAACCCTAGCCTCAAAAAGTAGAAGTTTTTTATCGATGGCCTTCTTCTCTTCTGCCTCTTTAGAAATGCTAGTAATAAGATAAGTCATATCGAATGCCTCATCGTATTGCCCCAGCTCGAACAGTGCACGTCCTTTGATAAACATAGCTTCCAAGCAATTCTTTCTGCTCAGCACCATATTTGAATAGCCAATGGCTTCCTCGTAACGATTGCCGTACAAACAGAAAACAGCATTGAGAAAGTTACTGGTCATGCTGCAATCTTTTAGCAGATCGACGTTGGCGGTTATCCCCATCAAACATTTGTCGTCAAGCATGATGTCGAACATCTTTTTGGCGATTAGAGCGGCGTTTCTCAAATCATTGCGCTTTGCCTTTGCGATAACCTGTTTCAGACATACCTTAGCAGCCAAATCATATTCTTTCTTTGCCATATGTTTATACACCATCTTGCCAATCTCCAGTTCGTCATCAATCATGGCAGCGTCGTTGAATGAATTGGCAAATGCTCGAACTTCAGAATTCTGCTTGATGTGATGTGGCATAATGCGATGGCTCAACGTCAATCCATCAAGCGATCTCATACGGCTGATGGCCACATAAGCCTGTCCATCCTGGAATGTGCCTCTTGAGAGATCGAAATGCATGCGGTCGAAAGTCATGCCTTGTGACTTGTGAATGGTGATAGCCCAAGCCAACTTAATAGGGTATTGGGTGAAAGAACCAACTACCTTAGACTCCATTTTGCGAGTATCACGGTTGTATTGACTCTGAATGTTTTCCCAGCTGACTTTGCCGACCTCAATCTCAGCACCGCTTTCAAGCTTTGCGATAATCTTGCCTTCCTCTAAAGCGGTAATCTTTGCTATGGTTCCATTCATATAACCATAATTTGGATTGTTGCGACAGAAGATTACCTGTGCGCCAACTTTCAGTCTGAGAACGTCAGGAACAGGGGCATCGTTCTTCTTGAAATCATCCTTAATCTCAGCTTGATATAAGTATTCCTCCTCCTTTATTTCATTCAGTTTTTTCTCGTTGATCTTTTCTGCCATAAAGTTAAATGAGGTCAGTGTTACGGAAAAATCATTGTTGTTTTCCTCTGCGCCAACATGTTCGTTTAGAAGAGCGAGATCTTCAGATGTTATATCACCATTGCGCATCTTATTCAGAATGGTAATGAATTCCATATCGCTTTGGCGATAAATTTTTTGGAACTCAATTTTAGGCAGATTCATTCGTTTCAACACGAAAGCCTTGTAGAAGAACGGAGTGCCAGGGCCATAAAGGTCGCAAAGCATTTCTGCATCGGCAGAACCCGGCTTGACTACAGGAGGGAGCTGAAACAGATCGCCTACGAATACTACCTGTTTCCCACCAAAGGCCATGTTTGTCTTAAAAGCCTTTCTCAAGTATCGATCCATGCCATCAACCATATCACTTCTCACCATAGATGCTTCGTCAATGATAATTGTATCTATTTGGTTTAGAATCATTTTCTTATCTGGTAATACGTCTAAGTGTGTATGCGGTCCCATTGCCTGCAAAGGGAATCCAAAGAACGAGTGCATTGTCTGCCCACCAGCTGCAATGGCAGCAATACCTGTGGGTGCCAAAAGCAGAAAGTTCTTTTTGACTTCTTGGCGAATGCGCTTGATGAATGTAGTTTTACCAGTACCTGCCTTACCTGTGATGAATAAGCATGTGTTGGTGTTTGCAACTAATTCGAATGCTTTCTGCTGTTCGATGTTGTTCTTGTCGAATTGAATGTTTAAACTTTTCATATAATTTCTGGTTTATTTGTTTCTATCCTTTATGACAGAATCTGCAAGAAGGTTACATCATCACAAGAAAAGTTTACAAAATTTAACAATAAAGAGATGATTTGTCGTGAAACAAATCATCTCTTCAGTAATAAGACAGATGTTGTTTTCTTTTGGCTTCCAATACAAGGCTGCTAATTGTAAAGGTCAATTAGTTTGTGAAATTTCTCTTTATTATAGCCCATCTCATCAGCTATGTTGTATAAAAACTCATACGCTTCCGGCTTCCCCGATATCTTGGAAAGATCATAACAGGTAAGAAGAATGAACTCTTTTGATCTCCTTTCTTTGATAGTTAAAACCATATCTATCAGTTTATCTGCATCTTGATATTTGGGAAGAGCTTGTGTTAGTGTTTCTTCGTAATTTCCAATTCCAAAGAATATGGCAGACTGATATGAGAGTTTATATGCATCACCATTAGTAGAAAGGTCATCATTATATCCAGCAAAGAATGCTATCAGGCAGAGTGCAGCCTCCTTCTGTTCAAAAGTTACAGGTGCATTTTGCTCCTGATAATTCTGAACAGGCTTATCTTCTTTTACCTGAGGGGTATCGTGAGGTTCAGGTTTGGGTGTAACAACCACCTTTTTCTCATTACTTGTTTCTTCCTTCTCTCTTTTCAGATAGATTAATGTTCCACCTAATCCTATCCAGAATAAAGGTCCAAACACACTGTTACCTTTAGATACAGCACCTAAGAATGCCAATACACCAATTACGATGAATATCCAACCCGCTGTTTTCATGTCTTATTCCTCCTTATCATTATTTGTTTCAAGTTTCTTTGAACAGGCTACGGCAATAATGCCAACGAGCAAATTAACCAATGAAAGGACAAAAGCGAGTCCAAAACCAATCTTGCGGGTTCTACCCCAGCAACCTACTGCGTATGCCAACGATACTGCAATAACTAAGAAAAATAATGATTCCATAATTTTGAATTTTAATAATGTTATTAATGATTGTATCTACCTTTAATGATTGGAAGATGTTAAAGGTTAACAGGGTTACAAAAAATTTTTTTAAGCAGCGTGTTTCTCAACAGACTGCCCTTAGTACAAGTATTTGTAACCTTATAATCAGGATATTTGAAAGTGATTAAATAATGATGTTATCTACCCTTTATGACTATAAAAGGCAGAAGGTTAACGACTCATCTTTATTTCAAAATATAAATGTTTCAATCCAGAAAGATAAACGATGCCCAGTAATATGGATCAGGATATAGCTTTGAAATTTCTTTTTGGGCCATTTTCAAAGCCAAATGCATCTCGGTTCCAGACAACCATATCTTATAAAAAGAAATCATAAGTTTTGCGGTTGCATCATCAGGTACTTGCCACAAACTTGCCAAAACGCTTTTCACTCCAGCATTTTTGAATGCTCTCACAAGACCTCCAAACCCCTCTTGCATATTTACACCAATAGCTGTTTCGCAAGCAGATAAAACTACGAGTTCTGTATTTCTTAAATCTAACATTGCTATTTCTTCTGCCGTTATTACTCCGTCATTAAGCGGTGTCTTTTCGTTAGGTTGTCTTAATGCTGAGTTAGCATCTGCCAATAGTATGCCAGACAAGAGCATCGAATTATCTTTGATGGAATAGGGTAAAAGTTTGTCAAAATACTCAGAATATTTATCAAAACCTACAAGGTAGAAACCATGTGTAGATAAATGAATAATAGATGGAGAATTCCCATCCATCTTTCTAAATGAAACTTCATCTGCGGCAGACCCTTTTATAAGATTTGTCTCAATACTTTTTTCTTGAAGGGCATTTGCAATCTGATCAGCTTCATACCCAGATGCTCGCAGAAAACCAAAACCTTTCCGTGTAGAATCGCACAATTCGTTAATTACTATGCTTCTATAAGACAATTGGTTCGAATTACGGTTCCCTTTGGTATACTCAATCCCACCATAAACATACGCATCAGATAATCGAGTCCTTTCTTGCTTACAAACCTTGGCTGTGGATGTTACGATCCTAATATCATACTTATCATTCAAATAACTCCCATCAGGGCAAGGGATAAAGCCCAAATTGACACCTTGGATATCTAAAATTGGAGAAATGTAAACCGACTTAGAGTTTTTTACATAGGCATCTATTTGTTTCCAAATCAAGTCATATAGAATTTGCTTCTCCCCCTGAACATACAATCCGTTTAAGCCAATCTCTTGTTCTATCAATGCGTTTAATATAACATTATGCAGTTGCTTGAATGTACATAGTTCAATGAAGATGGGGCTATCAATCTCTGGTGTTAGTATGAGTGCAGCATATTTGAGTTCTTTTGTTTCTGTATTTGCCCTTTCAAAACCTACATATTGTATAAACTCTATTGCACATTCATTATGCTTTAATGACTGCTTTATATCTCGCCATGTAGGAATCGATATACTATTATTGGTTTTTTCTAACAAAGCCTCTTTTAATAGTTTCTCTTTTTCCTCTAACAATTTATATACGTTATGGTTGCCTGCAAATCTTTCTGATTTTAAAATCCTGATTTCTGAAAACAAGTTGTTAATAGTACTATCAGTTTGTGATGCTTGCCGCAATTTTTCCATATCATCGTAAGCAAGGTTTTTAATGAACAGACAATTATCATAACACATTTCAACTGCTTTAGCGTTATGATGAAATTTGTCCAAAATTCCCATATTAACCTTTAACTGCATTGCATTCTTTTCCCAAATATTGTCTGTAGTCATACCTGGGAATGATGCATTCAGTTCTGAAGAAATAACTTTCAAACTATTACTACAGAGGTCTGCATATTTAACAGTTTCCTCTTCATTGTCCAAATAATAATTGGCAAGAAAGATGCTATTATAAACATTACTTCTTTCTATCTCTGACAAAGGTTTCTTTTCCATTTGATGTAAAACCTTCAATGCCTCAGCATATCGTCCTTTGTTTAAATAGAAAATGGCAAGATTATTTGCAGCATTTATAAATTCGGAAACATATAAATCATTTCCTATAGATAAATCATAAGCTTTCTTGGTGAAGTATTCTGTTTTATCAAAGAGTCCCAATTCATTATAGATTGCTCCTGCTTTTTGATAAACGGCAATTTTGTTTGATTTAGAAAACTTTGATGTGGATTGGTCAATGATGGCAATTGATTCTTCTATTTCTTTTCGTGCTCCTTCTAAATCATTCATATCCATATAGCATACAGCCAACATACTCAGAATAACAGAGTAGTTCTCTTTTTCCCCTTCTTGTTCATTTACCATTTCAAGGGCTAATTTTAAGTAAACTGAAGCTAAATCGTAATTGTGCAACAGACTCAATACACCTCCTTTTGCAACAAATAGAGAATATGCTAATGATGACTTCTTTCCTGCTCTTTCCATGTAATTAATGACATGTGCAAGCAAGGTATCTGCCTCGTGTATTTGGTTATTTTGAGTATATGCTGAAGCTAAGAGGGTTGTCATGCCTATATATGTAGTATCTTGAAACACTTCAGTACCATTTTCTACTGAAGCCAGATACTGCCTCATATATGATATGGGCTTTTCAAAATTCCTACTTTTAATGTCACGAATCAGTTCATCAGCAGAAGCATACTCGACGTTTTGCGAATATGATGGTGTTAATGATAATAATCCGATCAATAAAAACAGTAATCTAAGCCTCATGGTAATCTATTCAATTGCCTTTATAAGTTCTCTAACTTTTTTTCCTGTAATTGTTTCATTATCATATATGGTTTCCATTTCAGATAGAACACTACGTGCCTTAGTTTTTTCATAATTACGCAAATATCCAACAGCAAGATTCCACCCGATATATGGAGAATAATCGGTATAGTCATTATAGGTATCCTGTTTTGATAGTTCCCATAACGTTTTGAGTCGGGAAGTGGTGCTATCTAAATCTTTACCCTCTGCTACATTATTAAATAACATAGTAAGTTCTGTGTCAACATCTGTATTTGCTTCACCTCTTATAATCGTTGATGTAGGGAATGTGTTAGCATATTCCCTACCAATACTGGTCGTATCATAGTAGTCGTATGACTTGAAGCCAACGAAGACGATGAATACTATAGATGCCGCAATAGCAAGCCAATGAGCAGATTTCTTCTTACCGCCAACAACCTCATTAGCAATTCTACTTATAGTTTGCTTATCAGCCTGTCGGAATGCATCTTTCAGTTCTTCATCCACCTGTTTCATCCCTTTCACAAGTCTTGCTTGTGCAATGGCCTGATTGCGCAAATCTTCATTGTTCTTCAGTTCTTCCAGGAAAGCAGTTTCTTCGTCAGCCTCCATAAGTCCTTGCATGAAACGACTGATTTGCTCATCATTTTGAAGTTCCTTTTCTTGTATGTTATTCTCTGTATCAGTCATAATGTGCCTTGTTTTAAAATAACGATTTCCTCATTTCACTGTATCTTACTCGGAATTTCTCACAACAACGATGTTTGGTGACTTTTACCGCATTCTCGCTGGCATAGTTAAACATTTTTGCGAGCATTCTCATAGAGTGACCGTCACCATAGTACCCCCATAGCAATTCATTACATGGTGATGGGAGATTCTTTACGATGTCTCTTACTAATGCTTCTTTCTCCTTTTGGATATTCTCATGGGCATCTTCTAAAGATAGAATCTTTTCAACTTGGTTTTCTTGAAAAACTTGGAAATCTTTACTGGGTTTAATCTCGTACGGGGTTGTCACATATTTGCTCTTGCTTCTTAGTAGTTCCATCGTTTTGTTTCGACAGATTGTCATGAAATAAGTAGAACTAGATAAACCTAAATCCTTTGAATCGACTTTATTCTCGTTTATGTTTCTCCATAATATGACAAGCGAATCCTGGAATACGTCTGCACATTCATCTTCTGACAATGAATAGCGACTAATTAAGAAAGACCTCGTCTTTTGCCATTGCTCTTTGGCAAATTTCTCGAGTTTCTTTTCCTTCTCGTCTTTATTCCTATGTAAGCTTTTAAGCATAATTAATTATTATAGACTGGATTCTACGACTAAGTTTTGCCGAACTAACCGGGCATCTCTATTCATCAGTGAAGCAACCTTCTCTGTCCAAGATATTTTTTTATCCAATTTCGTTGTCCTTAATACCTTATCTACGTAAAAGGACAGCGATCCATAGAATTTACCATTCTCCTTTATTTCGCTATTGACCTGATAAGGCCTACAAGCTTCAAGTATGCAGATATTGGCCATTGAAGGTGATTTTTCCACTCTTATCTTACCTCGCTTGTCAAGCCTTGGAGCGAACCGTTTTCCTGTTGAAGTAAAACCACGGTTGGTTCCACGAATAATGACGCCATCCTCTTCTTCGCCTCTATATGATGATCCGGCATGGCAAGCGTCTATGACTACATACACAAATCCTTTTGCTCCTATTTTAGTACGAAGAGAGCGCAGATATCCATTTAATTCATCATCGATGATATGATTCTCGCCTGTATATTTTTTCTTTTGGTAAACCTTTAAGGCATCAAATGGAACGATTGCTTCATCCCAACCATCATCCTCATCACCGTTTAAGTCTTCCACAGGCTGCCCATGACAGGAAAAGTGCAGATAAACAATATCCCCTGGTTGACAGGAAGAAATAAAACGTGGCAGTTCTTTTCTGATTTGTTTTGCTGTTGCTGCCTTATCTGTTATTTTCTTGATAATAAAGTTTTGTTTCTTCAACGTTAAAGATAATAACTCTACATCATTAGCTCCATGAATATTTGACCAAATATCATCAGATGACTTAGTGAGATAAGTGTATTTGGAGATGCCAACTAAAAAAGCTCGCTTCGATTGGCTCTGGGCAGACAAAGCACATAGGAACAGTAGAATTCCAATTATTATATTATTTCTGAACATCATCATAATAATATTTTATGGGTTATTGACAGCAAAAATACTAACTTATTCTCAATTAGCCAAATTATTTGCGCTATAAATGATTCGAGAGCTAACTGATGATACATTTCTGGACGTATGAAGTGTATTATTAAAGAGTTGCAACAAATAAAAAAACTTCACCGTACAGCGTAACTCGTTTGATGACAGGGTGTTACGGTGAAGGGTTAAAAAAAGGGGGGGGGACCCACCCCGCCCTCCCTGCTTAGGGAGGGTGCTGTTTAGGGAGGGAGCCTTGCAATCGTGCATTCGTAAATGTGTCACTTACGTTTCGTAAATGATAGAGTTACGTCTTGTAAATGATACATTTAGACTTTGTATTTCTATGTCATTTGGATAGTCAATCATAGCGACTACAAAGTAAATTAGTTTGTACTTCAATTAAAGTCTAATTGACCTCCGAATAATGCTTATTTGAGGAACAAAGTAAATTAGTTTGTAGTCCGACTTTTGTTATTCGTACTCAAATTCCACAAATTTTATTACTTCATCTTGCTGCGGTTACAATATTTTTCATTACCTTTGTATTCAAAACCTGACAATCCAAGACAAAATAGTTGAAGCAAATAGCATTCCGACCTAATTCAATGGCAAAATCCGCAAAAAACATACTAACCTTGAATCACGCCAATGATTTCGACGATCTTGATTGTAGGCATAAACTTTACAAACGAATAGCAGTATGGAAGAAAATGAAATTTGTTATACAGACCTGCAGCTGAAATAATAAAAACGGCAATCTTGCAGGGGCAGTACGAAGCAGCTAAAGGTGTGAACCGCATACAGTTGGCAGTCTATTTCGGCATTGGCAAGTTTGTGTCTCAGAACACGCGCAAGGGAGTTTGGGGCACTGGAGCCTTGGAGTCTATCAGCCAGATATTACGAAAAGAACTTCCAGGATTAAAAGGGTATTCTGCGTCAAGTATGAAAAATATGCG
The DNA here is from genome assembly GCA_900314655.1 of uncultured Prevotellaceae bacterium. GTDB lineage: Bacteria > Bacteroidota > Bacteroidia > Bacteroidales > Bacteroidaceae > Prevotella. The sequence continues at coordinate 4,290 of OMWC01000005.1, read as the reverse complement.
GAAGTTCTACGAGAATTGGCAAATGCTTGACCCAAATTCATCGGTCACGACCGACGAAAATAATTCGGCAAGTGTACTTGTCGAAATGGAATCTGACAAATCGGCAAGCGCAATTGCCGAATTGCAAAACCATGAAATAGACATCTACCAATCTATACGAATTCCTGAAATCAAGAATTTTCCAGCTGAAGACTTCTTTAGAGTCCCTTTCACACAACATATACGTATTATCGAAGGGGTAAAAGATTTAGATGCTCAGTATTATTATATACATCGTGTTGCAGAAGAGAACCTTACTGAAAAGGAAGTCATACGGCTTATAAACTCCAATGCCTATGATCATCGAGACTCAATACCCAGTAACTTCAAGAGTACAATTCCACAAGCTGAATTGGCTCGCAAAGCTGTAATGATGTTCAAAGATTCTTATCTGCTAGACTTTATCAATGTAGAACAGATTGGAGAGCGTCAAGCTATTGATGTAGACGAGAGAGTGGTGGAACAACAAATTGTGGAGAATGTCAAACAGTTCATCATGACCTTTGGGCGTGATTTTACTTTTGTTGGTAATCAGTATCACTTAGAAGTTTACGGCGTAGAACATTTCCCTGACTTGCTGTTCTTCAATCGCGAGTTGAATGCGCTTGTAGTCGTTGAGCTGAAGACTGGCGAGTTCAAGACTTCCTATCTGGGCCAGTTGATGGGATACCTTTCTATACTTGATGCCAAAGTAAAGAAGCCACATGAGAACTCTGCAATAGGAATCGTTCTCTGCAAAGAAGCAAATCGTGAGTTCGTAGAGTTTGTCATCCGTGACTATAATAAGCCTATGGGAGTAGCTACCTACAAAACCACTACTGATATGCCTGAAGAGTTACGCAAGACTCTACCAGACATTGAGGAGTTGAAGAAACTATTGTAGAGATCGTTGTGTAATTTCTCCATTATAGAGAACGACAATGCTCACAGGGAAACAGAACCCCTGTGAGCATTCTTTTTGCAAACTATTCACTGCAACCACCTGTCAACCAATTGGTTGAAGCAAACAGTGAAGGATTTTAAAGTGGTGTGAAACGCAGACGAAGAGTGTGCGGACGCTGGGGAATGGCATACTTGGTGAGTAGGTCATGGGGACAGGCACTGAAGTGATCCCAGAATGAATCCAGTCGATGCTTGCAGCCACGAGGATGATGGCAATGAATATGAAGATAGCCTTTCTCATTTGCTTTGTAGGATTCCTGTTTCCGTATCCCGATGATTCATGCTACGCTGAATGTCACGATATTTGCGACCAGACGAGAGATGCCATGTAAGGTTGAGTGTCAGCATATTGCCGAAGTCACGACTATGCTGCGATACTTCCTTGTGGATATAGCGGCTAAGCACCTCCGTCTGATTGGTAAGCGGACGGGCACAGAAGGGATGCTGGGCGTAGAGGGATAGGGTGATATTCTTCATCTGATAAGAAGCCGTGAGATACCATGCGGGGGCCTGATGTCCACGATGCTCGCCCTCCATGAAGTTCCAGCCATTATCCGCGTATGCAGTCAGCGTCCATCGGCCAAGATAGGCTTCGACGCTGGCACCACCGTTGAATGCGGTATAGGTATGGCGATAGTCGTCCGTGAAATTGAAGAAGCGGTAGATGCCTCCATAGAGGGTGACGGACAAACGCTCTGGTATAGCCTCCCAGCGGTTATAGCTCTGGATGAAGAAGAAGCTGCATTCGTTATCGGCATTGGCTTCGCCTTCGTCCGTCACGACTCGGCCATTCAAGCATACTTGATGCCTCTCGCTGCTCCGTCCGTTAGTCTGTGTCTGATAGAAATGTCCGTCCCTGCGGGTGTATTTCTCCATGTTGCAGTGGGCATTCAGTCGCCAATAGCCTTGCAACTCGCTCATGATTCTTGGGGTGGAGTAGGTCAGACGGAGATCGTGCGAAGTAACGCGATTGGGGGTAATCTCTGGATTACCCACCAACGTTTCCATTGCATTCTGTTTGACAGAAACGTCGCTGACGAGTGCAATCTGCGATACGTGCTGCGATATCTCGAAGTCATATTTCGCCTTCAAGTTCCTGGCCAACGGATAGGAAACAGTTAGTTTAGGACGGAACAGCAGAAAACGGTCATTCCATTCTGCTTGCCGATAGTAGCGTGTACTCACACCCAGTCCTCCCATATAGCCAAGTTTGCCAAGACGACCTTTCAACTGCCCGAAGAAATAAAGCATTGATGAACGCATGGAATTGTTAGCATTGGCATCACCCGAATACACATTATTAATATATTTCTGCCCATACTGAGTACCCAAGGAGAGTGTGAAGGGCTTCAGACGGTTCTCATAGATGGCCTCAGTCCAGAGCGAATAGGTCTTACCTGTCACGTTGTAGGCATAACTGCCACCCTCGTTATGTTCTGCATGGCTGTCGGTCTTGATATATGTTCCCACGGCATTGGCCGTCAAAGACTGATGACGGCGGAAGTCGCGATGGAAATAGAGGTCGAGCACAGGCGATGAGGTACGGGACGAGGAATGGTCTTCGTAGGTCTCAAACTTAGTCCACGACCTGTGGGGCTGAATGTCGCGACGGGCTGAGAGTTTCGATTGGAACACATAGTTGGAGTCACTCAGGCTATAGGTGAGTTGGATGTTGTGATTAAGACTTTTGTTTTGCCCATCTAATTGCTGACGCAAAATGCTTCGTTTCTCCCCTGACTCCAGTTCGTATGTAGCCTGTTCTTCATATTCCGTCCCCTTGAAGTTTTGATAGCCCAGCGAGTAGTTCACTCCTAACTCGCTCTTTCCATAGTTGAATTTCCCAAAGACAGTCTCATCACCGTTCACAACTGTGAGCGTATTCGTCAGGTCTGCACCGATGTCGTAACCGCTGACTGGCTTCTTTACGATGATGTTGACAACGTAGGCAATGCCCTCACCATATCTGACTCCTGGATTGTCGATGTAGTCGATATGCTGTACGGCCTTTATGTCAAGCGCGAGCAAGTCCTCTTTTGAGGCAACGATGTTGTTGATGCGTACTTGCACGCTGCCGAGATTAGAAAGAGCCGTAATGGTATGCATCACGGGGTCAATTCGCAGATGGGGCAGCGTCAGTTTCGACAACAGCGAGTAGCCATTCGTGGAACTCTCCAGCTGCTGGCGTGTGGGATAGATGGTCTGCCCGTCCACCCGTTGTACGATTTTAGAACCTTGAATGGTCACTTCCTGTAGTGCACCACCCTCTTTTACTTCTTGTGCCTGAACTATCATTCCAACAGTCAGCATACTTAATAACATAAGATGTCTCATGTTTTTTTGAGTGCAAAGGTACTGCCATTTATGCCTGACAAACGAATTTTCTTCCTGACATTTGTCTGACATTCACCTATTTCACATCTGATACACGCGGCTCATGCCGTCGGCTTCCATCGGGGCTATCGGCTGACGGAGCAGGACGAGGTAGAAGCGGGGAAAGGTCTCGACTGGCGGATGGTCGGCGATGTAGCGGTCTATCTTCTGGCGGGCCTCGGTGCGGAGCGTGTCTTCGTTGCAGGGCACGAGGCAGTCCTCATCCACAAAGGCGATGTGCCAAAAGGCCATGTAGCCGATGACGTAATGCTCTACGGCTGCGGCCTCGTCCTTGTCGATGCCTGGGATATGAAACAAGAGGGGCTGGCGAGCATTTTCACAAATGCCCACCACGGCCCAAGAGAGATTTATGTAATGGAAATTGTTCTGCATAGTTGGGATGTTTTAGAGCCTGTTCTTTTCCGCATTACCAGCACCCGTACCTTTGTACTTACTTCGGGTAGCGTTGAAGTTATACGTGAGGGATGCGCCGATGTACTGCGTATAGACATAGGCATCCTTGCCCATCGTGGTGACGGGATAGTAGCCCGTCCAACGTTCACGGAGATTTCGGAAGATGTCGTTGGCAAAGAGGGCTATGGTGAGGTTGCCGTTGAGGAAGGTCTTCTGTACTCGGGCGTTGATGTTAAACTCATGGGCATAGTGGTTAAAGCCGTAGTCGTGGCTGGTGGAATAATGCAGATAGAGCATAGCCTTTGTTGTCTTGTCGATAGTAAACCAGTTGCGGAAGTTTATCTGCCATTCAGGTTCGTTGCGTTTCGTGGCGAGGCCGTATGCTTGGGTATCGAAGTTCTGCTGCCAGTAACTGAGGGTCAGCGTGGGACTGTAGAAACCGAACTTGGGCGAGGCTGTCAGAGAGGCGTTGTAACTCTCAAACTTGTCAAAGTTGCGGTTGGTCCAGATGGTGATCTCCGTTCC
>OMWC01000055.1 GCA_900314655.1 uncultured Prevotellaceae bacterium | reverse complement strand
TGCACCGGCAAGTACCAGATTGACAGCGGCGCGAATTTCATCGAAAGCGGCTCCCGGCTTCAACACCGCTGCATCGGCATTGAAACGCGAGTCAACCCAGCGCGACACACAAGGAGGCACAGCCATCGCTAGACTGCTTGCCATGCTTCTCGATGTGCGCACCAATGTCCGTGCCACACCGCTTGAACCAAACATCTCGTCACCACCGTCCTGACGGGAGAGATCTACCGACGTTTTCACTACGTTCTGTGCCTTCTTCGAGAAAATGAGGGCAAGCACCATCACTACGCCTGCCGCAATGAGATAGGGCGCAGGCGTATGGGCACTCTCCATCAGCGACCGCATCATAAAGCCCTGCGCGTCGCCATGGCCGTTGGCAGTGTAGTCCTGGTAGGCTTCAAGGCCTGTCAGCGGCACACCCACGAAATTCACAAGGTCGTTACCAGCAAACGCCATCGCCAGGGCAAAGGTGCCCAGCAGCACCACAAACTTCAGTACGGGTAGTTTCATGGCACTCAGCAACGTCATCAGCACTGAGAACACCGCCATGCCGCCGCCGATAATCAGCCATGTGTTCTGACTAATCATCTCATTCACCTCGGGAGTCATCAGTGTACTTCCCTTCAGTCCTTTGATAAGCAGGAACCAGACGATGGCCGTCACCGACAGTCCACCGAAGATGCCAATCTTCAACGACGAGGAGAGCCTGCCGCCCATCTTACCAGACTGGTCCGTTGTCCTTCCGTTTACACGAAAAGTAAAGGTGAAAACGACACGTGCTATCCATTGTACGATGGTTCCGAGCACGAATGCGATAGCTACAGACAGGAATATGCCGAGGATGACCGAGATGGCTTTCTCCGTATTGAGCAAATCACCTAATGTGAGCAGGACGCCGCTTTCTGTCGTAGCGCCACCCGATATCTGTATTAAGGCGATGGCAAATGCGCCGCCGAGCAATTCAAAAACCAGACTGACGGTGGTGGATGTCGGCATACCTAATGTGTTGAATACATCGAGCAGCACCACGTCTGTCACCATCACCGCCAAGAAGACACACATCACGTCATAGAACGAGAAGTAGGCCGGTGTCATGATGCCGTGTCGTGCCACGTCCATCATGCCATTGCTCAGCGCTGCTCCAGCAAACACACCGATTGCCGCCACCGTCACCACCGTCCTGTACCTCGCCACCTTGGCACCGATGGCAGAGTTCAGGAAGTTAACCGCGTCATTGCTCACGCCAACCACAAGGTCAAACACCGCAAGCACAATAAGGAATATTACTATTCCAAAAAATAATGTATTCATTTTTAATTAAAAGGTAGTTATGATAATCCAATGAAAATAAATGTGAGAAACAACACAAGGATGATAAATCTCACCCAATTAAAGATTCTCTGAATTCTTTCTGCTTTTTCTATATCCATAAATGATTTAGCCAACCGTTAGTGATTGACATTACAAAGGTAAACTGAGCTTATTACAAAAAAATTTCATCTGTATGAAAGATAGGTTACATAAGCGATTATAACAGATTTGTAATATGAATGTAACAGCTACGTAATAAGATTGTAATACTTTTGCAGCAAAAAAATACAGAACTGCCTTCATCCTGTCGTCGAGTGCTACCAACGTGCGGGAATAATCTTCTGCAGGATATCTGTTATGATCTGGCAAGAAATAATACCGGAGTAGAGTTCGTGGTCTTTCCTGCCGATAGTCATACCAGCATCATGCAGTATACGAAGCATCTTCAGGGCGTTATAACATACGGTACGCATATGAACAGGACCATGATCGTTCAGTCCTAGGCGAGTGATAGACACTGTGTTCGCATAATCCTGGATTGCCTTTATTTCTTCATTCTCCAACAGTTGCTTCATCACGCGGACAGACAGATTGTCGTCTATGTCCGAATGCTCCACGATGTCGCAACCAGTTTCTGAATTTTTTCTTCAAGTATGATTTCCTTTTGTGATTTGTTTTGCATAAGCATAAATAAATGAATAAAGGTGTATGCTCATTTCCATAAAGGAAAGACCATACACGCATAACTAAATGATATTTTACGTTGAACAGATTAGTACTCAGCATTCTGTGGGTCAAACTCTGTCCAGCCACCGAGCCAGTTGTCGTTGTTTCCAAAGGCGCCGATGTAGCTGACTTTCTCGAACCATGAAGAGAGTAAACCGTCGGTGAAGCTGGCAGCTCCGAGCAATGGCGAACCGCTTTGGGGAAGGTACTGAACACCGGAATAGATGCCAGAGGTGAGCATCAAGTCAGCGATATCCTGGAATACTTTGTTGCCCGTCTGCGACTTGAAGAAGGTGCTACTGTAGGACTCTTGATTGGCATCAATCACACTCTTCTGCACAGCATCGTAGAGATTGTCCTCGTAGCGCTTGTTAGCATCACTACCCGTCACGCCCATGCCGGCAAAGAAAATGTTCTGTAGTTTCAGGTTGCCAGTCTTTGCCACTTCCTGTGTGTTACCCTTTTCTGCATCCACAATCAAGCCAACAGGATAGCCGACAGCCACGGAGTTGAAGCATGCCAGTCGGCTGCTGCGACGAATCTGCATGGCACTTTGGAACTTGCCGAGGGCGGAACCATTCTGTGGGAAGACGTTACCACCGTTGATATAATCGGGTGTATTTTCAAAACCATCACGTCCCATTGGACCAATGAAGGTCACGTTTGAGAAAACGGCAGAAGTAAAAGGCTCGGTGAGTGAACCGTCGGCATCGTTATCGCTCTCAAAACCATTTGACTGCGAGGTGTCGGCAATGCGAGGGTTGCGGATGGAGAGCGCATACTGTACCTTACCATTGTAACCGTTGTCCGTATCAAACTCATCATCCCAACCATTGTAGGCAACGAGATAGCGGCAGTTCACATTACCACCAAACCACTCGAAAGAATCATCGTTGGTGTAGCTTACCTGCACGTGGTCAATCTGTGTGCCAGCACCTACGCTGCCCAATGTCAAAGCGTTGATTTCCTTATCCTTCTGGAAAGGATAACCTGCAAATTCTACACGAACGTATGAGAGTATACCACTATTGTCATTGGCATCGTTGCCACCGTGCTTCGTGCGAGGACCACCCTCTATCTGCTGACCGAGCACACCTTTATTATTTGTACCGCGTCCGCAGATGATTAATCCTCCCCAATCGCCAGGCTTACGGTTGCCCTTTGCCTCTGCTGAAGTAAAGACAATAGGAGCTGACTCTGTACCCTTGGCGTAGAGTTTGCCACCTGGCTCCACAATAAGCGAAGCGGCAGAAGCCTTCTCTCCTTTGATAACAGTGCCTGGTTCGATGGTTAGTTCGGCACCATCTGCCACGTATATCCATCCCTTCATCAGATAGACACCTTTCTTCAGCGTCTGCTTTCCTGTAAAGACAAATTCCTTATCACCATTACCGATAATGGTTCCATTAGCGTCATCCTTGCCGTCTGCTGTGAAAGTGAGGTGGTCGCATGTCTTGATACTACCATCCGTACCCCATACATAGTCAGTTTGAATCTCATTACCATTGTTCACGTCATCGTCTTTGCTGCATGACACCATGGTCATTGCCAGCGTGGTGGCCATCATTGCCACCGAAAGAAAAACTTTCTTCTTCATTGTTAATATTGTTTGTTATTACGTCATGCAACTCGGCCTTTCCGAATTACATTGCAAAGGTATCCACATGATGTTTCTACCCTGCTACGATCATGCTACGATTTTGTTTCGTAACCAAATTGTAATACTGCAAGATTTTTAGAACTGAAAACTTGCGGATAATTGTATGTTTCGTCCAGGGCGATAGGATCGTGTAACCTGTTCGACTTCTCCCTGTGGGGTCTTTTCAAACTGCTTGAGTTGTACCTTTTGTGCCAGAAGATCACGAATGGAGAGACGAAAATCAAAGTGACCGAGGCGCTTGGCTATGTTGAAGTCGAGCTGGTGACGAGGCATTTCGTAACTGTCGGGCACACGTACCTCTGTAGTACCAGTTCCCACACTACGTCCTACGCCAATCAGGCGTTTGCCAATCACATTGTAGAGCATGGAAGCCGTCCATCCTTGCGTCCTCTTTGCTTTGTTGGGGATTTGGTTGCTGTTGAAGAAAAGACCAACATTGACCAAATAAGGTGACTGTCCTTGCATCGGGCGCGATTCTTCTTTGCTTCCCTCAGGAAAAGTTACGTTGCTCTTGATCCATGAGGCATTAAGTGATAAAGAGAGGAAAGGCAGACGCATGAAATCCAGCTGCTTACGAATGTCGAGTTCGATGCCATAGTTGTCGGCTCCCTCAGCGTTGAGATAGGAATATACGAGGTCAGTGCCACCTGCCACGGTATACGTCCACTCGATAGGGTTGCGGAAGTGCTTATAGAAGAGTAAGAGGTTTACCACCTCACCCGCATGAGGATACCATTCCCAACCGAGGTCGAGGTTATTAATATATGCGGGCAGTAGATTGTGATTGCCCTGCACGTTGCTGGCAAGGTCGAAGTCGTAATAGACACTGGAAGATAGTTCGCGAAACTCAGGGCGGTTGGTCGTGCGACCGTATGCCAGACGCACCTGCTGCTTGTCAGTAAGGTGGTAGGAAAGATTGAGCGATGCGAAGAGGTCGTTGTAGTCATAGAATGTAGAAAGAGGCGATGGCTCCTGACGACGGGTGTTGGAGATTAGTTCCGTACGTACATGCTCAAATCGAACACCACCATATACATCAAACTTTCGGATGGGAAGTTTCACGCTCACATAGCCGCTGCCCTGTGTGCTTCGAGCTGAATAGTTGTTGCTCCAGTCGATGAGTTCATACTGACTGATGCCTATCGTATTGGTTAGTGAGCCTGTCGCGCCATTGTCCATGGTCAAGATGATTGGCAGGCCCGTCTCCGTATCCCGACCATTAAGTGACCCGGGCAACTGCCCACCCTCATACTGCAACGTCCATTGACGCGTTTCATAAGCTCTACGACGATGCTCGGCATACGCACCGGCAAAGAGGGAGGGCGTGAACGAGCCGAAAGAAAATTCGTGCTCCCAGTTGGCAGCTGCCGAAAGAATGTGCTCATCAAGTTGGGAAGTCTCACGATTGAAGTCGTTCAGGTTGTCTATCACGAAGCATTCTTCTTCCGTCATGCTGTACCGTCGACGGTTGGGTAGATGACGATTGGCGTATGCATAGCCAAGGCTCCAATCAAGTTTGTCTGCTTCTGATGGTGTATGTTTGCCATCCAACTGAACATTATAGGTGAGCCTTCGCTGGCGATAATACTCTGCCTGACGCACATGGTCGCCCTGCGCATCAAAGCCATCACGATCCGTGTAACGATCCTTACCCAAGTGATTGAGAATCTGTTTCAATTCG
>OMWC01000033.1 GCA_900314655.1 uncultured Prevotellaceae bacterium | reverse complement strand
AGGTAAGTGAAAAATCTGACATGGCAAAATCCTGAGCAACTTTTTGTTGCTCAGGTACTTATAAAGAAAGTTAAACTAAAGTGCTGCGGAATTTAGGATAGTTAACGGTGTTGTTCCAACCGACGTTCAACTTAGGCTGCGCACAACCTGTGATAGTACGATCCTTGTACTCTGGGTCAGTTGTTGTGCCACCATCGCGGTTACCATTCTCGTCACGTGTGTAGTATTCAGAGATACCATCTGCGTTATAGCCTGCCCATTCGTATGTGTAGAATGTACCGAGAGGCTGACCTTCCATAACACGCTGTGTCCAACCGCCAGCAGAAGCACCGGCAACCATTGGGTCGCCCTGCGAGAATGTAGAAGTCTTGTATGTTTCGTTAGAGAGCTTATCTACAACATTCTTGTTGTGTGAGAGGTTGAGAGTTGTACTCCAAGTCAGGTTCTTGGTCTGAACAGGAGTAGCGTTGATTGTGAACTCAACACCCTTGTTCGTGATCTCACCTACGTTAGCAGCAATTGTGTTGAATGGGTAGATGTAGGAAGATACAGGATAATCCCAGATAAGATCCTTTGTTTTCTTGTTGTAGAACTCGATAGTTCCGTTGATACGACCCTTGAGGAATGCGTAGTCAAGACCGATGTTAAGCATACCCGTTGACTCCCACTTAAGATCGGGGTTTGCCAATTTTGTAGCGTTCAGCATGACATAACCATCCTTAACGTCACCTGTTGAACCGTATGTAGGAACAGCTGTATAAGCACCGAAGCCCATAGCGTTACCAGAGACACCATAACCGGCACGAAGCTTCAAGTTAGAGAAGAGGTTCTGGTTCTTCATGAATTCTTCCTCTGTGATGTTCCATGCCAAAGAAAGTGACGGGAATGTACCCCACTGATGACCATCACCGAACACGGAAGAACCGTCACGACGCATAGTTGCCTGAGCCATATACTTACCATTGTAAGAATAAGCCACACGACCATAGAATGAAATGTTGTGAATAGTCTCGATAGTACCTGACTCAACCCACTTCATGCCATTCTTCATTTCACCGGCATAAGTGAGGTTGTTCCAACCGATTGAATCATCGAAGAAGTTGTTAACGCGAAGACCGAAACCGTCATTGTTTACCCTCTCTTCCCATGAGTAACCAACCATGACACCAAGCTTATGAACACCATTGAAAGTCTTGTCGTAGTTGCCGTATGTTTCGAATGTTGTTGCGTGACCGAAGTATGTGTTACGATGTGCTACACCATTAAAATCAGGGCTTGTAGTACCATCCTTATCAATGATCTGAGAGTTGTGTGAGTCGTAACCGCTATATGTACGCTGGTGCGTATCGTAAGAGAAATTTACATTCCATGTGAAGCCCTCGCAAATGTTTGCTGTAGCCTTAGCGATGAACTGCAAACGCTTCCACTCAGTCTGTGACTTGTTCTCGTTGATGAGTGAGAGGGGGTTGTAGTTGCTTGAACCGTCACCCTTTGTCCAGTTGCCATCAGCACCTGTTATAGAATGTGTTGGGTTGAAGTAGTTCATAGCGTCAAGAACTGAACGACCTTCGTCGAACATGGGAACACCGACATACTTACCTGTCATGCCGTTGATACCTACAGAAAGGTCAAGACGATCCTTGAGAACCTTTGTGGAAATGAGAGAACGGAGGTTAGCCCGCTGGTTCTCAGAACCAACAACAACACCCTGACGGTTTGCATAGTTGATAGAAGCCATGTACTTAGTCTTGTCAGAACCACCATTGATACCTACGTTATGGTTGTGGCTGACACCTGTACGGAGCACTTCATCCTGCCAATCTGTATTGCCATTGCCATCGTACATGTAGTTGATGTTGTTCTTCTTTACATAGTCGCGGATATCACTAGCAGAAGCCATGTCGAGGGTGTTGAGAACATTGTCGAAAGCCACATAACCGTTATAGCTTACATTGGTGCGCTCAGTCTTGCCACCGCTCTTGGTGGTGATGATAATCACACCGTTGGCAGCCTTAGAACCGTAGATAGCGGTAGCGGTAGCATCGCGGAGCACATCAATGCTCTCGATGTCGTCAGGGGCAACCATCGAGATGTCAACACCAGGAATACCATCTACTACATAGTAAGGCGACATAGCACCTGAACGCAGTGAAGAGGCACCACGAAGTGTGATTGAAGGAGAACCGTTGGGGTCGCCTGAAGAAGTAACAACCAGACCGGCTACCTTACCCTGCAACATAGAAGCTGGGTCGGTGAATACGCCCCGGTTCAGGTCTTCGGCCTTCACGGTGGTGATGGATGAGGTCACGTCCTTACGGCGCATGGTACCATAACCTACTACGACCACCTCATTGAGGTTCGTGTTCTCTTCCTCGAGTACCACGTTCAGTCTGTTGCCGCTCACTCTCACGGCCTGCGTCTTGTAGCCGATGTAACTGATGTTCAGCGTTTTGCCCTGAGCTACGTTCAGGCGGAAGTTTCCGTTGATGTCAGTCACTGTACCGTTGTTAGTACCTTGCTCCAGAATGCTCACACCGATCAGCGGTTCGCCGGTCTGGTCTTTCACCTGACCGCTTACTGCGTTTTGTGCAAACATCATGGTGCTGTTCAACAGGAGCAATGCGAGAATCAGCGCCCGCATCAGTCCTTTGCTTCTGATTTGTTTGTCTTGCATAGTTAATAATTTGATGAAAGTTATTTATTGTTAGTATTGTCAGAAGAGCAGATAGTGCGATTGACTCAGATTGATGTGCAAATATACACATTTTTTTTAATAAATGCAACTTTTTACTGTTTTTTTCATCATTTCGCCTTTTTGTAAGACAAAAGAAGAAGGCAAGCAGGGTTTTTGTCCCTCTTGCCTTCTTCGGAAAGTGAGTCCTCCTTGGGAGGTGATTGTTTGATTATTTACTGTAACTGTCGAGTTCTGCGCTCTTCACTTCATTGAAACGGTAAACCTTTCCTTCAAAGCGGATAGAGAGGAAACCGTATTTCGACTCAATTATATCGCAGGTGACGGTGCGGTTAGCACGGCTGCCGCTTGTAAAGCGGAGAGTCAGTTTCTTGCAGTCTTTAGAAAGGGTCCATTCGCCATGACTGAAGAAGCGCTTCCCCTTCTGCACCTCGGCCATGCTGAAGTCTCTGGTCTTGTTGTCACCTGAGCGGTGCAGTTGTAGGTATCTCACGTTGAGCTCAGCCGTATTCTCTTCCACATAGTTACTCCAGGTGCCTCTAATGGTAGGCTCGTCAATCAGTTCTTTTGTTAGGCCGTCGCATACGGCATCGGCTACATCTGAAGAACAGGATGTGAAACTCATGGCTGTTGCCATCACCATTAACACCATCATGGGCATGAAAATCTTTTTCATAATCTTTCTTTTTTTATTTTTATTGTTTTTTATTTGTTTTCTTTTCTGGTGCAAAGTTATGGTAGTTCTTTCTGCTGCCATCATTTTCATGCCATTTTCCGTTCCACTTGTTGCGCACACCTCATAATAATGCGACAAATCTTGAGTGCACCCTCAGGATTTGTCGCATTGACTGTTGAAAACTCGGTTCCGGAGTCTTTCTTAGGGTCGGTTTTTCGGTTTATTGTCCGTCGTTGCGGTCGCAACGGTCGGTATAGAACTTCTTGAAATCCTCCCATTTGTAGTAGGGGAAGTTGTCGGTAGGTACGGGGAGCGAGGCTTCGCATCCGTTGAGCAGACATTTCACCAGAATGTCTTGCCCTTTCTTCTTTCCGCGGTAGAACACCAACTGGATGTTGCCGGCCTTTCCTGTCTGCCAGTTCTGGTAGCAGTTTTTCACCTCGTAGGGATCTTCGGGATCGCGGTCGGCTCCGTTGATGCCCAGCAGCACGGTGAGCGGTCCCAGATAGGAGTCATGTCCAAAGCGCAGGTCTGCCAGCCGATGGGTGGTTCCGTTAATCACGTTGTCGGCCTTGTTGAGAATGTCACGCAGGATGGGAATCGTCTCATAGCGTGGTCCGAACACCCATGAATAGGAGCCCAGGTTCGAGTTTTCCCACTGTTCCACCATCTCTTCGTCGGTGATGATGTTGCCCATCATGCCCTCATGCCCGATGCTGGGCAGCGAGGTGTAGAGGTTGATCAGGTTACTGGCTATTGAGTGCATGTTGCCCGGCAGACCCTCGGTGCTTGTGAATACGCGGGCAATCACCTTGTCGCGAAGTGTATCGTGGAACTGGAACTTGTCGCGGTTCTCCTCGAAGCGGGGTTTCGATTTGGGGTACTTGCGCTTATGCGGATTCTGATTGTCGTCGGGCACTACACCGTCGAGCGTGGTTCGCGATGACTGTTCGCGGATTTCAATCTTGGGGTTGCATTGCACCAGTTCCTGACAGAATGAGGCCATGCTCAGTACACATCGTCCTGAGAGCGATGAGATGGCCAGTACGTCGCCGCCCTTGCGAAACACGTCGGGGAAACTATTATACATGGTACGCGCGATGAACTGATGCTGGTCCCATCCCAGCTGACTCAGTTCGCTCACGCATGCAGCCAGTTCGTCCTTGGCTGCCATGAAGCGCGTGCGGAAAGCCTCTCCTTCAGGCGTGAGTACATGGAGTGCATGGGCTTTGGTGAGCAGCGAGTCGAGGTCGCGGTAGAGTCGGTTGTTCCAATAGTAGCGCGACCCGTGACGGCCGTAGTGGCTGATGTAGAAGGGTTTGTAACCACGTGGGGCCTTGGTCAGTGCCACCGTGCGTTGAGGATAAGGATAGTCATTGCCATACGATCTTCTAGGGTCGGCTTTCACTTGGTCGAGCACAGCTGAGCCTTGAGCCCATGCCGTGAGCGCGGCTCCCCATAGTAACAATGCGAATAAGAATTTTTTCATATAGTTTCAAGTTTCAGGTTCCAAGTTTCAGGTTTTAAGATTAATGTTTGAGGGCTTCCGCTACGATTTGGGCGATGCGGGCTGCGCCTTTCTCGTTGGGGTGGATACCGTCGGGGAGCATCTTGTCACCGTCGTTGGCGAATAGCGTGTGCAGGTCAATTACCTGCAGGCCGCATTCCTTGGCCACTTTCTGCTGGATGGGGATGATGCCGTTCTGGATGACTGAGTCGTTGATCTCCCAAGTGGATTTGAAGGCGGGAATTGGTGTGCAGATGAATATCTGCGGCTTCTGTGACTGGGCAGCCTTCTTTGCCTTCTTACCTTTCTTCACTTTCTTCTGGGCCAAGTCGGGGCAGAGCGTGGTAATCATCTGCCTGAGGTCGCTTTCAAATTCGGCACCGTGCTGCCAGTTCTGTGGTTTAGAGTCGTTGGTGCCCAGTTTGATGACCACGATATCGGGCTTGAAAGCCAGCGCGTCGCGCCAGGCCGTTTCGTTCATATATGGATAGTCGCCCTTGTTGAGCATCGTGCGAGAGCTCACACCAAAGTTCTTCACCCAGTAACCCTCACCCAACAGCCGTTGCAACTGAGCGGGATAGCCGTTCACGGGAGCCATCTCGATGCCATGGCCGTCGGTGATGCTGTTGCCGATACAAGCCACGCGGATGGCATCCTTCTGTGGAGCAGGATGGGCGTCCAGCCAGTTGCCAAACTCCAGCAGCATCTGGTCGTGATATTTGAACCACGGTCCGCATCCGAATCCGTGACCACCCGTGGGATAGACATATAGCGAACAGTCGTTGCCCGCATTACGCATGGCGCGGTAGTATTCCAGACCGTTTGTCACCAGCGGCACCACACGGTCGTCGCTTGCCGAGAAGATGATGGCCGGAGGTGTCAGGTGGCGCCTCACGGCATGTTGTGTAGAAAAGTCGCGCACCATCTTCGGGTTCTTCTGGTCTTCACCCAAGAAATTGCGGCACGACCACACGTGCGACACCCGTTCGTCCATCGAGATCACCGGATAGAACAGAATGGAGAAATCGGGCCTCACCTCGAAGGCCGAGTGCGTGGAGATCACCGATGCCAGATGGCCGCCAGCCGAGAATCCCATGATGCCCACATCCCTGGGATTGATGCCCCACACTTGGGCTGAGTCGCGCACCGTACGGAAACCCTTTTCCACGTCGCCCACAGGAATCGTTCGGTCACCCTTCGGCAACCGGTAGTTTACCACGAAGTAGGCGATACCCCTCTCGTTGAGCCAAGGCGCCCAGTCGTAGCCCTCGTGCTTGTTGGAGAGCATTGAATAGCCGCCGCCCGGAATGCCCACGATGGCTCTACCTGTAGGTCTCTCCGGTAGGAAAGCTACCATTTGAGCCCCTCCGTCGTCGGTAAGATTAAGTGTGAATATCCTTGAAGTTTGTGCCAGCGCATTCATCACGCAGGCTGTCAGCAAAAATGTAATGAATAGGATCCTTTTCATGAGTTGTAAGTTGAGTAATGGTTTTCCGCCGCTAAATTACAAATACTTTTTCGAATTGGCAAGCTTTATCCGTGTTTTCTTCGCTTTTGTCCTAATAATGAAAAAAAATGAGCAACCGTCGCGGCTGCTCATTTTCGGGGTTTGTTTTTAGTCAAATAGTCATTTTTTATCTTTATGGATTATTAATCATCGATATCAATTAGAATACCCTGATTGTTGAACTTGAGGTCTAGGTCGTTGGATAGCTCCACTTCAAATCCGTAGGGCTCCTTGTCGATCTTCACGATCTGCAAACCAGCATAGTGCGTCTTCACGTAGTTGGCGATAGCCGTGGGAACTAGCTCGGCAGGAACCGGCTTGTAGTAGCAATCCACCTGATCCCATGTACCGTTGGCATCAAATTCTAACTTGAACCCATTGTTTAGGCGCACCTCATAGCTCTTCTTGCCGAAATCATCGAAGTCGATCTCTGCGCTGGAGATAGTTAGGTTGGGGAACGTCTTCTGGACAAATGTCTTGGCTGCTGCAGGTAGCTGATTTACAGGAATCACTCTGTCACTTGCGAAGGTTGGAACTGTCTGCATCATCATGCAGATAAGGGCTGCGAAATAAAGAACTGTCTTTTTCATAATGTTTTTTTAAAATTGTTAATATTGTTGTTAATGATTTAATTCTTTTTTGTCTCCGGGAAGGTTTTGTTCCTTTCGACGTTGCAAAGTTAGGGTGTAAAATGATGATGTTCCAAACATTTTGTGGCTTTCCGTTTTCTTTTGTGATGGCGAGCGCGCTTATTTGCGACAACAGCCGAAATACCCTTTGTTTTTGTTGCAAAATGGTGGAAAATAATCGTTTTTAGGGTTGAAAAATAAGGTTTAAAGGCAGGGGATAAAGTTGTGGGCATTGCAAGCATTCTTTCCACTGGGCGGAAAGGTTGCTTCCAATGAGTGGAAAGGTGGTTTCCATTGGGTGGAAGCGTTGTTTCCAATGGGTGGAAACAACGCTTCTGATGTTTAGTCGTTTGTTAATCATATAAAAACAGCAAGTAATCATTACGTTACTTGCTGTTTCTTGGTGATCCGCTTGGGGCTCGAACCCAAGACCCCAACATTAAAAGTGTTGTGCTCTACCAGCTGAGCTAGCGGATCTCCGGTTTGCTTCGGAAAAGCGGGTGCAAAGTTACGATTAAAAATCGAAACTGCAAAATTATTCTTCAGTTTTTTGAATAATTTGTTCTTCTTGGGGCTCGGCTATGGTGATTTCTTTGCCTTCGATGACGCTGTCAAAGGCGTTCCCGTCGTCATCTTCCTTGGTTACATAGCGCTTGTAGTAGGCAATGAGGAGGGTGGTGAGGGGCAGCGCAATGATCAGTCCGATGAATCCGAGCAGGGCTCCCCATATGGAGAGGCTGAGCAGCAGGATGGCGGGGTTGAGGCCCATGGCCTTGCCCATGATCTTGGGAGTGATGATCATGTCGATGATAATCTGCACAATAATGAAGACGGCCACGGCTGAGATGAGGATAATCCAGAAGTTCTGCCCCGTATCCACGGCTTTGAGCAGAGCCAGGAAGACGGTCGGGATGAGGGCGAAGGTGTGGAGATAGGGCACCATGTCCATGATGCCGATAAGTATGCCGAGGCCGATGGCCATGGGGAAGTCGATGATGGTGAAGCCGATGCAGAAGAGGATACCCATGGAGAGAGCCACGAGACCTTGTCCGCGGATGTAGCTGTTGAGGGCTTTCTCTACGTCGTTCATCAGCGAATGCCAGAAAGGTCTTGCCTTTTTGGGGAAGATGCGTATCCAGTTTTCGGTGAGGAATTCGTAGTCGAGCAGGATGAAGAACATATAAAGCAGGGTAATCAGGGAACCTACGATGCTGACGATGATGCTGTAGCCCTGTCCGATGAACTTGAATACTTGCGGAAGGGCTTCGCGGATGCCGTTTGCAAAGTCCTCGCTTTGCACGATTTTCTGTATCTCCTTGCCGTTGTCGTTGATCCATTGCTGGATGGTCTCGGGGATGCTGGTGATATGGGCAGTCTTGTGGATATAGGCTGTCATGAGGGTACCGAGCTTACTGAACTGCTCCACCATGGGTGGTATGATGAGCCATACAACTCCTGCAACGATGGCAATGACGAAGATGAGTGTGACGATGATGCTGAGCGCGCGGGTGGGCACGTGGAGCCGGTATTGCACGAACTTGACGATGGGGTAGAGCAGATAGGCTATGAACCATGCAACGAAGAAGGGAAGGAGCACGGTGCTGAGGTAGTTGATGGCGTATAGCACGCCAAAGACGAGCAGGGCGATGAGTGCCCAGCGTATGAATCGGTCGAATGTGATTTTCTGTTCGAACATCTTTTAAGTTAAGAGTTATGAGTGAAGAGTGAAGAATTGGCTACCGCGCGGGCTTGTTCCGAAACTTGAAACTCACTCCTGCTTTTCAGCAAGGATGGCCTTTTGATAGCATTGCCGTCATGATGGCGATGCTTTAGGCGGTTCGGCAGTTGAAAGTGAACTTTCTTCTGCTCTCACCTTTTGGTAGCATTCACGGCAGAGGGGTTCGTATTCCTGAGTTTCACCGAGGAGGACACGCTTGTCGCTCTGCACGAGGCGATGGCTGACGTAAGCCAGAGATCCGCACTTGACGCAGATGGCATGCACCTTGGTCACTTCGTCGGCAATGGCACAGAGGGCTGGTATGGGACCGAAGGGAATGCCTCGGTAATCCATATCGAGGCCGGCCACGATGACGCGTACGCCACGATTGGCCAGCTCGTTGCATACCTGAACAAGGCCTTCGTCGAGGAACTGGGCTTCGTCAATACCTACCACGTCGATGTCGCTTGCCAGCAGGAGAATGCTAGACGAAGAGTCGATGGGTGTGGAGAGGATGGCATTCTGGTCGTGGCTGACCACTTCCTCATCAGAGTATCGGGTGTCGATGCTGGGCTTGAAGATTTCCACGCGCTGCCGGGCAAACTTGGCGCGTCTGAGTCGGCGTATGAGTTCTTCTGTCTTGCCCGAGAACATCGAGCCGCACACCACTTCTATTCGGCCGGGGCGGTGCATTTCCCCATCAAGATTATTTGTCATAAGAACTTATTTTTCCGCACAAAGATAAGGAAACGTTTTAAAAATTGCAAAGAAATGACCGTTTTTTTTGCTTGGTTAGAATAAATACCTTACTTTTGTACTTCGTAATGGGTATGTTGTACATCATTCCAACTCCTGTGGGCAACATGGAGGATATGACCATGCGTGCTATCCGATTGCTCCGAGAGGCCGACCTGGTGCTGGCTGAGGATACGCGTACGAGCGGCATCCTGCTGAAGCACTTCGATATCAAGAACCACCTGATGTCGCACCATAAGTTCAACGAGCATGGCACGACTGCCGGAATCGTGGAACGGCTGAAGGCTGGGCAGACCATCGCGCTGATCAGCGATGCAGGAACACCAGGTATCAGCGACCCGGGCTTCTATCTGGTTCGTGAGGCGGTGGCCGCAGGGGTTGAAGTACAGACATTACCGGGAGCGACGGCTTTTGTGCCAGCTTTGGTGTCGAGCGGACTGCCCTGCGACCGTTTCTGCTTTGAGGGTTTCCTGCCGCAGAAGAAAGGACGACAGACGCGCCTAGAGCAGTTGAGCACGGAGGAGCGCACGATGGTATTCTACGAGAGTCCCTACAGGGTGTTGAAGACCTTGCAACAGTTCAGGGAGTTTTTTGGAGAGGATCGTCAAGTGAGTTGCTGCCGTGAGATATCGAAGGTTCACGAGGAGAGTGTGCGGGGCACGCTTGCCGAGGTGATAGCCCATTTTCAGGAGCGCGAGCCAAAAGGTGAGTTCGTGATCGTCGTGGAAGGACGAAACTTGAAGGATGAAAGACGTAAGGCTAAAGACGAAGGTTAAAGGAATAAGGTAAAAACGAAATAATCTAATTAAAAAGGAAATTATGAAGAAATTACTTTTTGTGGCCCTGTGCCTGTTGGCAATGGTGGCATGTAAGAATGAGAAACCAGCTCAGAACCTGGCAAGTATCAGCCAGGCTGACTCTCTGCAAAAGATTATTGCCCAGAAGGACAATGAAATCAACGACATGATGGCTACCCTGAATGACATTCAGGAAGGTTTCCGTCAGATTACGGAGGCTGAAAACCGCGTGACGGTGGCTCAGGCAGGAGAGGGTGCTGACAAGGCTCAGCAGATCCGTGAGAACATCCAGTTTATCTCTCAGCGCATGATGCAGAATAAGCAGCTCATCAACAAGTTGCAGCAGCAGTTGAGAGAGAGCAGCTTCAAGGGTGACGAACTGAAGAAGACCATTGAGACGCTAACCAGCCAGATGGAAGAGAAGGAACAGCAGCTGCAGCAGTTGCGCGCTGAGTTGGATTCGAAGGATATCCACATCTCCCAGCTGGATGAGACCATCAACAACCTGAATACCGACGTATCGAACCTGCAGCAGGAAAGCAGCCAGAAGACCGAAGTGATCAATACGCAAGACAAGCAGCTGAACACCGCTTGGTATGTATTTGGCACGAAGCGCGAGCTGAAGGACCAGAACATCCTGGTGAAGGGCAAGGTGCTTCAGGGCAACTTCAACAAGAACTACTTCACGAAGATTGATATCCGCGTGGACAAGGAAATCAAGCTGTACTCAAAGTCGGCCGAATTGCTGACCGCTCATCCCGGTGGCAGCTACACGCTGACACGCGATTCGAAGGACCAGTATGTGCTTCGCATCACTAATCCCCAGACTTTCTGGAGCACTTCCAAGTATCTGGTGATTCTCGTGAAGTAAGGAAACGGCCGTGGCCTTCATGAAAGGCGAAAGACGGTTTACCGTTTAGACTTAAAGAAATCAGTCATTAGTTGGCGGCATTCTTCTTCGAGGATGCCGCCAATTATTTTGGCCTTTGGATGGAAGGCCTTGGGGGCATAGTTGACGTAGCCGCGTTTCTCATCGCGCGTACCATATACAATACGGGGCAACTGGGCCCATCCCATAGCACCGGCACACATCACGCAGGGTTCCACGGTGACGTAGAGCGTGCATTCGGTGAGATACTTGCCGCCCAGTTGGTTGGCAGCCATCGTAATGGCCTGCATCTCAGCGTGGGCAGTAACGTCGGTGAGCGTCTCCGTCATGTTGTGTGCGCGGGCGATAATCCGGTCGCGGCATACGATGACGGCCCCAATGGGAATCTCGCCTTCCTCTAATGCAGCATGCGCTTCTTCAAGTGCGCGGCGCATGTAGAATTCGTCTTTTCGATTTTGTTCTTCCGTTTTTGTCATATTCGCAGCAAAAATACAAAAAATCTTTTGAAGTCTCGCATAAAAGTTGTATTTTTGTCATCAGAAAACAAAAGGATGGATGAACATCGGAACGAGACATGGTAAAGACATTGTATCTTGAAGAGACCGACAGTACGAACGACTTTCTGAGGCAATACACACCGGGGGAAGACGAAAATATGACCGTGGTGTGGACGGATTTCCAGCGAAAAGGTCGCGGACAAGGTACTAACCATTGGGAGAGTGAGGCAGGAAAGAACCTGACTTTCAGCGTTCTGATACATCCAGACGAAGTGCTTGCGAAAGACCAGTATATCATTTCGATGGCTGTGGCGGAGACGATTCATCGCTATCTGTCGGGTGTAACGGATGCGGCTGTCAGTATCAAATGGCCAAACGACATCTACGTGGGCGACTTTAAGATTGCCGGCATCCTGATAGAGAACAGTCTGAGCGGAGAGCATATCAGGGACTGTATCATTGGCATCGGACTGAATGTGAACCAAACGGTGTTTGAAAGCGATGCGCCCAATCCGATTTCCCTACGCATGATAGAGAATAAGGAATGGAATCGTGAGGAAGTGCTTCAGGGGCTGACGGAGGAACTGGTATGGCAATTCGAGCATTTCCACATTGACAGCATCCGTGAGAAATACCGTCGCCATTTGTATCGCAGGGAAGGCATCTACCCATATCGCGATGCCGAGGGGGAGTTTGAGGCGGAGTTGATCGACGTGGAGAACGATGGTCATCTGGTATTGCTCGACGCCCAAGGCCAACGTCGGCGCTATGCCTTCAAGGAAGTAGCGTTTGTGATATGAATCTTATACATTAATTATATATAGTTATGGCTAGATTTAAAAGAATTCTTCTGAAACTTTCGGGCGAGAGCCT
The DNA here is from genome assembly GCA_900314655.1 of uncultured Prevotellaceae bacterium. Taxonomy (GTDB): domain Bacteria; phylum Bacteroidota; class Bacteroidia; order Bacteroidales; family Bacteroidaceae; genus Prevotella. The sequence continues at coordinate 25,552 of OMWC01000033.1, read as the reverse complement.
GATGGGTAAGCAGGGTTATGGCATTGACCCCCAGCGGCTTGCCGAGTATGCAGAGCAGATTAAGGAAGTGCACGAGATGGGCATCCAGATTGGTATCGTGATTGGCGGTGGCAACATCTTCCGTGGCCTGAGTGGAAGCCAGAAAGGTTTCGACCGAGTAAAAGGCGACCAGATGGGAATGCTTGCCACGGTTATCAATTCCCTGGCATTGAGTTCTGCGCTGAGTGTTGCAGGCGTGAAAAACAAGGTATTGACGGCTATCCGTATGGAGCCTATCGGTGAGTTCTATACCAAATGGAAAGCCATCGAGGCCATGGAGGACGGCATGGTATGTATCTTCTCGGCCGGAACAGGTTCTCCTTATTTCACCACCGATACGGGTTCTTCGCTCCGCGGTGTGGAGATCGAGGCTGACGTAATGCTGAAAGGTACGCGCGTGGATGGCATCTATACCGCCGATCCGGAGAAAGACCCGACAGCCACGAAGTTCCACGACATCACCTATAATGAAGTGCTGGAGCGCGGACTGAAGGTGATGGACCTCTCGGCAGTCGTGATGTGCAACGACAACCATCTGCCCATCTATGTGTTCAACATGGACGTTGTGGGTAACCTGAAGAAGGTGATGGAAGGCGAGGAAATCGGCACGCTGGTGCATAGCTAAAACACGCTCTTACGGGACATGGGGAAGCGACCCCGTGTCCCTTCCATGAAAAGTCTGCGGCAGACTGGTTTCGGCTGCCTGTATATAGCATGTATAACTGAAAATCTTATTATTAATCCTAAACGAATTAGTCTTTATGAAAGCCCTTTTTTCAAGAATGTTTTTAGCAACACTCTTCATGTTTGTCATCTCTGTGTCTTTGCAAGCTCAGACTCTGCTGTCGAACGAGGAGAAGATCAGCGGAATTATTTCCCAGATGACTTTGGAAGAGAAGGTGGAGATGCTTCACGGCAAGCATATGTTCTCTTCTGCCGGTGTGGAACGTCTGGGCATTGCCGACATCGAATATGCTGACGGCCCTTTCGGAATCCGTGAGGAAATGGAGCCGCATAGCTGGAATTCCCTTCGTCTCACCACCGATTCTGCTACCTTTTTCCCAACAGGTTCAGCCCTTGCTGCTACCTGGAGCACGGAAATGGCTTATGCCTATGGTCGTGGCATGGGCATCGAGGCCCGTCTTCGCGGTAAGGATATGATCTTGGGACCCGCCATTAATATCCAACGCATACCCACGGGTGGACGAACCTATGAATACTTCAGCGAGGACCCCTTGCTCAGCGGTTTTCTGGCCGTGGCCTATACCAAGGGCTGTCAGGAGACGGGAACAGCCGTCTGCCTAAAACATTATGCCCTGAACAATCAGGAGAATTATCGCGGCTTTGTGGATGTGAGGGTGTCGCCGCGCGCCATGAATGAGATTTACCTAAAACCTTTCGAGATGGCTGTCCGCGAGGGTGATGCCTGGGGTGTGATGGCTGCCTATAACAAGGTGGATGGCAAATGGTGTTCCGACAACGAGATGCTGCTCACCGATGTGCTCCGCAAACGTTGGGGATTTCCAGGCATCGTGATCAGCGACTGGGGTGGCGTTCATGCCACGTCGGCTGTGGTGGCAGGTATGAATGTGGAGATGCCCGGCAATCGTTTTATGGGAAAGGCTTTGCTGGACTCGGTGAAAAGCGGTATTATCAGTGAGGCCGTGATAGACCAGCGCGTCAGGGAACTGCTCCGTGTGCGTCTGTTGGTGAAGCCTATTCCCAAAGATAAAGCCAACGTGGAGATGACGGCCAAGCCCGAACAGTTGAAGACGGCCTATGAGGTGGCTAAGCGTTCCATCGTCTTGCTGAAGAACGACGGTTTGCTCCCGCTGAATCTCAAGCGCGTGAAGAAGATCGCCGTGATTGGCGACAATGCCCGGTGCAAACAGGCTTTGGGCGGAGTCGGTGCTGGGGTGAAGACCCTGCGCGAAGTGACTCCTCTGGATGGAATCCGCGAGGCCGTAGGAAATGGGGCCGAGGTTATGTGGGCACAAGGCTATCCGACTTATGGCGCACAACAACGCAACAAGCGCGTTTCACCCCAGATGGCTCCTGATCGCAAACTGCTTGCAGAAGCCGTGAAGTTAGCCCGCAAGGCCGATGTTGTCATCTTTGTGGCCGGTGATAACCGTGAGATTGAGACGGAAGGTTCCGACCGCGTGTCAATCAAGATGCCGCAAGGGCAGAATGAAGCGGCCAAGGCTTTGGCAGCAGCGAATAAGAATCTGGTTACCGTTGTCGTGGCTGGTGGCCCCCTGGAATTGGAGGCGGTCAGAGATGCCTCAAAGTCACTTCTCATTTCTTGGTTCAACGGTTCAGAAGGCGGTACGGCTCTTGGTGATGTGCTTATGGGCAAGGTCTCTCCGTCGGGAAAACTTCCCTTCACTTTTCCCATTAAGCTGGAGGATTCACCGGCTTATGCCACGGGGTCCTATCCTCAGCAGTTAAAAGAACGCGATCAGCAGGGTGATATCTTCGTAGGTTTGGTGAACCGCGAGAAAAACGACCGCAATCAGGAACTCATCGCTCCCTATGCCGAAGAACTTCTGGTAGGTTACCGCTGGTTTACGACCAAGCAGTTGCCCGTGGCCTATCCCTTCGGCTATGGACTTTCCTATGCCACTTTCGAATACAGCAATCTCACGGCGACGCCTAATGCCGAAGGTATCCGTGTGGAGTTCGACCTGAAGAACCATTCATCGTTTAATGCCGAAGAGGTGGCTCAGGTGTATGTATCCCGCAAGCACTCGGCCTTGGAGCGTCCTGCGCTGGAGTTGAAAGGCTTCCAGCGAGTTGCCTTAGGCAAGGGCGAGCAGAAGCGTGTGAGTATCTTGCTTCGCCGCAACGACATGAAAGACTGGAATGCCGCTATCGAAAACTGGCAGTTGGAAGCCGGAGAGGTGGAAGTCCTCGTTGGTTCTTCTTCAGCCGATCTCCGTTTAACTCAGACATGTACCATTAATTAGTCCTTATATGATGAAGAAAAGACTATTTTCGGTGTTCTTGCTATCGGTCTTCAGGGGGTTGCCCTGCAGGCCGGGAACTACAGGAAGGACAGACGGTGTTCCGCCTGAAGCTGCCTGCCCATTCCTATAAGGCTTTCGGCTTCTAAAACGAAAAAAATACAGAGTCGTTATCCGGCTCTGTATTTGTCTATGTCAGCGACTACCTGCGAGGCCCATTCCTCGTCGTAGCCTACGTTGAAACGTATATAGCGGTAGTCTTTGTTCTTGCAGGTGATGATCACCTGGTATTCAGCAACCGTATAGGGCGTGGCCATATTCTTGGCCGCCACGCTTTCTATGTCGGAAAGTGAAATCTTTGCTCCAGCTGCTATCATGAATCCCTGTTGCTGATAGACCAGTATGGCGCCGCCCAACTCGTTGGCCAGCACGGCATTGGTGACGATGAGATCATCTGGTTCGCCGTATTTTGCCGTCACCTCGTCCACGGTCGTCAGCATGTTCATACGCTCAGCATCCGGCGACTCCTTGCGTTCCTTGAGATGCAGCAGATAGTAAGCTATCAGGAGTACGGGAACGAGAAGCACGAGGGCAACAGGCCCTGCGAATAGTGCCAGTGCCAAAATGGCTATAATGCTCAGTATAAGTGATCTTTTCATTTTCGTTTCTGCTGTTCAAGCGTCTTCGTAGTCCACGTATTCCCCTTCGTTGTCGGGAATAATCTTGCGGTTGGCCTCTTCGGGTGTGCGTTGGTCTATGATTGAAGGGTCTTTGCCGTTGTTGCGCGAAGGATTGTCTTGCTGTCCCATATCCTGAAAATGCTTGCGCGCATTATTGAAACCTCTGAATACCCGCCATACGAAGAAACCTATCGTTGCGATAAATGCGATAATCAGAATCAAGAGAAACTTCAGGATGAACATGGCTATTTAACTTAACCTTAACGTTAACCTTAACCTTAACTTTTCGTTAGCCTTCGGTATTCTGGCTTGTCTGTTTCTGCGTTACGGCAGAAAGGATGACATACCACGCAATAACCAGCGCAATACCGGGAATGCGGAAGATGAGAAGGAGTAGGGCAGAAGTGATGACGAAAATATACTTCAGCTTGTTTTCAGCCCAGCCCCAATGCTTGAACTTCAGGGCAAACATCGGAATCTCGCTGACCAGTAGCCAACTGCTCACAAATACCATGACGATGACGGCAACAGACATCCATGCGCTGCTTTCCAGAAATCCCACGGCACCTACCATGATACTTCCCCAGAAGAGTGCATTGGCAGGTGTGGGCAGTCCGATGAACCCCATGGCCTGACGTTCGTCGAGATTGAATTTGGCCAGTCGTAAGGCCGAGAAAGCCGCCATGATGAAAGCCACATAGGGGAGTATGGGGCGCAGGGGCTCCAGCATGTCAGGGTAGTCCATCACCGTGAGTTCATAGAAGATCATCGTGGAAGGAGCCACACCGAATGTGACGTCGTCGGCCAGCGAGTCGAGTTCTTTTCCAATGGGCGAAGACACACCCAAGAGTCTTGCCGACATTCCGTCGAAGAAGTCGAACACGGCTCCAAGTATGATAAACAGCAATGCCATAGCCGGTTGACCGCCAAAGGCAAAGCAGGTGGCAATACAGCCGCAAATCAGGTTGCAGCAAGTAATGCTATTGGGAATATGCTTCTTGATACTCATCATTACAAACGACCTAAAACCTTAACCTTTCAGTTTCGCTATCACCGTCTGGTCACCCGTAGTGGCCTGTCCCATTTTCACGCAGACTTCAGAATCTACGGGGAGAAACACATCTACACGGCTGCCCAGCTTGATGAATCCCAGATGCTCGTCGATATAGCAGTCTTCATCGGGCTTGGCATAAGTGACGATGCGGCGCGCCATGGCTCCGGCAATCTGCCGGCAAAGCACATCCTGACCATTGTCAGTCTCGATCATGACGTCGGCATGCTCGTTCTCTTCGCTGGCCTTCGGCAGCCAGGCTTTGTGGAAATTGCCATTCTGATGATGTACGAATTTCACGCGTCCGTCAACGGGATACCAGTTGGCATGCACGTTGAAAGGACTCATGAAGATACTGATCATCAGTCGTTTGTCGTGAAAATACCGGTCTTCGTCCACCTCCTCGATGACCACGATACGGCCGTCGGCAGGAGCCACGACGATATTCTCCGTGTCACCTCCGAAGTAGCGGATGGGGCAACGGTAGAAATTGACGACGGTGAAATAAAGGATTCCAAAGACTACGGTGAATATCCAAAAGGGGATCTTCGTGTCAAAAAGATACCATAGCAACGCTGCTATGACTGCAATGGCAAGGCCAGAGTAGAGCAGTGTGTTTGTTCCTTCACGGTGTAGTCTAACGTTCTTAAGTTTCTTTATTCTTTTACCCATATATAGGCTGATGCATCATAATTAATGGTGCAAAGGTAATCAAAAATATTTATAATACATAATTCGTAATTCATAATTTTCACTTTTAAGGTTTATTTTCGTATTTTCTTTGGTGATATGAGTCGAAATATGTAATTTTGGAGCTCATTATGGAAGATTTTATACATTTACACGTACATACCTATTATAGTATCCTCGACGGACAGTCGAGTATCAAGAAACTGGTTGACAAGGCTATTGGCAACGGCATGCGCGGCATGGCCATCACCGACCACGGCGACATGTTCGGCGTGAAGGAGCTGTTCGACTATTGCAATAAGGTAAACGGCAGCCGCAAGAAGGAAGGGCTGGAGCCCTTCAAGCCCATCTTCGGCTGTGAGATGTATGTGGCCCACCGCAAGAAGGAACTTCGTGAGGCCGACAAGGGCGACAAGAGCGGATGGCACCTCATCGTGCTGGCCAAGAATTACAATGGCTACAAGAATCTGATCAAACTCGTCTCGCGTTCGTGGGTCGATGGTTTCTACATGCGTCCGCGAACGGACCGCGAAGACCTGGAGCGTTACCACGAAGACCTTATCGTATGCTCGGCCTGCATTGCCGGAGAGGTGCCTGCCAAGATTATCCGCGACGATATTGCCGGAGCCCGTGAGGCTATCGAGTGGTACAAGCGCGTCTTTGGCGACGATTATTATCTGGAGCTGCAGCGTCATGAGGTGAAAGACCCCAGCATCAGGGCCAACCGCGAAACCTTCCCCTTGCAGCAGAAAGCCAATCGCGTGCTCATCGAGCTGGCTAAGGAATATGGCATCAAGCTCGTCTGCACCAACGACGCCCACTTCGTGGACGAGGAGAACGCTGAGGCTCACGACCATCTGCTCTGTCTCTCCACGGGTAAGGACCTCGACGACCCCACCCGTATGCTCTATTCCAAGCAGGAATGGTTTAAGACGAAGGAGGAGATGAACGAAATCTTCGCCGATGTTCCCGAGGCGCTCAGCAATACCGTTGAGATACTCGACAAGGTGGAGACCTACGACATCGAGCATGCCCCCATCATGCCTTTCTTCCCCATTCCCGAGAGTTTCGGCACCGAGGAAGAATGGCGCCGTAAGATTACCCCCGAGCAGCTTTTCAAGGAGTTCACCAGCGATGAGAACGGTGAAAACCAGCTGCCCCAAGAGGAAGGCGAGAAGAAAGTGAAGAAACTTGGCGGCATCGACAAGCTCTACCGCATCAAGTTCGAGGCCGACTATCTGGCCAAACTGGCCTACGACGGAGCCCACCGCATCTATGGCGATCCGCTCACGGAAGAAGTGGAAGACCGCATCCGCTTCGAGCTCCATATCATGAAGACCATGGGTTTCCCTGGCTACTTCCTCATCGTGCAAGACTTTATCAATTCCGCCCGCGACGAGCTGGGCGTGATGGTAGGTCCCGGGCGTGGTTCGGCTGCCGGTTCCGTGGTGGCTTATTGTCTGGGTATCACCAAGATCGACCCCCTGAAATACGACCTGCTGTTTGAGCGTTTCCTCAATCCCGACCGTATCTCGCTGCCCGATATTGATACCGACTTCGATGACGACGGCCGCGGGCGCGTGCTCGAATGGGTGGAGGATAAGTATGGGCACGACAATTGTGCGCATATCATCACCTACGGCACGATGGCCACCAAGAACTCCATCAAGGATGTGGCCCGCGTGGAGAAAGTTCCGCTCGACGTGGTGAACCGGCTCTGCAAGGCCATCCCCGACCGTCTGCCCGACGGCATGAAGATGAATCTGCCCAACGCCATCAAGTGCGTGCCCGAATTGCAGGATGCCGTCAGTTCTCCCGATGTGCGTCTGCGCAATACGATGAAATATGCCAAGATGCTTGAAGGTACCGTTCGCGGAACGGGTATCCATGCCTGCGGATTCATTATCTGCCGCGACCCTATTTCCGACTGGGTGCCCGTCTCGGTGGTGGAAGACAAGGATAATCCCGGCCATAAGCTACATTGCACGCAATACGACGGCCACGTCATTGAATCCACAGGTCTGATCAAGATGGACTTCCTCGGGCTGAAGACCCTTTCCATCCTGAAGGAAGCCGTGGAGAACGTGAAACTCACCACGGGCCATGAGGTTGACCTCGATACAATTCCCATCGACGACCCCAAGACCTACGAACTCTATCAGCAGGGACGTACCATCGGCACCTTCCAGTTTGAATCCTCTGGCATGCAGAAATACCTGCGCGAGCTTCATCCCACGGTCTTCGAGGACCTTATCGCCATGAACGCCCTCTACCGCCCGGGACCTATGGACTACATTCCCTCGTTCATCGCCCGTAAGAATGGCCGCGAAGCCATCACCTACGATATTCCCTGCATGGAGAAATACCTGAAGGACACCTATGGCATCACCGTCTATCAGGAGCAGGTGATGTTGCTGTCCCGTCAGTTGGCTAATTTCACGCGTGGTGAGAGCGATGCCTTGCGTAAGGCCATGGGTAAGAAGAAGAAGGACATCGTTGACGCCATGAAGCCGAAGTTCATCGACGGTGGAAAGGCCAACGGCCACGACCCGAAGATTCTGGAGAAGATATGGGCCGACTGGGAGAAGTTCGCCTCCTACGCCTTCAACAAGTCGCATGCCGCCTGTTATTCGTGGGTGGCCTATCAGACGGGCTACCTCAAGGCCCACTATCCAGCCGAATACATGGCTGCCGTGATGAGCCGCAATATGAACAACATCACCGAAGTGACCAAGCTGATGGACGAATGCAAGTCGATGGGCATTCCCACCAAGGGCCCCGATATCAATGAGAGCTTCCTGAAGTTCTCGGCCAATCATAAGGGCGAAATCCGTTTCGGCCTTGCCGGTATCAAGGGCATGGGCTCGGCTGCCGCCGCCGCATTGATCTCCGAGCGCGAGCAGAACGGACCCTATAAGAGTATCTTCGATGTCGCCGAACGTGTCAATCTGTCAGCCTGCAACCGCAAGGCTTTCGAAAGTATGGCGCTGAGCGGCGGTTTCGATAGTTTCGGTTTGAGCCGTGAGCAGTATTTCGCCCTGAACAATAAGGGCGAGATGTTCCTCGACTCGTTGATTCGCTACGGCCAGTTGTTCCAGCAGGAACAGCAGGAATCGCGCAATTCGCTCTTCGGCGATATGGGCAGCGTGGAGATAGCCACCCCGCAGGTGCCCGTGGCCGTAGAAGAGTGGAGCAATCTGGAACGTCTCAACAAGGAGCGCGACCTCGTGGGCATCTATCTTTCGGCCCATCCGCTCGACGAATACAGCATCGTGCTCAAGGGAATGTGCAACACCCACTGTCAGGAGCTTGGCGACCGCGAAGCCCTTGCCCGCAAGGAAGGGTTCCAGCTGGGAGGCATCGTCACGCAGGTGCGCGAAAAGACCACCAAGCGCGGCGAGCCCTGCGGCTTTGTCACCATCGAGGATTTTGAAGGTTCCGGCGAGCTGGCACTCTTCGGAGAGGAATGGGCCAAATGGCGCGGCATGATGGTGGAGGGCTACACCCTCTACATTCAGGGCAAGTGTGCCCCTCGGTTCCAGAACAGCACCTTCCTGACCATCCAGATTTCCAATATCCAGTTCCTCAGTAGTGCGAAGGCCGACAACATCGAGAAGTTCACCATCTCTTTCAATTCCGATGCCATCGACGACGCAATGGTTACCGACCTCACTACGCTGCTCAGCGAGCATCCAGGCAACATCCAGCTCTATTTCCAGATCAAGAGCCAGGAGAGCACCACGCCGCTGGTGCTCCACAGTCGCAATCAGACCATCGATGTCAACCGTGAACTCCTGAGCTATCTGGATGCCAATCCTGCCATGGAGTATCGCATCAACTGATACTCATGCACCGATGGCATGGTCTTTGCAATGATTAATACATAAACTTATAAATTCATAAACTCACAAAACAATGGAAGTAAACATCACAAACGAGAATTTCGAGAGTCTGAAGAATGGCGATATGCCGCTGGTAGTTGATTTCTGGGCAACATGGTGTGGCCCCTGCCGCATGGTAGGTCCTATCATCTCACAGTTGGCAGAGGAATACGACGGCCGCATCGTCGTGGGCAAGTGCGACGTAGAGGAGGCCGACGACATTGCCGCCGAGATGGGTATCCGCAACATCCCCACCATTATGTTCTTTAAGAACGGCCAGTTGGTGGATAAGTTCGTAGGAGCCACCACCAAGGCCACCCTGCAGCAGAAGTTCGACGCCCTGCTCTAATCACGATCCCGTAGATCTCCCCCTCAAATAAGAGGATATATCTGTTTGATATATCCTCTTGTTTTCTATTCACATCCAGAGTCAACTTGCTGTATAACAGCCATATACGGTGAAGGGTTGGTTGATTAACATTCATTAAGGATTAACACACTCATCATTCCTCCGTCAATATAAGCATAGGAAAAAGATAATCAAACGGTCTGCAATCTATGATATATTGAAGCCCAATCTATGATACTTTGATGTTCAATCTATAATACTTTGAAGCGCGATCTATCATAGATTCACATCCAATTGATGATGTTTTTCTTCTCAGGTTGACTTAGAAATATGAAGTCTAAATGTATCATTTCCGAGACGTAACTCTATCATTTATGAAGCGTAAGTGACAAACTTACGAATGCCCCGTTCACAAAGCTCCCTGGAGGGGGCTCCCCCTCCCTTCGGGAGGGTTGGGGTGGGCTTTACCCTTCACCGCAACACCTTGTCATCAAATGAGTTACACCGCATGGTGAAGTTTTTTTATTTGTTGCAACTCTTTAATGATATTATTTCCATGCATCCAGAAATGTATCATCATTCATTTCTCAGAAAATTTATAGTATGAAATATTGGGCCGATTGGAAATATGTTTGTACTCATTCTTTTTTTTGTCGAGCGATTACAGGATTACAGGATTACACCCCTTTTTACGCGCCCCCTCATCAGGAGACTTCAATTTTCCTTTATTTATGATTATATATAAATATCTATATATATAAATAAAAATGTATATAAATAATTAAAAACACAGCAAACAAGCTTTTTTTCATGGATTAATTTTGTATATATATTAATTATTATATATAATATAAGTATATATATACATAATAGTATATATTTAAATAAATATATAGCATATTTATGTGGTTGTGGGAATTCAGGGCACAAAAAACAAGGTGTAATCCTGTAATCTTGTAATCCCCCCTGTCAACCTTTTCAGTATAATACAGTCCCCAACCCCGTCCTTGCTTCCACCCATCAGAAGTCCCGCTTCCGTCCATCAGAAACAGCCCTTCCAGACTTCGGAAGCAACCCTTCCGCCCATCAGAATCATGCCCTCTGAACATGAGAACAAAAAACTACATGCATCCGACAAAAATCCCTTTTGCGCTTGCAATTCTCGATTCTAATTGCTAACTTTGCAGAAAATAAAACAAAACGATTCACTGACAATGAAAAAAGAAGAGATATTAACCCTGTTCAATAATTTTGAAGAAGCAGCATGTATGATTGGTGCGACCGAATGCTGGAGTGCAAGAGATCTCCAATTACTGCTCGGTTATAAGCTTTGGCAGAACTTTACCAATGTCATCAATAAAGCCAAGAATGCCTGTGTGAACGTAGGCCATACGCTCTCAGACCATTTTATTGACGTCAATAAAAAGGTCGAGTTGGGAAGCGGAGCATTGCGCGAAATTGACGATATCTTGCTTACCCGTTATGCCTGCTATCTTGTGGCGCAGAACGGTGACCCTCGTAAACCTCAGATTGCCTTTGCACAAACCTACTTTGCCGTGCAGACTCGCCGTGCGGAACTTGTTGAAAAACGCCTTCTGGAAGTGGAGCGTGTGAAGGCTCGTGCCAAATTGCAAGAGACGGAAAAGAAACTTTCGGGTATCCTTTACGAACGTGGGGTTAATGACCAGACTTTTGCCGTCATTCGCTCTAAGGGTGACCAGGCCCTCTTCCGTCTTAGCACCAACATGATGAAGCGGAGGCTGGGGATGCCCCAGAGTCGCCCACTGGCCGATTTCCTCCCCACCATCAGCATCAAGGCCAAGGATTTTGCTGCCGAGATGACCAGTGTGAATGTGCAGACAAAAGACCTTCATGGAGAGGCTTCCATCGCCAAGGAACATATCGACAACAACGCTGCTGTGCGCAAAATGCTGACCGAGCGCGGCATCGTGCCCGAAAACCTCCCTGCCGCCGAGGATGTGAAAAAGGTGGAACGCCGACTGGCAAGCGAGGAGAAAAAGATGCTGGGGAAGAAAAAGAAATAGAAGGACTTGCAATTCTCGATTCTAATTGCTATTTTCATAATGAAATTATGAGATGCCCAATTGGCACCTCAAAACAATTGATTAGTTATTGTATCGCTAACATACTGAAATAAAGCGGATTAGAAAAGATTTCAGTTATCAAACAATATTTGACTACTGCAGCCGACGGCAAGAACTACAACGTGGTATTCTACTTGCACAAGAAGCCGATGTAAACAGGAGTTCCTTGTTCATTTAAAAGGCAAATTAGACACAATTAACCTGGTACTTCAGTGATGTCTTTCTCCAATTCCGTAAGAGGATGATTCATCAACTCTGGATTTTCTTCATAACGTGGGCAATTGGAGGCCTGAGACTGCTGGGGGCGCTTCGTTGATGCTCCAAGTGTTTTGTACAATATGCAAATGTGATCGTCACCAGTATAAGTGAGTTTATAAAACCTACATAGAATACAATTTCTAAATTGCAGCCCTTTCTTCCTCAAATATACCAAACCAGTTTGGTATGAGTCAAGTTTGTTTTCTGATTCATTATCGCCCCAAACATCTATACTAGCCACCATATTCAATTCTTTAATAGAATTTGAATGTACTTTTTGGTTTAGATTTTCGCACGTGACACTATATTCATATGCTTTATGCATCATACAAGCTCCACTTTTGAAAAGTACAAACCTATCTATGGGGATGCCGTTCGATTTGATGACAGGTAACTTCAGTCGAAAATTATAGGTTTGACAGTTTTCACCTTCAACGAAACCTCTTTCGATGATATCATCTATATCTGCCTCACTCGTTATCTTTGTGGTTTCAATTATCCTGTATTTAGAGCACAATTTCAGATACTCTGATTCATGCGTCACAAAGACTTCAATGAAAACAGGTGGTTTGTCAGGATAATCCTTACAACTCAGCAGCAAATCAGGACGGAAATTTTCGATAGTTACCTCTTCCTTACATGTATCATAGACCACCTTTCCTTCCCATTTTCTTAGATTGCTCCGGATACGGACGTCCGCTGTAGCACAATTGTCTTCTTGATGGAATTTGCATTCTTTGGCTTCTTTGCAAGGAACATTACGTACAAAAGTAAGAGGAAAAGTATCAGCAGACATGAAATGCTCGAGGATTCTGCGCTTAGCCAATTTATGTAGGTATGATTCTCCATCGCATACAGTATTAGGTGCATGGGCGAAGTGTTTGACCTTATAATCACCAATCCTGGCCACCAATTTTTGTCCGCATTCCAAACATATATAAGTATGACTATGTCTGTTTTCTTTAGTCACACTACTAATATGAACAAGCTCATTGTTCTCATTGAGGCTATAACTATACTTGATTCTTTTCGTAGAAGCCTTTTCCATTATGCTGCAAAGATAAGAATAATCAGCTTATTATGTTATTACTAAACGTTTCCTTTTTATGAACGCGATTCTCTGTCCATTCTGGAGGCCATTCTTTTCCCTTCAATTACTGAAGTTTAAATGTTACTGGCACAGTGTACTTCACACGTACGGCTAAACCATTGTGCTTACCTGGAACCCAACGTGGCATGCTATTCACCACGCGTGCAGCTTCCTTATCGAGTGAGGGGTCAATAGATTGAGCCACCTTCACGTCAGTGATCGAACCGTCCTTCTCAACCACGAACTGAACGATAACACGACCCTGAACACCATTTCCTGCGGCAATCACAGGATACTTAATATTCTGACCGAGCCATGACATCAGAGCACCCATACCACCAGGGAATGAAGGCATCTCATCCACAAGTTCGTATATCTTCGTATCACCTGGATCCGTTGGAATGCTCTCCTTTGACTTGGATATTTGTGTTGATTCGGATTTTTGCTTGTCCGCGAAAGCCACACAAGGGAAAGTGACGGGGATAGTTCCTTCTTCGTACTTTACGACGCCAATAAGCCTAGGTTCTTTTCCTTCTGGAGTTCTGACTATTTCCCCATCATAGAAATATTTGCCTTCTTCATAGAGAATAGTCTGGAGCCCATTATATAGATCATATTCATAATTTGCCCCCCGGGCTAATGCAACACCGCATACCAGTGCTTTCTCAACTTTGTATAACCGGGCATCCATCACTTCACTGGGTTGTTCGAAAATGATTATCTTTCCACCATCAAGAGAAATTGTTTTGGATACCTTCTGGCTGAATACAGCCGTAGGAATCATCAACAATAGTAACAATAAATGTTTCATATCAAACGCCCAAGGTTTACGCATTGTTAGTGTAGCCATAATGAGAAGTATTAATTCCGTTGCAAAAATAAGGATAAATAATCAATTCCGCAAATTTCTTCTTAAAAAACGTGCTGGGGTTCTGCTGAATGGGTCAGAGGACAGCAAGCGATTACAAGATTACAGGATTACACCCTAAAATATGAGCCTTGAGTAAGTGAACACAAAGACACGAAAGCCCAAAGTATTAAAGAAAAACGGAATCTTTGTGACTTTGTGTCTTTGTGTTGAATTAATAATGAAAACTACGGTAATGTCACCAGGCAATGGTGCGGGAGCCGTCGGGCTGTTCCTCGATGGTGACGCGGAGGGCATTTGGATTTAGCTGTTCTTAATGTGCCTGCCAACTAATCCCAACAGTGAATACAGCGACACCTTCTTTGATTCTTTAGACGAAGAATAGATGTTTATTAATATTACTTGGTAAAAGTTTGTTAAATATCTTGCTTTGCATACAGTATTTTCGTCCCTTACGTGTTTATAAGTAGAAGAATCAATTCATGTGTATATTTGTAAATAGAATAAAGCATAAAAGGACATGGTTAAAAGGAAAACAGTTTTAGGCATAATTGTGATTTTGCTTGCCGTGATTTGGGGGGGATGCTCCAATGATAGTGATGTATTGGATCACTGCTACGAGATCTCTATTATATCGATATCAGACGGCGGTGCTACTGGTGTAGTCACTCGTATTCCTACAGGTGCGGAAAACCCAAAAGTGAACGATGAAATTACGTTTGATTTAAGCAATATAAATCGAAAGAACGTTAAGATCGGTGATAAGATCTCTATCCGCATTAAAAAAAATCATGGTGGCATTACTGCTCATCCGGAGGGGGCTTGGGTTCTGACATATTTTTGTGAAATTGAACCCTGTTGACCTTGGTCGCGGGGGCGATTTTGATTCCATGTACAAAGTGAACGGGGCCCCCGTTCACTTTTTCATTTACCTAAAGGATCATCATTCAGTTCTCAGAACATTTATAGTATGAAATATTTGGCCGATTGAAAATATGTTTGTACTTTTGCCTTCAGTAGTGAGATTAAACGAGAGTCTATGGAGCAACAGCTTGAAAAGAACAATCAACAGCGGAGCCTCTTTCGGAGTCATCCCCAAATGTACGGAGTTGCCTGCTCATGAATTGTAAGAGAGTTTTGATCTTTGCTGCATTATTAACTGCGTTGGCCATACTGGTCCTCGCTTTAACGACAAAACCTATGGAAGAAAAATGCGACGAGAACATTCCGCAGTATCTTTACACGGAAAAGGAAATGGAGAAGATCTCCGACTACATTACACAACAATATGGAGATTTTGAATTAGTGGCCCACGAAATGGTGTCGCCAGACATCCATTGCGACATCGTTATTGTGCCTCCTACTGATGAACAGCCCTATTACAAACTCGTTACGATGGGAGCCGGAGCCTACAAGATGAATGTTCCCAAAGAATTGAAGTCGGATGTAAACGATAGGGCGGAATATGTTGTTTTCTTGCCAAAGGACTGGAACTTGGAATCTGACAAGGAGGAAGACTACTGGCCCCTCAGAATGTTGAAAACCGTCGCACGGCTACCCATTTGGTCGGACGACTGGCTTGGCCTCCGCCATACGGTTAATCTGACAGAAGACGAAAGCCCCGTTGCGGAAAACACGGAATTCAACTCCTGCACACTGGTTCCCTCCGTAGGAAAGGACGGCCAGTTGGTGAAGCCCCTTAGATTCGGTTTCTTTGGCAAGAAGGTGGCTTTCTTCCAAATTTATCCGTTGTATCAGGAGGAACTTACGTTTAAGATGAATCATTCCTTCGAAGAGCTGATGGACAGGATAGATGACGATGATTTATTCCCACTCATCAATATCAACCGTAAAAACTACGGTAAGTGAAGAGATGCTCACAGGGGGATAGCCCCCTCTGTGAGCATTAGAATGATGGTCACCAGGCGATGGTGCGGGTGCCGTCGGGCTGTTCCTCTATAGTGACGCGGAGAGCATTCTCGGGCAGGAGTTCTTCGATGAGCTCGGGCCATTCTATGAGGCAGAGGTTGCCGCTGTAGAAATAGTCTTCGTAGCCCATGTCATAGACTTCCTCAAGCTTCTTGATGCGGTAGAAATCGAAATGATATATAAGTGAAGAGTGAAGAGTGAAGAGTGAAGAATCGTTAGATTGGTGACCCGAAGGGGAAAGCCCATCAGCTGCCACGGTGTATTCATTGACGATGGCGAAGGTGGGGGAGGTGATGACGTCTTCCACGCCGAGCTCCTCGCAGAGGGCTTTGATGAAGGTGGTCTTACCGGCTCCCATCTTGCCGTAGAAGGCTATGACGAGACCTTTGTTCTCCATGAGGCCGTTAGCGGTGATGAACTGGCGGGCTGCCTCACGAAGGCTTACGCCTTCCCCTTCAGCGGGGAGGGTGTTCTGGTTGGCTATTTTGATTGATTTTTCCATTTGTCTTTAATACTTTTATGCTTAATTCTAAATCGCAAGATTCTTCACTCTTCACTCTTCACTCTTCACTTTTCACTTTTTTCTGCCGCGCATGGTGATGAGGGGCACGAGCATTTCTTCCATGGATATGCCACCGTGCTGGAAGGTGTCTTTGTAGTAACTCACGTAGTAGTTGTAGTTGTTGGGGTAGGCGAAGAATGAGTCGCCTGTGGCAAATACGTATGCCGTGCTGATATTGGGTGCGGGCAGATGGGCCTTGCGGGGGTCTTTGATTTCAAAGACTTCCTTGGGGTTGTAGTTGAGGTTCTTGCCCAATTTGTAGCGCAGGTTGGTATTGGTGTTGCGGTCGCCGATGATCTTCACGGGGCGGTTGGCGCGGATAGAGCCGTGGTCGGTGGTGAGCACGACGGTGTAGTCGCTCTGGGAGAGGAGCTTGAAGAGCTCGGATAGCACGGTGTGGCGGAACCACGAGAGGGTGATGCTGCGGTAGGCGCTTTCGTTATTGGCCAGTTCACGCACCATCTTCGACTCGGTGCGGGCGTGGGAGAGCATATCGATGAAATTGATGACCACCACGTTGAGGTCGTTCTGCGAGAGGTTCTTGAACTGCTGCAGCAGACGGTCGGCTCCCTGAGAGTCGTTCACCTTGTGGTAGGAGAACTTGTCCTTGCGGCGGTAGCGCTCTATCTGGGTCTGGATGAGTGGGCCCTCGTTGAGGTTCTTGCCTTCCTCTTCGTCTTCATCGACCCAAAGTTCGGGGAACATCTCGGCAATCTTGTTGGGCATCAGTCCGGAGAAGATAGCGTTGCGGGCGTATTGTGTGGCGGTGGGGAGGATGGTCATGTAGAGCTGTTCGTCAATGTCGAACTGGTCGCCAATCTCTTCGGCAAGCATGCGCCACTGGTCGTAGCGGAAGTTATCGACCACGATGAGGAACACTTTCTGCCCATCGTTGAGCAGGGGGAAGATATGCTTCTTGAAGATGTCGGGCGAGAGGGTGATGTCGCGTGATGAGCCTTGCTCGATGAAGTTGAGGTAGTTCTTCTTGACAAACTTGGCAAATCCGTTGTTGGCCTCCTCTTTCTGCATGCTGAGCATCTCGGTCATGGAGGAGTCGGTGTTGCTGAGTTCCAATTCCCATCTGACGAGGCGCTTATAGACGTCTATCCAGTCTTGTAGCGTCTGGCAGTTGTCTATCTGCATGGAGATTTGCCCGAAGTTCTGCTGGTAGCCAGTCTGGGTGACTTCGGTGACAATCTGCCGCTGATGGATGTTCTTCTTCAGCGTCAGCAGGATCTGTGAGGGATTGACGGGCTTGATGAGATAGTCGGCAATCTTGGAACCGATGGCTTGGTCCATAATGTTTTCTTCCTCGCTCTTGGTGCACATCACCACGGGAGTGGCAGGTTGTATCTCCTTGATGTACTGGAGCGTTTCGAGACCGCTGAGACCGGGCATCATCTCGTCGAGGAGAATCAGGTCGAAAGTCTTCTGGCGACATTCTTCGATGGCGTCGTTACCGTTGCTGACGGTAACCACTTCGTAGCCTTTCTTCTCGAGGAAAAGGATGTGGGCCTTGAGCAGTTCAATCTCGTCGTCAACCCATAATAATAGTCCGTTTGTCATATATAGAGAGTTTATAAATTCAATATAGGGAACGGGGGGCCTTAGAAGCCTTCGAGGTCGTAGTACTCGTCTTCGAGGTCGATGACGGGCTTCTTTTTCTTGGGCTCTGCCTTTTGGGTGGCGGGGCTGTTCTGACTGCCAAATCCGTCGCCGAAGTCGATGCCGGTGTCTTCCACGGCGGGTTGTTTCTTGGGCTGCGTGGCAGGCTTTTGCGTCGTTGTGGGCTTGGCGGTGGGCTTTGTCGCTGCGCCTTGCTTCGGCTTGACATTGGAATTGCCGGAAACAGCTGGCTTTGGAGCCGTTGCCTTGGGACTTGCCTTTGGAGCTGGTGCTTCGGCAGGAATCTCGATAGTGCCGTTTTCGATGGCAGGGGTCTGCGGTTGGGGTGCCGGTGCAGCTGCCGGTATTTCGATGATGCCGCTTTCGATGGCGGGAGTTCGCGGTTGGGGTGCCGGTGCTGCTGTCGGTATTTCGATGGTGCCGCTTTCGATGGCAGGTGCCTGCGGTTTGGGGGCAGGTTCTGTGGGTATCATAATCGTGCCGTCATCAACGGGCTCTGGCTTCTGGACGGGAACCGCTGGCTCTGCTTTTGGAACCGTCACCGGCTCAGGCTTTGGAGTTTCTGCCTTAGGAGCCTCAGGCTGTGGAATCTCTGTCTTGGGAGCCTCAGACTGTGGAATGTCAATGTCTTGTGGCTTTGGCTGTTGCTGTACTGGTGCTGGCTCATCTGTCGGAATATCGAAGGTGGAATTGTCTTCGGGCTGTTCGATACCGAGGTCGATGAGCGTCTCGTTGTTGAGCACGCCGCCGTTATAGAGACCGTTGCCGTCGTTGGCCGGTTGTTCACTGGCTGGGGCATCGGGTTCTTTCTCGTATTCGATGGTGGCTGGTTCGGTCAGCAGCCGTACGGTACTGATCTTCAGCGGTACGAAGTGTTCCTCGTAGAACTTGTCGTAGTCCTCGTAGCTGAACTGTGTGCCCAGGAGTTCCAGATTCTTGTCGCTGATGATAATGATGCGCGCTTTTTGCAAAAGGGAGGTGATGCTCTCCTGCTGATAGAGGAGGCGGGCATACTGGAGCACCTCGTCGTAGTTGCGGAATCCTTCAAGCCGCATGCGACGTAATCCGTCAAGGTCTTCGAACGTGAGGTCGAAGTTGCGCACCAGGAAGTTGGTGAAATTGAAGCGCGCCATTTCAAAGAGCAACTGGTTCTCGTTGACGGAATCGGGCTGATAGGCGACAAGGAGGATGAAATTTGCATCGCGTTCGGGTTCGAAGACGCGGGCTGCAATGGAGTCGCTGTCGGAGAGCACATAGCTACGGCGCTCCCAGACGTCGCCCATGTCGAACTTGCCGCCGTGGAGCCTGCGTCCGGCCTTTACGCCGTTGATAATCATTCCGGCCATAGGACTGACATCGCTGGTGGGGTATTTATCAACCACGGTCTGCATGTCGGTGAGACAACCCTGGCTGTCACCGCCATTCAGTTTGTTGAGACCTCCAATGAAGATGAATTTATCACGGTTGGCGCCCATGGGGAATCGTCTTTCGGAGAGGGCCGTGTTGGACTTTACCTCGGCAAAGCGGTCAGCCTTGAAGGCTTCGTAGGTGGCAGCATAGAGAGAGTCTTCCATGTGGGTGCCGAAGCGGGCGTTCTCTTCGAAGTATGGGTCGGTGAGCAAGGTGGTCCACTGGCTTTCGGGGTAATCGGCTTTCAGTTTGCTGAGCCATATGTCGGCCATCTGCGGCTCTCCCTTACGCATATATAAAAGGTAGAGATGATAGAACACGTCGTCCATCTTCTCGTAGGTGGGGTATTGGTCGGTAAGTCTTCGCAGCTGCCTTTCTCCGAGACGGAGGTTGTTGAGCTTGTCCTTGAAGATGACGCCGCTGTGGTGGAGTCCGTCCATGATGATCAGGTTGGAGGCTTCCACCTGTTCCTCGGTGAAGGGGATGTCCTTCAGGTAGTATTCGCGTTTATGAGGATCGTTTTGGGCGCTGTCGGTGATCTGCTTCAGCGAATCCTCCACGGCTGCCGCCTGTGCCAGCGAGTCGCGCTGCTCGTCGGTCCATTGTTCCGTTTGTGTGGCATCGGCCACGACGGTCTTATTGATACGCTGCCAGTTGTCCACGTTCTCACGCTTTCCCCACTGCCGCTGGAAGGCTTGCTTTCCCTGATTAACGGTCATGGGGTTGTAGAAGTACCAGGTGTCATTCCCTCGGGAATTCATCGTCGGAAGGGTAGGGGTATTGGTCTGGTTGTTACGGTTTCCGATGGCGTTCTGCTGTGCCAGTTGCGACTGAGCGTCGGCCTCCGCCTGGCGGTCGCGTTCTTCTTTTTCCTTTTTCTTCAGGGCCTCTATCACGCGGTCGATGGCTTCGTTGCGCTCTTTCTCAGGGAGTTTTGCCAGCACTTGCAGCGAGTCCTGCAGATGGATGGCCTCGGTGAAGGGCACCAGCTCGTCGAGTACTTTGGAGCGTTCGTCGAGTTGTTTGTAGTCCTTGCGGTCCTTGTCGAGCAGTCCGATGGCTTCGCCGTAACAGCGCTTGGCATCGCTGAACTTCTCCTTGGCCCAATAGAGATCGCCCAGATGAAGCAGGAGCACACCTTTCTCAATACCGCTGCGGGTGGCCTTTTCGTTACCTTTTTCATAGGCCCCTATGGCTCCCGTCGTGTCTTTCTGCATCAGGTAGATATTACCCATGGCATAATACACCTGATCCAGGTATTCGGCATTCTTGTCGGAACGGGCCATTCTTTTCAGTCGGCTGATCATCTTCTTGGGATTGCCGCCTGCCATCACTTCCGTCATGGCGATGCGGGCATTGAAGTCCAGTTCGTAGGGTGGATTCATACGCACCACATGGCGGAAAGCCTTATAGGCATTCTCCCGTTGTCCGAGGGTGGCATAGAGCTGTCCCAGCAGATAGTACTCGCGTGCTTTCTGCTTGCGGCGCATCTCGTGCTTGATCACTTTCTTCAGGTAGGGGATAGCCTCGGCGTAGCGACCTGTATGGATATAATAGTCGGCATAGGTATAGTCCCATTCCTTCACGGCGCGCCAGTCGAGCGAGTCGCGCTTCATTTTCGTTATTACGTCCTCGGCGTCATAGAGCCAGTCTTGTTCGATATAGCATTTGGCCAGCCAGGCACGGGCCTTGCCATAGATGGCTGGTTGCGTGCGGTAGAGTCGTGACATATAGGCGAAGGTAGAGGCCGCCTCGTCGAAGGCTCCCTGGTGGAATTGTGAACGCCCCATCAGCATCCATGCTTTCCAGAGAAATGGGTTATATTCCCTGCGTGAGAGCCACTCGATGTCGCGTTCGGTCTTCTTGCGGCTTTTGTTCCAGGTGGGACGCCGCTTGATACTGTGCAGCTTGATGGCTTTCTTTGATTTCTCGATGGCCCTGTCGAAATTGCCCTTGCCGATTTCTTTCGAGTTCTTGTTGCTGACGGTGTAGAGCGGAATCAACTCGGTGAAGTTGTCCTTGTTGCCCTGTTCTTTCTCCAGGGCAGCGTCGATATAGGCCAGGTTGCCGTTGTAGTAGATGTTGTAGCGTGCCGTGAACGAATGCCACCAGCGCGATTGCGATGTGTTCTTCTCCGTGGAACAGGAAGCGATGAGTAATAAGAGTGAGACAAGGAGCCACACCGTAGCCTTTCCCTGTTTATGGAGGGAGTCCTTGTTCGCTTTTGAGTCGGGTGTTTCTCTGGACTGCAAATTCTCCCCAGACAGGGAGGATTTTGGCTGATCTCCTTTTTCCTTCAAATCGTCCAGCAGACATTTGATTTTGCATGAACCGTCGTCACGGCTCAGGCAGGTGCTGCAGTCGTGCCCCTGCTGAATGGGCGTGTCGTCACCCCTTGAAAGGAGTGCTGCCACACCACCCAGCAGAATGAGTGCTCCGATGCAGATCAGTACAAATGTCATATTGGATGTTTTACGGACTAAAAGACGAACGGTTCTATTCTTCGATGATCTGGAACCCTACCATCTTCAGGTCTTCCCAGAACTTCGGGTAACTCTTCGTGACCACTTGCGGATTGTTGATACACAAACCTTCGCACACGAAACTGAAAGGAGCAAACGAAAGTGCCATCCGATGGTCTTCGTAGGTGTCGATGGGCTCCTGAGAGGGCTCGCAACGTTCACCGTCCCACAACAGTTCAGAATCGTTGCGGTCTTCGATGACATAGCCCAGCTTGCGCATCTCTGCCTTCAAGGCCTTGATGCGGTCGGTCTCCTTGATCTTCAGCGTGGAGAGTCCGACGAAATGGAAGGGGATGTTCATCGCGCAGCAACTCACCACGAACGTCTGCGCCAAGTCGGGCTGGTTGATGAAGTCATAGTCGAGACGCGGCAGACGCTTGGGTAGCTTCTTCAGCGTTACTGTCGTGGGTACGCCAGGTTCCTTGCTTTCGAAGATTGTCTTCACGCCCAGCATTGAGAACAGGTATTTCACCACGGAGTCACCTTGACGCGAAGCATCCGCCAGTCCTGTCAGCATGATTTCGTCGCCGGGATTGTTGTGGATGGCCATCATCTCATACCAGTAGCTTGCTGCGCTCCAGTCGTTCTCAATGAGATATTCCCGCTGGCGGTATCCGCAGGGTTCTGCCTTGATGGTCTTGATGTCCTTCCATTCCACGGTGGCTCCGAAGTCGTGCATTGTGTGAAGTGTGAGGTCAATATATGAGCGAGAGATGATGTCGCCCGTAAGCGTCAGCTCCAACCCGTTCTCCAGCACCGGTCCGATCATCAGCAGGGCCGAGATATACTGTGAACTGATATTGCCGGGAATCTCCAGTGGCCCGCCGTCAAGTTTGCGTCCGCGGATACGGAGCGGTGGAAATCCTTCCTCGCCCATGTATTCAATATCGGCACCCAGATAGCGCAGTGCATCCACCAGCACCTTGATGGGGCGGTGCTTCATGCGTTCAGTTCCCGTAAGCACATGCTCCCCCTCGGTCACGCTCAGATAGGCCGTCATGAAACGCATGGCCGTTCCCGAGGCCATGATGTCAATTTCGTAAGGCATGTCGCGAAGGGCTCTCACGGTGACGTTCGTGTCATCGCAGTCGCTCAGGTTTTGGGGAGTAACGATATTTCCCGACAGTGCAGAAATGATCAGTGCACGGTTGGATATGCTTTTCGAGGCAGGCAGCGTCACGGTAGCTTTCAGCCGTTCAGGCGCTTTCAAAGTATAACGCATAGTCTTTTTGTCTAAACCATATTTATATATAATACTGCAAAGTTACTAATTTATTTTATATCCACCGCATCAAATAACAATATTTATCATTCTGACGAATACCCTCAAATGGGGTTAAAAACGAAAAAAACAAAAAAAATAGCGAGAAAACTTGCAAATATCCAATAAACTTCTTACCTTTAAAGGATCGGGATTTAGCGCAGTTGGTAGCGCACACGTCTGGGGGGCGCGAGGTCGCTGGTTCGAGTCCAGTAATCCCGACCAAACAAAAGGCTAAGTGCTTGATAATTAAGCAGTTAGCCTTTTAACTTTTATTAATTGCACAACAATTGCACAACATTCCACCCTCATCTATCCCGACAAACTACCCTTTTTAAGGGGATTTTTGAACGTTGCCTAACAATTTTGAACAAATTCTGAACATTTTTTTATTTCGTTATTTTGGGGCTGATTTCATCGATTTTGGTTGTGCAAGTTTAGAACAAGATACAATATTTGCACAACCGAACATGAAATGCGAGTCTCCTCTGACGTTCCATTCCGACTATAGTGTCTATTTTTCCAGATCTGCACCATTGGATTTTTCAGAGGAGATCTCGCAATTTTCACTCAAACAGGTTTTGTTCGTCACACTTCTTTAGCCTACTGGAAGGCGGCTGGATTGACCATCCATATATCTTCAAATTCTCTTTTAATGCATAATCAATAATATTATTGCGTTTGTACTGTTTAGTACCGCTGGAAAACTTAGGTTGATTCTCCTTCTCTTGTAAGATCTGAAGAACTTGGATATAGCTATCTTTGTGCTGTCTTGATTCCTTCTGGATCTCCATCATATAATATGCGACCTCTTTCTTGCTAAGGTAGCGGGACAGCATTTGCCTAACCACTATGTCGAGGTTTTCATTATCATACCAGATATTTGAATGAAGTTTTTGATATGGTGACTTCCTACAGACTGTGGCTGTACTCGTTTCAAAGGGAACCAGAGGTTCATCCCCCTTTTTCCAAGGGCGTTGCTCCCCTTTCTTTGGGTGTTGCCGAGTATATATATATATAATAATGTAGGAAACTCTTCCGCCGTTCCCAGTCTTCCGTCCTGGTTGGAAATCAAACCACAAATCCGACTTTTCCATCATATAAAGACCATATAATTCTCTCTGGGCATATTCCAGGATAAACCTTCGTATATCTGTGTAGTCAGTATATGATGAGGTCTTAATACTCTTACCGGTTCTTTGGTCACGCACTTCGTTAAGGTTAAACATACTTCTGAGAGAGTCTATATGGATAGGAACAACACGTTCTTTATACCTGTTTCCCAACTGGTTTTCTGTATTGTCATAGAACCTAAAGTCACCGCTGAACTCACTGCACAGCTCATACATTTTCTGACTGAATCGAGATTTCAACGTCATGGCTGTTCCAAGGTCAAAAGATGTGAAGTCTCGGGTAAGATTGATTAAATATCTCATTATTTCGGGAGAAACCCTGACGGCATAGAGATTCTTCTCCTTGTCATAGAAGAACGAATCAATCCAATGAATCTTACCAACGACAACATTCCCATCCTCTTTTTTGTACCTGACCGGATAAAACTTTCCACCCAATGCGCTTAATGTCTCATAGGTACGCGGAACATTCTTTTTCCCTCCAATTAAGCCAAGATCCTTATCTTGAAGGTAGAATACTAATTCTTTCCAATTCTCTGGTATGCCCAGACCTTTCTCCAAGAACTTCTTTTTTACCTGGCCTGTCAAGAAATACATCACCCTTCTTTCCAGTAGTGTGTAACACATCGGAGAGTTGATGAGATTATTGCTCCACCTGATCTGCTCATGGCAGATAGGGTTGAAACTTAAAGGGTATATTATTTCGTTCTGATACAGCTGCATACTTTTCTTTGTTCACATGACACTTTGTGAAGGTTTACTTTTATTCAGGCGGATGTGTCCAACTGAGCATTCGTACCAACAGTCACCGCTTGGCTTATGATACCCATGTTATCAAAGCACAGCAAAGTTAGTTTTTCTATTTCAAAGTTCCAAGATTTTGGTATTGTTAAATCTTTTAACGTTTGGTGCGCATTTTCTCGGAAATTCGGCGCATTTTCTCGGAAGTTTAAGCGCATTTTCTCGGAAGTTTAAGCGCATTTTCTCGGAAGTTGAACTCGAAATGCCTTTTGGGAATCAAATGTTGACGACTTCCATAAATAAAGCTTTAAAAATAAAAATATAAATAAAGCTTTATGAAACCCAGGACTTTTTGGGAAAAGAAGTCCACATGGGAACTTTTTTCCAGCTA
>OMWC01000002.1 GCA_900314655.1 uncultured Prevotellaceae bacterium | reverse complement strand
TTATCCGTTATTGTATTTCGAAGCGATTCTTTTTAATTCCACATCGAAAGTCCCAAAGTTTGGCTTTCTCTGCATAGCCACTAAACCTGTAACCAGACTTCCTTTATGAGGAGCATGACCATTGACAGAGAAACATGCAACAGTCTTAACCCAGTAGTCTTTGTTTGTCTTTGAGAATGTAAAATAAATGAAGTAGGAGAGGTGTTGTTGACTCTTCATCCATTCGATGGGTTTCCTGGTTGTTTGGTTTCCAAGGTTGAAGATGCTGAGAAAGTCTTCAACCGTAGTATCAGGACTTATGTAGCCGTGGTCAAGTAGTTCTTGATAAAGCGCACGTACACGACGGGCACCATAGGCAGCATCAAAATATTTGTCTTCATTTGGTGCAGTGAGCATAGTAAAGTCAACTTCGGGATAGAGCTGCATAAGTTTTCCGGCTCTTTTGAATTGCCTTTCGCTGATAGGTAATGTGGAAAGTTTATTAGCCCTGTTGATGCCCCATTGTTCTTCGAAATGTGACCATTTATGTCGCATAGTTAAATGAAGTAGTTCACTAATGGCAAAGGCGATAATCTTCAGCGTGTAGTTGTCTGTGTCGCCCTTTGGTTGATATTCAGCGGTCAAATAGCCTGCACTAACTGCACGATCAAAAAGGGCAGCAGCTTCCTCATTGGCAAATTCGTCAACCAAGTATCTGAATTTGCCTTTAGACTCTTGATTGATGTTATAGCAGAGATCATGAATAGAATTCATCGCATTAACAACTCCAGTAAGGGCATCAAGAGTATTTTGGGGAAGTGTGTCCTTTCCATCATTTATGTAGTTCTCTAACATTTCAGGAGAACCGAGTGACGCGATCTTCTCAATGATGATTGGGTCTGGATTAAAGTTAATGTAGAGCATTATATCCTCCTTCCACTGCTCGAATTGAAGCAATTCTTCAGCGTATGATGTTAACTTAGTGTTTCCACCTATGCAGATGTCATATATGAGTTGCTTCGCGAACTTATTGAACTTCACAAAGCTCAAAACTGCTTCTTGTCTTGTTACCATATATATAATGTATAGAGAATTCTACTTACTTATGTCTGGAATCAAGTTGACTGCTGCTTGTTTGTTTTTGTCAAGAACTTTGGCGTAAATCTGAGTTGTCGAAAGTTCTCTGTGGCCAAGGAGCTTAGAGACTGTGTAGATGTCGGCTCCGAGGTCGAGCATCATTACAGCGAATGTGTGACGAGCACAGTGGAAGGTTAGGTTCTTAGAGATACCTGCTGCAAGTGCCCATCGTTTTAATTCGAGTGAAGTCCATGCACCATAGGTGAAACCCTCAAACACTCGGTCAACATCATTGCGACGGGTTCCTAAATAGGCTGCTGCCTGGTCTGAAATATCGAGGTATTCCTGACCACCTGTTTTCTTCTGTTTGAAAACAATACGAGTGTATTTTCCAAATTTCTGGACTTCACCCCATGTCAATTTCTCGATGTCGCTCTTACGGAGTCCAGTCAGACAAGAGAACAGGAATGTCGCTTTTAGAATGGGATAGTTACATGGAGTTGCAGCCATCTTCTTAACTTCATCGAGGGTCAGGTATTCACGGGCAACCTCTTCCTGCTTAAATCCTTCGACACCTCTGATTGGATTCTTGTCGATAATATGTTCTTCAAATGCCTGATTAAGACATGCACGTAGTTTATTGAAGTACGATACCTTAGAGTTCTGTGACAAACCAACAAATACATAAGAAACCTTTGGGTCAGTTTTCTTCTGAGCATCTTTCTCTGCTGTGTTCAGATAATCCTTAAATCCCTGAATCCACTCGGCATCAATATCATCAAAGGTAGTTGCTTCATCACAGTAAACTTCCAGATGCTTCAAACAGCTATGCCAGTTTCCCCAATTGCCATTTGAGTCTGGAGTCTTCAAACGGTCTTCACACATCTGACGATAGTAATCAAGGAAACGAACACCGCCTTGTTTGGGTTGTGTGATGTCGAATTTGCCATTGATGATTTCTAATTCACGTCTTGCTCTCATGGCATTGGCTGCTGCAAGAGCCTGACGGTTTTGTTCTCTTTCCTGCGCAGTAGTAGGGACTACCTGATAAAGCTTCAGGTATTCCTTATGACGCTTGCCACCAACATTGATGTCAAGGTACAGGCTTGAACTTCCATCTTTAAGCTTCTTTTCGCGAAGCTTAACTTGTCCTCTTTGGACGCTTGCTGATTTTTTCTTTGCCATAGTCATTAATCGTTTTAGAAATTACCACCGACTTTTGTTTCGAGGGACACTTTTTCTGTCCCCGGGGGACAGTTTTTGACCCTTTGCGACTATTTCGGGGGACAACTAGGGGACAAAGTTAAAGAAAAATCTGCAAATAAACAATACCCGAAACAAAAATCTGCAAAGATAAGCACAAACTTTAACACTTGAAAATAAGGGTGTTACGGGCTTATTTTTGCAGATTTTATTATTTTCTTTGTAGTGGCTTCACTTTCCCACGCAGAAGTGCTTGAAGATGTTGTTGAGGGTTTCTTGGGGAGTGATTTGACCTCCGGTGATTTCGCTTAGGTGGTTGATGCAGAGACGGAGATCCTCGGCAAGGAGATCACCTGGGAGATCGTTCTGGAGACCATCGATGACGCGGAGGATGCTGTTGTCGGCATTGGTTAGGGCTTCGTAATGACGGGCGCTTGTGACGATGACGTCATTCTCAGAGAATGAGGGAATGTTGGCGGCTTGAAAAATGGCTTCTTCGAGTTCGCCCATACCTTGTCCGTGCTTGGCGCTGATGTAGAGTGGGGGATGGGGTAACTTCACATCATCTTGATGGGCTGGAGATTTGTCAATCTTGTTTCTGACGATAATGAGCGATTTGTCTTGGGTTTGCTGGGTGATTTCTTCAATTTCCTTGCTTGTCGGGACTTCATCGATGAGCCAGAGAATGATGGAGGCTTCGTGGAGTTTCTTGTAGGTACGCTCAATGCCAAGTTGTTCGATTTTATCATTAGTGTGGCGGATACCTGCCGTGTCGATAAAACGGAATGTTATACCGTGTATGTCTGTCGTGTCTTCAATGACGTCGCGAGTGGTGCCGTGAATGTCGGAAACGATTGCTTTTTCATCGCCTACAAGCCGATTGAGGAGTGTGCTCTTGCCTACGTTTGTCTTTCCGATGATGGCTACAGGAATGCCTTGCTTGATGGCATTTCCCGTTTCGAAAGAGTGGGCAAGCTTTTGAATCTTGTTGTCAATGTTTTTCGCAAGTTCAAGCAGCTCTGAACGGTCGGCAAACTCGAGGTCTTCGTGGTCGGAGAAGTCGAGCTCAAGTTCGAGCAATGAGGTCATTTTCAGCAGATGGTCGCGGAGTGTGGCCAGTTCCGACGAGAAGTTTCCGCGGAGTTGGGAGAGCGCCATCTTGTGCGTTGCTGCATTGGTTGATGCGATGAGGTCGGCAACGGCTTCGGCTTGCGAGAGATCCATCTTTCCGTTGAGATAAGCCCTTTGGGTGAACTCGCCTGGGCGTGCCATCCGGCAGCCTTTTTTCACAAGGAGTTCTAACACCTTATTTATAATATATTGCGAGCCGTGACAGGAAATCTCCACAGAGTCTTCGCCTGTGTAGCTATGAGGGGCTTTGAAAACAGAGGCCATGGCCTCGTCGATGACTTCGGTGCCATCGATGAGGCGGGTAAAGTGGATGGTGTTGGCGGGGGTGGTCGCTGAGATACAGCGACATACTGAACCGGCGATGTCGAGGGCTTTGGGGCCGCTGACTCGGATGATGCCGAGAGCACCTCCGGGGGCTGTTGCGGGAGCGCAGATGGTATCGGTCATATTTGACTACTGGGGGTTGCGACGGAGTCGCAACTTACGGGGGATTTAGATGCGGTCGAGGACCAATTGAATGAGCGTGTCGATGGAGTTCTTGTATTCGGTGTTCATCTCCTTGGCGTAGCGATTGGCGATGACCATGCAGCAGGTCATGGCCTGATGACCGAGGAGGGATGCAAGTCCGGCCAAGGCTGATGATTCCATTTCGAAGTTGCAGACCTTCATGCCGTCGTATTCGAAAGATTCCACCTTCTCGTTCTGATGGGGATCAGCAATGGGGATGCGGATCTCGCGTCCTTGGGGACCATAGAAACCGCCACAGGCAATCGTATAGCCACGAACCATGTCGTCGGCAGCTATGCGCTCAATTAGTTCGGGACAGGCAACGGCCACATAGGGAGCACCCTTCAGCGGGTTCCAGTCCATGTGCTTCCGGAAAGCCTCTTCCATTTCTAAGTCGCAAACGTCATTGCGCCCCGCATAATAGTTGAGCAGGCCATCGAAACCGATGCTCTTTACAGATGCAACGAATGTGCCGACGGGCGTGAACGGCTGAAGGCCGCCACAAGTGCCGATGCGGACGCAGGTGAGCATGCGGTGGGTGTCTTTCTCCTCACGGGTGTTAAAGTCGATATTGGCCAAAGCGTCCAGCTCGTTCATCACAATGTCGATATTGTCGCATCCGATGCCGTGGCTTTGAACGGTGATGCGCTTGCCTTTATAAACACCTGTGATGGTGTGGAATTCACGGCTGGATACTTCGCATTCTATGGATTCGAAATGAGCAGCCACGGTGGAAACTCGTCCGGGATCTCCAACGAGAATCACCTTGTCGGCAAGATTCTCGGGCTTCAGGTGGAGATGGAAAGCACTTCCGTCCTCATTGATGGGGAGTTCGGAAGCGGGGAAATGTCTTTTAGTCATAGTGATAAGGTTTTGGGAATGTCAGTTGTTGATAGCAATAATTTCATCGTTGCGGATGCGACGGTTCATCGATTCGATGTCAAGCCGGAGTTGCTCAAGTTCCTTTTCGGCCTTTTGTATTTCCGCACCAAGTGCAGAACGGTCAAAGCGGTTGGCGTTGTGGTATTTCACGCGTGCCTCCTCCAGTTCTTTTTCGCTCTTGGTCAGCATCTGGCGCATCTCCTTGAGCTGGTCAAGCCGTTTCTTGTTTTCCGGAACCTTGAATTCATCCGGGCTTGTGTAGGTGATTTCATCGTTGATGTGGAAGGCGAAGGTAGAAACCTTCACAGGAGTGTATTTGCGTTCCTTCATCATCTTCAGACGACGCTCTGCCTTTGCCAAGTCCACATAGTGGCCGTCCCATGTGTCGGCAATGCTGGTGAGGGCAGCCCTTGCACGAACCGTAGAAGCCCCATCGAACTCAATGCTGAGATTGTCGCGAGTGGTAGGAGGAACAAAGGTATAGACACACACCATACCATCAGGCTGGCGCCTATCGGTTACAAACCATCCGAGCGAGTCCACTTCGTCCACGACGTAGAGATAGTCGTTGGCCGTGGAATTGAAGGGATAGCCGATGTTCTGGGCCTTGAGATAGGTGTTGTCCTCTTCATCGTATCGAGTCACGAAGATATCGTATCCTCCGAGCGAGCCGTTTCCCTTGTGGGCGAAATAAAGCGTAACGCCATCCGACATGAGGAAAGGATAATTTGAAGGCTCACCGAGCGATTCCACGAATTGACGGTCTCCCCATACTTCGCCTTCCTTGGTCTTCTGATAGATGCGTGCGCTACCGGTAGTGTCGGCAATGGAATAGAGCATGCGATCGCCAAATTCATTGGTGAACTGGTAGCCGTATTTCGTTCGTTCCATCTTTCCGCATTCGGGTGGAAGTGGAATATAGCTGAGGAAACTATCCTTTGAGACGACGATGCTGTCAACGAAGAGCACCTTCTGAGTGGCTTGCAGCAGATTCTCATGAAGGGTCTGAGCCTGACTTGAGGCTGCCATGGCGGCGATGAGGAGTAAGGTTACGATTCTTTTCATGTGACGGTCAGTTTCAGTTTTTATTTCATAAATACCAGATAGACGGCGCAGATAATGAGCAGGAAAGCCAGAATGTGGTTCCAATGCAGGTGCGTGCCTTGGAAGAGAATGTTCGTGATGACACAGAACACCGCGATGGATATGCCTTCCTGGATTACCTTGAGTTGTACGATGTTGAAAGGACCTCCGTTCTCGATGAAGCCCAAGCGATTAGCCGGCACCTGGCAACAATATTCAAAGAAGGCAATGCCCCAAGAGAATGCTATTACGCCGATGAGCGGCCAGTTGCTGGAAACGCCCGACTGCTGTAGCCGGAGATGCCCATACCAAGCAAACGTCATGAAGACGTTGCTTAGTATGAGTAGTATGATGGTATATAAACCGTTCATTTAGCCTGCAGTTTAGCATCCATGGAAGCAGCAGCACGACGGCCGTCGCCCATGGCGAGAATCACCGTTGCACCCCCGCGCACAATGTCGCCGCCGGCAAACACCGTGGGACGTGAGCTCTGCATGTCGTCGTTCACGGCGATGGTGTTCTTGCGACCCAGTTCTAGACCCTTGATTGACTTCGGCACAAGCGGGTTGGGACTGACGCCCACGGCCACGATAACCTGGTCAACATCGAGCGTCACGGTTTTTCCCTCAACGGGAACAGGCGAACGGCGGCCTGAAGCATCGGGCTCTCCGAGCTCCATCACCTGAAGCACAGCCTGTTTCACGGCACCCTGCTCGTCGGCGATATATTCAATGGGGTTGTGGAGCGTGAGGAATCGGATGCCCTCTTCCTTGGCGTGCTTCACCTCCTCCAGACGGGCAGGCATCTCTACCTCCGAACGGCGATACACCAAGGTGACGTCGGCACCGAGGCGCTTGGCCGTGCGGCAAGAGTCCATGGCCGTGTTGCCACCGCCCACCACGAGCACGCTCTTGGCCGGGTTCAGCGGGGTGTCGGTCGTGGGATTGGCTGCATCCATCAGGTTCACGCGGGTGAGATACTCGTTTGAAGACATGATGTTGATGGCATTTTCGCCAGGGATGTTCATGAAGTTGGGCAGTCCAGCGCCGGAACCCACGAAGATTCCCTTGAAGCCCTGAGCCTCCAACTCGTCAACGGAAATGGTCTTACCCACGATGACGTCGGTCTGGAAGTGAACGCCCATCTTGGCCAGGTTCTGAATCTCCACGTCAACGATGGCATTGGGCAGACGGAACTCGGGAATACCATATTTCAGCACGCCGCCAATCTCGTGAAGCGCCTCGAACACATATACGTCGTAGCCCTTCTTCACCATGTCGCCGGCGAAGCTCAATCCCGAAGGACCAGAGCCCACGACGGCAATCTTGATGCCGTTGGAGGGAGCAATCTCGGGCAGGGAGATATTGCCACTCTCGCGCTCGAAGTCGGCGGCAAAGCGCTCCAGATAGCCGATAGCCACGGCCTGACCGCCACTCTTCAGGTGAATGCACTTGCTCTCGCATTGCTTCTCCTGCGGGCAAACACGGCCGCAAACGGCGGGTAGGGCAGAGGTGTCTTTCAGCACCTTGGCGGCAGCCAGGAACTGACCGCGCTCGATATTCTTGATGAACGAGGGGATGTTCACATTCACAGGACAACCTTCCACGCACGAAGGCTTGGGGCAGTCAAGGCAACGCTTGGCCTCGGTGAGAGCCTGCTGCTTGGTGAGACCTGTGTTCACCTCTTCCGTGCGGGTTGTGGCACGATATACGGGGTCGAGCTCGGGCATTCTCACGCGCTCGATGGCCATGCGCTCCTTCGGCTTCATGCTCTTGCGGAGCTGCTGTCGCCATTCGGCCTTCGGGTCGGTAAGGATCTCGATAGTGTCGTTGGTGGGGTCTTCGTCCATTACGATGTCGGTGGATGCCGAGGGAGATTCCTCGGACACGGGGGCATTGACGAGGTGCTCCTCATAGTGGGCCAGCTCTTCCTGCTCTTCGCGCTTGAAGGTGCCCATGCGCTTGAACATCTCGTCCCAGTCAACCAAGGCTCCGTCGAACTCAGGACCGTCGATGCAGACAAACTTGGTCTTGCCTCCGATGGTCAGACGGCACGCGCCACACATACCCGTTCCGTCCACCATAATCGTGTTCAGGCTGACTTCGCAGGGGATGTTGTGCTTCTGGGCGGTGAGGTTGGAGAATTTCATCATGATGGGAGGGCCGATGGCGAACACCTTGTCGACGTGCTCCTGCTCCATGAATTTCTCCATACCCACGGTTACCACGCCTTTTTCTCCGTAGGAACCGTCGTCGGTCATAATAATCACCTCGTCGGATGATTCGCGAACCTTGTCCTCCAGGATAATCAGGTCCTTCGAGCGGCCTGCCATCACGGATAGCACGCGGTTGCCGGCAGCCTTCAATGCCTGGATGATGGGCAGCATGGGAGCCACGCCAAGTCCGCCTCCGGCGCATACCACCGTGCCGTAGTTCTCTATGTGGGTGGGGTTGCCCAAGGGGCCTACCACGTCGGCCACGGAGTCGCCCACGTTGAGGGCGCATAGCTTCTTACTCGACAGACCTACCATCTGCACGACGAGCGTGATGGTGCCTTTTTCAATGTCAGCACCGGCGATGGTCAGCGGCATGCGCTCACCCTTCTTGTCAACGCGCACGATGACGAAGTTGCCCGCCTTGCGGCTCTTGGCGATGAGCGGTGCTTCAATCTCGAAGAGGAAAACCTTCTCGGAGAATTGTTCTTTACGGATAATCTTGTTCATGTTGTATTCTAATTGTTTTTCTTTTTGTTCTCGTTCCCGATAACTGTTTCCTTCAGTTTGATTGTCGCGGCCGACAGTTCCGGAACGTTGTCGGGAATCTCGTTCTTTATGCTTGTGTCGTATCCTTTTTGGTTTTTTAATTCCTTGGCTCTCTCCTTGGAGATGTATTCCATCTCGGTGAAATACACTTCGGAATAATAGTGGGCTTTCACGGGATAGTCTTTTTTCGACACCTCTACGTTGTATTTCTTCTTGAACAGGTTGGCCACCTTGCGCCCTCCTATCAGAGCTGCCCGGCAGTCGGAAATGCCCAGCAGGCTCGAGAACTTGTACTGCCCCTTTTCGCGCTGATGATAGAGTTGGTTCTCGTTCATGTCGGTGATTTTGATGTCGATGCCCAGCAGCGTGTTCAGCAGCGGGAATCTCATGCTGTGGTCGTCCTTGTCGGCAAGTTGGTCTGCGCCCACGCTGATGGTGTTTCCGCTTTTGGCGAAATAGGCTTTAGGCCAGAATTTCCCCTGCAGGGTGTCGGCGTCGAGGCTGAAGTCGAGCTTCTCCATGCGGCTTGAGTTGATGAGCAGTTCGGCGTCCATGCTGGGCATGAAACGGCTGGCTGAGCTGAGTTTATCCTCGTCGTTGAACTTGTGGTAGGTTTTGCAAATGGAGTCGCCATACATGTCGAGTTCATAAACGTCGGCTGAAAGAATTCGCGGTTTCTTTCCAAATGCCCAATCGCTGTTTTTGATGACATATTCGAGCATGCCTTCGGCGTAGCTCTGCTTCAGCGTGTCGAGCCAGTTCTCCGTGCCGTACTTGCGGTAGTAGCCACGCAGATAGACATAGTCTTGCTTGGCGCCTTTTATCACCACCTCGTCCACATTGAACGTGCGGGGCGTCAGCAAAACTGTCTTCGATTCGATGTCGGCTGCCGAAAGCACGTGAGGCTCGTAGGCCATGTGCTGGATGGAGATTCCCTCGGCAGCTTTTACGTCGTTGGGTAGGAGTCCCTCTTTGGTGGTGAACCCCAGCAGATGACCTTTGGCGTCCTGGATCTGCGCCAGCATCACGATGTTCCCATTGGTGGAGTCAACCACCTTAATCTGGGCGTTGGCGGTGATGGCGCATCCCAGCAGGATGATGGCCAGCAGAATGAAATGCCTGAATGCTCTCATTTTCTAATTGATAATCACTTAATCATGTCACATCCCATATACGGAACCAGCGCCTTCGGGATGCGGATGCCTTCCTCTGTCTGGTTGTTCTCGAGCAGGGCGGCCACGATGCGCGGCAGGGCCAGGGCAGAGCCGTTCAGCGTGTGGCAGAGCTCGGGTTTCTTGGCTCCCTCGGGGCGGTAGCGGCACTTCAGGCGGTTGGCCTGATAGGTGTCGAAGTTGCTCACGCTCGATACCTCCAGCCAGCGTTTCTGAGCCTCAGAATAGACCTCGAAGTCGTAGCAGATGCTGCTTGTGAAGCTCTGGTCACCGCCGCAGAGCAACAGTACGCGGTAGGGCAGTTCCAGCTTCTTCAGCAGACCTTCCACATGCTCCAGCATCTCGCGGTGGCTCTCCTTGGAGTGTTCGGGCTTGTCGATGCGCACAATCTCAATCTTGGAGAATTCGTGCAGACGGTTCAGTCCGCGCACGTCCTTGCCGTAGGAACCAGCCTCGCGGCGGAAACACTCGGTGTAGGCGCAGTTCTTGATGGGCAGGTCCTTCTCGTCGAGAATCACGTCGCGGTAGATGTTCGTCACGGGCACCTCGGCTGTGGGGATGAGATAGAAGTCGTCAACCTCGCAATGATACATCTGGCCTTCCTTGTCGGGCAGCTGGCCTGTGCCGTAGCCGCTGGCAGCATTCACCACCGTGGGCGGCATGATCTCGGTGTAGCCGGCCTTGCGGGCTTCGTCGAGGAAGAAGTTGATGAGCGCACGCTGCAGACGGGCTCCCTTGCCGATATAGACGGGGAATCCTGCACCGGTGATTTTCACGCCCAGGTCGAAGTCGATGAGGTTGTATTTCTTGGCCAGTTCCCAGTGGGGCAGGGGATTCTCGATGTTGAGGTTGGGGTTCACGTCCCAGTTGCCCACGGTGTCGCCCTCGCGGCATTCGCGCAGGTTCGACTTCACCACGTGGTTATCCTCGGCGCAAGAGCCCTCGGGCACTTCGTCGTAGGGTATGTTGGGGATGGTGCAGAGCAGGGCCGTCATGTCTTCCTCAGCCTTCTTCATCTGCTCTTCCAGCTGCTTGTTGGTGTCCTTCATTTCCGAAACCTTCTGCTTGATGGCGTCGGCTTCGTCTTTCTTGCCTTGCTTCATGAGTCCGCCTATCTGTGCGGCCATCTTCTTGGCCTCAGAGAGGTTGGCGTCCAGCTGCTGTTGTGATTCGCGGCGCTGCTTGTCGATGGCGAGCACCTGGTTGATAGCTTCTTCGGCACCGTTGAAGTGCTTTTTGTTCAGACCGCTGATCACGCGGTCGCGTTGCTCCTTGATGAGTTGTAATGTCAGCATTGTTTTATATTGTTTATTCTTGGTTTTCGTATAACGATGCAAAGGTACAAAAACTTTCTGAACCGTGCAAGAATATTAATTAAAAAGATGTACGCGACGTTTTCTCGAAAAAGTTGCAAAGTTGCAAATTGCATGCAACTTTTTTTTCGAGGAGAGAGAATTTTGTGTTAATAAAATTAAATTTAATATTATAATATATTGATTATTAATAATATATACAATATATACTATATATATACTTTAAGACTCTACTCGCGGCTTAGGTAAAAAATAAAATGCAATTTGCAACTTTGCAACTTTTCGGGTTGCACTTTCCGTCGAGAGGAAGCATTGCTTATTGTGAGTGGTGGCTATGTGTAGCATGACCTGGGCATTTCGCTTCTGATGGGTAGAAAGAATGCTTCCAATGGATGGAAACAACGCTTCCAATGGGTGGAAACAATGCTTCCAATGGGCGGAAACAAGCCCCTGAAAATGCAGAAAACCTCCACCCGGATGGGGCAGAGGTTCCTGTTGTTTGTTTGGAATAAGTTGTTTACTGTTTATGCTTCAGCCTCAGCGGGGATTACTGATACTGTGCTCTTGTTGTTGCGGCCCTTCTTGAAGTTAACCACACCGTCAACGAGAGCATAGAGCGTATCGTCCTTACCAATGCCTACATTGTTGCCTGGGTTGTGCTTCGTACCGCGCTGGCGAACGATGATGTTGCCGGCAATGACTTTCTGTCCACCCCAGATCTTCACGCCAAGTCGCTGAGCTGCTGACTCGCGTCCGTTCTTAGAACTACCTACACCTTTTTTATGTGCCATTCTAAAGTCCTCCTGAAATTTAAGCGGTTACTGATTTGATTTCCACCTCGGTGTACTGCTGGCGATGACCGTTCTTCTTGCGGCTGTCCTTGCGGCGCTTCATCTTGAAGACAATCACCTTGTCGCCCTTCACGAGCGGGTTTTTCACCTCGGCTACTACTTTCGCACCTTCTACGGTTGGTGCACCTACCGTCACGGCTCCATCGTTGTCAACGAGGAGAACCTTGTCAAACTCAACGGTCTGACCTTCTTCAGCGTCCTTGATGTGGTTGACGAAGAGTTTCTTGCCCT
Source organism: uncultured Prevotellaceae bacterium (assembly GCA_900314655.1). Classification (GTDB taxonomy): domain Bacteria; phylum Bacteroidota; class Bacteroidia; order Bacteroidales; family Bacteroidaceae; genus Prevotella. The sequence goes on along the minus strand of OMWC01000002.1, from coordinate 204,442 downwards.
GCTCAACCTTGAACTGCTGACCGTTAATCTCTACGATTGCGTACATTTGTTTTTTGTATGTTTAAACGGGTTTTTCCGCGAGGCGAGCGACACCGTGCCGCTGCTTCTCTGAGCCCCCACGGATTCAAAAATCGGCTGCAAAATTACAACAATTCTCCGAAACAGCCAAATATTTCGCCTATAAATTTCATTTATACCGCTGAATTAGTGACGTGAAGGCTTCTCCATACTTCTGTTTCTTGAACTCTCCGATGCCCGAAATCATACCGAATTCCTCGATTGTGACGGGTTTTTGAGCGGCAAGCAGATGGAGCACTTTGTCGGAAAGCACGATGTAGGCCGGGAACCCTTGAGCGTCGGCCAGTTGCTTGCGCAGCGCCCGCAGAGCCTCGAATAGTTTCGGGTCTTCTATGCCTTCGGGCTTCTCTATGCCAGGAATGCGAATGGATGGTATTTCCAGGCGCAGGTCGCGTTTCTTGCGTGGCTTCGGGGCCTCCGTGTTGCGGTCGATGACAGCCAACTGCACTTTTGTCTTGCCGTGCAGCACGTCCCATCCCTGGTGGGTGATCTTGACCGCGTTTTGCTGATCGTAGGCTATCTCGATGTAGCCCATGTGGAGCATCTGCAGCAGATAGTCCTGCCAGTCCTGGGTGGAAATATCCTTGCCTACGCCGAACGTCTTCAGTTCATTGTAGTGGAATCGTCTGACGGTAGGCGAGAGCATGCCCTTCAGGATTTCCACAACGGTGCTCGTGCGGATTTGCTCTTCGGCACGTGCCACTGCCGAAAGTGCCTTCTGGACGATAATCGTACCGTCAAAACGGCGTGGAGGATGTTCACAAACATCACAATTGCCGCAATCGCAGGCTGTCTCTTCGCCGAAATAATTCAATAAGATGCGCCTTCTGCAAACGCTCGATTCGGCATATTCCTGCATGCGGTCGAGCTTTTCGTAGTTTACCTGCTTTTGTCCGCTTTCTTCAGCAAAACTTCGGAGCGTAATCACGTCGGCGAGATTATAGAAAAGAACGGTATCGGCGGGAGCGCCATCACGTCCCGCACGACCTATCTCCTGATAGAAACTCTCGATACTCTTAGGAAGGTTGTAATGGATAATCCAGCGCACGTTGCTCTTGTCGATTCCCATGCCGAATGCAATCGTGGCGCAAACCACCTGCACCTGGTCTTGCTTGAACGCCTCCTGTGCACGGTTGCGCTCGGATGTGGAAAGCCCCGCGTGATAGACGGTTGCGCTGATTCCCATCTTCAACAGATCCTGGCATACCTTCTCCGTATTCTTTCTTGAAAGGCAATAGATAATGCCCGCTTCATCAGTATGTTGGCGTATAAAGTTAAACATGTACTTTAGTTTCTCTTTAGCCGTCATTCCGCGCTTCACCGTGAGGCTTAAGTTGGGGCGGTCGAAGGATGAAATGAACACTTTCGGGTCGCGCAGGCAGAGCTGTTTCAGGATGTCTTGTCGCGTCACCTTGTCGGCTGTTGCCGTGAGTGCCATCACGGGTATGTCGGGGAAGCGTTCGCGCAGGATGTTGAGCTGGGTGTATTCGGGACGAAAATCGTGGCCCCATTGCGAGATGCAATGCGCCTCGTCGATGGCAAAGAGCGAGATGTGGATAGACTTCAGCAGATAGTCGGTTTCGGCTAAAAGCCTTTCTGGTGAAACGTAAAGTAATTTCAAATCCCCTGAGAGGCATTTTCTACGGATGATGGTGTCGTCCGTGAGGTCGTTTCCGCTATTGAGAGCTGCCGCCTCGATGCCGTTGGCCCGTAGGGCTTCCACCTGATCGCGCATGAGGCTGATCAGCGGAGATATGACAATGGCTGTGCCCTTCATGGCCAGTGCAGGAATCTGATAGCACAGACTCTTTCCTCCACCGGTAGGCATCAGCACGAGCGAATCGTGTCCGTCCATGACGTTTCGGATGATTTCTTCCTGTTGCGGACGAAACGAGTGATAACCGTAATAATTCTTTAATATGTCGTTGATTTCCAGCATAAAATAGCCGTTTTTGGGGTTTTAGGTACAAAGTTATGCTTTTTTAAGCAAAAAAATCCCTAAATTTTTGACGATTTCGGATTTTTTTGTTATTTTTGCCTTATAATTACAAGATAAATCAACAAAAATAACATTTTTAACTACAGGTATGGCAAAGTATAACATTACTGAATTGAAGGAGAAGGAAGCCGCCTACCGCAGCCTGGTGAGTCCACGACTGATGGACGAACTTAAGGAAAAGATTCTGGACATCATTCTCATTCAAAAAAAGTACAAGGACAAGGACTATTCGGCCAAGAAACTGGCTGAAGGCCTTGGTACGAACACCCGTTACATTTCAGCTGTGGTGAATGTGAGATTTCACATGAACTACACCTCATTTGTAAACAAATTCCGCATCGAGGAGGCTATGACCTTGCTTGTCGATAAGCGCTATCGTGACCTAAACATGGAGGACATCAGCGACATGGTGGGATTCGCCAACAGGCAGTCGTTCTATGCTTCTTTCTACAAGCTGAACGGCATCACGCCGCGTGAGTATAAGCTCCGCCATTACACCCAGCATCCGCAAGAAGCCAAGAGGCCGCTGAAGCGCAATAAAAAGAAATCAAATAAAGAGTAACAAAATGCAATCGGAAGACTTCAATTATTCAGACGAGCGCTTCGCTGACTTGCAGTTGCTGAGGTATCGCCTGAATGGTTTTGAAAGCCTTACGGCTCAACAGAAGCAACTCGTATATTATTTGTCGGAAGCAACGCTATGGGGGCGTGACATCACTTTCGACCAGTTTGGTAAATACAACCTTCGTATCCGCAAGATGCTGGAGGTTGTATTTGCGCGTTATCAAGGTAACCGCGAAAGCGAGGATTTCAAGGCCTTGGAGATTTATCTGAAACGAGTGTGGTTCTCAAACGGTATCTATCATCATTACGGATGCGAGAAGTTCGTGCCTGGTTTCGATGAGTCGTTTCTCCGGGAGATGCTTGCGGCCGTGGGCGAGAATGAAGCCGACTACGAGGATCTGTTTCCCATGATTTTTGATCCCGAAGTATTGCCCAAGCGTGTGAACAAGGCCGACGGGGTAGATCTCGTGAAGACGTCAGCCTGTAATTTCTACGACGGGGTGAGCCAGCAGGAGGTAGAGGCGTATTATGCATCGGTGAAAGACGCTACTGATTCCGAGCCGCTCTCCTATGGACTGAACTCCACGCTCGTGAAACGCGAGGGAAGGATAATGGAAGACAAGTGGTGCGCCGAAGGCAAGTATGGCGAGACCATCCGTCACATTACTTACTGGCTCCGGAAGGCGATGGGCGTGGCCGAGAACGATGACCAGCGCACGTATATTGCCACGCTTATCCGCTATTATGAGACGGGAGATCTGCGGCTCTTCAACCTCTATTGCATCCAATGGGTGACGGAGCATCGTTCGCGGGTGGATTTCATCAACGGGTTCATCGAGGTATATGGCGATCCCCTGGGCTTGAAAGGCTCGTGGGAAGGTATCGTGGAATACAGAGACCTGGAGGCTACCAAGCGCACGCAGACCATATCGGACAACGCCCAGTGGTTTGAAGACCATTCACCCGTTGACCCGCGTTTTCGCAAGCCGAAGGTGAAGGGTGTTACGGCCAACGTGATTTGCGCGGCGATGCTCGGTGGTGATGAATATCCCTCGACGGCTATCGGCATCAACTTGCCCAATGCTGACTGGATTCGGGCGGAACATGGCTCTAAGAGCGTGACTATTGGAAACCTAACCGACGCCTACAACAAGGCAGCTCATGGCAATGGTTTCCGGGAGGAGTTTGTGGTAGATGCCGAGACGATTTCCCTGGTAGATAAATATGGCGATGTCTGCGATGACCTCCACACGGATCTTCATGAATGTCTGGGGCATGGTAGCGGCCAGCTGCTTCCGGGTGTTGACCCCGATGCCCTGAAGAACTATGGCAACACTATAGAGGAAGCTCGTGCCGACCTCTTCGGACTTTACTACATAGCCGACGAAAAACTTGTGGAACTCGGTCTCACGCCCGATATGGAGGCCTATAAGAGCCAGTATTACACCTATATGATGAACGGACTCTTGACCCAGCTGACGCGTATCAAACCCGGCCATCAGATAGAAGAGGCGCACATGCGCAACCGCGCCTTGATTGCTCATTGGTGCTATGCGCATGGTGATGCTATTGAGCTGCTGAAGCGAGACGGGAAGACCTATATCCGTATAAATGATTATCAGCAGCTACGTCGCCTTATTGCCGAATTGCTGGCCGAAATCCAGCGCATCAAGAGCGAGGGAGACTTTGAGTCGGCCCGCGAATTGGTGGAGCGGTATGCGGTGAAGGTGGATGCGGATTTGCATCAGGAGATTCTCGACCGCTATGCGAAGTTGAATCTGGCTCCATACAAGGGTTTTCTCAATCCCGTAATGCGCCCGATTGAGGATAGTGAAGGTCAGATCGTGGATGTGGAACTCGATTACACGGAGAGCTATACCGACCAAATGCTTCGATATAGCCGCGATTATAGTGTGATGAACTGAATGACTATGGATAATCAGACACAAGAGAAATTGAAGGCCATCAAGCGCTCGTTCTTCCTGAGGATGGACGGCACGGCTTCGCGCTCCATGCGTGAGAAGGGACTCGATTATAAAATCAATTGGGGTGTAAGCATTCCCGATCTCCGCCAAATGGCCTCTCAGTATGGCAAGGATTATGCATTGGCCATAGCTTTGTGGAAAGAGGATATCCGGGAATGCAAGATTCTCGCTACGATGATCATGCCGCCCGAAGAGATGCTCCCTGAGATTGTGGAGCTCTGGATGGAGCAGACGCCCTCGCAGGAGATTGCCGAAATGGCTGCCTTCAATCTCTATCAGCATCTTGATTATGCACCGGTGATGGCATTTCAATGGATTGCCAGTGACAATGAAATGGAGCAGATATGTGGCTACAATCTTCTTTCGCGCCTCTTCATGAAAGGTCAGGAGCCAAACGAGCGTGGTATTCAGGAATTTCTTGATCAGGCTCTGACCGCCTTGCAAAGCCCTTCCGTCAGCATCCGCCATGCGGCCATGAATAGCGTGCAGAGATTCGCATCATTAGGGGATGATTATGCACAAATAAGTGAAAGTGCGTTGAAAACACTTAATTTAGGAATTTTTTGATTTTAAATAGCCGTCTTTTATAAAAAATTGTTGTAAATTTGCACGAATTTGTGAGCGAACCTCTTTATTTGAGCAGATGAAAGAAAACAACAAAACTGCTGTGAGGCAGATTCTGACCAAATATCTGGACGATAACAAACTCCGTAAGACGCCCGAGCGCTTTGCGGTGCTCGATGCGGTATATAGTTTCAATGGCCATTTCTCCATCCAGGAGTTGAGTGAAAAGATAGAAGAGGATTTCTTTCCCGTCAGCCGTGCCACGCTTTATAATGCGTTGAACCTCTTTGTGAGCCTCCATCTGGTGGTTTGTCATCGGCTGAGCATGGGCACGATGTACCAAGCCAGTTATGAGTCTGCCAACCATTGCTATCAGGTGTGCACCGCATGCGGGAAGGTTGCAGAGATAAAGGCTCCCAAAGTGGAACAGGCCTTGGATGAAACCCGCCTGAAACGTTTTCGCCGCGACAGCTATTCGCTTTACGTGTATGGCGTTTGCAGCACTTGTGTGGCGAAAATCACAAGAAAAAAGAATAAGAAAAGATTAAATAGTTAAACAGAAATGCAAAAAGGAAAAGTTGACGTTCTCCTCGGTTTACAATGGGGAGACGAAGGTAAAGGTAAGGTCGTGGATGTTCTCACACCGCAGTATGACGTCGTGGCACGCTTTCAGGGTGGCCCGAATGCCGGCCATACGCTGGAGTTTGAAGGTGAAAAATACGTGCTGCGTTCTATTCCCTCAGGAATCTTCCAGGGAGGCAAGGTGAACATCATTGGTAATGGCGTGGTTTTGGCACCCGACTTGTTTATGGCGGAGGCCAAAGACCTTGAAAAGAGCGGACACGATCTGAAGAATCGTCTGCACATTTCCAAGAAGGCCCATCTCATCATGCCTACCCATCGGGTGCTCGATGCTGCCTATGAGGCTCAGAAAGGCAAGAGCAAGGTGGGAACGACAGGCAAGGGCATCGGACCGACCTATACTGATAAGATTTCGCGTAACGGATTGCGTGTGGGTGACGTCTTCGAGAACTTTGCCGAGAAATATGCTGCCCATAAGGCACGCCATGAAGCTATCCTGAAGTCGCTCAACTATACCGACTATGACATCACGGAGGTGGAGAAAACCTGGATGGAAGGCATTGAATATATGAAGCAGTTCCAGATCGTGGATAGCGAATACGAAATCAACCAGCTTCTGAAATCAGGCAAGAGCATCCTTTGTGAAGGCGCTCAGGGCACGATGCTCGACGTGGATTTCGGCAGCTATCCTTTTGTCACTTCTTCGAATACCATCTGTGCTGGAGCTTGCACCGGTTTGGGTATCGGCCCAAACAAGGTGGGAGAGGTGTTTGGTATCATGAAGGCCTATTGCACTCGTGTTGGTGCCGGACCATTCCCCACAGAACTCTTTGATGAGACGGGTGCCAAGATTCGTGATCTCGGCCATGAGTATGGAGCCGTGACAGGGCGCGAACGCCGTTGCGGATGGATCGACTTGGTGGCTCTGCGCTATGCAATTGATGTGAATGGCGTCACGCAGCTCATTATGATGAAGAGCGATGTACTCGATGGCTTCGATACCATCAAGGCCTGTGTTGCCTACAAGCAGAATGGTCAGGAAATAGATCATTTCCCCTACAACATTGAGGAAGGCATAGAGCCTGTATATAAAGAGTTGCCCGGATGGAAGACCGATATGACGAAGTTCACTTCTGAAGATCAGTTCCCCAAGGAATTCTCTGATTACATCAAGTTCCTGGAGGCAGAGTTGGAGACTCCCATCAAGATTATCTCCATCGGTCCTGACCGTGACCAGACTATTGTGAGAAAATAAATGAATGAAAGAATCTTAAAACCAAATAATGGCCCAGAAACCCAATATCCCTAAAGGAACGCGCGACTTCTCTCCGTTGGAGATGGCTAAGCGCAACTATATATTCAATACCATCAAGGACGTATATACCCTCTACGGTTTTCAGCAGATAGAGACTCCCGCAATGGAGACACTCGGAACGTTGATGGGTAAATATGGCGAAGAGGGTGACAAATTGCTCTTCAAAGTCCTTAATAGCGGTGACTATCTCAATAAGATTGACGACAAGGAACTCTTGGAGCGCAACTCGCTTCATCTGGCCGCACGTCTCTGTGAAAAAGGTCTTCGCTATGACCTCACCGTTCCCTTTGCCCGTTACGTGGTGATGCACCGCGAGGAATTGCAACTGCCCTTCAAGCGTTATCAGATTCAGCCAGTATGGCGTGCTGATCGTCCTCAGAAGGGACGCTACCGCGAATTCTATCAGTGTGATGCCGATGTGGTGGGTAGCGATTCTTTGCTCAACGAGGTAGAACTGATGCAGATTGTCGATACGGTGTTCACCCGCTTCGGCGTTCGAGTGCAGATCAAGATCAACAACCGTAAGATTCTTTCCGGAATAGCCGAGGTGATTGGTGCTGCCGATAAGATTGTTGACATCACCGTTGCCATCGACAAACTGGATAAGATTGGTATTGACAACGTGAATGACGAATTGCGTCAGGATGGTCTTTCCGAAGAGCAGATTGAGAAGCTTCAGCCAATCATCTCGTTGGCAGGAACTAATGAGGAGAAACTCACGGTCATTGCCGAGGTGCTCAAAGACTCGGAAACAGGACTGAAGGGCGTGGAAGAGACGAAGTTTATTCTTGACTCGCTGAAAACTTCTGGACTGAAGAATGAAATACAGCTTGACCTCACGTTGGCTCGCGGACTGAACTACTATACGGGTGCCATATTCGAGGTGAAGGCCCTTGACGTGCAGATTGGAAGCATCACGGGTGGTGGCCGATACGATAACCTGACGGGAATCTTCGGTATGCCTGGTCTTTCAGGCGTAGGCATCAGTTTCGGTGCGGACCGTATCTATGACGTGCTTAATCAACTTGACCTCTATCCCAAAGAGGCCGTCAACGGAACTCAGTTGCTCTTCATCAATTTCGGTGAGAAAGAGATGGCTTATTGTCTGCCCATTGCAGCCAAGGCCCGACAAGCTGGAATCCGCACAGAGGTGTTCCCAGATAGTGCCAAGATGAAGAAGCAGATGAGCTATGCCAATGCCAAGCAGATTCCATACGTAGCCCTTGCCGGTGAGAATGAGATCAATGAAGGCAAGGTGACGCTTAAGAACATGACTACCGGCGAGCAGATGCTTGTCACGGCAGACGATCTTTTGGAAAAACTTTCTAAATAATATAATTGATGAAAAAGGCTTTTCAGGTATTGATGGCATTGTCGCTCGTGCTTGTTGCATGTGCCTTTACGAAGAAGGCACCCATCACGGTGTTCATGATTGGCGATAGCACGATGGCCAACAAGGATACTACTGGCGACAAGCAGGAACGTGGCTGGGGAATGGTGCTCCAGCAGTATTTCAAGAGAGGGGTAGTGGTGGATAACCACGCCGTCAATGGCCGCTCGTCAAAGAGTTTCATTGATGAAGGGCGCTGGCAGAAAGTGCTCGATAAGATAAAGCCTGGCGATTATGTTATCATTCAATTTGGCCATAACGACGAAAAACCGGCTCTTGACCGTCACACCGATCCTGGAACAACCTTTGATGCCAACCTATCTCGTTTCGTGTTGGAAGCACGTGAGAAGGGGGCTATACCCGTCTTGTGTGATGCTGTTGTCCGCCGTAATTTTTATCGCAAGGTAGATAGTTCGGTAGATGATGAGTCTCTCCGTAATACGGTCTATGAGGATGAGAAGGTGAATAGCGACACGCTGATAGATACCCACGGTGCCTATCTGCTTTCTCCACGCAATGTAGCCGCGCGCTTGAATGTTCCCTTCATTAAAGCTAACCAGATTACACACGATTTGGAGCAAGGTTTAGGCGTGGAGGGAAGCCGTAAGCTCCACATGTGGTTTAAGCCGGGCGAACATCCCTCTGTGCCCAAAGGCCGGAAAGACAATACACATTATAATATATATGGGGCTACGGTAGTGGCCGGTCTTTTGGCCGACGAGATATCCCGTCAGGTGCCAGCCTTGAAAAAGTATATTGATAGAAAGAAAATCAAAAAAATCAAGAAGAGTTTGAAATAATTCCAAAATTATTTGGATTTCTCAAATTTATATTATATATTTGCAAAAACAATTATCAGTATGAAAGATCCGGAAATCAGAAAGAAGGCAATCGAGCGCCTAGTGGAATGTGGTGTCAAGCCATCCATTCAGCGCATTGAGATTATGTCGTATCTGATGACTCATTTCACTCATCCTACAGTTGAGGAGGTCTATAAGGCTTTGTGCCCTAAGATCAAAACGCTGAGCAGGACAACCGTCTATAACACACTTCGCCTGTTCTCGGAGCGCAAGGCGGCTTTGATGATTACGATAGACGAACATCGAGTCTGCTATGATGGTGACACCCACCCCCATGTCCATTTCTATTGCAAGGAATGTGGCCGTGTGATTGACTTTATGGATGAGCCAGCTCCTGTCATGAACCGCCAACGTGAAATCCAGGGCAATCTCGTAGATGAGATGCAGCTATATTATAAAGGTGTATGTAGCGAGTGTCTGGCTGCCCGGCAGGAGCAGAAAATAGGATAGTTTTAATGCGACAAGTATAACAGTTTAATAACCTTATTACAGAAAACATTATGAAGAAGAAGTTTATTTGCACCGTATGTGGTTATATCCACGAGGGTCCAGAACCCCCCGAAAAGTGTCCCGTTTGCAAGGTTCCAGCCAGCAAGTTCAAGGAAATCACCGAAGAGGAAATGGAGTATGCAACCGTACATAAGATTGGCGACGGCAAACCTGAAGGCGTAAGCGAGGAAATGATTCAGGATTTGCGCGACCACTTTAACGGCGAGTGCGGCGAGGTTGGTATGTATCTGGCCATGAGTCGCCAGGCTGACCGCGAGGGATACCCCGAAATCGCAGAGGCTTTCAAGCGCTATGCTTTCGAAGAGGCTGACCATGCTTCCAAGTTTGCTGAATTGCTCGGTGAGTGTGTATGGGATACGAAGACCAATCTTGAGAAGCGTGCTGCAGCCGAGGCTGGTGCTTGCGAAGACAAGTTCCGCATTGCCAAGAATGCTAAGGCAGCTGGTTTTGATGCCATTCACGACACAGTTCACGAGATGGCTAAGGACGAAGCTCGTCATGGAGCTGGATTCGCTGGCCTGTTGAAGCGCTATTTCGGCGAATAAGCGTGAAGAGATTTTTTATAATTAGTTTGATTCTGTCTGTGTTTGCTTCCTTGCAGGCACAGACAGATTCTTTATGGTCCCTACGGACTGATTCTTCAACCCATTGGCTGTCGCTCGTAAGTGAGCACCGCCAGATTTCGTTCGATGCGGATATTCCGGCAGGTAATTTCAGCGGGATTACACCTATCGGCAACGGTCTTTTTGCCGTTGTGGATGACAAGAAGGAAGATGGTTTCTATGTCTTTAGCCTTAAGTTTGACGAGCGCGGCATGCTTTCTTCGGTCTATAATGTAGGCTTCATTCCGAGTGGCCTTGTCAATCGTGATGCTGAGGGGATTGTCTATGTGCCTTCTAGCCGTACGGTCTTTATCAGCGGCGAGAAACACAATGATGTGTTGGAATACGGATTGGATGGGACACCCACAAACCGCAAACTGGACATTCCCGAATATTTCAAGGCGGCTCAGGCTAATCGAGGTTTTGAAGCTTTGGCCTACAATGCTAATACACATCTCTTCTGGACGACAACTGAGTCGGCAATTCGAGGTGATTCAATACTTCGTTTGCAAAGTTTCGGCGAGGATTTGCAACCTCGCGAATCTTTCCCTTACCGGTTGGATTATCCAAGTGCTCCATCCGCAGGGAATCGTGTACATGGTGTTAGTGCTATGACGGCGCTTGACGATGGCTCGCTCCTGATTCTTGAAAGGGAAGCTTATATGGCCAAAGAGAAGATAGGCTCATGGGTGAATTGCAAAGTCTTTCAGGTGTATCCCCGGCAATCTTCCGTAAAGCATCTTGTACATGAATGGAAGACCTCGGTGTCACTTTTCCATCGCGACTTTGCCAACTATGAGGGGATGTGTCTTGGGCCGGTGCTTGAAGACGGTTCGCAAGTCGTGATCCTGATTTCGGATTCGCAAAACCGTTATTCAGGATTCCTGAGCGATTGGTTCAAGACATTGGTTGTGAAATAGAAATCCAATCAGAGGGATTCGTCTTCAGGTTTGGGGATATTACGCGTAGCAGCATGGCCCTTTTTGCGGAGCCATGCTGCTTTTCTTTTCTCATATTCTTCCTGGTGAGATTCCAGATAGCCGTCTGCCATCAGTCCTATTTTTTGGAGAATTTACTATAGATGACACTTAGCTTGATTGGCTCGTTTGGATTCTCCGGCCCACCTACCAACCGCGTACTCGAAATGGTCATCTGATGATTCATCTTGTAGTAGCTTGTCGTTGTAGAGACGGCGGTGCTTTGATATTCAACGGGTATGATCACTACCTTGTTCCAGTCTTCCGAATAGTTGCCGCTCAACTTCTTGTCGTGCATCCGGCGTACCAGTTCAGATATATTGCTATAGGTATACGAGTTGCCGTCTATTGATGCCAGGTACGACGTCTTGTTGTCCATGCCCTTGTTGCTCTCAAAGAAAGTGTTCAGGCTGTCTTTTGGAATCATCAGCAGATCCGTAGCCGTGTCAAGACTGTAGTCGCTCATCACTTTGTTGTTGAGCTTAGTCAGCGAAACCTTCACCGTGTTGAGTGTATCGTTCTCATGTCCTTTCATGATATCATCCACAGGGAGGGCCATTTCGGTGAAGATGCCGGCAGGTGTCTTCAGATAGGTGCATGTGTTGTCCTCCACGAGTTCATCTATCTTGTCGTCGTTGGTGATCGTGGAATGCTGCATCACTTCCTCGGTACCCGAGAACGGCATGACCATAGCCACCGAGTCATTGTCAACGCTACGGTAGAATACGCTCATGTTTGTGGCATAGATGTAGGCCATGCTTCCCGATCCAGCTTCCGACTTGAGGAAAAAGCCGGGACAGATATGGTTGGCAAAACTCTGAGAATTAAAGAAATACTCGGGATGCTCGTAATAGCTTCTGAGGATATACGTGCCGAAGTCGGGATATTCGTTACCTTCCTTGTCCGTATAGGGTCCGGTTATCTTGATGCGGATATTGTTGGCGTGGTTTGAGGCTTCGCGTTCCTTCTTCGTAATCGTGTAGTCACACAAGGTGTAGGCCTTTCCTATCTTGACGGCATTCTTGTCTGTCCGCACATATCCTTCCTTCATCGGATCGAAGTCAGTATAGTATTTGCCGTCTTCCTGAAGGGGCTTGGCCAACTCGTAGAGCGTGGCTTTCATGGTAGCCAGTGAGTCGCCTAATTGATCGGCAAAATAGAATCTTATTTCGCACGAGTCGGCCAGTATTTCGCCTTTCTTGTGATAGCTGTACAGTTTTTCCTTTTCAGGCAGGTTGTAGCTGCTAAGCACGTGGAACTTCGTGGTGATGTCGCCCGTGACATAGCTGCCTGTTTCGGGGTCAATCATGCGGCCGAGGTTTCCGGTTGCCGTTCTTGACAACACGGGACCAGCCTTGATGGATCGTGATGACACGTAGAAAGTGTCGGTGCTGATATTGATTTGATCCATGTTATCCGTGAGTGTTTGTCCAATCGTATCGGTGGTGTCATTACATGAAGCAACCACCATAGACAGTAGCAGCGCGCCGGCTGCCATGAATTTCAGTTTCATTATCGATTAATCTAATATATATGTAATGATGAATGATTCTCTTGGGGATAAGTTATTCTTCCTCTCCCAATATCTTTTTGTAGAATTGGTTGTAGGCTTCGCCGATATTCTCTTTGCCGGGATATTTCAGCAGGGGCAGATTCTGATCGGTGGCGTATTTCAGCAGTTCGGCATTCACTTTGCTTCCTGCTTCCACGATGCCGTCGCTATAGTCTATGGCCAGCTTGCCCAGTTCGATGAAGTCAAACTTCTTGTTGTACTTATCGAGCAGTTTCATCTTGGCATCCTTGTACTCGATGCCTTTCTTGAAGCCTTCACCCAGTTCACTCTTCAGTTCCTTGCTGAAGAGTGAGGTGATCACCTTGGTATTGGCAAACGAGGGCTCTTCATGATAGGCTGTCTTGACATAGAGGGGGATGATGGCACTCATCCAGCCCTGGCAATGGATGATATCTGGAGTCCAGCGGAGTTTCTTCACCGTTTCCAGTACGCCACGGGCAAAGAACACGGCACGCTCTCCGTTGTCGGCATATTCCTCGCCGCTCTCATCGATTGCCATCTGGCGCTTGGTGAAGTAGTCATCATTATCGATGAAATAAACCTGTATGCGGGTCTGTGGTATAGAAGCCACCTTGATAATCAGCGGATGGTCAGTCTCGTCGATGATGAGCATCATTCTTGACAGGCGTATCACTTCATGCAGTTGTCCCTTGCGCTCGTTGATGATTCCCCATTTGGGCATGAACGTTCTTATCTCGTATCCCTTTTCCTGGATAGCCTGCGGAAGTTCCTTTCCCATAAGTGAAAGTTCGCTTTCGGGTACGTATGGTATGATTTCCTGATTGATGAATAATACTTTCTTTGCTGCCATATGTTTAAAATTTGATATGCAAAGGTACGAAAAAAAATGTAGAAAACGATACGTTTTAATTTTATTAAGACGATATTTGGCATATTTTAAAAATATTCTTTGCATATTTCACAAATTCTTTGTTACTTTGCACCCAATTTAGAGCTCAGTAAGAAAGAAATGAAAGTATTCCAGACGATTGTTGATCTCCAGAACGAACTCTTCGAGGTTCGTAAGGAAGGTAAAAAGATTGGACTTGTGCCCACGATGGGAGCATTGCATGAAGGACATGCCTCGCTCGTGGAGCAGAGTGTGAAAGAAAACGATGTGACCGTGGTGAGTGTTTTCCTCAATCCTACTCAGTTTAACGACAAGGGAGACCTGGAGCGCTATCCGCGTACGTTGGATGCTGATTGCAAGTTGCTCGAGAGCGTTGGTGCCGACTATGTGTTTGCCCCTTCTGTGAGCGAAATGTATCCCACACCCGATACCCGCCACTTTGAGTATCCGCCAGTCTCGACGGTGATGGAAGGAGCCAAGCGTCCCGGCCATTTCAATGGCGCGTGCCAGGTGGTCAGCCGCTTGTTTTATATCACGCGTCCCGATAGTGCCTATTTCGGAGAGAAAGACTGGCAGCAGATAGCTGTCATCAAGGCCATGGTGAAGAGCTTGGGGATACGGGTGAAGATCGTGGAGTGTCCCATCATTCGAGAGAAGGACGGACTTGCAATGTCGTCGCGTAACACATTGCTTGCTCCCGATGAGCGTGCCATTGCTCCGAAGATTTATGAGGCTCTGAAGGAGAGCGTCAGCTATGCCAAGACCCATACCCTCAAGGAAACCCACGAGAAGGTGGTCAGCGATATCAATGCCGTTGACGGACTTGAAGTGGAGTATTTCTCGATTGTTGACGGCAACACGCTTCTGGACTTGGAGAACTGGGAAGACTCACCCTATGTGGTAGGCTGCATCACGGTCTATTGCGGCAAAACTCCCATCCGTCTCATTGACCATATCAAATACAAGCCGTAAGACGAAACCTCATAACCTCAGCAGAAAATGATGATAGAAGTCATGAAGAGTAAGCTTCACTGTGTGAAGATTACGGAGGCCAACCTGAACTATATGGGCAGCATCACCATCGATGAAGACCTGATGGATGCGGCCGGGCTGATTGCCGGTGAGAAGGTTCAGATCGTAAACAACAACAACGGCGAGCGTATCGAAACCTATATTATTAAAGGTGAGCGCGGCTCAGGCTGCATCTGCCTCAACGGAGCCGCTGCCCGCAAGTGCATCGTGGGCGACACGGTGATCATCATCGGCTACGCCCTGATGGATTTCGAGGAGGCTAAGACGTTCAAGCCCAAAGTGGTCTTTCCCAAGGAGGGCAACAGGCTATAGGCTCAGATGATGCCGAAGGCCACGTCCATCATGTGCGTGAAACCGGTCTGACGCTGCTCTGCCGATGTGGCCTCGCCTGTAACCAGAGAGTCGCTGATTGTGCACAGGCACAAAGCGCGTCCCCCATAACGTGCCGCATTCATATAGAGTGCGGCGCTTTCCATTTCTACGGCAAGCACGCCTAACTTCTGCCATTGAGCTGTGGCCCCGGTATTCTCGTCGTAGAATATGTCTGACGAGTAGATGTTGCCCACCTTGTAGGTGTAGCCCAGTTCTTCAGCCTTTTCCACGGCAGCCCTCAGCAACGCGAAGTCGGCAATGGGGGCAAACGTGCCCGACAGCTGGAACTGCGAGGCGTAGTTGCTGTTCGTGCAAGCCGCCTGTGCCAGCATCAGGTCGCCGATATGGAGGTCTGGGTTCATGGAGCCAGCAGAGCCCACGCGGATGATTTTCTTAACGCCATAGAAATTGAATAATTCATACGAGTAGATGGCCATCGAGGGGATTCCCATGCCGTGGCCCATCACGCTGACACGCTTGCACTGGTAGGTGCCCGTGTAGCCGAGCATCCCGCGCACTTTGTTGAATAATACAGGATTTTCAAGGAATCGCTCAGCCATGAATTGCGCTCTCAGCGGATCGCCCGACATGATGACTGTTTCGGCTATCTCGCCATATTTAGCTCCGATGTGTGGGGTGGGGGTCTTGTCTGCCATAATCTTGGATTTTTAGTTATTCATTCTTTTCTGCAAAGATACAAAAAAATATCCATACTTTTGTCAACATTCTTGAATTTTTCCTTCCGCTTTCCGGAAATTATGCTTCCACCCATTGGAAAGAATGTTTCCGCCCATTGGAAAGATTGCTTCCGCCCATTGGAAGCACGCTTTCTACCTATTGGAAGGATTGCTTTTGCCCACTGGACAAAGAATGCAACATTGCAACATTGCCACTTTGCCACATTAAGCACCCTTCTGTGTTTTTAGGCCAAAGGATGTAATTGCAAACTGAAAATAATAATAGTATGATTACTATAGATTATAATATTAATATATATTATAATAAGGATTTTATTTCACACTTATCCCCGGAATGATGGTACCTACTTAATGTGGCAATGTGGCAAAATGACAAAATGGCAAAATGAAACGACCTCAAAAAATGACGAATAGATTTGCGTATTCAGATTATTTTTTGTATCTTTGCATCGTAACAGAACAAGTTTTGCGGAAGCTATCGCAAACACTCTTACTGGCAAGAAAATATCATAACATAAGGCATATGCATAAGTTTATCTTCCTGCTGCTGACCGTGCTGTATTCCACGGTTGTCAACGCTCAAAATTTCAAACGTTCCGGGGCATCGGCTAAGGATGTCACCCCGAAGGGCTGGCGAATTGACTGTGAGCCCACCGGCGACCTCAACAAGGACGGGCTGGCCGACCTGGTTATCATGGCTACGCCCGACAGCGCCGTGCACATCGTGAAGCGCACCGACGGCACTATCTACAACAACAACCAGCCCGTATTGGCCATCTACTGGGGCAAGGCCGACGGCACGTACGTTCTCTACAAGGAATACCCTAAGGAACTGCCGATTCTTGACGATGACTTGATGACCATGGAAGGCTTGATGATGGATAACACCAACAAAGTGACCATCACAGACCGCGGCGTGCTCCGCATCGAGAACCATTCGGATCAGGCAGGTTCAATCGTGATGGACATAGAAGAACTCTATCGCTATCAGAACGGCGACTTCGAGCTCATCGGCAAACTGGATAGTGACTACGATCGCGACACTCAGTCGTTCAACGAAGCGTCTTACAACTATTCCACCGGCAAGGTGAAATTCACGAAATCCTATATGGACGGCAGGGACGATGAGGTGAGTTGGGGCACATGTCCAAAGTTTCCTAAGAAAAAACTTGGGCAGCACGAATGAGATACTTCATCCATCTTGCCTACGATGGCACGAACTATCATGGCTGGCAGATCCAGCCCGATGCCAACTCCGTGCAGGAGGAGTTGCAGAAAGCCTTGTCCGTATTGATTCGCAGGGAGATTGAAATCGTGGGAGCTGGGCGTACGGATGCTGGCGTACATGCCCGCCGGATGGTGGCCCATTTCGATTTTGACGGGCCGTTGGATTGTCAGCAGACGGCTTATAGGCTGGGGCGGATGCTTCCTCGCGACATTGCCATCTATCGCATAGAGCCGGTGGCCGATGGTATGCATGCCCGCTTCTCGGCTACGCGTCGCACCTATCACTACTATCTTCACACCGAGCGCGATCCATTCTGCCGCCAGTATTCCTGCGAGCTCCACTACGAGCTTGATTTCCAGCTGATGAACGAAGCCGGGCGCATTCTCTGCACATACGATGATTTCGGAGCCTTCTGTAAGTCGCATTCTGACGTGAAGACCACGCTCTGCCATGTCACCGAGGCCCGCTGGATTCAGGTGGATTCGTCGCATTGGTACTTCCGCATCTCTGCCAACCGCTTCCTTCGCAATATGGTGAGGGCCGTGGTGGGCACGATGATTGACGTGGGGCGCCATCGGGTCACGCTCGACGAATTCCGCAAGATAGTGGAAGGCAAGCAGCGCACGCAAGCTGGCGAGTCAATGCCCGCCCATGCGCTTTTTCTGGAGGATGTTGCCTATTGAGTTTGGCTCCGAAGGCCGGTTGTTTTGTATTCCCGAATGTATCGGAATAAGCAAAATAGTACAAGTAAGGCTTAAAAGTTGAACAATAATTTTGTGGTTTGCACGAAAAGTTGTACTTTTGTAACCGAAATTTCAAAGAATTATGACACGCAACATCTTCAAAGGTTTAGGCATAGCGCTGATAACTCCCTTCACGGCCGATGGTGCCGTGGATTATGCAGCACTCAAAAGACTTGTACGTTTTCAACTGGATAACGGTGCTGATTTCCTCTGCATCCTGGCTACTACGGGCGAGACACCCACATTGACTGCCGAGGAAAAGACCAACATCAAGAATCTTGTGATAGAACTGGTCAACGGTCAGGTGCCCATCCTAATGGGATGTGGCGGCAATAACACTGCTGCCGTGGTGGAAGAACTCCGCACGGCCGACTGGCACGGCATTGACGGCGTGCTCTCGGTTTGTCCCTATTATAATAAGCCTTCTCAGGAAGGTCTGTATCAGCATTTCAAGGCCATTGCCTCTGCTACATCTCTTCCCGTGGTGCTCTATAACGTGCCTGGCCGAACAGGTATCAACATGAAGGCAGAGACAACTGTCCGCCTGGCCCGTGACTGTCAGAACATCGTGGCCATCAAGGAGGCCAGCGGTTCGCTGGAGCAGGTGGACGAAATCCTGAAGAATGCACCGAAAGACTTTGCCGTCATCAGTGGCGACGATGCCTTGACCTATCCGATGGTGGCATGCGGTGCTGTGGGCGTGATCTCCGTGATCGGCAACGCTCTGCCTCGTGAGTTCTCCAAGATGTTGCGACTGGAATTTAACAATGAGTTTGCCGCTGCCCGCAAGATTCATCATAAGTTTACCGACCTTTTCTCCTTACTCTTCGTTGATGGCAACCCAGCCGGTGTGAAGGCCATGCTTTCCGAGATGGGCTTCATCGAGAATGTGCTCCGTCTGCCGTTGGTGCCAACGCGAATCACGACCAAGCAGCGCATTTCCGAAATCTTAAAGGAGCTTTAGGCCATGGATGAAAGGAGAATTATTCATGAGATTACGCCCTTGATGGGTAAGGACGTGCTATATATAGCCGACCGTCACAAGAAAGAGTTTACCTATCCGATACATAATCATGAGGTTTTCGAACTGAACTTCGTGGAGCATGCACCGGGAGTTCGCCGCATCGTGGGCGATAGCAATGAGATTATCGGCGAATATGACTTGGTGCTGATTACCTCACCTGATTTGGAACACGTCTGGGAGCAGAACACCTGTACGAGTGAGGATATCCGCGAGGTGACCGTTCAGTTCGATCTGGGCATGAGTGAAGACTCGCTCTTTGGGCGCAATCCTTTCATGTCAGTACGCAAGATGATGAACGAGGCCCGCAAAGGCATCTGCTTCCCCATCAGCGCCATCATGAAGGTCTATAAGGAGATTGACACGCTCTCGTCTATTCAGGATGGTTTCTATGCCGTGATGCAGTTCATGACGATTCTCTACGAACTCTCCAAATGTGATGGTATACGCACGCTGGCCAGCTCAAGCTATGCCAAGGTGGCCGTGCAGGATGATTCGCGCCGCATCCTGAAGGTGAAGAATTTCATCGCCCAGAACTATATGGACGAACTGCGGTTGGGGCAGCTGGCTGATATTGCCGGTATGAGTCCTTCGGCGTTCAGTAGGTTCTTTAAGTTGCACACCGGACGCAACCTTTCTGACTATATTATTGACATTCGCCTGGGTTATGCTGCCCGGCTGCTCGTGGACACGAGCCGAAGTGTGTCTGAAATCTCATTCGATTGCGGTTTCAATAATCTGAGCAACTTCAACCGCATCTTCAAGCGCAAGAAGTCATGCTCGCCGACGGAGTTCCGTGAGAACTATCACAAGACACGAATTATCGTTTAATAACACTAATCATATGAAAAATTATCTCGTGCTAATAGGTTTGCTATTGGCTTCTTCTTCGGTGGCTAAGGATTACAAGGTCGTTTCACCCGACGGCAAAATCAAGGTGACTGTCAATGACCGACAACAGCTTCGCTGGCAGATTGACCATGAACAGACCTGTGTTCTCATGTCTTCGGCTATGGGTTTCGACGGCAAGGTGAAAAAAGTGAAGAAGGGAAAGGTCAGCCAGACGATTCCAACGCCTTTTTACAAGAAGGCCTCGGTGAAGGATGAATACAACTTGCTGACCTTGAAATTGCAGGACTTTGACCTTGAGGTGCGTGCATACAACATTGGTGCGGCTTATCGTTTTGTCTATCGCGGCAATCACCCGATAGATATAAACAAGGAATCGAGCGAGTTTCGTTTCTCGGATGATTATCAGGCATTTGTGCCTTACGTGAATGATAACCGTGGAGGCGAACGCTATTGCTATTCATTCGAGTCATACTATGATGAGCAGCGTCTCTCGCAGATGTTTCCCGACTCTATAGCCATCACGCCGCTGGCCGTGTGTCTGCCTGGTGGAAAGAAAGCCGTGGTGATGGAGACAGGCGTGGAAAACTATCCCGGCATGTTCTTGAAGAAAGGACAGGGCCATACGCTCGTCACCGAGTTTGCATCCGTTCCTTTAGAAGAAAAGATTGGCGGTTTTGACCGACTGAATCTGGTTCCCACCAAGCGCGCACCTTATATCGCTCGTTTGGAAGGTCCCCAGGCATTGCCTTGGAGAATCGTGCTCGTCACGGAAGAGGATAGCCAGTTGCTAAATTGCGACATGGGCCAGCTGCTGGCTCCCCAATGCCGGTTGAAGGATGTTTCATGGATTAAGCCGGGCAAAGTGGCATGGGACTGGTGGAACAACTGGAATCTGACGGGCGTGCCATTCCATGCCGGTGTGAACACCGATACCTATAAATATTATATAGACTTTGCCAAGAAGTATAATCTGGAATATGTCATTATCGATGAAGGATGGAGCGGCAGGGAGAGCCTGATGGAAGACCTGAATCCCGATATTGACGTGCCTGCCGTTTTGGAGTATGCCCATAAGCAGGGTGTACGCATTATCCTATGGGCTTCGTGGCGGAGTCTGCTCAATGATACCGAGAAGGTGATGAAGCACTATGCCGATCTGGGTGTCTGCGGATTTAAGGTGGACTTCTTCGACAGGGATGACCAGCGCGTCATTCGTTCAAGCTATGAGATTGCTGCCATGGCAGCCAAGTATCATCTGCTGGTTGACTACCATGGGCTGAAGCCTTCGGGCATTCAGCGAGCCTATCCGAACGTGGTGAACTTTGAGGGCGTGAAGGGATTGGAAAACTCCAAGTGGGAGCCACGCACAGCCAACGGCCCCTTGCACGACCAGCCTCGCTATGACTGCACGATTCCTTATCTGCGTGCACTCCCCGGACCGATGGACTATACGCCCGGAGCTATGCTCAATGCCACGAAAGGCAACTTCTTTGGCAACAATAACAATCCTATGAGTCAGGGCACTCGCGTGCATCAGATGGCTATGTACACGCTCTTCGAAGCTCCTCTCCAGATGATGGCCGACAGTCCTTCCAAGTATCTGCAGAACCCTGAGTGTGCTGCCTTTATAGCCAGCATTCCCACAACCTTCGATGAAACTGTAGTCTTGGGCGGTGAAATGGGAGAGTGGCTTGCGTTGGCCCGTAGGAAAGGCAATACGTGGTATGTGGCAGCCATGAACAACTGGACTTCCCGCGACCTTCAGCTCAACCTCTCTTTCCTGAGTGGCCGTAAAGCCCTGGTCTTTGCTGATGGTGTGAATGCTGATCGTGAAGCCACCGACTGGCAGAGCCATGAAATGACGATCGACGGCAATCCCGTCAACATCCATCTTGCACCTGCAGGTGGCTGGACGGCTATCGTGGAGTAATGAAAAGATGATTTAAATTATAGTAATCATGGACAACAACGAAAAGTATATGCAGATGGCTATCGATCTGGCCGTTGAGAATGTGAAGAATGGGGGAGGCCCCTTTGGTGCAGTTATCGTAAAGGATGGCAAGGTCCTGGCTACGGGCGTTAACCGGGTGACAACCAACAATGACCCTACGGCTCATGCCGAAGTGACAGCCATACGGAACGCCTGCTCCAAGTTGAGCACTTTCGATCTGGAAGGCTCCACTATCTATAGTTCGTGTGAGCCGTGCCCGATGTGTCTGGGCGCTATCTATTGGGCTCATATCTCGCATCTTTATTGCGGGGGAACCAAGGATGATGCCGAGGCTATCAACTTTGGTGATGCCTTCATCTACCGCGAGCTTGCGAAGCCCTATGCCGACCGTCAGCTCAATCCTCACTTCATCATGCACGAAGAAGCCCTCGCGCCATTCCGCGCCTGGACGCTGAAAGATGACAAAGTGGAATACTGATTTTATGCGTTAAGCTAAAGTAAAAATCAAAAATATTTGCTTTTCTTTTTGTTTATCGAAAAAAAGCATTACCTTTGTAGTTGAAATTTGAATACTTTAGAAGAAAACAATGAAACAGACTATTCTCGTTACAGGTGGTACGGGCTTTATTGGAAGCCATACATCTGTTGAACTAATCGAAGCCGGCTATCAGGTGGTTATCGTGGATAACCTGAGTAATTCAAAGGCCGATAGTATCGACGGCATTGAGCGCATCACGGGCACACGTCCCGCTTTCGAGCAGGTGGACTGTTGCGACAAAGAGGCGCTTGAGTCTGTATTTCAGAAATATCCTGCCATCGAAGGCATCATTCACTTTGCCGCATCTAAAGCTGTGGGAGAGAGCGTGGAGAAGCCTTTGATGTATTATCGCAATAACATTACCTCATTGCTTAATCTGCTGGAGTTGATGCCGAAATATGATGTGAAGGGCATCATCTTCTCATCTTCATGTACGGTATATGGTCAGCCTACGCCTGAAAACCTGCCCGTAACCGAAGAGGCTCCTATCCAGAAGGCATTGTCGCCCTACGGAAACACGAAGCAGATCAATGAGGAAATCATTCAGGACTTCATCCATTCGGGTGCTCCCATCAAGGCCATCATCCTGCGCTATTTCAATCCTATCGGCGCACATCCATCCGCTGAAATTGGAGAATTGCCCAACGGAGTACCTATGAATCTCATTCCGTTTGTCACTCAGACGGCTATGGGCATACGCGAACAGCTGAAAATCTTCGGTAACGACTATAACACGCCCGACGGAACTTGTATCCGCGACTACATCTATGTCGTAGATCTGGCCAAGGCTCATGTGAAAGCTATGGAGCGTGTGCTTGACAAACCTGAGTGCGAAAAGGTAGAAGTGTTTAACATCGGTACTGGTACCGGTTGGAGTACACTTCAGGTGGTGGAAGGTTTTGAGAAGGCTACAGGCGTGAAACTCAATTGGACCTATGCACCGCGTCGTGAAGGTGATATTGAGAAGGTATGGGGCAATGTGGACAAGGCCAACAAGGTGTTGGGCTGGAAAGCAGAGGCTAATATCGAGGACGTGCTTCGGAGTGCTTGGAAATGGCAGCAGAAGCTCCGCAAGGACGGTGTGCAATAATGAATATATGTAGTCATATATAAATCATTGGCGGTTAGCCCGTCATTATTTTGTGTTTGTGTTGTTATGGGCGTTCGATGTGAATCGGGCGCCCATTGATTTAAGCACAAATTCAAAGTATCATCCAATGACTTCCAAAGTATCATCCGTTGAAGGTCAAAAGTATCATCCGTTGAAGGTCAAAGTATCATCCGCTGGAAGTCAAAGTATCATCGGCTCAAATGGTATTGATGTCAACATAGCCATGCATGACGGCATAGATGGTTAGGGCTGACACGGATTTTACGCCAAGCTTATCCATAATGTTCTTGCGATGGGTGACAACCGTGGCAAGACCAATATTGAGTTTGTCGGCAATTTCCTTGTTGATAAATCCCTGTACGATAAGGTTCATCACCTCTATTTCACGATCGGAAAGAATTTTCTGCTGAAGTACTTCGGACAATGGCGGGAGGTTCTTGCCATGGGGATGGGCATGTTGCTGCATCATCAGGAGTGAGTGAACCAGTTGGCGTTCTGGTACATTGATGCAAAGGCAATGAAACCCTGTGGGCTGATTCTCTGGTGAGGTAGTGAGCACAATGGTCTTAAGCCGTTGCTCATTGAAGAAATCCCGATTGTCGAGCACGATGTTTACATTCGTGAAATAGTGGAAATACTCGTCTGTATTGCTTGTCGTAAACTCAGCAAACGAACCATAGATATCAACTGTCATGATAGGCATGACATTCTGTAGCATACCTTTCAGCCCAAGCGCGGAAAGGGTGTTGGGATCTATAATGGCTATCTTTGGTCTTGTTTGCATTTTGCAAAGATAATGCTTTTTGGTTTCTTTACCAAATAATCGGGTGAAATATAAGTTTTTTTCAGATGTTGAAACGCAAATAGGCGCGGTCGTCATAACTTACTTGACCCTTCATACATGCCTTTGTGGCTTGGAAGATTTCCAGGCAACACGGGTCTTTCTGGAGCAGGTCCTGAAGTGCGGCTTCACTCTCAGCCAAAGTGGTATGCAAGAATGGATATCCATCTGTGGCAAGGACTATCTCATGTGCATCCCCGGTGGGAATGTGCTTTACACCTTTTATATATATAGGAGTGCCGTCGATGACAGAGAAGGTCTTGTTCTGAAGGTGCATGGAGGCGATGATGTCGTTAATGATGTGATCGCGTCCTTCATCGTGTTCGCGAATGGAAGACTCGCTGAGCCTGTTTTCACGAATATAGGCAATTCGCTTGGCAGCGTTGGCGGCTTCCATCGGTTTGGGATTCTCGTAGAGTTTACCGTCAACGAGACATTGGCAGTCGCCAATCATCCATATTTCCCGATGGTGGATGCTATATACGGCGGCACTGCATGTGAGCCGTTCCTCAGGGTGTTCGGTGATGTAGTCTTCACTATAGTGATGGGATTCATAGATGGCGGCAAATGATGCCGTGACGCTTTGGCAGAAATCCTCACATGTTGCTTCGGCTGGAAGATTCTCAATGCATTGCGATGCAAGCATCATCGCATACCTACCGTTTCTTACCCCTGGTTGAATGCTTCGGTTGGTTTTGCTGGTGCTGCCGTCGATTACCGCCAGATGATGAGTTGTAACGACTATTGCGTCCTCGCATGTCTCTTGGTTCTTCTTTCCGATAAGTTGCTGTTCGAGAATTTCCATCATATAGTTTTTTGATAAGGTCTGCCCGGCCAATCCTCCGGAGCGACTGTTCTATACCGCTGCGTTCCTCGGGCTTGTACCAGAAGAAGAACTGCCGTTGGGCCAGTTTTTCTTTCTGGGTCTTGGCGCTGAACACAGGTTCAAGTGTGTAAGGGTCATAGCCAGTGTACCATGTTTCTGTGGCCACGGTCATTGGGGTGGGAGTGAAGTCCTGCACCTGTTCCAGTTGGAAATCGAGTTGTTTTGTTTCTACAGCCAGTTCTGCCATGTCTTCCTCCCTGCATCCAGGGTGGGAAGATATGAAATACGGAATGAGTTGCTGGCGCAGGTTTTCCTGACTGTTGATGCGGTCAAAGATACGCTTGAACTGATGAAACTGCTTGAATGAAGGCTTGCGCATCAGATGGAGCACCCGGTCTGAAGTATGTTCGGGAGCCACTTTCAGTCGTCCGCTGACATGGCGGCAGATAAGTTCGCGGGTATATTGCTCTGCTGCTTTGTTGGATTTCTCATCATCAGAACGATATAGCAACAAGTCATAGCGTACACCACTGCCTATAAAACTCTTTTTGATTTGTGGAAGCGCATCCACAGCATGATAGATGTCAAGAATAGCCGAATGGTCGGCATTGAGGTTAGGACAGATGGCAGGATGGATGCATGATGGACGCTTGCAACGTTCGCATGCTTTGAGGTTCTTGCCATGCATGCCATACATATTGGCCGAAGGTCCTCCCAGGTCACTCAGATACCCTTTGAAGTCTGGCAACTGTACCACCTCTTTTACCTCTTTGAGTATGCTCTCCTTGGAACGGCAGGCTATAAACTTACCTTGATGGGCAGAAATTGTACAGAACGCACACCCCCCGAAGCATCCGCGATGGATGTTGACCGAATGCTTAATCATCTCGTAGGCCGGGATGCGCTTGTTCTTATATTTCGGGTGAGGCACGCGTGTGTAAGGCAGATCGAATGATGCATCCAGTTCGGCTGTCGTCATCGGAGGGTAGGGTGGATTTACCACTACGTAGAATCCGTCAACAGCCTGCAACAATCGTTGGGCGTGCATCTTGTTGGATTCTTCCTCAATATGGCGGAAGTTTTCGGCTTCGGCCTTTTTGTTGCGAAGGCATTCTTCGTGACTATGCAACACGATGTCTTCATCCGTAATTCCGCCTGGTATATCTTCTGGGCGACTCAGATAGACCGTCTGTGGAAGTTCGCGGATAGTATCTATTTGTCGTCCCTTTTCCAGTTCTTCGGCAATCCTTACAATTGTTTTTTCGCCCATCCCATAACTGATGATGTCCGCCCCGCTGGGTATGAGTATGCACTTCATAAGTTTGTCTTGCCAATAATCGTAATGAGTAAGACGCCGTAGGGATGCCTCAATTCCACCAAGCACTATGGGGACATCGGGATACAGCTTGCGTAGAATCTGTGAATAGACGATGGTGGGATATTCCGGGCGACAGTCGTGACGTCCGTCAGGACTGTAGGCATCCTCGGAGCGTAGCCTACGGTTGGCCGTGTATTTATTTACCATGGAATCCATACAACCTGGTGATATCCCGAAAAACAGGCGCGGACGTCCCAATTTCTTAAAGTCCCTGAAATCACCATGCCAGTCTGGTTGTGGAACAATGGCCACCCGATATCCTTTTGACTCCAGTACACGCCCGATGACAGCTGCACCGAACGATGGATGATCTACGTATGCATCACCAGAGAATAGGATGACATCAAGTTCATCCCATCCCTTCAGTTCTACTTCCTTTTTGGTAGTAGGCAGGAAATCGGTCAACTGGTGGCTGTTTACCATTCCGTCTTATTCTTCGGCCTTTTCTTGTTGGGTAGATTCCTTGGATTCCCATTCCACATAGAGCAGAACGAGATTCTGTAGACCGATGGCCTTCATGTTGGTGTTATAAATGACGTCAAGGCAGAGATCCATTAGTTCCTTGTCAATCGAAGGCTGGCTTTCCAGGATGGAACGACAGTTGAACTTCAGTTTGTCGAGCACATCCTCGTCGATGATGCCATTGCTGTCGATAAGGTTTTTCAGCAACGCATACTTCTTCAACGTGGTGAGATGCTTCTCATTTACTTCGATGCTTCGTGTTCCCGAAGCGTTTGCTTGTATTTTCATATTTCAGATACTTTTGTTTTGAATCATTATTTCTATGGCATCAGGAATTTCAGTATTCCGCTCATAATGCTGGCCCTCTTTGAAGGTGATATGATGCATTCAAAGGGGAAGCCCATCGTAAATGAATGGTAAATTTGTCCCTGATAGGCTACGGCAGCCGATGTCTGGTCCTGATAGGTCATTGCTGGGAATGCTTGTCCTGTGGGTTGGATAATATCGGGGGCCGTGGCTGCATAGTGCTCTTCGTTGAGTGTGCGGTAAATGTCTATTCTTGTACCAAGTCCGTTGATGATTGGGTTGGTGTTCATCATTTGTGTGCCAGCTAATTGTAAGTGAAGTACATTGTCAAGGAACTGGCGTTCGGACTCAGAAGTCATATCTGACCCCACATACGATCCGCTCACCAGAATGGCACCTCCCGTCTGAGCATAGGCAGCCAGACGTTCCTGCATCTTTGGCGTGAATGTCTTGTAGTAAACTAATTGGTGGGGAGCATATTTCTCCAGTCCGAGAATCAGGTCAACACAATGGTATTTCATAATGTCTTCACGGCCTTCTTCTACAGCTACGGATGAACAACTGCAAACATTATAGATTGTAGAATGGCTGATGGCTTCGGTGTGCGTACGCACATAGTCGAAGGTGTTTCCTGCTATCACCATCCCCTGCCATTCCTGTCCGCTGTAACCGAGCCCTCCTGGGCCT
This sequence comes from uncultured Prevotellaceae bacterium, assembly GCA_900314655.1. Lineage (GTDB taxonomy): Bacteria > Bacteroidota > Bacteroidia > Bacteroidales > Bacteroidaceae > Prevotella. The sequence goes on along the minus strand of OMWC01000002.1, from coordinate 176,547 downwards.
TCTATTCCGATGGATTTCTTGTCGAAGCATTGTTGGCGGCCACTCCATCCGGCAGTTCTCATATAGCTTACACCAGGGTCTCTATTGAAATCAAAACCCTGCAGAGAATCATTGTTGATAACTGCTGGAGCAGACAACCGGTGGAAACCATTAACAACAAGAACCGTCTTTTGTGCATTGGGCTGGCTGAGTGTGGAAAGCACTTCCGAAGGGAAGCTCTCGCCGCCACGGTTGACAGCCGTAATCTTGAAATGATAGGGAATGCCTGGTGTAATCTTCACTTTGGCTGAAGTGCCGTTTACGATCGTACCGTTGTCAAAACTCCCATTGCCAATGGCTTTGTAGATAACGTAGGATGTAGGATTTGCCGAAGATTCGTCCATGTCGGGTGTCTCACGCCATTTCAGGATGGCCACATTGTTTTCACCCACTTCTGCACTGAGGAAGGCAGGTGCCAAGGGAGCCACGGTACAACTCTTTCCATGGCGTTCTGCGGAAAAGCGCAACAACGTTTTATAGATACTCCGGGCAAGGGTAAACTTGAAATTAGGATCTTGTCCCATCACCATATCTGGGAAATTCTGATGTGACAGCGTTTCGAAGATTGCGGAGGGAATCTCAGGAAGACGGGTTTCAGAATAGTTACGGTCCCAAAGTGCGCGAACGACCCAGTTTCCATATTTTCGCTGAATGTCACGTTGTGCGTTGTCGAGGATGCTGCGTGCCAGTTCCTTTGAAGTCTGACGCGAGAGACCGCTATTGAGGATACCGTCGTTGTAATCGGTCGTGCATACGGCCAGTGAACCTTTCAGAGTAGTGTAATCCTGCTGATAGCCGGCATCACTATGTACGGCTAGTGATAGTTCGAAGGGAACTCCCATTCCTTCTTTGGTAGGTAGATACGGCGAACCTCCACCGACAAAGTTCGTCATCAGCGAGCGGGTATTGATGTCGTCTTTATAATCGTCCTGACCTTTGTAACCTCCGTAGATAGAGTAGGGCATGCCAGCCCATTGTGCGGAGTATCGGGCAGCCTCAAGAAAACGCGGAAGTCCGCTAACAGAGCCGCCTCGCTCTATATTGCCCATACCGCCGCCAAAGCGCACCGCATCAGCCGTTACAAGACCGTGATGACGGCTTTCATTGGTCAGTTGGACGCAGTTTTCGATAGATGTTCCGGCCTCAAAGAAGAAAGTGCCCAAATAGACCCACGTGCCACCTCCCATTTGCTGGTTGACGCGGAATTCGGTGGCTTCGCCTTGGTGATACACAATATAGCGGGCATCCTCAATGCTTTCAGGTAGGGTCTGATAGCTTACATATACCGCATATTGTCCGGATTTTGGAATATCCGGCCGATAGCAGATGGTACTGATATTTCCTGATTTCACGGTCTTAACCTGACGAGCACTGCCGGCAACAAAAGGGTTCTCGCCATCCTTATAGATTCTTTTCAGTTGGGCAAATCCCAGATATGGAGTTTTCTGCCAATTTTGTGAACCGTTGGTTTCAATATAGTTTCCTGTTGAGGAATGATCATTGTCAACAATGACTTCATTGCGTTGCCAGTCACGTTCGCGGGGAGTAAAGACGTTTGCCCCTGCATTCTCTAACATCGGAATGAGGTATGGCACCACAATGGTTTGAGTGTAAAGGTCTTCTGTGGTACCGAAGATAAACGGGCGTTGCCATTTCCAGAAACCTTTCTCACCATCGTAATAGCGTCCATGGCTTTGCCATACCACTAGGTGACGATGTTGGAGTCCGCGGTCTATCTCAAACGGTTTAGAAGTGTTGGTTACCCATGAAGGCCCTGTATAGTCTATGTCACCCCATTTCATGTTCGATGCCCTTGCCGAATAGCGTTGTGGAGGCAGAGGTGCACTTTGGGGCTGTTCTTTGATGATCGTCGTATTCTTGGTTGTGGGCTTGTTGGTGTGTGTGTTCTGGATTGTCCGTGGTGTGCCGCATCCCCACAATGTGAGAACAACGGCCAGTACACCTGTATGTAATATATCCGATTTAAATATATGTATGAAAGCGTTTCTCATTAACTTGCTATTTATTTTTCCGACAAAATTACGAATTTCTGCTTATATGACCAAATAAATAGCAAGGAAAACAACTAACTGTTGATTTACAATACGAAATTTTCTGGGTGTTTCCCCTTGAAATCTTTGTAATAGGCTTTGATTTCTGCCATATCTTTGTCAAAATCACCTGACGGAATAATACTTTTTGTACATTGTATAAGTTTTCGCTCATAATCGATGCCATAAAGCAGAATCGGGATGTCTGCCTTTAATGCAATGAAATAGAAGCCCTTCTTCCATTCAGGATTAGGGGAGCGGGTTCCCTCAGGTGTGATGCAGAGACGAAACTCATCCATTTTGCGTGCCTCGTCTGCCAAATTATCAGTCATGCTTGAATGCTTTGAGCGATAAACAGGCACACCGCCCCATTTTCGGAAAATAGGGCCTAATGGCCAAAAAAACCACTCCTTCTTCATCAAGAAATTAATACGCATATGCTCGGCTCGCGAATAGCATTGACCGAGTGCAAAATCCCAGTTGGATGTGTGGGGCGCCAAAGCGATAATATACTTTTGAGGGTGTTCGACAGTTACTTCTTTTGTCCAGCCTAAATGTTTGTATAACAGCCAATTGAAAAAGTTACCCATAATATAAAATAGTGTATGATTCTATCTAGTTCAAGGCTGCTATTTGGTCAATGATTTCGCTGACTTGTTTGTTGAAATTTTTAGTCAGGTTTTTGAAGTAATCCTGTTGTTTCATACCAGGCTCAGGGTGTGAGATTCGGCGCACGTAGTCATTCTGTATCATTAAGATACTGGAGAGCAATGCGTTCACATTGTCCTCATCGGGCTTTCCATTGTAGAGTGATGCGGCCACACATTCGGCAAACAAATCACTACAAATGTAATTGATGGTCTTTTTTAAATCTCTTTTGTTCGACATAGTTATTTGTCTTTTTGTTAATTCTATATTGCAAATATAAAAAGAAATTCTTAAACCTTCGTAAAAGAATCGGAAAATTTCTGATTTTCATTGAAATTTGTAACGAAATGGACGTTTATATCTTGTTTTTTTCGTATTTTTGCAATGCGAAATTCAATTATTCAAATTATATCAACAAATTATTATGGAAAAAAGTGCATTGCAGATGGCTCGTTCTGCTTACCAGCCAAAACTGCCAAAGGCTCTTCAAGGAGCTGTAAAAGTGAAGGAGGGTGCTCCTACACAGAGTGTTGACAACCAGGAGGATATCAAGAAGCTTTTCCCCAACACTTACGGAATGCCTCTCATTGAGTTCGTGGAAAGTGATAAGGCTAACACGGCCAAGATGAACGTGGGCGTTATTCTTTCTGGCGGACAGGCTCCTGGCGGCCATAATGTCATCACTGGCTTGTTTGACACCATCAAGAAGCTCAATCCCGAGAATCGTCTCTATGGTTTTATCCTTGGCCCTGGTGGATTGGTTGATCACAATTATATGGAAATCACGGCCGATTTTATCGACGACTACCGCAATACCGGCGGATTCGATATGATTGGTTCTGGTCGTACCAAGCTGGAGAAAGTGGATCAGTTCGAGAAGGGACTTGAGATTATCCGTGAACTCGACATCAAGGCAATCGTGATTATCGGTGGTGACGACTCCAATACCAATGCATGTGTACTGGCAGAGTATTATGCTGCCAAGAACTATGGCGTGCAGGTAATCGGCTGCCCCAAGACCATCGACGGTGACCTGAAGAATGATCAGATTGAGACTTCATTCGGTTTTGATACTGCCTGCAAGACTTATTCTGAACTTATTGGTAACATTGAGCGCGACTGTAACTCAGCCCGCAAATACTGGCATTTCATCAAGGTGATGGGTCGTTCGGCTTCACATATTGCCCTTGAGTGCGCCCTGCAGTGTCAGCCTAATATTTGCCTCGTTTCTGAAGAGGTGGAGAAGAATGAACTCACTCTTGACGACGTAGTGGAATATATTGCCAATGCAGTTGCCCGTCGTGCTGAAGACGGCAACAACTTCGGTACCGTTATTATCCCTGAAGGACTCATCGAGTTTATTCCTGCTATCAAGAAACTGATTGCCGAACTCAACGACGTGTTGGCTCGTCCTGAGGCCAAGAACCTTACCCGCACGGAGCAGATTGACTTCGTGAAGCAGCAGATTTCCGACGAGAATCTTTCTGTATTCAATTCGCTGCCCACCAGCGTTGCTCAGCAGTTGGCTCTCGACCGCGATCCTCATGGAAACGTGCAGGTGTCCCTGATTGAAACTGAAAAGCTGCTCTCCTCTATGGTAGCTACCAAACTGGAGCGTTGGCGCAAGACTGGTATGTTCAAGGGTAAGTTCGCCACACAGCATCACTTCTTCGGTTATGAAGGACGCTGCGCCGCTCCTTCTAACTTCGATGCTGACTACTGCTATGCTTTGGGAACGAGTGCCGCTCAGCTCATTGCCAACGGCAAGACCGGCTACATGGCCATCGTGAAGAACACCACGAAGCCTGCCGACCAGTGGATTGCCGGTGGTGTGCCCATCACGATGATGATGAACATGGAGAAGCGTAATGGTGAGATGAAGCCCGTTATCCGTAAGGCCCTTGTGGAACTCGACGGTGCTCCCTTCAAGTGCTTCGCATCACAGCGTGATCGCTGGGCTCGCGAGACTGCATACGTATATCCTGGCCCCATCCAGTACTGGGGACCCGCAGAAGTATGCGACCAACCCACCAAGACCCTTGCCTTGGAGCAGGAGAGCAAATAGACAGAATGTTTTCCCTAACGTAGTTAGAGAAGTATAATTGAATGACAAAGTCCAAAAGTAAACGCAAACCTCACCGACGCCGTTCACTCTTCGCCAAGAATCCTCACTGGGCATGGTGGATAGGAGGCATCGGTGTGGTGGCCGTTTACATTTGGGCTTTTTATTATTTCTTTGTCGGCCCCTATGGTTTCCGTTGGCGAGCCCTCTATGGCGATGCTGACTATCCTGACGGCTACGAAATCCGTGGCATCGACATTTCCCATTATCAAGGCAAGATTAATTGGCAACATCTGCAGAATGCCATGATAGAGAAATGCCCTATCCGTTTCATCATGATCAAGGCTACGGAAGGCAGCACCAAGCTTGATGAACGTTTTAACGAGAATTTCCGGAATGCACGAGAGTTCGGGTTTATCCGTGGTGCATATCATTTCTGGAGCAATAAGTCGTCAGCCCGCGAACAGGCTCAGTTCTTCCTCAACAAGGTGCATTTGCAGAGTGGCGATTTGCCGCCCGTGCTCGATGTGGAACACAAACCTGCCGATGTGTCAACCGAAGAGTTTCAGCGGGAGATATTGGCATGGCTCCATGCCGTGGAAGACAAGTATCATGTGAAGCCTATCATTTATACCTATTATAAGTTCAAGATAAAGTATCTTGGAACTCCGGTATTTGATGACTATCCTTACTGGATAGCCCATTATTACGTTGACAAGGTGGAATACAAAGGCGAATGGAAGTTCTGGCAGCATACAGATGCCGGCCGTCTGCCAGGTATCAGGGGATATGTGGATTTCGACCTATACAACGGTTCCTTCTACGATTTGAAGCAACTTTGTATCAAGGATTTCGAAGAATAAATGAGCCTATGCACTGAAGACCAGCATGCACCATTTGTTGCACCCCTCAGTCTTGGTCAGCGATAATCCCAACTCTCCGGCTTTCTCAGCTATCATAAACCCGTCGGTATCGTAGAATCCGCTCAGGATGAGTATGCCCTTGTGGCTCATCACTTCTTTCATGTGACACATGTCTTCCAGCAGGATATTGCGGTTGATATTGGCTACGACCACGTCGAACACTCCGTTAACGTGGCTCAGCACGTTGCGGTCGCCCTCCAGCACTTCCATGTTATCTACGCCGTTGAGTTCGGCATTATGGCGGCTGTTCTCCACACTCCATTCGTCAATGTCGTAAGCCACTACTTCAACTGCTCCGCACTTGGATGCCACTATACCCAATATGCCCGTTCCGCAACCACAGTCGAGGAAACGTTTGCCTTTCAGGTCAGTCTTCAGCAGTTCGTTCACAATCATCCGAGTCGTTTCGTGGGTTCCTGTGCCAAATGCTTGTCGAGCTTCGATGGTGATGTCAAGAATGGGGGAGCCTTCCGCGGAAAGGGCATCAGTACTGCCGATGGCGGGATGATTCGTGTCGTGGATGATGCAGCGGTCGTCAATGACGATGGGTTCAAAACCGGCATTCTCCCATTGTTCGTTCCAGTTGCGGTATTCAGCCTCTTTAATCGTATAGCTTATGTTGACACCCTCGATGGGGAAATCCTCAAGCAGCGACTTGAGCAGCGGCTCGTCCAACAGTTCCTGCTGCACGTAGCCGTCGAGAGTGTCACCGTTTTCCTCAAACGATTCGAAACCTGCTTCAGCAGCCAGTGATGCAATAATGTCCCGGCACATATCAATGTCCCCGGCACCTTCGATTTTGAAGTTCGCAACGTAGTATTTCATCACCAAAAAGTTAAATTTTCGATGCAAAGATATAAAAAATAGGGAAAATCCTACTATGTAATAGGAAAAAACCTTATTTTTGCATAAAAAATAGTAGTATTTTTGCACCTGAATAAGAATATCATTTGAGCATATGAAGAAATTAGTTCTATTATCAGTCCTCTTTGGTGCACTGCCAATCTCCATGATGGCGCAGGACGACCTGTATTTCACCCCTAAGAAGAGTGATAAGACAGTGAAGAGCACACCAAAAGTTGAAAACGATGCACCCACTTATTACAGTGGGAGCAACCGCAGCGTTGACGAGTATAACCGGCGCGGCAAGTTCGGCAGCTATTTCGAGAAGATAGGCACCGACTCACTGGGCAATGACATCATTGAGTTCCATTCTAGTGCTGAAGACGTGACCGACACGCTCGCTGTCTATCCCGGGACGAAGGTGGAATACGATGTGGACGACGACTACTACTACAGCCGCAGGATGAGTCGTTTCGACGATTTCTACTGGTACGATCCCTGGTTCCGCGGACCTTACTATGGATGGCATTCGCCTTGGTGGTACAGCCGTTGGGGATGGTATGATCCCTGGTACTATGGCTACGGCTACAATGGTTGGTACGGCTGGTACGACTGGTATGATCCCTACTATTACAGCTGGTACGGCTGGGGCTCTCCCTATCGTTGGGGCTGGTATGGCGGATGGCACTATTCACGCCCGTTGTATGTCATCAACAGCGGTTACCGCACGGGTAATACCGGAAGCAGAAGAGTAGATTGGGGCGGCACCAGCAGCCGCATCAACCGAAGTTCATCTGCATCACGTGGCGGCAACAGTCGTGGCTTCGGTCATTCGCGCACCTACGGCACACGCGGCACCACCTATAGCACCCGTGGCAACTCCGACTTCGGCAGTTCGTCGGTTACCCGTGGCACAACCTACAGTGGCTCCCGTGGCGTGAGCAGCGGCAGCAGTTCTCGTGGCAGCGGCAGCTTTAGCAGTGGCGGTTCACGCGGCGGTGGTGGCTTCAGTAGCGGTGGTTCGCGCGGCGGAGGCTACGGTGGCGGTGGACGCGGTCGCCATTAACAGAGTGACTAATCATCAATTTTACGGACTTAAACAGACATATAGAATATGAAAAAAATCATGTTATGGATGTGCTTCATGGCTGCATTGCCTGTGATGGCACAAGAGACTTATCAGGATGCCAACACGGCCACTGAAGACCTGAACGGAACGGCACGCTATGTGGGTATGGGCGGAGCAATGGAGGCCTTGGGAGCCGATATCTCGACCATTTCAACCAACCCTGCCGGCATCGGACTCTTTCGTCGTTCCAACGTCAGTGCCACCATCGGAGTGGTCAGTCAGGGGAATGTGGATAAGGCAGCCACTGGCGACAAGACCCACATGTCGTTCGACCAGATAGGATTCGTCTATTCGCGCCCATCGGGCAAGAATTCGTATATGAACTTCGGCTTCAACTATCACAAGAGTCGCGACTTCAACCATATCCTCTATGCCGCCAACAAACTTGGCGACGGTTCACAGCAGATACTCTCCTATGCGAGCGGTATCAGCACCGGACAGCTCGGCTACCAAGGCACACCAGGCAAATACGAGCCCACCTTCACCGGAGCCTATCCTCCCACATACAGCCAGGTGGATGAACTCATAAATCAGGGCCTGAACTTCAATACCTACGATGGTGAATACTACTATCTGTATGCCGACGATTACGTGTTCAACCGCCATGCCAAAGGCTATATCGGTGAATACGACTTCAACCTGAGCGGCAACATCAACGACCGTGTGTATCTGGGCATCACCTTCGGACTCCACGACGTTCACTACAAGGGCTTTACCAACTATGAGGAGAACCTCACTAACGACATTGAGTCGCTTGGCGATGCAGAGCTCTACGACGAGCGCAAGATAACGGGTATCGGCTACGACGTGAAGGCTGGTGTCATCGTGCGTCCTATCGAGGAGTCGGCTTTCCGTCTGGGTGCCTACGTTTCCACGCCCACGTTCTACGACCTGAAGACCAGCAACTATACCCAGCTTGACAACTATCTGAAGGAGTATATGATAGACGGCAAACCTTACTCTGCAGGTGCATACAGCGTGGTCTCTAACGAAGATGTCTATGAGTTCCGTCTCAACACGCCCTGGAAGTTTGGTCTCAGTGCAGGTCACACGGTTGGCAACTTCCTGGCTCTCGGTGCCACCTTCGAGTATAGCGATTTCAGCGGCATCGACACCCGCGAGAAGGGCGACGAATATTACGACGCATGGTATGACACCTACTACACCAGCAGCTACAGCGACAACGCCATGAACGACCACACCGACGCTACGCTCAAGGGTGTATGCACGGTGAAAGTGGGTGCCGAATACAAGCCCATTCCAGAGCTTGCCCTGCGTGCCGGCTACAACTACGTGAGTCCGGCCTACAAGAAGGATGGCATGCGCGGCTATCGCGACGGCTTCATTCAGTCGCTGGGCACGGCCTATTCATCAACCACCGACTATACCAACTGGGATTGCACACACCGCATCACCCTCGGTCTGGGCTACACGTTCAAGAACTTCTATGCCGACCTGGCCTATCAGTATTCTACGAAGAAAGGTGATTTCTATCCCTTCCAGAAAGAGTTCTCGATGGGTGGTGTTGAGAGCTTCTGCTCATCAACCAAGGTGGAGGACAATCGCCATCAGGCTATGCTCACCCTGGGCTATCGCTTCTGATCCTCATTTATTCTATAATCGCTCCGCCCGCCATACCTTCCGAAAGGTTTTGGCGGGCGGATATTTTTGGCTTATTGGAACAGCTTTGGGGTATCGAATTCAACGTGTGATACCCCGTATTTGAGCGGATGATACTTTGACCTTCAACGGATGATACTTTGGCCTTCAACGGATGATACTTTGAAGGTCAACGGATGATACTTTGAAGCCCAACGGATGATACTTTGAAAGGCAACGGATGATACTTTATGCTTGATGCGTGTGACAGTGTGACACTTGTAACAGAGTTTTCTATAAACTTTATTTTTTTACACGCGCGCGAACATGGAATTTATTCTTTTTTAAATGTTATAAAAAAAGGTGTCACAAGTGTCACACTGTCACACCTATCATACCTTTATGGAATCACCGCTGCTGCAGAAACACCTCTGCCCGTTCGAGGTCTTCGGGCGTATCGATACCAACAGTCTCAACGTCGGTCAGACCCACTTTGATGCGGTAACCGTTCTGCAGCCAGCGCAGCTGTTCGAGACTTTCAGCCAGTTCGAGCGAGCTCTGAGGCAGACGCGTAATCTCGTGAAGCACTTCTGTGCGGTAGGCGTAGATGCCGAGATGCTTCAGGAAAGGGTAGTGGTCCATCCATTCGGTGGTCTCCTTTCCGCGAACAAACGGTATCACGGAGCGGGAGAAATAGAGCGCATAGCCGCGGTTGTCAACCACAATCTTCGGACTGTTCGGATTCTTCACGGCCTGGAACCCCTGCGTCTTCTCGAAAGGCTTGCCCAGCGTGGCAATCTGTGTATCAGCATCATCGAAGCAGCGGATAATTTCCTCCAGCTGAGAACGTTGGATGAAGGGCTCGTCGCCCTGCACGTTGATCACAACGTCGAAGTCGCCGCCAATCTTCTCGACGGCTTCCTCTATGCGGTCGGTGCCGCTCTTGTGGTTGGGCGAAGTCATTACGGCCTTGCCTCCGAAGGCTTCAACGGCCTGACGGATGCGATCATCGTCGGTAGCCACATAGGCAGAGTCGAGCACAGCCGACACCTGTTCGTAAACTCTCTGTATCACAGTCTTGCCGCCCAGCATGGCCAGGGGCTTGCCCGGAAATCGCGTTGATGCATAGCGGGCGGGAATCACTCCGATGAATTTCATAATAGTTCCTATTTTAGGGCAAAGGTACAAAATAAATCTTAATTATTCATGATTAATTCATTTTTTATTTGTAACTTTGCAAAACAAAACCATAATCATAAATCAGAATCGTGAAATCAAAGATAATAACATACTTATTCATTTCTCTTCCTCTCTGTGTATCGGCACAGAAGATTTCGCTTGGTTCCTGCGAAATCAAGGAAGGCAATCTCTCTGGTCAATATAAGGGAGAGATGATGTCGGGCAAACCCCACGGCAAAGGCAGCGTGATCTATAGCAACGGTGACATATACGACGGAGAATATGAGAAAGGCAAACGTCATGGATATGGCACGTACACCTTCTCCGACGGAGAGAAATATGAAGGCCAGTGGTTCCAGAACCAACAGCATGGAAAGGGCACCTTCTGGTTCATGAACAACAACCGTTACGAGGGCCTGTGGTTTCGTGACTATCAGCAAGGCCACGGCACGATGTACTACTACAACGGCGACAAATATGACGGCTACTGGCATCAGGATAAGCGCAATGGAAAAGGGCGCTACACCTATGCCAGCGGTGCTTTCTATGATGGCATGTGGAAGAACGACATGAAGGACGGAAAGGGACTCTTCGACTGGGGCGACGGCACCATCTACGACGGCATGTGGGCCAATAACCAGCGCTCAGGAAAAGGTACCAACAAGTATGCCGACGGAGACGAATACATAGGCGAATGGAAGAACGACATCCAGCACGGAAAGGGTATCTATAAGTTTCAGAACGGTGACCGCTATGAGGGCGACTATGTTCAGGGCGAACGCACCGGACAGGGTATCTTCCGCTATGCTAACGGTGACAAATATACGGGTCATTTTAAGGATGGTGACAAAGAAGGTCAGGGAACTTTTGCCTGGAAGAACGGAGACATCTATACCGGTACATGGCATAATGACACACCCAACGGTTATGGCAAGCTGACGAAGAAGACAGGAGATGTCTTTGAGGGACAATTCAAGAATGGATCCGTCAATGGTGAGGTGATTATCCACTTCCACGATGGCAGTAAGTTTAAGGGCACCTACCGCAACGGCAAGCGTAACGGGCCAGCCATCGAGGTGGACAAGAACGGCAACCGTTTCGAAGGCAACTATGTGAACGACTACCGCGACGGCAAATACGTGGAGAAAGACCGCAATGGCCGTGTCACATCACAAGGTGTCTATGACCGCGGCCGTAAGAAATAATGCTGGATATTAAACCCCTATAAGCTAATAATTTCCTACTATTATAACCCCCTAAACCCAATAAAACCATGGTAATTGACAAACTCGACAAACTGTGTTTCTACGCAAGTCTTAATCCACTGTTCCAGGACATTGTGGATTTCTTGAAAACGAATGATCTTAACTCGCTCGAAGAGGGCAAGCACTTCATCAAGGACAAAGACCTTTTCGTGAATATCCAGATGGCAAAGGGCCGCCCTGCAGAAGAAGCTACCCTTGAAACCCATCGCCGAATGATTGACATCCAGATACCGCTGTCGGGCGAGGAGACTTTCGGCTATACACCGCTGGAAGACCTGCCGACTGAATTCGAATATAATGATGAGAAGGACATCACAAAGTACGGACAGACAAAGGCTGCCACCTACGTGACCTGTAAGCCCGGCGAGATGGCCATCTTCTTCCCCCAGGACGGACATGCACCCTGCATCTCCAGCGAGCCTGCCATCAAGAAAGCAATCTTTAAAATCAAGGCATAATGGCTACAACAAAGAAACCGGCAGCAGCGGCCAAGAAACCCGCTGCCAAGAAAACAACGGCCAAGAAGGCTGCCCCCAAACAGCCGCAGCACATCGGGCTTGTGAAGAACGACTCGTGGCTGGAACCTTTCGAGGATGCCATCCGCGGACGTCATGACCATGCTTTGTGGAAACTGAACCAGCTGACGAAGAACGGCAAGCAGAAACTTACGGACTTTGCTTCCGGTCACTTCTATTTCGGACTTCATAAGTTGAGCCGTGGATGGGTGTTCCGTGAATGGGCTCCCAATGCGACCGATATCTATCTCATTGGCGATTTCAACAACTGGCAGGAAGATGAGCACTACCGTTGCAAGCGCATTGAAGGCACTGGCAACTGGGAGTTGCGCTTGCGCGACAAAGACCTCAAGCATGGGCAACTCTATAAGATGAAGGTGAAATGGAATGGAGGCGAAGGCGAGAGGATACCTGCCTGGTGTCGTCGCGTGGTGCAGGATGACGATACAAAAATCTTCTCTGCCCAGGTGTGGAATCCTGCTGTGCCCTATGTGTGGAAAAAAACTGGCTTCAAGCCCAAGAAGAATCCGCTGCTCATCTACGAGTGCCACATCGGCATGAGTCAGGATGCAGAGAAAGTAGGGACATATACAGAGTTCAAGGACAATGTGCTGCCGCGCATTGCAAAGGACGGTTATAATGCCATTCAGATTATGGCTATCCAAGAGCATCCTTATTATGGTTCCTTCGGCTACCATGTGTCGAGTTTCTTTGCTCCCAGCAGCCGCTTCGGAACACCCGAAGAACTGAAGGCACTTATCGACGAGGCCCATCGTCTGGGCATTGCCGTTATCATGGACATTGTGCACTCTCACGCCGTGAAGAACGAGGTGGAAGGCCTGGGAAACCTCTGTGGAGATCCTAACCAGTTCTTCTATCCCGGCGAACGACATGAGCATCCGGCTTGGGATTCGCTATGTTTCGACTATGGTAAGGATGAGGTGGTTCACTTCTTGCTTTCCAATTGTCGTTACTGGCTCGGAGAATTCCATTTCGACGGCTTCCGTTTCGACGGCGTCACCTCCATGCTTTACTACAGCCACGGACTGGGTGAAGCTTTCGGCGGCTATGGTGACTACTTCAACGGACATGAGGACGACAATGCCATTTGCTATCTTACGCTGGCCAACAAACTCATCCATGAGGAGAATCCCAATGCCATCACCATCGCAGAGGAAGTTTCCGGTATGCCTGGACTTGCTGCCAAGTTTGAGGACGGTGGTTTCGGCTTCGACTACCGCATGGCCATGAACATACCCGACTATTGGATCAAGACTATCAAGGAACAGCCCGACGAGAACTGGAAACCCAGCAGCATTTTCTGGGAGGTGAAGAACCGTCGTCCCGACGAGAAGACCATTTCCTACTGTGAGAGTCACGACCAGGCACTGGTGGGCGACAAGACCATCATCTTCCGCCTCATCGATGCTGACATGTACTGGCATTTCGCCAAGAAGGACGTCAACGGCGTGGCCGAGCGCGGTATTGCCTTGCATAAGATGATTCGCCTGGTGACGGCTGCAGCTATCAACGGCGGCTACCTGAACTTCATGGGCAATGAGTTCGGACATCCTGAATGGATTGACTTCCCACGCGAGGGCAACGGCTGGAGCTACAAGTATGCCCGTCGTCAGTGGAATCTCGTTGACAACAAGGATCTCTGCTATCACTGGCTGGGTGACTTTGACCGCGAGATGCTGAAGGTGATCAAGAGTCAGAAGAACTTCCAGAAGACTCCCGTTCAGGAAATCTGGCACAACGATAGCGACCAGATCCTGGCCTTCATGCGTGGCGACCTTGTCTTCGTGTTCAATTTCTCACCCACGCAGTCATTCACTGACTATGGCTTCCTGGTACCTACGGGCAGTTATGATGTGGTGTTGAATACTGATTCCAAAGACTTTGGCGGTAATGGCTTTGCCGACGACACGATGACGCATCTCACGAATTTCGATCCGCTCTATGTGCAAGACCACAAGGAGTGGCTAAAGTTGTACATTCCGGCACGTAGTGCTGTAGTATTGAAAAAGAATTGAAAGATAATCAAAGCTGCAATAGCACCATCACGATCATCGTGATGTGTGCTATTGTCTTTCTGGTCTTTACGTTCTGCTATATCTATCTCTATCAGGCAGAATCGCTTGCATACCTGCAGCATACGCTGTCGCAGGGTAAGACTCATTATGAACGTACGATAGGAGCCTTTATCATTACCACGCTGGCAGTGCTTCTGCAGTATGCCGTGTTTCGTATCACGGGCCTTCGTAAGCGCGGGCATGCACTGACCTATTTCCCGTCGGTGCTTGGGCTGACCGTTCTGACCGACGTGAGAGCCTGCGGCTATGTATCACACTTCTGGATTTGGTTGGCACCGCTGCTTCTTGTTGCGTGGGTTGCATTGGCGTGGGTTTGCAAACAGTTTGAAACCTACGAGCCAGGCAAGGATAATCCGGGAATTTTCTCGCGTATCATGTGGATCAATCTGCTCTCAATGGCTGCAATGCTGGTCTTTATGATTACGTGCAGCAATAGTAATGAGGTGCTTCATCATCGTCTGCGAATTGAGAACATGGTAGTCAAGGCGAAGTATGAGAAGGCGTTGGAAGTGGGCCGCAAGTCATTGGAGAACGACAGCAGCCTGACGATGCTCCGTTTCTATGCATTGGCCAGGGCTGGTAAGGCCGGAGAAGAATTCTTCAAGTATCCGGTATCTGATGGTAAATCAGCCTTGTTATTGCCCGATGGCCAATCCACGAAGACGCTGATGATGAATCCTAAGATTATCAAGGCTTTCTCTCAGAAGAAAGGACGTGCCGACTATCAGTTGATGGGGTATTTGCTTGACCGTGATTTGGATGGTTTTGCCAAAACCGTCGGTCAATATTATGACACTGACTCCACGGCTATTCCACGCCATTATCGTGAGGCTTTGGTGCTTTATACCCATCTGCGTCAGCATCGGGTGCTGACCTATCATGATGCCGTGCTCGATGCAGACTATGAGGATATGAAGAAACTGCTGAAGAAAATCCCTGATCGCACTCAACGTGAGTCTGCGGTCAGGGATACCTATGGTAACACCTACTGGTGTTATTATTTCAGGCGTGAAGGTTGAACTTCACGCTTTTTTATTTGTCGAAAGCTTTCAGTCTGATCTTGATCTTGATTTCCTCATTGGCTTTCTCCCAATCGGTGTCGAGAGAGAACTGCGTCAGATAGTCACCAGGTCGCAGGATGTAAGCTTCCACAAGTTCTTTGTCGAGGTCGAAGAACTTGCAGTTTTCGAGGCTTGTGCGCTTGAAGGTGTCAATCACCGCCTGCTTGTCCTTCTTCTTCTCCTGCTTGGACAGCTGATCAACGAATTGGTTCACAAAGTCATAGAGAGCATAAGCCTGATGGTCAAGCTTGTAGTTGTAGGCGGTCACGCTGCTGTCGAGCATAGCCTCATAGTAGCGCTGCTTCATATAGTCAAGCGCATCCACTTTGAAGGTGGCAATCTTGCGTGACTGCAAGTCTTTGTCGGGATTGTCGGCCACTGCCTTTGCGAGCCTTCTCACTTCCTTCCAAACTTCCTGTGCCTGGCTGTTCATGGCGAACGAGCTACAGAGCACGAACATGAAAATTAACTTCTTCATCATACGTGTCGTTTTAAGAATATTTTATGAGTTATACATTCGGGTAATTCTTCTTCGTAATGGGTTACCATGATCATGGTCTTATTGCGACGCTGGCAGAAGGTTTCGATGATGTCCTTCACCAGTCGGCGGTTTCGGTTGTCGAGTCCGTGGAGGGGCTCGTCGAGAATGAGCAGTTCGGGATCTTTCACGAATGCGCGCGCAAGCAGTACCAGCCGCTGTTCACCGCTGGAGAGTTTCATGAAGGTGCGTTCTTCCAGTCCTTTCAGTCCGAACATGTCCATCCAGAAGCGACAGATATCGTATTCGTCTTCCGTTGGTTTCACGTATAGTCCTACGCTGTCCTTCAATCCACTGGCAACGATACGAATGGCAGGCAGGTCGCGAAGATAGGCACGATGCATCTCTGGTGACACATAGCCGATGTGCTTCTTGATATCCCAGATTGTTTCGCCTGAACCTCTCGGTATGCCGAACAGTTCTATATCGCAGGCATAACTCTGCGGATTGTCAGCGCAAACCAATGACAGCAGGGTGGATTTGCCCGAGCCGTTTTGTCCGCTCAACGCCCAGCGCTCACCGTTTCTTACGGTCCAGTCGAGTTGGTCGAGGATTGTGCGCTCTCCGTAGCGTATGCTTACGGCGTTCATCTTCACAACCTCGTCCGTGTTGTATTCCTTGTCGTTATAGGGAAGATCGAGAATTGCCCTTTCCTTTTCTTCCGCGAGTACACGTGCAGGGTAGGGTTTCCGATGAGCATAGTATTCATGGATGGTCTGCTTGGGGCCGACAGTCATATCCTGAATATCCACTACATGGGTAATAAAGTCTGGTATGTCGTCAGTTTTTGAGAGCACCAGGATCATCTGTAGGGCTTGTTCACGTGATAGAACGGTCAGGAGTTGCTTCAGCTGGTCGCGCGTCTCGGAGTCAAGTCCGATGAAAGGGTTGTCCATGATCAGTACGCGCGGGTGTTTTAACAAGGTACGTGTCAGCTGGTATTTACGGGTTTCACCGCTCGACATCAGGATAACATACTTATCCATCAAATGACCGAGATGAAAGAGCTCATAGAGGTGTTGCTGCAATTGGCGGCGCTCTGGAGTGTCTTCACCGGCTTGCAGATAAGCCTCTTCGAGCAACTGTCCTACGGTAGGAGTCTCCTTGTCGATTTCGGTCTGGTTCCATCGTTGCTGCAGATAGTAGCCAGATTGCTGGGTTCCATAAGAGTCCCGGAACGTGAT
The DNA here is from genome assembly GCA_900314655.1 of uncultured Prevotellaceae bacterium. Taxonomy (GTDB): domain Bacteria; phylum Bacteroidota; class Bacteroidia; order Bacteroidales; family Bacteroidaceae; genus Prevotella. Next base: position 159,415 of record OMWC01000002.1, on the reverse strand, counting down.
GTATTGGATATTGTCGCTCACAAATTCCTTTGTTGAGGGGGTGAAATCGTATTCCGGAGCATGCATCAGCAGGGGGTGTGCTCCTGTGATGATGTCAATCAACATAGATTTACCGCCGCCGTTCGGTCCCACAACGGCAATGTGCTCACCGTCGCAAAGACAGAAATCAACGGGCTTTGCCAACCGCCAGGCCGGCATACGCGTAACTCCTTGTTCTATGTTGATAATCTTCTGCATACTATCTCTTAATTCTTTTCTCGTTCTTTTGCGCGAAATCCTTCCACGAACTGTAGTGGCGTGCCGTGCTTTCGGGCCTTGAAGCCTGCAGGAAATGACAATAGGCAGCTCCGAGCGCATCCGTAGCATCCATAAACTGCGGCATGTCATCCTCCTTGAGCATCAGGAGTCGTTTGAGCATCCCGGCCACCTGTTCCTTCGAGGCTGCTCCGTTTCCGGTGATGGCCATCTTGATCTTCAGCGGTGCATATTCGTGGATAGGGATGTCACGATGAATGGCAGCTGCGATGGCCACGCCTTGGGCACGTCCGAGTTTGAGCATCGACTGAACGTTCTTTCCGAAAAACGGTGCCTCAATTGCCATTTCGTCTGGCAGAAACTCCGCAATGAGTCCAGTCACCCGTTCAAAGATATATCCGAGTCTCAGGTAGGGATCGCTTTGCTTACGCATATCGATGACACCCATGGCCATCATTTGCGCCTTGTTACCGGTCACCTTCAGCAGACCGTAGCCCATCACGTTGGTGCCCGGGTCAATCCCTAATATGATCTTTTCGCTATTCAATTCCTAATTCTTTAAGTACGGATTCCACTGGCATTCATAGTCCATTGTGGTCTGGTTGCCGTGTCCGGTCAATAGGGTGGTGTCTTTGGGTAGCTTGCTCACGAGCAGTTTCATGCTCTGCATCAACTGAGCCCAGGACCCACCAGGGAAATCTGTCCTTCCTACCGACATATTAAATAAGGTGTCGCCCGTGAAGGCCACTTTTTCTTCTTCACAATAATAGACCACGCCGCCGGGTGTATGACCGGGCGTGTGGATAATCTCCAGCTGATGATTTCCGAAACGGATCTTGTCCATGGCATGGATGTATGCGCCGACGGGTGCTAAGCGCTCCTGATAATTCATTCCCACCATGGAGCGAGCTTGCTCTGGGATGTTGCTTATCAGATATTCGTCGTCAGCATGTACCTGTGCCTTCAGTCCGTATTCATCATAGAGGAAACTGTTGCCGAGTACATGGTCAAGGTGTCCGTGGGTGCAAATCAGCGAAACGGGCTTCAATTGTTCTTCCTGCACGTAACGGCGGATGGCCGCGCGTTCTTCTGGATAGAAAGCACCACAGTCAACGAAGAGGCATTCTTTCGTCTCGTCGCTTACCACATAAGTGTTCTCACCGAACATGTTGCAGACAAACCTTTGAATCTTCAGCATTTTATGTCTTGAATTAATGAAGTTTTTAGCAGGGGACATATATCAGGTGCTTCTCCTTGAACCATTCTTCCTCGAACCAGTTATGGATGTCAAGCACCTCCACGATTTTCCTGAATGGATAAGTCTCGGCCTGCACGTCACCACCTTTCAGGGCCATCACACCGTTGGCCATGGCATTTTGCTGGCGGTTGCTAACGTTCTTCTTCACGATCTTCATCAGGTCGGGCAGTTGCATGACGGCCCTTGATACCACGAAGTCGTATTTGTCTTTTTCATCCTCGCCGCGCAGGTGCTCCGGGAAGCAGTTCTTCAGTCCGATGGCTTTCGATATCTCCTTTGCCACGAGAATCTTCTTGCCCGTGCCGTCGATGAGTTTGAAGCGGCAGGCTGGAAACATAATGGCCAATGGGATGCCGGGGAAACCGCCACCCGTGCCGAAGTCGAGAATCTTGGAGCCATCCCTGAAGTGCAGCGCCTTGGCTATAGCCAGCGAATGGAGCACGTGGTGTTCGTAGAGATTCCCGATGTCTTTGCGCGAGATGACGTTGATCTTCGCGTTCCAGTCTGCATACAGGTCGTAGAGCATCTCAAACTGGCGGCGTTGTTCCTCGCTGATTTCGGGGAAATATTTCAGGATCAGTTCAATATTCATTTGTATAGACTTTCAAGTTCATCATCGTTCAGCGTTATGCGCAGTTCACCAGCCTCATGGGGTGAAATCTCAGAGTCAACATAGATGAAGGTAATCTCGCCGTCACCAAGGATGAAGTTGTCGGAAGCATAGGGCTCAATGTCAACAAAGAAGCCTTTCTCCTGAAGTGCTTTCAGCGTCTTCACGCCTTGCTGTTTGCAGAGTTTCCCTACAATCAGGTCGGCCAGCGGCTGTTCATAGCCTTCGGTGAACACATCTGCGGCTGTGACCACCTTTCCGGTCTTTACTTCAAGGTTCTTTGCTACGGTACTGGTCACGCTATGCTCTCCACCTCCGTACATGGTGCTTCGGGCGATATAGCAGATGATGCCGTCGCGATGGTTCTGCACATAGGTGCGGCAATCATAGTTCAGGTTATACGAATCACTGTGTTCACGGTCGCCGCGGAAGAGCGGGGCATAGTCGCGCTTATAATCGTTCGCATAGCTGATGATGAAGGAGTCAACGGCTTGCTTCATTGTCAGGCGGTCGCTGAGTATACCCATGTAGTCGGGCGTCATGAACCCTCCTTTACGGATACTCTGGTTGAGGGCTGCACCTTTGTCACCTTTGGCATACATCAGAGAGAGATGAATATGAGCCGTGGGGGCACCTTCCTCCTGAATAAGAGGCACCACAGTGTCCACGCAGATGCTGTCGAAATCCAGGCCTTCGGCCTTTGTCACCGTCTTTTCCTCTTTGCTGCCGCACGATGCGGTGAAGAGAACGGCCAATGCTATGAATAATAAATTCCTCATATAATTTTGCAAAGGTACGTATTTAATTGCGAATTTCACGAAAAACAGTGGTTAAAAAGAAAAAAAAATGTACCTTTGCAGCCGATGAATTACAAAGCAGCACTTTTCGACCTCGACGGCGTGGTCATTGATACCGAATCCCAATACTCTGTTTTTTGGGGTTCTCAATGCCGTCTTTATCACCCCGAATTGCCCGGACTTGAGAACAAAATCAAGGGACAGACACTTACGCAGATTTACGACGGTTGGTTCTCAGGTGAACTGGCCAGTGAGCAACCCGCCATCACGCAACGGCTGAATGAATTTGAAGCTCAAATGGACTACGGATATATCGCTGGATTTGAGCAGTTTATATCCATGTTGCGAAACAAAGGGTGGAAGACTGCCGTGGTCACTTCCAGCAATCAGATCAAGATGACTTCCGTGTATCGGCAGCACCCGGAATTTCATACCATCTTTGATGCTATTCTCACCTCTGAAGACTTCTCGGCCTCAAAGCCTGATCCCGACTGTTATCTGAAGGCTGCCCAACGCTTCGGACTTAAGCCCTCGGAATGCATGGTCTTTGAGGACAGTTTCAACGGAATCAAATCGGGTAGGGCAGCAGGAATGACCGTCGTGGGACTCTCTACGACCAATCCAGCCGAAGCCATTTCGCCCTTGTGCGACTTGGTGATACCTGATTACGAAGGCTTAGATGATGAAAAATTTTGCAAAATTGTGTCCGTGTCTCGCTAAAAAGCACTATCTTTGCACCCGATTTTCTATACAACTCAATTAAATATAGTATTATGGCAGGATATTTAGTAAGTGATGCGCGTAAGGTTACAACGCATCGTTTTATCGAAATGAAGCAGCGTGGAGAGAAGATTTCCATGCTTACATCCTATGACTTCACTACGGCTGGCATCGTTGACGGAGCCGGCATTGACGGAATATTGATTGGCGACTCAGCCTCCAACGTGATGGCTGGTAACCATACCACGCTCCCCATGACCGTAGATCAGATGATCTATCATGCTCGTTCGGTGGTTCGCGCCGTGAAGCGTGCGTTGGTCGTGTGTGACATGCCTTTCGGTTCCTATCAGGTTGACCGCAAGGAAGGCATCAAGAACGCCGTTCGCATCATGAAGGAAAGTGGCTGCGATGCACTCAAGCTGGAGGGCGGCATCGAGATTCTTGACACCGTGAAGGGTATCCTGGATGCAGGTATTCCCGTGATGGGACACCTGGGACTGACACCTCAGAGCATCAACAAGTTTGGCACGTATGCCGTTCGGGCCAAGGAAGAAGCCGAGGCTCAGAAGTTGATCTCTGATGCAAAATTGCTCTCGGAGGCCGGTTGTTTTGCGGTTGTTCTGGAGAAAGTGCCGGCCACGCTTGCTGATGAAGTGACGAAGGCTATCAATGTGCCCACGATCGGTATCGGTGCCGGTGGCCATACCGACGGCCAGATACTCGTAATCGACGACATGCTGGGCAAGTCGCAAGGATTCTCTCCGCGTTTCCTTCGCCGCTATGCCAATCTGTATCAGGTGATGACAGATGCCATTGGCCAATATGTAGGCGACGTGAAATCGGGTGATTTCCCCAACGAACAGGAAAGCTATTAATACGTATGTACACACAGAATACGCCTGTCCATGTAAAGCTCTGGCATCGTGAGTTCTGGCATCTGGCTTTAGCCAACCTGCTGCTCAACATGTCGGTCTATATGCTCATCCCTTCGATGCCGCAGTGGATGCAGCTTCATCACGGGATGGAGCAAACGGGACTGATGATGTTGGCTTATGGCGTTGGGCTGTTCCTGCTCGGCGGATTCTGCAGCTTCCTTGTTCAGCATGAGCGCCGCAATCATGTTTGCCTCTGGGCCATTGTGGGCTTGATGCTGTCGTATGCTTTTTTATATTATGGCGTGAAGCTCGGGCCGCTGCCGTTCTGGGTGTTGCTGCTTATACGCTTATGCTGTGGTGCCTTTTTCGGGTTTACGCAGATGGTGCTGATGAGTACGCTCATCATCGATACCTGCGAGTCGTTTCAGCGCACGGAGGCCAATCACAGCGCCTCATGGTTCGGTCGTTTTGCCCTTTCGCTGGGGCCGCTGAGTGCCCTCATATTGATGCGGTTCGGCACGTCGTCGGTTGCAGGTTTCGACACCGTGCTGGTGGGGTCCATGGCTTGCTGTCTGTTGGCAGCCTGCCTGATTCTTACCATTCATTTCCCATTCAAGGCACCCGAAGACAAGGTGCGTGTATTCACGCTCGACCGCTTCTTCCTGCCTCAGGGCCTGTGGCTGTTCCTGAACCTGGTGCTGATCACCACAGCCATCGGCATCCTCTTTGCGCTTCCCCACAACATTATCTTCTACGGCATGATGATGTCGGGCTTCCTGTTGTCGCTGATTGCGCAGAAATTCGTCTTCGTAAATGCAGAATTGAAGAGCGAAGTGCTCAGTGGACTGTTCCTGATAGGCTGCGCCTTGCTGATGCTGCTTAGTCACCAGAAGACGGCCGTAGATTATATTGCGCCATTTTTCATCGGCACGGGTACGGGCATCATTGGCGCCCGCTTCCTATTGTTCTTCATCAAGCTCAGCCACCATTGCCAGCGAGGCACCTCTCAGAGCACCTATTTCCTGGGATGGGAATTCGGGCTTGCGCTTGGGTTGGCGGTCGGCTTTATGTGTTGTAAAGCCAGTCTGGCGGCATGCGTATGGAGTTCTTTCGTGCTGGTTGTAGCGGCCTTGCTTATCTACCAGTTCTTCACCCACACCTGGTACTTGAAGCATAAGAACCGCTAATAAAAGAAAAAACGCTAAACTGCTGACCCCGTAGGCGCAATTTAGCGTTTTTATAATTTAAGGTGTAGCCTTATTCGATGACAACGAGCGGCGTGTCTTCCATCACGCTGTCGCCTTCCTTCACCAGAACGGCCGTTACCTTACCGTCGGTCTCAGCGTCCAGGTTGTTGGCCATCTTCATGGCTTCCAGCACAACCACGGTGTCGCCGGCCTTCACTTCGTCGCCTACGGCAACCTTCACCTCGGTGATCACGCCGGGGAGCGGAGCCTTCAGCGCATTGTTCACGTTCACTTTTCCGGCAGCAGGTGCGGAGGCGGGAGCATCTGCCTTGGCAGCAGGACGGGCCACTACGACCTTCTTCTTCTCGGGCTCAGCCTCTTTCTCCATTTCCACCTTGTATTCCTCACCGTTCACGGTTACGGTGGCAATATTGTCTTCGATGTCGCCGATGGCAACTTCGTACTTATTACCGTTGATGGTATATTTATATTCTTTCATTGCGTGTAGATTTTATTTCGAAGGATTCGGCGTCATCGTCAGGATGTGAGAGTCCCACTGGGTGTGGTGATTCCTGATGGTGATGATGCCAGCCTCCTTGTCGTGCACATTGTTGCCCTGATGCTCATGGAGCGCCATGGCAATGGCAGCATATACTTCGTTAGTCATAATAGTCTTGCTTACATTGGAATATTACCGTGCTTCTTAGCGGGAAGCGAATCGCGCTTGGTCTGGAGCTGAGCCAGTGCGCGGCAGATGCGGAAGCGGGTGTTGCGTGGCTCAATCACGTCGTCAATGTAGCCGTATTTGGCTGCCTGATATGGATTGGCAAACAGGTCGTTGTACTCCTGTTCCTTCTCAGCGATGAATGCGCCTACGTCTTCGCCGGCCTCTTTCTTGGCCTTGGCTTCCTTGGCATAGAGAACGGCAGCTGCACCAGATGCACCCATCACGGCAATCTCAGCATTGGGCCATGCGTAGTTCACGTCGGTGTGGAGCTGCTTGGAGCCCATCACGATGTGAGAACCACCATACGACTTGCGGAGCGTGACGGTAATCTTAGGCACGGTAGCCTCACCGTAAGCATAGAGCAGCTGTGCTCCGTGCAGGATGACGGCGTTGTACTCCTGACCTGTGCCGGGCAGGAATCCGGGCACGTCAACGAGGCTTACGATAGGAATATTGAAGGCATCGCAGAAGCGTACGAAGCGGGCACCTTTACGGGAAGCGTTCACATCGAGCACACCGGCATAGCAGTTAGGCTGGTTGGCCACGATACCTACGCTCTGACCGTTGAAGCGGGCAAAGCCCACGATGATGTTCTTGGCAAACTTGGGCTGCACCTCGAAGAACTCGCCGTTGTCCGTGATGGCCGAGATTACCTCATACATGTCGTATGCCTTGTTGGGATCGTCGGGCAGAATCTCGTTCAGTGAATTCTCCATGCGGTTGATGGGGTCAGTGCACTCCTTGCGGGGAGCCTCTTCCATGTTGTTCTGCGGAATGAAGCTCAGCAGCGTCTTGATCATCTCGATGCCCTCTTCGTCGGTCTTGGCCGTGAAGTGGGTCACACCGCTCTTCGTGGAGTGAACGCTTGCACCACCCAAGCTCTCCTGGTCAACGTCTTCGCCTGTCACGCTCTTCACCACCTTCGGACCGGTCAGGAACATATAGGAGGTGCCTTCGATCATCAGGGTGAAGTCGGTCAGTGCGGGAGAATATACGGCACCACCGGCACACGGTCCGGCAATCACCGAAATCTGAGGAATCACACCCGAAGCCAGGATGTTACGCTCGAAGATTTCTGCGTAACCGGCCAGTGCGTTGATACCTTCCTGGATACGTGCACCGCCAGAATCGTTGATACCGATCACGGGAGCACCCATCTTCATGCCGAGGTCCATCACCTTGCAGATCTTCTCGCTCATCGTCTCAGAGAGTGAACCTGCATTCACGGTGAAGTCCTGTGCGAACACATATACCAGACGACCGTCAATGGTGCCGCTTCCGGCCACCACGCCGTCGCCCAGATACTGCTTCTTCTCCATACCGAAGTTGGTGCAACGGTGGAGCTTGAACATATCTACCTCTTCGAAACTGCCTTCGTCAAGCAACATGTCGATACGCTCGCGAGCTGTGTATTTACCGCGGGCGTGTTGTTTCTCAATGGCTTTTTCGCCACCGCCCAGACGAGCCTGCTCGCGCTTGGCGATCAGCTCCTTAATCTTTTCTAATTGTTGTGACATCTTTTTGTTCTAGTTGTTTTACCTTATTATAATCTTTACCTTAATCTTTATTCCGGATGCTCGCAGAGCTCAGTCAGGATACCCACGGTTGACTTCGGGTGCAGGAATGCAATGTTCAGCTGCTCAGCGCCCTTGCGGGGAGCCTTGTCAATGAGGCGGATGCCCTTCTCGTCGCATTCAGCCAGAGCGTTGGCTACACCGTCCTCAATGCAGAAAGCCACGTGATGAACACCGTGGTTGCCCTTGTCGAGCCACTTCTGGATGGTGCTTTCAGGCGACGTGGGCTCAAGCAGTTCCAGCTTCACTTCGCCGCACTTCAGGAAGGCGGTCTTCACTTTCTGGTCTTCCACTACTTCGATGTTGTAACACTTCAGTCCGAGCACATTCTCAAAGAATGGCAGGCTCTCCTCAATGCTCTGGACGGCAATGCCCAGATGTTCAATGTGTGAGATTTTCATATTCGTTTGATTTAAATAAATATATTGGTGCAAAGGTAATAAGATTTTGTGGTCTGACCAAATCTTTTCTTCTATTTGATTGTGAATAAAACTAAATCGCGTGACTCGCGTGTCAACAGCCGCACGACAGACTCCGTGCTTGTGCAGATTTTGTGCGCATCATCTGCACAAAGTGTGCACATCATCCGCACAAAGTGTGCAGCGCATCTGCACAAATTGTGCAAGGCCTCTGCACAAATTGTGCAAACCCATTTGCACATGGCAAGGGGCCATTAAGCGGGCAGGAAATGATGAGCGGAAGAGGAGTGGGGGATTAACGAGGGTCAGAATTCGAATGTCACCTTGCCGTTGATCTGGCGGCCCGTCAGGTAGTTGGGCACGGCAAACTGCTGGTTGGTCACGTCGGTAATCCAGTAGTAGGAGTTCACATTGTTGATGCCGAAGAGGTTGAGTCCGTCGATTCCGAGCCATATATTGCGGAACGGCATCTTCTTGTTGTGGCGGTCGTGGTTGTCGAGCAGTCGGTAGCTCATGCCGATATCCACGCGCTTGTAGGCAGGCATTCGGTAGGGAGTGTCGCTGAGCGAACGGTGGGGCGCGCCAAAGGGCAGTCCGTCGGCAAAGACGAACTTGAGGGCCATCTTCCATCGGGTGGTGCCCGGGAAGAAATCGGTGAAGAAGAGGTTCACGCCATAGCGCTGGTCGGTAGGCAGGGGGATGCTCTGGCCGTTAATCTTCATTCGGGTGTTCATCAGCGAGAAGGTGAGCCAGGAATCGGCTCCGGGCACGAATTCGCCGTAGAGCTTGAGGTCGAGACCCATGGCGTGGCCGCTGCATTGCTGGGATGCGTCATAGACCACCTTCACGTTGCTCACCGTGTAGGGCACGAGGTTGCCGAGCATCTTGTAGTAGGCTTCGGCGGTGAACTTGAAGGGGCGCTCCATCATCTTGAAGCGGTGGTCGTAGCCGATGATGAAATGGATGCTTCGCTGGCTCTTCACTTTCTGGTTCAGGGTGGCGTAGGTGACGCCGTCGCGGGTCGTGGTGTCGCGTAGCTCCTTGAAGAACGGAGCCTGATAGTAGAGGCCCGTGGCAAAGCGGAAGGTCACGTCGTTGTTGTAGGCCGGAACGATGGCAAGCGAGAGGCGCGGGCTGCAGAGGCTTTCGCGCGTGTAGTTCCAGTGGCTGAAGCGCACGCCGTAGTTGAGCGTATAGAAGGCGGTCTCAGAGGCGTTGGTCCATTTGTAGGTGTCCTGGATATAGGCTTCTATGCGGTTGGCATCGAGCTTGTTGCGTGCGGCCATGGTGTAGATCATCTTCAGGTCTTTGCCCGTATGAGGGATGGAGTAGCCGCTCGAATCGCGCATCTCGTATTCCTTGAGCTGTTCTTCCACGTGTTCTATCTTGTAGGTCACTCCGGCTTCGATGTCATGGCGCTTGGCCTTGTGCTGGAGCATCAGTTTGAAGCTGGCCACGCGGGCCTTCAGGTAGTTGCGTGCATGCTCCATATAGGTGCCCACGCCCAGGTTCTCGGAGGTCTCTGTCTGGTTGAGCCAATATTGTCCCTGTATGTCGTAGCGCTCCTGCTCGTTGGTCTGGAAGGCAGAGGCAAGGAGCGAGAGGTGGGTTTTCTCGCCGAAATGACGGGTCAGGCTGGCCGTACCGAAGTAGGTGCGGAACACGTCTTTCTCCCATCCGTCGAAATAGACCTTGAACGACTTCACGTCAACGAGTGTTCCGAATGTTGTTTCGCGGCTGTCGGGCGTGAAGTTGTAGTGGTTGAGCGAGATGTCGCCCATCAGCTTGAATGTCCAGCGTTTGTTGGGTTCGTAGGTGAGATACGTCTGATAGTCAAAGAAGTTTGGCTCGTATTCACCATTGGTTTCGAGTGATCCCAAGAGGTATTTGTTGGTCTTATATCTCACGCCGTTGCTCCAGGAGAGTTTCTTTGTGGAGAATCCCACGAAGGCGCTGGCTCCCAGGAGGGAGGCGGTGAGGCTGGCCTCGAAGCGTTTGGGCTTCTTGTACTGTATGTCGAGGGCCGACGACATCTTGTCGCCATACTTGGCTTCGAATCCGCCGGTGGAGAAGCCCACACGCTCCACCATGTCGGGATTGATGATGGAGAGGCCTTCCTGCTGCCCGCTTCTGACAAGGAACGGACGATAGACTTCCACATTATTTATATAGACGGAATTCTCGTCGAACGAACCGCCACGCACGTTATACTGGGAAGAGAGCTCCGAATGTGAGCTCACGCCGGCTTGCGATTGTATCATTTCCTCCACGGCATTGCCTGTCACGGAAGGCGTCTGCTTGATGTCCTTGATGTCGAGCTGTTCGGTGCCGGTGTGCTGGCGTTGCTTTTCGGTGACGGTCACTTCTGCCAGCTGGTTGTCGTCGTAGAGTTGTATCTGGAGCGTCTGCTTGCCTCGTGGACGGCGGAGCACGCGTGTTTTGGTCTTGTAGCCCACCATCGAGAACTTCACCACGACGGAATCCTCCGAACGCAAGGTCATTTCGAATTCTCCCTTCAGGTTGGTCATGGCCACACGGCCCTGCGAGAGTACGCTGACGGTAGCGAGTTCCACGGGGTTCATCTGGTCGTCGGTCACCTTACCCTGCAAGGTAAAAGTCTGTGCGCCAGCTTGTAGCGCGCACACGATGAGAAGGACGAGAATGACTATTTTCTTGCACATATCCTCTTAATAACGCAGAAAAACCCGTCGTATTGCATACTGTAGGGGTATAAAACTGAGGTTATACAACGAATATTTCATAGATTCTTGCACGCGGACGGATTTTTTTTCGTAACTTTGCAGCCGTTTAAACAGACATTTTTTAATTATACATTGCAATGAATATTTCATATAAGTGGTTGAAAGAGTATGTTGATTTCGACCTCACCCCACAGGAAGTGTGCGATGCGCTGACCTCAGAGGGACTCGAAGTTGATGCACTCGAAGAAGTACAAAGCATTCGTGGCGGACTGAAAGGTCTCTATGTGGGCAAGGTGCTCACATGCGAGATGCACCCCAATAGCGACCATCTCCACGTGACGACCGTAGATCTCGGCAAGGGCGAACCCCAGCAGATTGTCTGCGGAGCGCCTAACGTGGCAGCCGGCCAGAAGGTGATTGTGGCCGATCTGGGCTGTGTGCTCTATGATGGCGACAAGGAATTCCAGATTAAGAAATCAAAGCTTCGCGGCGTGGAGAGCCTCGGCATGATTTGTGCAGAGGACGAAATCGGCGTGGGAACCTCTCACGACGGTATCATCGTGCTCCCCGAAGATGCTCCCGTAGGACAGCCTGCCGCCGAATACTACAACCTGGAGAGCGACTGGCTCATTGAGGTTGACATCACCGCCAACCGTGCCGATGCGCTTTCGCATTGGGGCGTGGCCCGCGACCTCTATGCCTGGCTGGTGCAGAATGGCTACAAGACCAGTCTTCACCGTCCTTCCGACGAGGCCTTTGCCGTTGACAACCACGACCTCCCCATTGACGTCGTGATTGAGAACACGGAGGCTTGCAAGCGCTATGCCTGCGTGAGCGTAACTGACTGTGAGGTAAAGGAATCGCCCGAATGGCTGAAGAACAAGCTGAACGCCATCGGACTCCGTCCTATCAACAATATCGTGGATATCACCAACTATGTGATGATGGCCTACGGACAACCCCTGCATTGCTTCGATGCAGACATGGTGACGGGTCATAAGATTGTGGTGAAGACCATGCCCGAGGGTACGCCTTTCGTCACGCTCGACGGCGAAGAGCATAAGCTCTCTGACCGCGACCTGGCTATCTGCAATGCCGAGGAGCCGATGTGTATTGCCGGTGTATTCGGCGGAAAGGGTAGTGGCACCTACGAGACCACGCGCAACGTGGTCCTGGAGTCAGCCTATTTCCATCCCACATGGATTCGTAAGAGTGCCCGTCGTCATGGACTATCCACGGATGCCTCGTTCCGCTTTGAGCGCGGTATTGATCCCAACGGCACTATCTACGCCCTGAAGCAGGCTGCCTTACTCTGCAAGGAATTGGCTGGCGGAAAGGTTTCGATGGAAATCAAGGATGTCTATCCCGAGCCGCTGCCCAACTTCAACGTGGATTTGAAGTACGATTACGTGCACCAGCTGATCGGTAAGGAGATTCCTCACGACACCATCAAGAGCATCGTTTCGTCGCTCGAAATGGTCATCAAGTCGGAGGATGCCGAGGGCTTGCAGCTCGAAGTGCCTGCCTATCGTGTGGACGTGCAACGTCCGTGCGACGTTGTGGAAGACATCCTTCGCGTGTATGGCTATAATAATGTGGAAATGCCCGAACAGCTGAAGTCATCGCTCGTCATCAAGGGCGACGAAGACCAGAAGCATAAGCTGGAGAACCTGGTGGGCGAGCAGCTCGTGGGTGCCGGTTTCAACGAGATTCTGAACAACTCCCTGACGAAGGCTGCCTATTACGAAGACCTGAACTGCTATCCCGCAGAACGCCTGGTCAGCATCGTGAACCCGCTTTCGAGCGACCTCAATGTGATGCGCCAGTCTATTCTCTTCGGTGGTCTGGAGAGCATTGCCTACAATGCCAACCGCAAGAACCCCAACCTGAAGTTCTTCGAATTCGGCAACACCTATCAGCACTTCAACGAGAAAGCTGATGCCGAGAATCCGATGAAGGCATACGCCGAAGAGTCGCACCTCGGACTCTGGGTGACGGGCAAGCGCGTGGAAGGTTCGTGGGCTCATCCCGACGAGCAGAGCTCTTTCTATGAGCTGAAGGCCTACGTCCTCAATATCCTCAACCGCATCGGTCTGCCCTTAGGCTCCGTAGTTTTCAAGGACAGCGACAACAACATCTTCTCGAAGGGCATCACCGTGGAGAACCGCGGCGGAAAGGTGCTCGTTGAGATGGGTGTCGTGGCCCGCAACCTGCAGAAGAAGTTTGGCATCGACAACGAAGTGTATTTTGCCGACCTCTATTGGAACCAGCTGACCAAGGCCGTGCGCAAGCAGAAGGTAGGTTTCAAGGAAATTTCCAAGTATCCCGCCGTGAGCCGCGACTTGGCCCTGCTGCTCGACAAGGACGTAGAGTTTGCACGCGTTGAGCAGATTGCCTACAATGCCGAGCGCAAGTTGCTGAAGAAGGTGGAACTCTTCGACGTCTATGAAGGCAAGAACCTGCCCGACGGCAAGAAGAGCTATGCCGTGAACTTCATCCTTCAGGACGAGCAGAAGACGCTCAACGACAAGGCCATCGATGCCGTGATGCAGAAGATTATCCAGAATCTGAAGAAGCAGCTCAATGCCGAACTGCGATAATTGACAATAAAGTTATAACAATAATAATAAAGAAATCCAATGGGAAGAGCATTTGAATATCGTAAGGCTGCCAAGCTGAAGCGATGGGGCCACATGGCCAAGACATTTACTAAGATCGGTAAGCAGATTGCCATTGCCGTGAAGGCTGGCGGTCCGGAGCCCGACATGAACCCTGCACTCCGTGCCTGTATTGCCAATGCCAAGCGTGAGAACATGCCGAAGGACAACATCGAGCGTGCCATCAAGAACGCCATGGGCAAGGACCAGAGCGACTACAAGGAGGTGACCTACGAGGGATATGGCCCTCACGGAGTGGCCGTGTTCGTGGAAACCCTGACCGACAACACCACCCGCACGGTGGGCGATGTGCGTTCGGTGTTCAACAAGTTCAACGGAAACCTGGGCACACAGGGCTCACTCTCGTTCCTTTTCGACCACAAGAGCGTGTTTACCTTCAAGAAGAAGGAAGGCCTCGACATGGACGAGCTGATTCTCGACCTGATCGACTATGGAGTGGAGGATGAGTTCGATGAGGATGAAGAGGAAGACAGCATCACCATCTACGGTGATCCTTCATCGTTCAGCGCCATCCAGAAACATCTGGAGGAGAATGGCTTCGAGGTGACCGGTGCCGAGTTCACCCGTATTCCCAACGACCTCAAGGATGTCACGCCTGAGCAGCGCGAGACCATCGACAAGATGGTTGAGAAGCTGGAGGACTTCGATGACGTACAGACAGTCTATACGAACATGAAGCCCGAGGTTTAAATCCAGCGTGTAGAAAAAGAATTAATAGTCCTTCTTGGTGAAATGATAATCAAGGAGGACTTTCTTTTTGTCCTTATGCGAACGGAAGATGTAATGGAAACCGAAACCGGCATCTTTATACACTTTCAGCGTGGGCGTATTGCGCACGCCGTCGAGCATCTTTTCCTTCGTCTGCTCTTTTATTTCTTCCGTCAGCGTGGTGTCGAGTATTCCCGAAAGTGTGTAATGATAGCATACTGTTTCCGTGGCAGCATCGAAGGTCATGCTGTCGATGATAATGCCTTCAGATATCTCCATGGGACATGATTTCTTGGTGAAATCCTGAGCCTCACGGGCAGCCCGCTCGCCGAGGTTCTCATGGCAGGCAGTGAGCCCCATAACCACTGTCATAAGTAATAAAAACTTCTTCATAATGTTGCAAAATTAGAAAAAAACTGTCTAATAGCAAAAAATACGGAAAGAAATGTTGGAAAAAGGGAGAAAATTCGTATTTTTGCAAATTAAAAGAGAAAAAGATTGCATGCAACATATAAGAAACTTCTGTATTATCGCCCATATTGACCATGGTAAGTCAACACTTGCCGACCGTCTGCTGGAGTTCACAAAGACCATCCAGATCACGGAAGGGCAGATGCTCGACGATATGGACTTGGAGAAAGAGCGTGGTATTACCATCAAGAGCCACGCCATCCAGATGGAATACACGTATAAGGGCGAGAAATACCTTCTGAATCTCATTGACACTCCGGGACACGTTGACTTCTCCTACGAGGTGTCACGCTCCATCGCTGCTTGTGAAGGAGCGCTGCTTGTGGTGGATGCCACGCAGGGCGTGCAGGCCCAGACCATTTCCAATCTCTACATGGCCATCGACCACGATCTGGAGATTATTCCAGTCATCAACAAAATAGATATGCCTTCGGCCATGCCCGACGAGGTTGAGGACGAGATTGTGGAACTCATCGGCTGCGATCGCAGCGATATCATCCGTGCCAGTGGCAAAACGGGTGAAGGTGTGGAAGATATCCTGAATGCCGTGGTGGAGCGCGTGCCGCATCCCGTCGGTGACAAGGATGCACCCCTCCAAGCATTGATTTTCGACTCTGTCTTCAATTCCTTCCGTGGTATCATCGCCTACTTCAAGATTCTCAATGGCAGCATCCGGAAGGGCGACAAGGTGAAGTTCTTCAATACCGGCATGGAATACGATGCCGACGAGGTTGGCGTGCTGAAGATGGACATGGTGCCCAGGAATGAACTCTCCACGGGAGAGGTGGGCTATATCATCAGCGGTATCAAGGATGCCAAGGAAGTGAAGGTGGGTGATACCATTACCCACATCCAGCGTCCTTGCGAGAAAGCCATCGAAGGCTTCCAGGAAGTGAAGCCGATGGTGTTTGCCGGTGTCTATCCCATCGACCCTACGGACTATGAGAATCTGCGCGCTTCCCTTGAGAAACTCCAGCTCAACGATGCATCGCTTACGTTCCAGCCAGAGTCATCCGTGGCACTCGGATTCGGTTTCCGTTGCGGTTTCTTGGGCTTGCTCCACATGGAAATCGTGCAGGAGCGACTTGACCGTGAGTTCGACATGGATGTCATCACCACCGTGCCTAACGTGAGCTATATGGTCTATGACAAGCAGGGCGGCTCCAAGGAAGTGCACAATCCATCGGGACTTCCCGACCAGACGATGATCGACCATATCGAGGAGCCATATATCCGTGCATCCATCATCACCGATGCCACTTACATCGGACCGATTATGAAACTCTGTCTCGACAAGCGCGGAGAACTCATCAAGCAGGAATACGTATCGGGAAACCGCGTGGAACTCCACTTCATGATTCCGCTTGGCGAAATCGTGATAGACTTCTACGACAAACTGAAGAGCATTTCGAAGGGCTACGCTTCTTTCGATTATCATGTGGATAGCTTCCGTCCTTCCAAACTCATCAAACTCGATATCCTGCTCAATGGCGAACCTGTTGACGCCCTGAGCACGCTGACCCATCAAGACAATGCCGTCACCTTCGGTCGCCGCATGTGCGAGAAACTGAAGGAACTCATACCTCGCCAGCAGTTCGATATAGCCATTCAGGCAGCCATCGGCGCCAAGATTATCGCGCGCGAGACCGTCAAGCAGGTGCGCAAGGACGTTACGGCTAAATGCTACGGTGGCGACGTGAGCCGTAAGCGCAAGCTGTTGGAGAAGCAGAAGCGAGGCAAGAAACGCATGAAGCAGATAGGCAACGTAGAAGTGCCCCAGAAGGCATTCCTCGCAGTCCTGAAGCTTGATTAAATAAAATCAACTACAACTAATTATCCGAAACAATGAAAGAATTGCAGACTACAACGCGAGATGTCGCCAGAGAACTCGCCCGTAAGTACAGCACGATGTCGCACGACGAACTGGACATCCTTGAGAGCGTCCTGATAGCCCGTAAATACGCAAAGGGAGAAATGATTCTCACGGAGGGCGAAGTAAGTCAGAGCATCTACTACATAGAGAAGGGACTCGTTCGCGAGTTTTATTATAAGAACAACAAGGAAGTGACGGAGTATCTTGCCGTTGAGGGGTCCATCATGATGAGCATCGAAAGCCTCTTCAAGGAGAAACCCTCCAATCTGCAGATTGAGGCTCTCGAACCTGCCATCATCTACGAGCTTCCCAAGAAGAAGCTTGAGGAGGTGGCCCTTCATAACGTGAACATCCAGATTCTTTACCGTAAGATTCTGGAGGAGAGCCTGATCCTCTCTCAGGTTCACGCTGACCTGGTGCGCTTCGAGAGTGCCGAGAACCGCTACCGCCGCTTGTGCAAGCTGTCGCCTCAGATTGCACTCCGTGCACCGCTGGTCTTCATTGCCAGCTATCTGCAGATGACGCCCGAGACCCTTTCGCGCGTGCGTTCCACCACGTTGCTGGATTAGTATCAGAATCATCAATTGTACCATACATTATATTATTATTAATAAGGTAAGAAGAAAATGAAAGCATTTGTATTTCCCGGACAGGGAGCACAGTTCGTAGGTATGGGTAAAGACCTCTACGACAACAACCCATTGGCAAAAGAACTTTTTGAGAAGGCAAACGACATTCTCGGTTATCGCATCACCGATATCATGTTCAGTGGAACAGACGACGAGCTGAAGCAGACTAAGGTCACGCAGCCTGCCGTTTTCCTTCATAGCGTCATCAGCGCCCTCTGCATGGGCGATGCCTTCCAGCCTGCCATGACCGCCGGTCACTCGCTGGGTGAGTTCTCTGCGCTGGTTGCTGCCGGAGCCCTCTCGTTCGAGGATGGATTGAAACTCGTTTATGCACGTGCCATGGCCATGCAGAAGGCATGCGAAGCCGCTCCTTCCACGATGGCCGCTATCATCGCACTTCCCTTTGAGACCATCGAGCAGGTTTGCGAAGAGGTTTCCAAGCTGGGCAAGGGCGTCGTGGTACCTGCCAACTATAACTGCCCCGGTCAGCTGGTTATCTCCGGCAACATCGAGGCTATCGAAGAAGCTTGCGAACGCCTGAAGGCTGCCGGTGCAAAGCGTGCGCTGGTGCTGAAGGTGGGTGGCGCATTCCACTCTCCGCTGATGCAGCCCGCCAAGGATGAACTTCAGGCAGCCATCGAGGCCACTGAGATCAAAGCTCCCAAGTGTCCCGTCTATCAGAACGTGGATGGCAAGCCTCACACCGATCCCGCCGACATCAAGCAGAACCTCATTGCACAGCTCACGAGCAGCGTCCGCTGGGCTCAGAGCGTAGAGAATATGATTGCCGATGGTGCCGACGACTTCACTGAGTGCGGTCCCGGTAAGGCTCTTCAGGGCATGATTGCAAAGATCAACCGCGAAGTTTCTGCCCACGGCATCGAATAATGAAAACGGTAATCTATCAAATATTTACCAGGCTTTTCGGTAACCAGAACACTACCTGCAAAGAGTGGGGTACACTCTCGCAGAACGGTAGCGGAAAACTGAACGATATTGACTCGAAGGTTCTGAAAAGAATCAAGGACATGGGGGTGACGCACGTGTGGTACACGGGCGTCATCCGTCATGCTTCCGTCACCAATTATTCCCGTTACGGCATTCCGCGACAGCATCCCGATGTGGTGAAAGGCATCGCCGGTTCACCTTACGCCATCTGCGACTACTACGACATTGATCCCGACCTGGCCACGAAGGTCAAAAACCGCATGGCAGAGTGGGAGGCCCTCATCGAGCGTACCCACAAGGCTGGCCTGAAGGTGGTGATGGATTTCGTGCCCAATCATGTGGCACGCGAATACTACAGCGTGGCAAAGCCCGAAAGCGTGAAGGACCTTGGCGAAGACGACAATCAGGGATGGCACTTCTCAGCGCAGAACAACTTCTACTATTGCTGGGGACAACCGCTCGACCTGACGGAGTTCCGTCCCGAGCAGACCTACAGGGAGAATCCCGCCAAGGCTACGGGCAACGACCGTTTCTCCAACCGTCCTTCGGCCAACGACTGGTACGAGACCGTGAAACTCAACTACGGCATTGACTACTGCGATGCCGGTGGACGTTCGGAACACTTCGACCCCATACCCGACACTTGGAACAAGATGACCGACATCCTGCTCTTCTGGGCCAAGAAGGGCGTGGATGCATTCCGTTGCGACATGGCCGAGATGGTGCCCGCTGCCTTTTGGGCGTGGGCCACGGATAAGGTGAAGTTCCGCTATCCGGAGATTCAGTTTATCGGCGAGGTCTATAATCCGCAGCAATACCGTTGCTATCTCCATGCCGGATTCGACCTGCTCTACGACAAGGTGGGCATGTACGATTGTGTGCGCGATGTGATCTGTGGCCGTCGGCCTGCTGCTGCCATCACCTACGAATGGCAGGCTACCGACGATATCCGCCCTCACATGCTCTACTTCCTGGAGAACCACGACGAGCAGCGACTGGCCAGCGACTTCTTTGCCGGTGATGCCCGCCGCGGAATACCCGGCATGATGGTCAGCGCCTGGCTTCATCAGAATCCGTTGATGATCTACGCCGGACAGGAGTTCGGTGAGCGCGGCATGGACAAGGAGGGCTTCTCCGGCGTTGACGGCCGCACTACCATCTTCGACTACTGGTCGGTTGACACCATCCGCCGCGGATTCTATCAGCGCCGCAAGCTCACGGCAGCCGAGAAGCAGCTGGAACAGCAGTATCGGCAGATCGTGAACCTCGCTCAGCGCGAGCGGGCCATCCGCGAAGGCCAGTTCTACGACCTGATGTATGCGCAGAGTGCCTGTTTCGATCGTCAGCATCTCTACGCATTCCTCCGCAAGGCAGGCTCAGAGTCGCTCCTCATCCTGGTCAACTTCGGTGATCAGGCGGCCAAGGCAATGGTCAACATTCCGAAGCACGCCGTGGATTTCCTCAGCTTGCCTACGGGCGACCTACTTGCCCGCGAGTTGCTCACGGGTGAAGACCGTTTCCTCGAACTCACGCCCGACGTGGACTTCCCGCTTACGGTTCCGGCCCTGGGGGGAATGGTGCTGAAGTTCTGAGACCCACCCTCAATCCCTCCCGAAGGGAGAGACTTTTGAAACCTGAAACCTGAATCCTGAAACCTTCATCATGGAAGAATATATTTTAAACGACCACAACAAGGAAGAATATCCTCCTGCCCACACGGCCGAACATCTGCTCAACCAGCTAATGATGCGGATGTTCGGGTGTGAGCGTTCAAGCAACGCTCACATCGAACGCAAGAAAAGCAAGATATCCTACATCCTTGACCACAAGCCCGACCGCCGTGAGGAACGCGAGATAGAGCGGCAGATGAACGAACTCATCGAGCAAGATATGCCCGTCACGTTTCAGTTTGTAACCCGCGCAGAGCTTGAAGGCATCGTGATGGAAGCCGAAGAGGATTCCCCCGAGTCGCGCATTGCCCTCGACCGTCTGCCCGAAGATGCCTCCGACACCATCCGATTGGTGCGCATCGGCGACTACGACGTATGCCCCTGCATCGGCAAGCATGTGCGCAGCACCGCCCAGATAGGCCGCTTCGAAATGCTTGGCACCAACTGGGACAACGACCGCATGGCCTTCCGCGTGCGCTATAAGATCATTTGATTTATATTCTACACAAATACACTGAGACACAGAGTTTTTCTCTTCGCATATTGAGAAAGTCTCTGTGTCTCTGTGTCTCAGTGGTGAGTTAATCTATATCACCAGATATCATCCACTTCTTCTTCGTCGTCGTCCCATAGACTGGTAAACTGCTTAGCTAAGGGCAGGGGAGCGTCGTCGTCATTATCACCTCCGTCGCCAATCTCCGAGATATCCGGTTGGTCGGTAGATCCGGAAATTTTCGAAGCGGATATCAGCGTCTGGCAGAGTTCATCTACAGCGCTTACCACGTTGATTTGCGGTGTTATATAGAAGCTTGATTTTTTCATGTTACATTCCTCCCTCAGTTATTTTACAATCACTTTCTTTCCGTTCACTATATAAAGGCCCTTGGGCAGACCGGCAACCGATCCCTTTTTGCTAACCATTTGGCCGTTCATATTGTAGATACTCCCTGAGAAGGCGTCAGGTTCTGTCTGAATACCGTCAATACCAGTAATGATTTCGCTCACACCATTGTTGAAACCTGTCACAGAGAACTTGGCACCACTGGCTTGAGCTGCACTTCCTTCTATCTGGAAATAGCAATGGTGCTTGGAGATAGTAGCGTTCTTCTTGGTCACGCGGTAGAAATTGTATGCGTATTTGCCCTCAGCGTTTTCATCGCCCACATAGCTGGCACTATTTTTGTCGTAACGGCCGTCGTAGCCGAAATAGAAGTAGAGTAGTCCAGGATGCTCACTTTCGCTTTGTGGTGTCAGTTCCTTGCCAACGTAGGTTCCTATCATCGATACGGTGGGGCTGTTCTCGTACCGCGTGTCTTGGAACTTGCGGATGGAACTCTCTCTCAAAACCCATTCCTCCTGCTCCTCGTTTGTAGATTTCTGCAAGATCATATATTCGCCTTCAAGTGTCTCGTCTGACTTAAAGAGATAAGGCACATGAGGCAGCATCGTGTTGGTCTGCTGGAACTTCAGGTCGAATCGAGAACCAGTTTTGTCTGACTCCAATCCGACGTATTCGAGCACTCTCACGCCATTGTTAAACTCACTGGCCACATCATTAATCTGATACGAGATCACCAAAGTAATCCAGCGGTCGGTGATAAAGGGTTCGGCATTTCCGAGCACTTCCTTGATATAGACCACTAGGTTCTCCGTGTTAGGCATCTGATAGGAGTCTGGATATTTTTCGGTGAAAGCTTCGTCCTTGTAGAACATGTCATAGGTGCAATAGGCCTTCTTTTCATACTCTGTCGGGAATGAGATTCTCAGTTTCGTATTGGAGCTGTTTGTCTGTGGCTTCACGATATCTGAATACCAGTTGCCATCGTGCATCAGAATGCGATAAGTGACATGGTAGTTCAAGTCTTTGCCCGAGCCTACAGGCGTGGCATAGAAACCATACCACCACATATCTTGTTTGATTTTGGTGGCATTAGAGCCTGAAGTAGATTTGGGCTCTATCTGATGCTTGCTGTCCAGGCGGTAATCACTTTCCAATAAACTCGTAACAAGTTTGGAGTTAACATCGCGCAAAGCTGCATAATAATTCGTACCAGGAACATTCAATGCCATAGTATAATAATTATACCAGTTGTAACTTTTATCTTGCCTTTGCGTCTTGTTTACGAATAGTTGCCATCCTAGAGTCGGTCTGGCACCTAATGTCAGATTAGCTGCACTTGTAGTGCTTGACCATATCATCCAACGCTTGTTGCCTAAAGATGAATCATCATTATTAATTCTGATGTGTAAGTCGTAGGCATCACCATAGAAAGCCCAGTCTGCATCGCCAGGATACATCATCTGACCCCCACTGTTACCCGTCGGGTAAATAGAAGAAGGAGGATTGTTTTTCCATCCATGAATATTTGTTGTTGAGGGATAATTATCCTTTTTGAGATACATCACATAATTATTTGAAGAGCTGTTGTAGGTTCGTATGTAATGCCATATTGGATCACCATCCTCGCTTGTAAGGATGAACGGCGGGTCGAACACATAATCCACATAGACCGTTGCATCCGACGAAGGGGCCTCGGTGATTTCGGTAGTCATTGCGGCATCGCTGTAGAACGTATATGTGCAATAAGCGCGCCACAGGTCTTGCGGCATATTGTCCTGCAGGCTGGCACCAGCGCTGAGGTCTGCCGTAGCCGTAATCGTTTTATAACTGGCAGGTACATCAGTATGCCGCTGAAGAACATAGGTGATCGTTGCCGCACAAACATCCTGTGCGAACATCGTCAACAGAAACATTAACGGTGCAATTAAACATTTGAAGAATTTACCCATAAAAACAATAGAATTTGATTTGTTTATACTTAACTTTACTCACACTCGGTGCCTCTTAAAGGGGAGGCGCAAGACCTTATTTTAGTAAGTTCTTTTCGCAAATATACGAAAATGTTGCGGTATTTAAAAATTTTGCCCGCTATTTAACTATATTTCCACGCCGATTTAATGATTATTAACTACCCATGCCTTCATAGTTGCTTCTCAGCCCCCAACAAATGGCTTATAATTGAATGATAAATATCTTCAAAATCTGACACCATTATAGAGCTGCAGAAGGATTTCCGTCGGATGATACTTTGCATTCCAACGGATGATACTTTGCATTCCAACGGATGATACTTTGACCTTCAACGGATGATACTTTGACGGACGCTGAATGAAGACGAAAATCTTCAAAAATCTTACATTAATAATAATCCGCTTATGGATTTTCGTAAGATTTTTGGAGATTTTTGTTTGTTTATCGGGATGTGTAGGGTGTTTTTATGGGTGACGGGTGACGGGGTGACGCCTACTTTCTATAACATTTATTTATTTACACGCGCGAGAGAGCATTTAGAGTAATATTCTATATTTTATAAAAGTTATGAAAAGTAGGCGTCACCCGTCACCCGTCACCCTTTCTCTACATACTCTTAAACTCTGTGTGATGGAATGATGTTAGGTGTGAATGGAGTTTCAGGGGGCTTTATCGTATAAAGTTTGTGCCTTGAACGGGTTCACGTTTTGGACATGCTGTACGATCGAGCGACTTCAGCATCCACGCCATATTGTTGGCTAGGGTGCGCATCGTCTGCATGCCTTCAGCATCTTGAGCGGCCTCACCAGGGTTCATGCCGTAGGCTATGTTCCAGTATTGGGAGGTTGCGATGGGCATGTTCACCATCTCTTAATTCCTCTTTCCGAAATAGAATCCGGCATAGAGATTCACCGAACCATAAGTGTTGCGCAGATGATAGTCGTGGGCATTGTAGTGGTTGTCATAGACCGTGGAGGAGGCTCCGCAATACCAACGCGTATTGTTGTAGGTGACACCAAGATGGGCTTTGAAGTCGAGGTTTACGCCCGTGTGATGGTATGATTCAACAGGCACGTAACTGCTGCTGCCTGAATGGTTTGTGATTACATTGTTAATGGTTTCGTTAAGGTCTTCGAAATGGGCATCGCAGGTCTTCAGTCCGGGGCTGACGATGGCGGCTGCGCCCACGAGCCAGTTGCGGGCAAACACCCAGTTGTAGCCATAGCCGGCACTGAGCGAGAACGTGTTGAAGCGTGCGTTTCTGGTCACGAGCATATCATCGTCTGAATCAGCCGATGTGTCCGTATCGGTATTGTCCAGGGATTCTTCGTTGAAGGTTCCGTCGCTGATGGATTTGATCAGCATGTCGGTGACCAGGTCCGTAATGTTGAGGTCAAACTTTGAACGCATCACGCCTGCCCCGAGAATCAGGGAACCGGCATTGCGCCGCTGGTTGGTGGTCTGCGCGAAGGCTGCTGGTGCAGAATAGTGCTTGTGGTTGAGAATATAGCTGAACGAGACTCCTACGTTGCGGGTGCGGATGGCAGTGCATTCCATGCCTTCCATGTTCTTCAAGCCATCGATGGTTATCTTCCGCAGGATGAAGTCGTTGCCCGCCTTACGGTAGAAAATGTCAATGATAAAGGGATTCGTAAAGAAGGTCATCGCTATGTTGGTACGGTCTTTCGACTTGAAGAAGGACTTCAAGTCAACGGTGTAGCCCAGGAAGATGAACTTATAGCCGGCGAAAGGACCCAGCTGTACGGACACGTCGGGCGCGAATACCAATTCGTCGGCTCCGTCCTTAAGACTGATGCGGTCGAAGACGTACGAATTCTGAAGCATCAGCGTGCTGGGATAGTGCTGCGGTTCGATGTAGGTGGTGTCTGTCTCGCCAAGCTTGCCGAGAAAACGGGTGAACCAGTTGTCGGCAAACGAGCCTGTAACCGATAGCGTGAAGATGATGAATAGAAAATATCTTTTCAGCATATTCTGAATGTGTTTATTCTGTTTGTTTTCCTTCGGTGCTGATGCTCAGACTGCCGCCAGAATTGGTAATCACGCCTTCGCTCACGAGTTGCGAGAATGCCTCCTGAATGGCGGTGTCCACCTTGGAGCCTCGGCGTATGAAGCCCAGTTTCTTCGAAACGATGAGTGAGAGGGCGTCTGAGCTGATGGAGAATTGCTCGGTGACTGCCTCGATGACGGCATTCCGGATCTCGCGCATGGGTAGTTCTGCGATGTCGCGGCCTGAAGCCTGACGATACCAGCTGTATTCGTCGCGGGCTTTCTCGCTTTCCCATACCACCTTACTCTCACGGTCGTTTTCCATGAAATACTTCTGGCTCACGTAGTCGCGGGTGGTATCTTGCAGAATGGTGGTCACGCGTGAATCTCCCTTCAGCGCGCAGATTCGACGGCAGAGTGTCTTCAGCGTGATGGGCTGTTCCTGATGAACGATGGCCTGGATGAGTTGGCGCGTCGTCATCTTCTTCGCATCGGCAGGCGGAAGCTCCAGTTCCTGATAGGGGCGGGCGAATGAAGGCTTCTCGATGACTTTCTCATGCGAAATGTCGAACTGCACGGGCGGAGTGGAAACGGTCTTTACGGGAGCTGTCTGCAGCTGCTCCATCACGCGGTCGATGACGCGCTGCGGATTGTTGAGCCAGTCAACGCTCCATACCCTCATGACGCGCCATCCGAGACCTTCAAGCACGGAGGGCTGCACGATTTCGCGGTCGCGGGTGGTCTGCGTGTCGCGATAGCTCTCTCCGTCGAGAAGGATGCCCAGCACGTAGGTGTCGGGCAATTCCTTGCGGCTTACTGCCACGTCAACCTTGAAGTGGGAACGTCCCACGTTGACATTGACCACATAGCCCTTTGCGGCAATGGCGTCGGCTATCTGGCGTGCCAGCGACGTGTCGGCACGTGGAATGGTGCTCTGGATGTTTTCGGCCAAAACCTGCTGTTCGGCGTATTCCAGGAAGTGCTTCAATCCCTCCACGCCACGGGCTTTGGAACGGCGCAGGTCGATATGCGAGGATCGCATCGAGGAGTACACCACCATCTCCTGACGGGCACGGCTGACGGCTACATTCAGACGGCGTTCACCACCGGCATTGTTCAGCGGGCCGAAGTTCATGCTCACGTTGCCGTTTTTGTCGGGGCCGTATCCCACGGAGAAGAGAATCACGTCACGCTCATCTCCCTGCACATTCTCCAGATTCTTCACGAAAATAGGCTCATATAGGGCGTCGGCTGCCTGCTTCACGGCCTGGTTGTGGTCGAGCATTTCCTGTAGGAGGTCTTCGATGAGGTTCTGCTGCACCACGCTGAAGGCTATGATGCCGATGCTCGGTGGACAGGGCTGGCTGCCGGTCGTCAGGCGGCGTTCCACATCCTTCACGATGGCTTCGGCCTCTGCGCGGTTGGAACGGCGGCCACCCTTGTCATAGACTCCCTCCACGGGTACAAACTTTACCTTGGTATCCTTGTCGTCAACCGATGGGAAGGTGATGAGCTTGCCGTCGTAGTATTCATTGTTGGAGAAGGCTATGAGCGATTCATGTCGCGAACGGTAGTGCCAGTTGAGCTGGAGCGAAGGGATTTCCAGCGTGCGGCAATCCTCGAGAATGCTTTCCAGGTCGTCGATGTCTGCCTCGTCTTCATCCACGTTGGAGGAGGAGAAGAAGCTCGTAGGCGGCATTTGGCGGGGATCGCCTACCACCACCAGCGACTTGCCGCGGGCAATGGCTCCCACGGCTTCGCATGTGGGCATCTGCGACGCTTCGTCGAAAACAACCAGGTCGAATTTCTCCTGGTTGAGATCCAGATATTGTGCCACCGACATGGGGCTCATCAGCATACACGGACAAAGTCGCGGCATCAGCTTGGGTATCTGATCGAAGAGGTCGCGCAGGGAGAGTCCGCGTCCGCCGTTAGAGATGTTGCGGTTCAGGAGGCCTATCTCGCTGCTGTTGTCCAGATTGTCGGCTATACGCGGAATATTGGCAGCCAGACGCGCATAAAGCTCTTTCTGGCTGAGCATCTGGAATTCCTCGGTGAAATGCTTGTACTGCTGCACCTGTTCGTCGAAGAGCATTCCCTCGAAGGTGCGCAGTTGGTCGGATGCTGCCGTCTTCTCGCGGGCTTTGGCCAGGAAGAAGGCTTTGAAGAAACGGTCGCTGAGTTGTCGTGGCTGCCATGCATCGTGCTCAAGGGCTTCTACAATGGCATGCAGTCCGTGGGCGCGGAGTTCATCGACGTATTCACACCAGTGGAACCAATCACGCATCATGCCTGTGTTCGTCTTCCATCGGGTGAGATCGTCGATGGCCTGCCGTGTTTGCGCCTCGGTAGGCAGTTCGTCGGTGGCGAGTTCCTGTCCGAAATATTTCTTCATGACCTCCTGCACGGGGAGAATTCTGCCATGCTTGTCTTGATAGTCGGTCAGGCTGTCCATGAGCGCATCTATTTCCTCTTCAGTGATATAAGGATTATAGGTACGCATGCGCTTGACAAACGACTTCTTGGCAAACAACCGGGGCAGGAACCACTTAGCTTTTGCGGCCCGCCATTCGTCGCGTAGCTGGTTGCCATCAGTTTCGAGCAACTGCTCGCTGTTGTCCTTTAGTATCTTGCTTCTAAGGTTTTGTGTTTCAGATAATTGTGCTCTTTCGTTATTTCCTTTCTCTAATATGGAAACGGCTGATGCAAGCTGGGTAGCCGTGGCTTGTTCATCGCGCAGTTCATCGGTGCCGACGTGCATGCCCAGCAGCGGATGAACCGATGGTTGCCCCACCAGTTTCAGCACGGCTTCCATACGTGTGCCCAGCAGTTGCTGCAGGTCGGGCAGGGTAGTGGCTGTCAGCCGGGATTTCAGCAGGTTGTTGAGTTCAAATGGAGCCAAGGGCTGCTCGGGGATGGCTTCCTCGTGGAGGATGCAGTTGTAGAGCGAGAATCCGTCGGTCTCGTCAACCGTGTGGAGTGCCTCAAGATAGCCTATCAGTTTGCAGCGTTGGGCATAGAGCTTTTCGGCCGTTGACTGATACTCCCGGGGCGTGGCGATATGGGTGACGGCCAAGGCTTTTTCAAGCTGGCTGAGCACGTGGCGCTTGGTCACCTTGTTGGAGTGCATCTCCAGACAGAAAGGATCGAGTCCGATCTTTGCCAGACGACTCTGCACCACACTGAGGGCAGCCATCTTCTCAGCCACGAAGAGCACCCGCTTGCCTTGGAAGAGGGCGTTGGCAATGAGGTTGGTGATGGTCTGCGACTTGCCTGTTCCCGGTGGACCGTAGAGGATGTATGAGTGGCCCTGTCCGGCAGCAAATACGGCAGCCATCTGTGAGGAGTCGGCTGCCACGGGAAGTGCCAGCGACTCGGGTCGCAGGGCCTTGTCTTCCTCTCTCAGCGAGGTGACGAGTGGTTCGGGCTGGAAGCAGAGCTTCTGCTCCACAAGACTTTTTACGATGACGTTTTCCTGCAGTTCATAGCGATGGTTGTGTACGTCGTTCCACATCAGGAACTTGCTGAACGAGAACACTCCGAGGATGCATTCCTCTTCCACGTCCCACCGTTTCTGCTCCTTCAGTGCTTCTCGGATGATGGCGAATATCAGTGTCACGTCAACGCCGTGGTCGTCCTTGGGCAGCTGGTTGAGCCCCGGAATGCGGATGTCATAGTTCTGACGGAGGAATTCTATTAGCGTCACGTTCATCATGATATCTTCGCCGCGCGTGCGCACATAGTAGCCGCCCTTCTTGTAAACCATCTCCACGGGGAGCATCAGGATGGGGGCGTAGTGGGGTTTCTCGCTTTGTTCGGTCTCATACCAGCGTAGCGTGCCGATGGTCATGAAGAGCGAGTTGGCACCGGTCTCTTCGATAGCGTTGCGGGCAGAGCGGTAGATGTTTTTCAGTACGGCCTTGGTCTCAGTCTCGCTGAGGTAGGTGTGCAGCTGGTGATGACTGATGTCGCTGCTCACCAGTTCGCGGATGGGCTCGGCCAGTCGCGAGCGGATCAGCCGTCCGCCGTCGTCCATGGTCTTGAAATCCACGTCGGGCCGTTCCACGATGCTGTATTCCTCGCCGTCTTGCAGACTGTCTTCTATCTTATCTACGTCGAGCGAAATCAGCTGTACGGCCCTTTGGCGGAGATAAAGGTTGAGCATCGTGTTGCGCAGGGAGAAATCGAGCAGTTTGCGTTCCCAGATGTCCATGCGTGTCAGTTCCTGCGTGGAGTTCATCACTTTCGTCAGGTCATAGCGTGAATGCTCACTCAGATGTAGGTCGCAACTGTCGTGGACCACGCCCTCGGAGACTATCTCCCAAACTCCGTCTTTCAGGATGCGGGCCGGCAGGGGCAGGAAACGCTCCAGGCGGCAACGGCGCACGTCGATGAACATCTGGAAATTGCCAGTCTTGGCCAAATGCTGCTCAGCCGAAAGCCGCGACTGTTCGAACGATGTGTTCTCCTGGGTGACCGCCGTGCTCTCGATGACCATCATCTCGTCGATACCCTTCGAAATCTTCTTTTCGATAAACGAAGCGTCGTCGAGCGTGCTGTAGCGGCAACTGTCGTTGACCAGCCATACCGCGATATAAGCGTGTCCGTTTTCCAGAATGATGCCGCTGTTGATGCCCACCGCCTCAAGCAGACTGGCAAAGAGCAGGCTCAGCTCGACGCAGTTGCCGAGTTTCCCGCTCGCCACCTGTTCGGGCAGCGTGATGCGCTGTCCCACCTGCTCATAGCCGACGGGCATGCTGCGATAGACGATTCCCTCCTCATGGAGAGTGGCAAATATGGCTGCCACCTGGCGCACCACCTCGTTGGGATTGCCCGACTGGTATTCGGTGAATGCTGAAGAGCCTGAAAGCTCTTTCAGTTTCTGTGCAGCCTTCACGACGAGCTGTCTGACGGCCGGTGTGTCGGGGGTGACAAATGAGGTGAGCGACTGCGGCAGCACCGATGTTCCAAGCCATTGGTCGTAGGCCATCAGCGAGAGGGGATACTCCTGCCGGAAGATTTCCCTCCGTCCTTCCTCTGAGGCGGCATCGGCCACGACGGTCAGCGTGAAAGTCGATTCCACGCGCTCCGTCAGTGCGGCCATCTTCTGCGCATCAAGACTTATTTCAAAGTTCCTGATGCGGATGGTCTTCTCGGCCGAAACGGTGCTCATCACGGGCGTCTGATAATCTTTCAGATACTCTCCCGTGCATCTCACCACCACGTCGTGGATGTCGTCGGCTGAGTCGTCTTTAGGGTTGAATCTTATTTCCAGACTTTTGCAGAGGTCGATGCCATTATGCACAAAGGCATAGTTGGCCACTTTCAGGTAGTCTATCTTTACAGTTGGCGTCATCATCGGTGTCTGTCAGTTACTTAGATTTCTATGATTCCTGCAAAGATAGCGAATAAATTCCGTTAAATAAGAATCCGCCGCTACAAATTAAATGTTTTTAAAATTACATCCATTCCAACGGATGATACTTTGAGGCTCAACGGATGATACTTTGAAGGCCGTCGGATGATACTTTGGAAGGCAACGGATGATACTTAGGAAAAGAAAAAATCCGCAAGCTTTTGAGAAACAGCTTGCGGATTCTGGAGGTGCGTAGCAGAGTCGAACTGCTCTATACGGTTTTGCAGACCGCCACATAACCGCTTTGTTAACGCACCCTGTTTTGCGATTTGCGGATGCAAAGGTAATGCAATATTTTGGAACATCCAAATTTTTCGCTTATTTTTTCTCTCCGCAGGGTGCTTTTTGTCGCTTACCGAAGGCCACGACCCCTGATTTTCCCTTGCGGCGGGCATCGCGTAATTCCTTCAGCTGGCATCCCTCGCACCCATAGCAAGGGTCGCCTGCAGCCCGCAGAGCGCGGTAGATGCGCCATGCTGCATAGCCTACGGCCAGGGCCAGCATGACGGCCACTATAACGTATTGCATATTCATTTCGGATGCGAAATTACAAAATATTTCTGAAAACAGACAAAGTTTCAGCGAGTATGTTTTGGCGATTAATAAATTATTCGTACATTTGCGGCTATGAAAAGGATTTTTCTGATTTTATTGACCGTTGTGCTGTGCCAGCAGATGGTGATGGCGCAGAGCAAGAAGCGTGAGTTTAGAGGGGCCTGGATACAGGCGGTGAACGGACAATGGACGGGCGTGGGCCGCGACCAGATGCAGCGGACGCTGACTTATCAGCTCGACGAACTGCAGAAAGACGGGGTGAACGCTATCTTCTTCCAGGTGCGGCCCGAGTGTGATGCGCTCTATCAGAGCAGCATTGAACCGTGGAGCCGATTCCTGACGGCACAGCAGGGCAGGGCACCGCAGCCTTACTGGGACCCGCTGAAGTGGATGGTGGACGAATGCCACAAGCGTGGCATGGAGCTGCATGCCTGGATCAATCCCTATCGGGCAAAGACGAAAACCACTCATGAGCTGGCCAGCAACCACATTGCCATTCAGCATCCGGAACGGGTGTTCACCTACGACGGACAGTTTATCCTGAACCCGGCACTCGCCGAGAACCGCGCGTTTATATGCCACGTGTGTGGTGACATCCTGCGCCGCTATGACGTGGACGGCCTGCATTACGACGACTATTTCTACCCCTATCCCGTGGCCGGACAGCCAATTCCCGACCAGCAGTATTTCGCGGCTAATCCGAGGGGATTCAAGAACATAGGCGACTGGCGCCGAGACAACGTGAGCTTGTTCGTGAAAGAACTGTGTGACACAGTGCGAGCCGTGAAGCCTTGGGTGAAGGTGGGCGTGTCGCCCTTCGGCATCTACCGCAACAAGCGCAGTTCTGACATTGGCAGCAACACCAACGGCCTGCAGAACTACGATGATCTCTATGCCGATATCCTGCTCTGGGTGAACAACGGATGGGTGGACTACTGCGTGCCCCAGATTTACTGGGAGATAGGCCACAAGTCAGCCGACTATGAAACGCTGATCCGTTGGTGGAACCAGTATTGCGGCAACCGCCCGTTATATATTGGTGAAGATATAGAACGCACGGTGAAGAACGCTGACCCGAAGAATCCTGCCAGCCACCAGATGCCGGCTAAGTTCCGCCTGCATGAGCAGCTGCCCAATGTGAAGGGAACGGTGCTCTGGTATGCGAAGGCTGCCGTTGACAACATCGGCAACTATGGCACGATGTTGCGTACGGTCTATTGGAAAAATCCAGCCTTGCAGCCCGAAATGCCGTGGATTGACAAGAAAGCCCCGAAGAAAGTGAAGAAACTGAAGGCTGTGGATTTCGGTCAGGGGCCGATACTGATGTGGACGGCTCCGAAGGGCAAGACCTGGAAGGATGAAGCCGTGCGCTATGTGGTGTATCGCTTCCATAAGGGTGAGCGCGTGAACATCGATGATGCGTCGAAGATTGTGGCCGTCACGGGCCTTACGTCTTATGAACTGCCTGCAGAGAAAGACAAGAGCACCTGGGTGGTGACCGCGCTCGACCGCCTGAGCAATGAGAGCAAAATAAAGAAGGTGAAGCATTGAGCTTCACCTTTTATTATAATAGGAGGAGGGGAGGGATGAATCTTCCTATTTCATCAGGTCCTTAAAGAAATCGTCGAGTTCCTTGTCGAGTCCTTCCATAAGGTCGCCGCTGACGATGATGGTGTCGTCGTCGGCCAGATAGAGTTCGCCGATGTTCTCCTTGTCATCGTTCTCAAGCACGAGGCTGAAAGGCTTCAGTATGCCTAGGTTGTCCACGATGTTGCGGTGGCGCTTCAGCTGGTTACGTAGGATGAGGAGCACGCGGTCGTAGAAATTCTCGTCCTTGTTGTCGATCCATTGCTCCACGACACAACGCGTGATTTCCTGATCATCGTCGTCGAAGGCCAGCATCTCGCCACTGTCCTGAGTCACACGTATGTGGATATCTGTGAGCATCAGGGCATCTTCGCCGTTCATGGGAAATTTCTGAGCAATCTTATTGATGAAGCGCTCGATTTGTTGTTGTGTCTGTTCGTTTGCTTTCATATTATGGCTGATTTTTTGTGCAAAGATAGTGTAAACGAATGAAAAATCAAAATGAAAGACGAAGTTTTTCGTTTTTGATTTTCTGAGTGCAGCCTTTTCTTATGAAAAGATAGTGTAAACGAATGAGAAATCAAAATGATAGGCAAAGTTTTTAAGTTCTTTGCAAACGTTAACGTAAAAGAAAAGTTAAGAAAACCGCAAATTCTTCCGTTTTTTATTGGCAGATATAAATATTAGTTGTATCTTTGCAATTGCAAACTCCACTTTGCAAATAAGCGGAGTTGGAACTACTTAAAAAATGAGCAACAAGATTAGTCATACCGGCATTGTGGAATCGGTGGAATCCGACTGTCTGCATGTGCGCATTTTGCAGACCTCAGCCTGTAGCAGTTGCAAGGCAGCCAGCCATTGCAATGCAGCCGAAAGCAAGGAGAAGACCGTGGATGTATATGGTGTAAGCGACACTTCCTCATACCGTATTGGCCAGGAGGTTCGCGTGACGGCCTCGATCCAGGTGGCCAGGAATGCCGTGCTGCTGGCCTTCGTCATCCCGTTTGCGATTCTGTTGGCGGTGTTGTTCATCGGGAGTAGGTTCATCGCTGACGAGGCGCTTCTGGCGCTGCTGAGCATCGCTTGCCTGATACCGTATTATATAGGTCTTTACCTGATGCGTGGTAAGTTGCGCGAACGATTCACCTTTCGCATAGAATAGAACTGGACAAATTCAATAACTAAAACAAATATACAAAGAATTATGAGCTTTATTTTGACAGCAGTCATCGTACTTGGAGCCATTGCCCTTATTGCGGCGGTGATTCTCTATGTATGCTCCAAGAAGTTTGCTGTGAAGGAAGACCCCCGTATTGCTCAGGTTTCGGCCATTCTCCCAGGTGCTAATTGTGGCGGCTGCGGATTCCCCGGTTGTTCGGGTATGGCTGATGCCTTGGTGAAAGGGGCAGATGCCGGTTCGCTCGATGGGCTGATGTGTCCTGTGGGTGGAGCCGAAGTGATGGGCCAGGTGGCCGACCTGCTGGGTATGGCCATTGCAAACACCGACCCGATGGTGGCCGTGGTGCGTTGTAATGGTACGTGTGAGCTGCGTCCGCGCATGGCCGAGTATGACGGACTGCGCACCTGTACGGCAATGAATGCCTGCGGTGCCGGTGAGACGGGCTGTGGCTACGGCTGTCTGGGATGTGGCGACTGCGTGGCCGCCTGCCAGTTTGATGCCATCCACATGAATCCCGAAACGGGATTGCCCGAAGTGGATGAAGACAAGTGTACGGCCTGCGGTGCATGTACGAAAGCTTGTCCTCGCCATATCATCGAGCTCCGCAAGAAGGGTCCGAAGGGGCGCCGCATCTACGTGAGCTGCATGAACAAGGACAAGGGCGCAGCGGCTATGAAGGCCTGCAAGGCTGCCTGTATCGGCTGCGGTAAGTGTGAGAAGGAGTGTAAGTTTGAGGCTATCACCATCACAAACAACCTGAGCTACATCGACTTCAACAAGTGCCGCATGTGTAAGAAGTGTGTGGAGGCTTGTCCTACGCATGCCATCCATGCCGTGAACTTCCCCGCTCCGAAGCCGAAGCCTGAAACCGTAGAACCTAAAGAAGAAAAGGAGGCCCAAGTATGAAAGTGAAGACATTCCGCATTGGCGGCGTTCATCCCGACGAGAACAAACTCACCAACGACAAGGTGACCGTGAAGGCCGAGCTTCCCGCACAGGCCATCTTCCCACTGTCGCAGCATATCGGCGCACCGGCCAAGCCCGTTGTGGCCAAGGGCGACAAGGTGAAAGTGGGCACGCTGCTGGCCGAGGCCGGTGGTTTCGTGTCGGCTCCTATCTATTCAAGTGTGTCAGGTACCGTGTTCAAGATTGACGAGGCTATCGATGCCACAGGCTACCGCAAGCCTGTCATCATCGTCAAGGTGGAAGGCGATGAATGGGAAGAAAGCATCGACCGCAGTGAGAAACTGGAATTGGTGAAAGACCACCCCGAACTGACTCCCGAGGAAATCGTGGAGCGCGTGAAGAAAGCCGGTGTCACTGGTATGGGCGGTGCCGGATTCCCCACCTTTATTAAATTGTGCCCGCCACCCACGGCCAAGGCTGAGTGCGTGATTATAAACGCCGTGGAGTGTGAGCCTTATATCACGGCCGACTTCCGTCTGATGATGGAGAAGGCTGATGAGATTCTGGTTGGACTCGAACTGCTGATGATGGCCGCCAAGGTAAACGTGGGCTACATCGGTATCGAGGACAATAAGCCTGCCGCCATCGAATTGCTCACGCAGAAGTGTGCTGAGAAATTCTCCGGCTCCAACTTCCAGGTGGAAGTTGTGCCATTGGCTAAGAAATACCCGCAGGGAGGTGAGAAGCAGCTCGTTGATGCCGTGATCCACCGTCAGGTTCCTGCGCCTCCTGCCATTCCTGTCAATGTTGGAGCAATTGTTCAGAACGTGGGTACTGCATACGCTGTATATGAGGCAGTTATGAAGAACAAGCCACTCTTCGAACGCTATACTACCGTGACCGGCAAGCAGCTGAAGAATCCCGGCAACTTCCTGGTTCGCATGGGTACACCTATGAGCCAGCTGATTGATGCCTGCGGCGGTCTGCCCGAAGGTGACAATAAGATTCTGGCCGGCGGTCCGATGATGGGTAAGGCCCTTACCTCGACGGAGGTTCCTGTCTGCAAGGGAACCAACTCCGTGACCGTGCTCACCGACGATGATGCACGCCGCAAGGAGCCGCAGCCCTGTATCCGTTGTGCAAAGTGCGTGAGTGCATGTCCCATGGGTCTGGAGCCCTTCCTGCTTGCCACTTGCAGCAGCAAGAAGATGTGGGATAAGGTGGAAGCTGAAGACATCATCTCTTGCATAGAGTGTGGCTCCTGTCAGTTCACCTGCCCGGCCCATCGTCCGCTGCTCGACAACATCCGTCTGGGCAAGTCCACAGTGATGGGTATCATCCGCGCCCGTAATGCAAAGAAATAAACATTTAAAAGGTAAATCAAGTAAAAATCAAATACAACAATGGGAAAACTTGTAGTTTCATTGTCACCGCACGCACACGGAACCGACAGCGTGGAGAAGAACATGTACGGCGTGATTATCGCGCTCGTGCCTGCGCTTCTCTGTTCGCTCTACTATTTCGGTCTCGGTTCGGCCATTGTGCTTGCCACGTCGGTGATAGCCTGCGTCGTCTTCGAATGGGCCATCACCAAATATATCCTGGGTCGTGAGAAGTCAACCATCTGCGACGGTTCGGCCATCCTTACCGGTCTGCTCCTTGGCTTCAACCTCCCTTCCAATCTTCCTATATGGATTATCATCATCGGTGCGCTGGTAGCCATTGGCATCGGCAAGATGACCTTTGGCGGACTGGGCAACAACCCCTTCAACCCCGCACTCGTGGGCCGCTGTTTCCTGCTCGTGTCGTTCCCTGCACAGATGACCTCATGGCCCGTGCCCGGACAACTCACCAGCTATCTGGATGCACAGACCGGAGCCACGCCGCTGGCTATCATGAAGAATGCCATCAAGGCTGGCGACCCTTCTCTCCTGGAGCAGCTGCCCTCATCGATGAACCTGCTTATCGGTAATCACGTGAGTCCCGACACCAGCGTCATTTTCGGCTCCGGTACTGCAGGTGAAATCTGCGCGCTGGCATTGCTGCTGGGTCTGGCCTACATGCTTTGGAAGAAGATCATCACATGGCATATTCCCGTGAGCATCATCTGCACCGTGTTCGTATTCAGCGGACTGATGCATCTGGCTAATCCTATCTATGCTGATCCGTTTGCCGTGATTCTTTCGGGTGGTCTGATGCTCGGTGCCATCTTCATGGCTACCGACTATGTCACTTCGCCCATGACGGCCAAGGGACAGATCATCTACGGCATAGCTATCGGCTTCCTCACCATCGTGATCCGTAACTGGGGTAGCTATCCCGAAGGTATGTCGTTTGCCATCCTTATTATGAACGGCTTCACTCCGCTCATCAACACTTACATCAAACCCAAGCGCTTCGGTGAAGTGCCTGAAAAGAAATAAGGAGGAGAAGAATATGGAAAAACTGAAATCATCAATTACCAATATGGCTTTGGTTCTCACGGGTGTAGCCGTCATCACCGGCGGTATCCTCGCTTACGTGAACCATGCCACGGAAGGCCCTATCGCAGAACAGAACAAGCTGACGCTGCAGAATGGTATCAAGTCGGTGATGGGTGGGGGAGACCTTACCGTCAGCAAGACCGACACCGTGCGCCAGAACGATGCCAAGGGCAAGGAACTCACGTATATCATCTATCAGACACAGGACAAGCAGCAGAAAGACCTCGGTGCTGCCGTGGAGAGCACCACGGGCGGTTTCGGTGGCGACCTGAAAGTGCTGGTCGGCTTCGACCCTGAAGGCAATATCCTGGGTTACACCATTCTGGCTCATGCAGAGACTCCCGGATTGGGAGCCAAGGCCGACAAATGGTTCCAGAAAGGGGAGAAAGGCGACATCATCGGCAAGAACCCCGCTGAAGAACTCCAGGTGAGCAAAGACGGCGGAAAGGTGGATGCCATCACGGCATCAACGATCACAAGCCGCGCTTTCCTCTTGGCCGTGAACAATGCTTACAAAGCCTATAAGGCAACGCCCGTTGACGGCGCTACAGGTGCAACTAAACAAGAGAAGGAGGACAAAGAATGAACTATCTGAATATTATCAAGAATGGCATCACCAAAGAGAATCCTACCTTTGTGCTGATGCTTGGTATGTGTCCCACGCTGGCCACTACCACAAGCGCCATCAACGGTATGTCGATGGGTCTCGCCACGATGTTTGTGCTGATCTGCTCCAACGTGGTCATCTCGCTCATCAAGAACCTCACGCCCGACATGGTGCGCATCCCCGTTTTCATCGTGGTCATCGCATCCTTTGTCACCATTCTCC
The DNA here is from genome assembly GCA_900314655.1 of uncultured Prevotellaceae bacterium. Taxonomy (GTDB): domain Bacteria; phylum Bacteroidota; class Bacteroidia; order Bacteroidales; family Bacteroidaceae; genus Prevotella. The sequence continues at coordinate 121,539 of OMWC01000002.1, read as the reverse complement.
AGATGGTGATGCAGGCCTTCCTGCCCGATATCTATTCATCGCTCGGACTCTTTATTCCGCTGATTGTGGTGAACTGTATCATTCTGGGCCGTGCAGAGGGCTTTGCCTCGAAGAACGGTCCTGTGGCCTCGTTGATGGACGGTATTGGTATCGGTCTCGGTTTCACCATCGGCCTGACATTGCTCGGCGTCTGCCGCGAGCTGCTGGGCAATGGCTCCATCTTCGGACTGACCCTGCTGCCTGAGACCTATAACATGCTGATGTTCGTGCTGCCTCCGGGAGCCTTCATCACGCTTGGCTTCCTGGTTGCGATAGTGAACAAGATTAAGAAATAGAAATTTCTAACTGAACGATTTTATGGAATACATATTGATTTTCATTAGCGCGATATTTGTCAATAATATCATCTTTTCGCAGTTTCTCGGAATCTGCCCGTTCCTGGGTGTTTCCCAGAAGATTGACACGTCGCTTGGCATGTCGGCAGCCGTGGCTTTCGTGATGACGCTGGCTACCATCGTCACCTATCTCATTCAGAAGTTCGTGCTTGATGCCTTTGGCCTGCAATACCTGCAGACGATTGTGTTCATCCTCGTCATTGCCGCCTTGGTGCAGATGGTGGAGATTGTGCTCAAGAAGGTTTCGCCTGCTCTTTATCAGGCACTGGGTATTTTCCTGCCGTTGATCACGACCAACTGTGCCGTGCTCGGTGTGGCCATCCTGGTCATCCAGAAAGATTTCTCGCTGCTGCAGAGTGTGGTCTATGCCTTCTCCACGGCCATCGGCTTCGGTCTGGCTTTGACCGTCTTCGCCGGTATTCGTGAGCAGATGTCGCTGGTCAACATTCCCAAGGGCATGCAGGGCGTGGCCATCGTGCTCGTCACGGCTGGTCTGCTCTCGCTGGCCTTCATGGGCTTCTCGGGTGTTGACGGAGGTCTGAAGGTTCTCTTCGGCATAGATTAAACGTTGGATTTAATAATAGATTAAGGGGATGTGTCTCAGTGGACACATCCCCTTATATGATTGGGTCGGGTACAAAGTAATTTAGTTTGTTCTTCAAAACATCATCGGAAGCCATGCAAAACATCATCGGATGAAGTACAAAGTAATTTACTTTGTTAGCTTATCTGTCTGCCGGTGTACAGCTGGTAGTATTTGCCGCCTTGGCTGATAAGCTGTTCGTGGGTGCCACGCTCTATGATTCTGCCGTGGTCCATCACGATAATGATGTCGGAATTGCGGATGGTGCTCAGTCGGTGGGCAATCACGAAGGTGGAACGCCCTTTCATAATGCTGTCCATGCCTTGCTGAACCATTCGCTCCGTGCGGGTGTCGATGCTCGAAGTGGCTTCGTCGAGAATGAGTGCCGGAGGATTGGCCACGGCGGCACGCGCAATAGCCAGCAACTGGCGTTCACCCTGAGAGAGATTTCCACCGTCACCTGTGAGCACCGTCTGATATCCGTTTGGCAAACGGCGGATGAAATCGTCGGCATTCACCAGCCTTGCGGCAGCCATGCATTCCTCGTCGGTAGCATCCAGACGGCCGTAGCGGATATTCTCCATCACGGTTCCCGTGAAGAGATGTGTTTCCTGCAGCACGATTCCGAGCGAACGGCGGAGATCGGTCTTGCGTATGCGACGGATAGGCAGTCCGTCGTATTTGATGGTGCCGCTCTGGATGTCGTAGAAACGATTGATGAGGTTGATGATAGTGGTCTTGCCGGCTCCCGTACCGCCCACGAGGGCTATCTTCTGCCCGGCTTCCGTGTCGAGCGTGATGTCGAAGAGTACCTGCTTAGGCGTTTTCTGCGAGCTGTTGGGAGATGGCGGATAGCCAAAGTTGACATTGAAGAAATCCACTTCACCGCGCTGCTGGGTGAGATTGCCGTTGGCATCCTTCCAGGCCCAGAGATTTGTCTTGCGGGAGGTCTCCATCAGTTTTCCAGCTACAATTTCGGCATTCACCAATTGGATGTCTGCATCCACATCGTCGGTTTCGGCCTTTGCATCAAGCAGGTTGAACACACGGTCGGCACCGGCCACTGCATTGATGACGCTGTTGATCTGATTGGAAATCTCGCTGACCGGACGCGTGAAGTTCTTGATGAGGGTGAGGAAACTGACAAGGGTACCGATGGTAAGTGAAGAGTATAGAGTGAAGTGTGAAGAATCGTTGGTGAGTTTAAGGGCGAGCATGGCGCCGAAGACGGCAGCCATCACGTAGATGAGGTTGGAAAGATTGCCGTTGATAGGCATCACGATGTTGGCCACGCGGTTGGCATTGCAGGCGTTGTTGCGGAGTTGTTCATTCAGTTTGGTGAACTCTGCAATGGCTTCATCCTCATGGCAGAAAGTCTTCACCACCTTCTGACCCGTGAGCATCTCCTCCACGAAGCCGTTCATCTGGCCGAGGCTCTGCTGTTGCTGGCGGAAATGACTGGCCGAGATGTTGCCAAGTTTGCGTGTGGTGACAATCATGATGACCGACATGATGACCGTAAGCAAAGTGAGCGGCCACGAGAGCACGATCATGGAGGTGAAGGTGATGACGATCGTGATGAGCGAAGAGCAGATGTTTGGAAGCGATGAAATCATCTGTCGTAGTGTGTCGATATCATTGGTATAGACCGACATCAGGTCGCCGTGGGAATGCTGATCGAAGTAGGAGATGGGCAGTTGCTGCATGTGACTAAACGTATCGCGGCGGAGGCGGAGCAGCGTTCCCTGACTGACGTTGATCATCAGTCGGCTTTGCAGATAGGCGCAGAGTGCACCAGCCATGAGGATGATGGCCAGTTTGCCGATGGCCAGCGCCAGGGGCGTATAGTCGGGTGTCGTGGCCTGCGTCAGCGGAATGATATAGTCGTCGATGAGCGTCTTGGTGAAGAGGGTGGAGGAGAGGGTGGCCACGGGCGTGATGAGCGTACACGCCACTACGACGAGCAGGCTCCATTTATAGTCTTTGACGACCATGCTGAGCAGCCTGATGATGGTCTGGCGTCCTTCTTTGGAGAGGTGCTTGATTCCTCCTGTATGTCGTGGGCCGCGAGGGCCACCGTGTGGGTTCATTGTTGGGGGCATATGATGAATTTAGAATTTAGAGTTAAGAATTAATTGCGTTATTGGGCTCATCGAAATCGCCTGTGTCCTGCGTCTGGAGGCGATAGATTTCCTGGTAGATTCCGTTGGTCTTGAGCAGATTCTCGTGCGTGTCGAATCCTACAACCCGTCCCTGGTCCATCACGATGATGCGGTCTGTATGTTCCATGCTCAGCACGCGCTGTGCAATGATAATCTTAGTAGTGCCGGGGATGGCCTTTGCAAACGATTCGCGGATACGGGCATCGGTGGCGGTGTCACAGGCACTGGTGGAATCGTCGAGAATCAGGATCTTGGGACGTTTCAGCAAGGCACGGGCAATGCAGAGGCGCTGCTTCTGACCGCCTGAGACATTGCTCCCGTTCTGCTCAATACGTGTCTCGTATTTCTCCGGCATCTGTTCGATAAACTCGTCGGCGCAGGCCATGCGGCATGCTTCCTGACATTCCTCCAGCGTGGCGTCTTCCTTGCCCCATCGCAGATTCTCAAGGATAGTTCCAGAGAAGAGCACGTTGTTCTGCAACACCATTGAAACCTCATTGCGAAGCGTATCCAAATCATAGCGGCGAACATCCACGCCACCCACGCTGACGTAGCCTTCCGTAGCATCATAGAGACGCGAGATAAGTGTGGCCAACGTGGATTTTCCGCAGCCTGTTCCGCCAATGATGCCAATAGTCTCTCCAGAGTTGATATGGAGGGTGACATCCTTGATGGCGTATTCGTGGGTGGGGAATCCTTTGGAGCCCGATACTGAAGAATCAGCTGGAAGCGGGTGATCCAGGTTATAGCTGAAGCTGACGTTCTCAAAGTCTATGCTGCCATCCTTGACCGAGTGGAGGGCATTCACGGGCGACGTGATGCTGGCCCGTTCATCTATCACTTCTACCACACGCTTGCCGCTTGCAGCACTCATCGTGAGCGATACGAAGATCATGGAGAGCATCATCAGCGAGGAGAGGATGGTCATCACGTAAGTGAACAGGGATGTGAGCTGGCCGGTGGTGAGTTCTCCGCCTACGATGAAATGGGCTCCGAACCATGAGAGCGCCATGATGCAGCCATATACTACCATCATCATGATGGGGTGGTTGATAGCCTGTAGTGTTTCGGTTTTGACAAACAGCTTATAGAGCGCTTCTGCAGCTCGGCGAAACTTGGTGTTTTCAAAATCCTCCCTTACAAATGCCTTCACCACGCGAATGGCAGCAATATTCTCCTGCACAGCCCCATTGAGATCATCATAGCGGAGGAATACCTGCGTGAAGAGTTTCATGGTACGCGAGATAATCATGTAGAGCGCGATGCCGAGGATAATCAGTGCCACAAGGAAAATAAGACTCATCTTGAAGTTGATGAATACACACATCAGCACGGATAGAATCATATTGAACGGTGCTCTGACCGATATGCGCATGAGCATTTGGAAAGCGTTCTGCAGGTTGGAAACATCGGTTGTCATTCGGGTGATAAGTCCTGAGGTGGAGAACTTGTCGATGTTGGCAAATGAGAAAGTCTGGATGTTGCGATACATGGCATCGCGCAGATTGTAGGCGAATCCAGTGGATGCCTTAGCCGAACATCGTCCGGAAAGGATACCGAAGAGCAGCGAGAAGGCTGCCAATAGAAGCATCAGTCCGCCGTAAAGGCAGACGTTGCGCAGATTGCCCGTTGAGATACCGCGGTCGATAATCCATGAGGTAACGTATGGGATAAGCACCCCCATCACCACTTCGAGTCCTGTGAAAACTGGCGTGAGCAGAGCCGCCGTGCGGAAAGAGCCCACTTGTCTGAGAAGAGTCTTAAGCATATTCGGGTACAAATATACGAAAAAAAGCGGAATCACCTTTGCGATGTTCCGCTTTTTTGTCATTTTGTTTCTTGTTCCTCCCGCATGTCGATCATCTGTTTCTTGCTGTCATAAAACTCATATTGCAAGAAACCCATTTTCTGCGAGGGAATGATGTGTACACCCAGTCCGTACTTCATCTGCCATTTGCGTTTCAGCGACACAAATCCCTGATTGATATAGGCAGCCACATACGGGTGGACGTGGAGATAGAATTTCTTAACGCCGATCTTGTTGACCAGGGCATCAATCTTACGTTCGAGTGTATCGGTGAAAAGAATGCTCGACTTGATCTTTCCACTACCGAAGCAGGTAGGACACGTTTCCTCTACATTCACATCCATAGCAGGTCTGACACGCTGACGCGTGATCTGCATCAGTCCAAACTTGGAGAGCGGCAGGATGTTGTGGCGTGCACGGTCTTTCTGCATGTTCTTGCACATGCGCTCGTAGAGCATCTGCCGGTCCTCAGCCAGATTCATGTCGATGAAGTCAACGATGATGATGCCTCCCATATCGCGCAATCGCAATTGACGTGCCAGTTCGTCGGCAGCACCGAGATTCACTTCGAGCGCATTGCCCTCCTGTCCTTTCTCTGCGCGTGTGCGGTTGCCGCTGTTCACGTCCACCACGTGCATTGCCTCTGTGTGCTCGATGATGAGATACGCACCATGCTTGTAGTTGACCGTCCGGCCGAAGCCTGACTTGATCTGCTTGGTGATGTTAAAGTTGTCAAAGATAGGAACCTTACCGGTGTAGAGCTTCACGATGCCCGCCTTTTCAGGGGCGATGAGCGTCACGTAGTCTTTCACTTCCTGGAACACATGCTCGTCGTTGACATAGATGTTCTCGTAGGAGGGGTTGAAAAGGTCGCGCAAGAGTGCTACGACACGGCTTTCCTCCTCATAGACGAGTTGTGGCCGCTGGGTGGTTTTCTGCACCTTGGTAATTGCGTCCTCCCATCGCTTGAAGAGGACCTTCAGTTCAGAGTCGAGTTCGGCAGCTCTTTTGCCTTCAGCAACCGTACGCACAATGACTCCGCAATTGCGGGGCTTCACGCTTTGTATGATTTGCTTGAGCCGGGCCCGCTCTTCACCGCTTTTGATTTTCGACGAAACTGAAACTTTATCCCCGAATGGAATCAGGACCAGATAACGTCCGGCAAATGACAGTTCAGCCGTCATGCGCGGACCTTTGGTCGAAATGGGTTCTTTTACAATCTGCACCAGCACCTCCTGATCTTTCTGCAGCGTTGTTGCGATGCTGCCGTCTTTTTTCAGATCGGGCTGGCGTGTTGCCTTGGAGAAGGGGTAAAGCTTTTTTTTGTCGCTTTCTACCTGCTTGAGGTACTTTCCGTAAGAGTTGAATTGGCTTCCCAGGTCAAGATAGTGAAGAAAGGCGTCGCGTTCGTATCCTACGTTCACGAAACTGGCATTCAGTCCGGCCATCAGTTTTTTCACTTTGGCCACGTAAATGTTTCCAACGGAGAACGATGCTGAGCGGGGCTCAGTCTGGAATTCCACCAGGCTTTTGTCTTCCAGCAGGGCAATCGAGATCTCCTTTTCTTGGACGTCAATTACTACTTCGCTGGTCATTTCTTCTGCTCTTGATGTGGTTTAAAGCCATAAGAGCAAGTAGGCTTACTTGCTCTTATGACGATTCTTTCTCAGTCTCTTCTTACGCTTGTGTGTAGCCATCTTGTGGCCCTTTTTCTTTTTTCCGTTTGGCATAACTTTAAATATTTAATGTTAATACAATAGTGTCAGTCTCTCTGAATTATCCACTTTTCTCCGTGTGCTTATTCCTCACCCTTCATCTTGGCGACGAAGCTCTTGGCGGGCTTAAAGCTGGGGAAGTCGTGGGCTGCAATTACAATCGTAGTGTTTTTGCTGATGTTGCGAGCAGTCTTTTCGGCGCGATGCTTCACAACAAACGTACCGAAACCACGCAGATAGACATTCTCTTTCTTTTCGAGCATGCAGTCTTTGACAGACTCCATAAATGCTTCTACAGTGGTGGCAACATCTTTACGGGCGATACCTGTTTTTTGAACGATATCCTCGATAATTTCTGCTTTTGTCATCTCTTTATCTATTATTTGATTAATTTCGGGATGCAAAGATACTGCTTTTTGGCAAGAAACGAAAATTTATTTGAGTTTTTTTCGATTTTTCTTTGTGAAAATTGTTGTAGGATAGGAAATTACGACTTCCGTGAGGTCGGCTTTCGTCAAATGGGCCTTCACGTTGACACCGATTTTAACGTTTCCTGCCTTCTTGAATCGGTAGTTCACTCCGACGCGTTCGTAGTAGGGCTTCTCCAATTCCTTTGCCCATTGGCCCATGTGGCGATATATATAGAAACCGAGTGCCACATTGAGCGACAGGTTGCCGAAGAAGGCTTCGTGCTTGGCGGCTATTCCGACTGACCACGGGCTGATCCGGGAAGGATCGTTGCGCTGAAGGGAGATTTCGCGGATGCGGTCGTCGTAGGTGGCGTAAAACACGTCAACCCCAATGCCGGAAGCCCATCGACGGGCGTAGCGGTACATCACGTCGGCTCCGAAGCTGTAGGCCAGATAGCATCTGAACGAGTCGGTGCGGTAGTCTTTCTCGTCGGGGTTGGTATAGAACTGTGTCTGCTGCCATTCTTCCATCAGCGTGCGTCCGCCGATGGATGCATAGAAGTTGAGATAGGTATAGGGCTGGAAGCGACGGGTTGGAATCAGCTGGGTGGGGATGGAGGCTTCATAGTAGGGCTGATAGACCATGCCTATCGAGGGCCCTACGATGTTGACACCCTTGTTGGGGCGGTTCAGCGCGCCGTTGCTGTGGTGGTAATAGTCGATGCCCAGACGCAAGCCCCAGTCGTGGGCGAAGTGCCACGTGGCATGGGCACCGGCTCCGAAGAAGATATTCCAGCGCGAACCGATGAGTTCGTTGTCGATGTTGTTCTCCTTATTATATATATGTTGGCTCCAGGCCACGCCGAAGTTCAGTGTGTAGTCGATTTCCCACCGGCGGGTTCGGAGCAGCTGACGGGCAAACTGTCCGTAGAAGGAGATGGCGTTGCCCAGCTGTGAGTCGTAGTCCACTTCTTTCAGCGCATTTTGTTCTTTACCCCAGAATTCTTCGCCCTTGTGCAGGGTGATACCATGGTTCAGGCTCCATTTGATGCCTGCCGAAAGGGTAGGGAAGCCATAGTCGCGGGCGTAGTCATTGCTGTCGGAAGGCAGATAGGCGTGAATGAGTTTGAGGTCGAAGGCCAGGTTCTGTTTGTCTTTCTGCCATTTGCTTTGCCATTGATCCATCACGATGGCACGTCCAGGCATCACGCTGAGTTCCGCTCCCCAGTGGTGGCGTATAGTATCGGCAGGCGCAGCTTCAGCCATGACAGCCGTGAGCCATAATGCTATCGTACAGATTCTTTTCATATCCTCCCTTTTTCAAAGTATCATCCGTTGCCTTCCAAAGTATCATCCGTTGGGCTTCAAAGTATCATCCGCTGGGCATCAAAGTATCATCCGATGGAAGCCAAAGTATCATCCGATGAAATGGAAGTCATCATTTGATGCCCCGTTTGTTGAGGGCGGCAGAATATTTGGCCGCATTGGCCAGATGCTCTGCATAAGTGCGGGCAAAGTTGTGGGTGCCACTGAAATCCTCCTTGGCACACATATAGAGATACTCATGGTGAACCAAATTGAGCACGGCATCGATACCTGCAACCGTCGGAATGCGGATAGGGCCTGGAGGAAGTCCCGTGTTGCGGTAGGTGTTGTAGGGGCTGTTCACGAAGAGCATATTGTTGTAGATACGCTTCAGCGAGAAGTCGCCGATGGCAAACTTCACGGTGGGGTCTGCCTGCAGGGGCATTCCGGTGTTCAGGCGGTTGTAGTACATGCCTGCTATCATGGGCTTCTCCTGGTCGTTGGCCGTCTCCTCGTCGACGATGCTGGCCATGGTGATGACCTGCTGGGGTGAGAGTTTCAGGGCGTTGGCCTTGTCGGTGCGCTCTTTATTCCAGAACTTGTCGCTTTCCTTTTTCATGCGGTCGAGCAATGTTTCGGTGCTCACGTTCCAATAGATGTCGTAGGTATTAGGAATGAACATGCAGGGCATGGTCTCCTTGGTGTATCCATACTTCCGGCAAATGGCAGAGTCGTTCAGGGCCGTGATGATTTCGGTGCTGTCGAGCATCAGTTTCTGCGACAGGAAAGCCGCCAGCCTATCCATTGTGCGTACGGAGGGAATGGTCAGGTTGAGAGGCTCTTGCATACCGTTCTTGATGTGGCGGAAAGCTGTGAATGCGCCTTCTGAGGGCTTGATGCCATAGCGTCCGGTGCGGATTTTTTCTTTGTAATTGGTATGGCGGGCCAGTGTCTGGAAAGCGAACAGCCCATGCTCAGACGAAATGTCCTTGAGTTTCACCAGCACGGAATCGATGTTGTCGTTCTGGTCGATATAGAGATACAGAGTCTTGTCATTCCCGGTCATTGACGAAAAGAAGAAATAGTATAGGATGCCTGCAATGAGCAGGATACAGACGAGCATCGTGCCGAAATACTTGTTAGCGCTTACTTTCATAATGAATGATGTTTTGAAAATCTTGGCAAAGTTACAAAGAAGTGAGGACAAATACAAATAAACTTGTTTAAATTCCCCGAAAAATTTCTTTAATTCGGCTTTTTGGAGTATCTTTGCGATATGAAACTGAAATTCATTATTCAATATAATACGGAATGGGGACAGCAGATGCACGTCGTGGTGAACTATGTTACGAGCGACCGGCGCGAGCGTGAGCAGAATTTCCTGATGCAGACCCAGGACGGCACGGAATGGACTCTCGACGTGGTGCTGATGGAGTCGCGCCAGCGTTCGATCCTTTCATTCCAGTATGTCTATCAGGTGGAAGACGGTGACGGCCGCGTGCTTCGCCGAGAGTGGAACCAGGTGAAGCGTACCTATGCTGCCGACAGTATGAAGACCTTCGTCTTTGCCGACCTCTGGCGCGACCGTCCGCTCAACTATCCGCTCTATACCTTTTTTAATAAGCGCTATCAGCCGGGCATCATTCCATTGGCACTGCCTCTTTTCCGCAAGACTATCATCTTCCGCGTCTCGGCGCCTCAGCTGCACGACGGAGAGTCGCTAGCTCTCATAGGCAATCATCCTGCCATCGGCAACTGGAATCCCACTCGCTACCTGCCCCTGCAACATATCGGTGAGTTCGACTGGATTCTCTCGGTGAATGTTGACGGCATGGCCTTGCCGCTTGAATATAAATATGTGGTCATCGACGACAATAAGCGGCAGCTGAAGACATGGGAAGAAGGCGACAACCGCACGAACGGCAACCACACGGTCAGCGATGGGGAAGTGCTCGTGCTATATGGAGATTCTTTGCGACTGAAGGAAAGTCCGATGAAGGCTGCTGGAGTTGTGGTGCCGGTATTCTCGTTGCGCTCTGAACACAGTTGCGGCGTAGGCGATTTCGGTGACCTTAAACGGATGGCCGACTGGGCTTCCCTGACAGGATTGCGCATTATCCAACTGCTTCCCGTCAACGACACCACCAGCACCCACTCATGGACCGACTCTCATCCTTATAATATCATATCGGCCTTTGCGCTTCATCCCCACTACTTGGATCTGGAACAACTGCCACCTTTGCATGACGAACAGATGACAGGCCGCTTCAAGCGTCAGCGGCGTGAGCTCAATGCCATGCGCGATAGCGACTATCTGGCCGTTGACCGAGTGAAGTCAGCCTACGTGCACCAGTCGTTCGTGGAACAGGGCAGCGACACATTCCAGACGGAGGATTTCAAGACATTCTTTGCCGAAAACAAGGATTGGCTTCCCGACTATGCAGCCTTCTGCGTGCTACGCGACAAAAACCATACGTCACGCGTGGCCGATTGGAAAGAGGTGGAACCAGGCCCTGAAGTGGAGGAAATCTATTATGTTCAATATCATCTGCACAAACAGCTGAAGGCGGCTGCCGACTATGCCCGCAGCAAGGGCGTATCGCTCAAGGGCGACCTGCCCATCGGCGTCTATCGCGATAGTGTGGAGACGTGGAAGCATCCTGAATTCTTCCATCTGGACATGCAGACAGGTACGCCTCCAGACATATATCATCCCAATGGCCAGAATTGGGGATTCCCCACTTACCGCTTGGAGGATTCTGAAGGATCCGAAAATTCCAAAGTTTCCGGGAAACCTATGCCTCAGCTCACTATCACAGCATGGTTCCGCCGCAGGTTCCAATGGATGGAGCAATACTTCGACCTTTTCCGCATTGACCATATCATCGGGTTCTTCCGCGTGTGGGAGATTCCGCAGACAGCCGTCTATGCTACAATGGGCCACTATCAGCCGGCCTTGCCCATGAGTGCCGAGGAGATAGAGCAGATGGGCCTGCCTTTCCGGCAAGATATCTATACGCATCCCTTCATCAATGATGCCATCCTCGATAAGATTTTCGGCATCCATGCGCAATACGTGAAGGACAATTTCCTTATTCGCCAGCCCTACGGACTCTATTCCCTCCGCGCCGAATACGACACACAACGGAAAGTGGAACAAACTTTCCAAGGGCGCAACGACGAGAACTCCATCTGGATTCGTGAAGGACTCTACAGGCTTATCTCCAATGTGCTTTTCCTCGAAGACTCACGCCAACAGGGCATGTATCACCCACGTTTCGGAATCAACCGCGAACAGGTGTTCGAGATTCTGAGCCACGACGATCGAGAGGCTTTCATGCGCATTTACAATAGCTATTTCTTTGAGCGCCACAACGGTTTCTGGGCCCATCATGCCATCATGCTGCTCAGCGATATCCTTCAGGACACGCGCATGATGGTATGCGCCGAAGACCTTGGGCTCTTGCCGGCATCGGTCCCCCACGTGCTGGATGCCTTGCGTATCCTGACGCTTGAAGTACAGTCGTTGCCGAAGGACTTCGGTATGGAGTTTGCCCATCTGGAGGCCAATCCCTACCGGAGTGTGGCCACGATAAGCACTCACGACATGTCGCCCCTGCGCCTCTGGTGGGAGGAAAACATGGGACGCACGCAACGTTACTTCACGACAATGATGCAACGTGAGGGACGTGCTCCTCAACAACTATCCGCATCAATGGCCGAGGAGATTATCGCCCGCCACATGTATTGCCCGTCGATGCTTTGTATGCTCAGCATTCAGGATTTGCTTGCCATGGATACGATGCTGAGGGCGAAGGACGTACGTGCTGAACGTATTAATGAGCCGTATGATTGCTACAACCAATGGAAGTATCGGATGAATGTGACCATCGAACAACTGATGGAAGCGCGTCAGTTTAATCAGAAGCTCCTGACGATGGTTCAGCGGAGTAGGAGAGGAGGCGTGGAGAGATGAAACAATATTCCACGTATATCTTTGATTTGGACGGCACACTGCTCGATACGATTCAAGACTTGGCAACGAGCGTGAATTACGCGCTTCGCCAATGTCACATGCCGGAACGCACACTGGACGAAGTGTGCCAGTTTGTGGGTAACGGTGTCAGGTTGTTAATGATACGTGCCGTGCCCGACGGTGAAGACAATCCGCGTTTTCAAGAGGCTTTCGACATTTTCCGTAGTCATTACCTGGAGCATTCACTTGACACAACTGCTCCCTATCCAGGCATCATCGATATGCTTGAACGGCTGAAGGCTGGCGGGAAACGGTTGGCTGTGGTGAGCAACAAGTTTGACACGGCTACCAAGGAACTCATCCGCCATTTCTTCGGCAATCTGATAGAGGTGGCCATCGGTGAGAACGAAGCAGCCGGCGTGCGCAAGAAACCTGCTCCCGACACGGTGAACGAAGCCCTGCGCCAGTTAGGGGTAGGGAAGGAGGATGCTGTTTACGTGGGCGATAGCGATGTGGATTTACAGACGGCCAGAAATAGTGGACTGCCGTGTATCAGCGTGCTTTGGGGATTCCGCGACAGGGAGTTCCTTTTAGAGAACGGAGCTACGACCTTTGTCCAAAGCCCCGATAATATCTGAAATAATTAACGGAATCTATTCTTCAGCTGAATCAGCACTACGAAGAATAATGCTCGTGGCACCTAGGGTAAAAAGACAACCGTCCTCAATGTTGCGACGCTCTCCCTGCTTGAGTTCCACATTGTCAACGAATGTACCCGTATTGCTATTCAAATCGCGCAATACATATTGCAACCGGCCTTTCTTGTTGCGGCTCACGGTGATGGCACAATGCGTGAGATCCACACTTGGATCAACCGTTTCAAAAGGCGTGTTGATGCGGTTTCCTTTCTGATAGCGGCCTATCACGTTGTCACCCATCTTTAGCGGAATCACCTGCTTGTAGTGGAAACAGTTTTCGATGACCACTATCGATCCGCAACCTTTCTCATTAGCCTGCTCGTCAGGGTTCTCGTCTTTCTGGCGATTGTGGAGTTTGCTCACGCCGATGCGGATGCCGAATTGCTTGCTACACTCCGTACACTGGAAAACCAATTGCTGGCCTTCTTCATACTTGGTTTCATCAAAGATGATGTAATTATCACATTTCGGACAACGGACGCGTTTCATAACAAAAAGGGAATCTAATTATTTCAACCTTCCACCTTATAAACCCAGGCATCATTGAACTCTGTATATTCGCGCATTTCATGGAGTGCGCCATAGGCTTCAGCCTCTGACTTATACTGGTTGAATATTACTCTGGTTGTAGAACGGCCGCTATAGACCTGAGCTTCATTGAATCCGGCCTTATGGAGTTTTTCCACATAGGCGGCAGCATTCTTCTTGCTGACATGCGAAGCCAGGACGATGGTATAGTAGGGAAGGTTTTGCTCTTCAGGCTTCACTTCCTGATTTTCGCTTACGGAAGAAGACGATGTCTCAAGACTCTCAACTTCAGATTGTGGGATAGCCTTTTCTTCCTTCTTGTTGAGTTCTTTTGCCGTAATGCCCTTCACCTCAGCCACACCTTGCACGGTAGTCTTTGGCAAGATACGCGTCAAGGTCTCTGTGTTCATGTTGAGCATGCTCATCTCCTTGCGAGAACCATTATTCAGTGGGGTGGAGATCATGAAGAATGCAAAGATGGCAATGGCCGCGGCCGCAATGTTGCGCAACACGCTTACGCGTATGTGTACCTTGTCATCATTATCGTCTTCATCAAAAAGGGGCGAAGTCATTTTAACTTCCCGAGCCTTTTCTTCCTTGGTTTCACTATCCGTGGCAGTCTCTATCTTGACAGGTCTGGTCTTCGTCTCAACAAAGGCCGGAGCAATGCTTTCAAGCGGATCTATTTCCACACTGCTCAGTCCATAGAGTGCTGGAGTCAAAATACCGGCCTCGCAAGGCTCAAACTCATAGCTACCATATTCATTGACGCGCAAAACGCCAATGTCATTCAATTCGTAATAGCCCTCATTCTCAATGTGTTGCCTAAGTTCGTTCACTTCATCCTCAATGCGCTTCAAGGCTTCGGGATAAGAGATGTCGTAGGCTTCGATGTATGATTGAGCAAGCAGCGAATCATTCATCTTTAGGGCAGGATTGAATCCGAGCGTACGCGACGGCGGCAGGAACATTTGGTCACTGTCGTCGTAGTGTGCCTCCGAATAATGGGCCATAAAGCCTCCGAGATCGGGAACGATCACGCAGTCATTATCAAGAAGCAGTATTTCTATATGTCTTTCGAGTTCAATCACGAGTGCAAAATTAATGGTTTTTATTGGATTCTGCAAATATTTCTCTTCTTAAAAAATAAAAATCGTGAAAAACGTGTGCCGATTCCGATTTTTATTGTAATTTTGCAAACAATATGGAATACAAGGAAACTGACATTAAAGGTGTTTGGGTGATAGAGCCCAAAGTGTTCAACGACGCTCGTGGATATTTCTTCGAAGCATGGAAGAAAGATGAATTCGAAGACCATATCGGTACTGTTAATTTCATTCAGGACAATGAGTCAAAGAGTTCACGAGGCGTACTTCGCGGCCTTCACTATCAGAAAGGAGAACTCTCCCAGGCAAAGCTTGTGCGTGTCATTAGTGGAACCGTCATTGATGTGGCCGTGGATATCCGTCGTAGTTCGCCTACCTTTGGCCGTTATGTGGCCGTGGAACTGAGTGCTGAGAACAAGCGTCAGCTTTTCATACCGCGCGGAATGGCCCACGGATTTCTTGTGCTTAGCGACGGGGCTATATTTACTTATAAGGTGGACAATGTCTATGCCCCTCAGGCAGAAGCAAGCATCCGCTTCGACGATCCTACCATCGGAATACAATGGCCCATCGACCCGTCAGAAATGCAGCTCAGCGCGAAGGACCAGAACGCCAAAAGCTTCCAGGAGGCAGAACTCTTCGATTAAAAAGAAACTATTACTTCACCTTTATTTATATATACATGACAAAGGTACTTCCGGTCTTTTTACTGCTATTCATGCTCGTTGCATGCGGACAAAAGGAAAAGCAAGCCACGACACCCGTAGAGGATGTTGCCGCCAAGAAGATGCTACAGGGCGTCTGGCTTGACGAAGAGAACGGAGAGCCTGCGTTCCGTGTAGAAGGTGACACCATTTTCTATCCTGACTCCACGAGCGCACCTGTACATTTCTATATTATTCAAGATACGCTTGTGCTTGAAGGTTCGAGGACACTTCGCTATGCCGTAGTGAAAAAATC
Source organism: uncultured Prevotellaceae bacterium (assembly GCA_900314655.1). GTDB lineage: Bacteria > Bacteroidota > Bacteroidia > Bacteroidales > Bacteroidaceae > Prevotella. The sequence goes on along the minus strand of OMWC01000002.1, from coordinate 105,894 downwards.
AAACAACATTTTCCAATTTGTCAACCAGAATGGAGAAAAGGTGAAACTTGTCAAGAGTGTTGACAAGGCCGACAACGAAGTGTTCGAAATCGAACATCCCATAGCGCTTAATCAGCGACAAACCATCAAAAGAGATACCATCGTCGGATCTGGGAATGATCGTTATCATTGCTATGTCCAGGTGAATCCCACCACCTACAAGGTGTATAAGCAGACCTACAACGACGACGGCATGCAAGTGGACAACATTTACTATGACAATAGCATCCACGTGGCAATCTTCCGTGGAAATGCACGTATCTATACACATGATTTCCATAAGCAAGACTTTTCAAAGCTTGTGCCGAAGGATTTTATCAACCAATGTATCCTGAGTGAGATGCTTTTGAAATCTTCAAACGAAGAAGGTGTGCATTACGAAGCGCAATTGGCCATACCTGATACGCCCAGCATCTACCTCGTTGATGTTGCCATATCGTATAAAGGTGCGATGCGGATGAATATTACGGAATAAGGGTGGCCGCTTCTGAAAGCCCCTTATGCTATGATTTCTTTGAAAGTTTCTTGATTTGCTTTTTGGCTACAAAGTAAATCACTACCAGCAACACGATGGCGATAATGCCGTATTTGAGATAGTCGCCATATTCCAGGAGCTTATCGTGTAATTGATCCTCAGGAACGATGGTGTGAAGATACCATCCCAAGGCAGCCAAAATAATATTCCATACGCTGGCACCAATGGTCGTGTAAAGCAGGAAATGGCCGTAATGCATCTTGGCAAGTCCAGCCGGAATACTGATCAGATGGCGGATTCCGGGAATAAGGCGACCCGTGATGGTGGCCAGCTTACCATGATCGTCGAAGTATTTCTCACTCTTTTCCACTTTCTCCTGATTGAGCAGGCAAAGATGGCCAAGGCGGCTATTGGCAAACCGATAGATGACGGGACGCCCCACATAGTAAGCCACTACATAGTTGATGGTGGCCCCGAGATCGGCTCCTAATGTTGCAAAAAGAATGACGAGCCACATATTCATATTGCCTCCAGCCGCATGATAGGCGGCAGGCGAGACAACAAGTTCTGACGGAACGGGAACTACCGTTGACTCCAGCATCATCAGAAAGAATATGGTAGGGTAGTTGAGGTTGTTCAGAAGGGATGTGATAATATTCATTGAGAGTTCATTATTTGGTTGAAATATTCTTCGAGGTCAGCATCGTCTGGGATATCCTCGCCGCAGACGGTCATGTAATGCACGTAATTGGCTACGGCATCCTTGATATTGCCTATATAGAAAAGCGCATTTGCCTTGGTGAGCAAAGCATCGGCATTTTCCGGTTGTATGGCCAAGGCATAATCGCAACTGGAAATACATTTCTGGAAATCCTTGGCATAGAATTGCGTGCACGCAAGCAGGTTCCAGTAGGCCGTGGAAAAGGGATTACGGTCAAGAAGGCGGTTGAAGACTTCTTCAGCTTTGTCATATTCTTGCCTGACCGACATTAATCTACCCTGAAGTTCAAGATAGTCAGATTCATCTTTGTCCTCGTAATTCTGGCTCCACGAGTCGGCATAGTCCCATAGCTCGTAATCGGCAAAGAGAGTAGCCACGTCGAGCAGATAGTCCTGACGGTCATCCTCGTTCACTTCTTCGTATTTCCCAAGGAGGTAATCGTTGGCCTTCTCGGCTTCATTGTTGTAAACCATGATTTCCGCCTGGATATAATAGTAATCCAAGTCGGTCTTGTCGTCAATCAGGTCAGCATAATAGTAAGCCATCATCGGATTCGCGTCTTTCACCAATGCAGTACGGGCCCGGAAGATCAGAGGTCCTACGGCTCCCGGATAGATGGCAATGGCCGAGTCGATGATCTTCAGCGCTTGATCCATATCTCCAATGGAATGGAAATACTCCGCCAGATCGGTCAGATCAGCAGAACTGAAATCCGAAAGGTGTTCCAGACCTGATTCCTCATACTGGTGAAGCAGGTCGTGGAACTCACTTGACTGGAAATAATCGTTGTATGCCAAATTTTATGCTTTCTGAGATTTTGCCCAGGTGTCTTTTAGACCGACGGTCTTATTAAAGACAGGGTTTTCAGGAGTGGAATCGGCATCGGCCATGAAATAGCCGATACGCTGGAACTGGAGATACTGGCCAGGCTTCATATTGGCAGCATAGGGCTCAATATAGCAGTTCTTGTTCACATTGAGGGAATCGGGATTGATCATCTGCTTCATGGCCGTCACGGCATCGCAACCTTGCTCTTCGCGAATAGCCGCCATCACGTCACGCGGATTCTCTACTTTCCAAAGGCGCTCGTAGAGGCGCACTTCTGCCTTGACCGCATGAGCACAACTCACCCAATGAAGCGTCTTGCCCTTGATCTTGCGGTTGGAGCCGGGCATTCCGCTCTTTGAATCCGGGTCATAGGTACAATAGATGGTGGTCACGTTGCCATTCTCGTCTTCATCGCAGGGATGCTCCTCATCGCACTTGATGATGTAGGCATTCTTCAGGCGTACCTCCTTGCCGGGAGCCAGACGCATGAATTTCTTCTCGGCCACTTTCATGAAGTCATCGCGCTCAATCCAAAGTTCGCGGCTGAATTCCACTTCGTGGGTTCCGTCGGCTTCATTCTCGGGATTGTTGACGGCCACCAGCTGTTCGGTCTGGCCTTCGGGATAATTGGTTATAACCACCCTCACGGGGTCGAGCACCGCACTCACACGAATGGAACGGCCGTTCAGGTCATCGCGGACAGCACTCTCCAGCAATGCGATTTCATTCAGCGCATCATAGGTGGTATAGCCAATCTTATCGATAAACTTCACAATGCTTTCCGGACTATATCCCCGACGGCGGAAACCGCAAAGAGTCGGCATGCGGGGATCATCCCATCCGCTGACGAGCCCTTCGTTGACCAAGGCCAGCAAGTTGCGCTTAGACATCAAGGTGTAAGAGAGGTTCAGCTTGTTGAACTCTGTCTGGCGCGGACGGTTGTCCTCAATGTTATCGGTTTCGCCTTTGTATTCTTTCATCCAGGTTACAAAGAGATCATACAAGGGGCGATGCTCCACAAACTCAAGCGTGCAAAGCGAATGAGTGACTCCCTCAAGATAGTCACTCTGTCCATGTGTGAAATCATACATGGGATAGGCATTCCATTTGGAACCGGTCTTCACATGCGGAATGTTCAGCACACGATAGAGTAGGGGATCGCGGAAAAGCATGTTGGGATGAGCCATGTCAATCTTGGCCCTCAGAACCAAGGTTCCGGGAGTAGCCTTGCCGCTATTCATAAACTCGAACAGACGCAGGCTTTCCTCCACCGGACGATCACGATAGGGGCTATTTGTGCCAGGACTGGTGGTCGTGCCCTTTTGCTGGGCTATCACCTCTGCACTCTGCTCGTCGACATAGGCACGTCCTTGCTTGATGAGCCATACGGCAAAGTCCCAGAGTTCCTGGAAATAGTCGCTGGCATAATATACATTTGCCCACTTGAATCCCAGCCATTGAATATCACGCTCAATGCTTTCAATGTATTCCGTGTCTTCCTTGACGGGATTCGTGTCGTCAAAACGAAGATTGCAGATACCGTTATGACGTTCTGCCACACCAAAGTCCATACAGATGGCCTTTGCATGACCTATGTGAAGGTAGCCGTTTGGCTCTGGTGGGAATCGTGTCTGAACGCGCCCGCCGTTTTTACCTTCAGCGAGGTCTTTTTCAACAATCTGCTCAACGAAACTGATGCTTTTCTTCTCTTCGCCGGTATTTTCCTTGATTTCTGTCATAAACGTATTCAATTTATTTATTTGGTGCAAAGGTACAACATTTAATTCACATTAGAGAAAGCAAGGCAAGAAATTTTTCATTACCCTTATAAAGCATTGATTTAGTGAGGAACATGAGATCTTCTTACATTTTTTACTAAAAACAATGTGTTTATGTTTAAAAACACCAAAATTTATTTTTTTTATCTCAAAAAAGGCCTTACGTTTGCAAACGTTATCCTGAATACAATCTTTTTACCTTAAAAAAGCTAATACCTATTGAGATTCAAATGTCTGGCTCTGTGAAGACCCGGGCATTTTTTTATGTCCTTTTAAAAGATTTTTTGAGCAAATTCCGTCAAATATATTCTCCAATTGCGCCAGATATGGCCACCATCCGATTCTCTATATTCATATTTGTAGCCCATTTCATCCAAAAATTTGCGCAAATCGGTGTTGCTTTGATACAAAAAGTCGGTATTGCCAATGGCAATCCAATAGAGTTTCGGGTTCGAGGCAAAGAGACGTTTTAATTTGGCCTGAGCGTCTTTGTCCGACTTCAGTTGCTCATAGAAAGGTGCCCGGGGGGTAATATTGCCATCCAAATGCAGGCCGGCCGAGAAAAGTCCATAGTAGTTGAAGGTCTCTGGGTAGCGCATAGAAATATGGAAAGTATGTCCGCCACCCATCGACAAACCGCATACGGCACGCCCTTTGCGGCTCTTTATCGTGCGATAGTTCTTGTCGATGAAGCTGACAATATCCTTGAAACTTTCATCCATCGTGGCAACGGCCTTGCCGTCCTGATGGCCCATAAATGAAGGCTTGTACATTCCTTTTGACCATTCGCCGGGAGCAGCCTGGCAATTGGGATTGCCATTAGGCATGACAACAATCATCGGCTTCACCTTGCCTTGGCTGATCAGATTGTCCATGATCTGAGCGGTTCGGCCCAACGTGGTCCATGCATCTTCGTCACCGCCAGCACCATGAAGCAAGTAGAGAACGGGGTAGTGACCGCCTTTCTCGTATCCCGCCGGTGTATAGACCGTCATACGGCGTTTCATTTTGAGCGTGGGGCTATCGTACCACACTTTGGCTACATTTCCATGCGGAACTTCATTTACCTTGTACAGATCACCTTTGTCACCTTTGTTCTTGCTGATAATAAAGATGTTCGTGTATTGTGCGATGTCGCGATTGATATAGACATTCGACGGATCAAGTATTCGCATTCCATCCACCGTCAGGCTATAGCTGTATAGCTCCGGAGCCAATGGCTTGGAAGTGTAGCTCCAGATGCCGTTTTTGCCTTCAGTCAGTTCTGCGGGCGCCTGAACTTCTTGAGGGCCACGGGGCGTGTCAACTTTAGTCATAGGCAGGAAATCGCCCGAAACTTCAACCTTGACGGCCTTAGGTGCAAATACGTTGATGGTGACCGATCCGTCGGCATTTATAACGGGCGAATCAATCTGAGTTCCTCTAAAGAGTGCTTCCTGGGCATTACAAGTAATTGCCACAAGGGGGAGAAGCAGGTAAAGAGCTTTCTTTTTCATAGTTTGTGTTTGATTACTGATTATATTATATTCTATTTATCATAATGATGATTCTATTCAAATAAAGGCAATTAATAAATCATTCCGTAATAATGCCTGCTTTCAGCCATTGGGCGGCCAGCGCCTGAGCATCATGGAAGGCCGTTTCTTCATCCACCTCGTATTGGTCAAGGAGCAACTTAGCCAAGTCGTCAGCCGTAAAGCTATCCAGCTTTTGTACTTCCTTCCAAAGATAAGCAGAACTTTCGTTCATGCTGATGATATTGCTGAAATCGATATTTTCCTTACCTTCAGCCACGATGATCTGTTCTCCACAAACATCGCGCAAATTGAATCCTGGTTTTGCTTTCATACGCATTCTTGTTGATAACGGCAAAATCGCAACCTGCATGAGTGTCCACACAAATTGCGATTCTGCCATGAATTATTCTACGGGATTATTTTCTTCAAAAATAGCCATACGTTCTTCGAGCAGATCGTATTGGTTATCATTTATAAAAGATGTACACACGCGCAAGCCTTCCTGATGGCTACCCGTGGTTATCAGACATATGGCCGAGACACCATAGTACATCAGTTCGTGGGCCAATTCACCGCTGGTCATGCCGGGATAGCCAATCGTGAAATAGAAACCGTCGGCTATAGGCTCGTCCAAGTCCTTATCGTAAACGATATAAAACTGATGGCGGCAGAATATTTCCTTCAGCTTGTGGGCACGCTCTCCATAGACGCTTATTTCCTTGCGGAAATCGTATTCGCCGTCGGTAGCAGCCTTCAGCATGGCCGCCATAGCATATTGCGCACTATGGCTGGTTCCCGACGAAAGCGCATAGAGCATTCGCGTTGATAAGACAAGTCCAAACGGAAGCCCTTCGTAGCGGTTTGCCAAGGCCGGGAAATGACGATGGAACAACTTGTCGGAAATACACGTCACACCGATGCGTTCGCCTGCATAGCTGAAAGCCTTACTTCCGCTGATGAGCAAGATATAATTATCGGTATATCGGGCAACGGTTACCTGGTAAGGCGGCTCAAACGGCGTGCTCAGATTCTTGCGGAAATCCATGGCGAAATATGCCAAATCCTCCATCACGATAACATCGTACTTGGTGGCCAATTCGCCTATTACCTTCAGTTCTTCTTCACGCAGGCAGATCCACGCGGGATTGTTGGGGTTGCTATAGACGATGGCGCAGATGTTGCCCTTTTTCAGATAGCTCTCCAACTTTCCTTTCAGCTTGTCGCCGCGATAGTCGTATACGTCAAAGGTCTCGTATTTGACGCCCATCACCTGCAACTGCATCTTCTGAACCGGGAAACCGGGGTCGATGAAGAGCACGGTGTCTTTTTGAGGGTCAGCCTGGCTACACGTAAGGAATGAAGCGAAAGTGCCTTGCATAGAGCCACTTACGGGAACACACCCTTCGGGAGCGATATCCACGCCGATAAAGGCTTTCACGAAGCGTGAAGCCTCTTTCTTCAGTTCGGGATAACCTTGAATGTCGGGATAACTATGGGCAATGCCGTCCTCGAGGGCCTTGATCTGAGCCTTCACGCCAGCCTTGGCGGCAGGAAGCCCGGGAATACCCATTTCCATCTTGATGAACTCAACGCCGGTTTCCTGTTCTGCCTTGGCAGCCACCTGCTTCACTTCACGGATGGTAGCCTTGGCAAAATCAGTTATTCCCAACTTCTCGATCAGTCCGTCAACAATCTGTTTGTCAATAGGTGTCTGTTTCATTTACAATCAGGGCTTAACGGTTTATTTCTGGAGTTCACGGCCAAGGGCCAGGGCTTTGATGTTTTGTTCCACGATCTTCTCCCCTTTCCGCGCGAACACACGGCTGACGGCTGCTTCCAGCTTGTCGTATTCTATGCCGAGGGCTTTCTGGGCTGCTCCCAGCAGAATCACGTTGGCCGAACGAGGAACGCCATTATCCTTTGCCAGCTGCTCAATATCAATCATGATGACGTTCTGGAGCTTGTCGTAGTCGGCCATAAGTTTCTCCATATCAGGATAATTTGGGATATTGACGAAAGGAGCGCTCGAAGTGATGATCCATCCCTCCTTACTCAGGAAAGGCAGATAGCGCAGAGCCTCCATGGGCTCCATCGAGATAATCACGTCGGCACCGCCCAGGGCGATCAGGTCGCTATGGATAGGCTCTGAAGAGATGCGGAGATTCGACTGGACGTCGCCTCCGCGCTGGCTCATTCCATGCACTTCGGCCTGCTTGATATAGAGATTTTCCTTCATGGCGGCTTCGCCGATGATGGTGGCGATAGAGAGGATGCCTTGTCCGCCCACGCCGCAAAGTATGATGTCTGTTTTCATCTTTCTTACCTTTATTTATTTGTTTTCCTGGGCGGCTTTCTCGGCTGCCTTTTTCTGCTTGAGGTGGCGTTGCAGGGTCTGCATGCACTCTCTGCGCGGAATGATCACGCTGACGCCCTTATACTCGATTTCGTCACGGATAATCTGGGTAATCTCGGGTATGTTCTTGGGCAGGGGAACCACCACTTTCAGATGCTCATTGTCGAGTCCCAGACCGCGTACGATGGCTTCAAACTTATTCGTTCCGGCAGAGTCTTGTCCGCCGGTCATGCCGGTCGTCAGGTTGTCGCTGATGATGACGGTGATGTTAGCATTCTCGTTGATGGCATCCAGCAGACCCGTCATACCGCTATGGGTAAACGTGGAGTCGCCGATAATGGCAACGGCGGGCCACTGGCCTGCATCGGCGGCACCCTTGGCCATCGTGATGGAAGCACCCATGTCCACACAAGAGTGAATAGCCCGGTAGGGAGGCAGGAATCCAAGTGTATAGCAGCCGATATCGCCAAACACACGTGCGTTGGGATAATCCTCAAGCACCTTGTTCAATGCCGTATATACATCGCGGTGGCCGCATCCCTGACAGAGTGCCGGTGGACGTGGGGTCACATCCTCGCAAGGGGCGAAATTCTCGTCGGAAGGAATGCCGAGGGCTTTCTTCAGGAAGTCGGGATTCAGCTCGCCCGTGCGTGGAAGTTCTCCCGTGAGGCGGCCCATCACGTTCTTGGCCTCCCCTACTCCTCTCACCATATCCTCGATGAAGGGCTGTCCTTCTTCCACGATGAGCACCTTTTCACACTCGGCCAGCATCTTGCGCACGAGTTTCTTGGGGAGCGGATATTGCGAAATCTTCAGCACGGGATAGGGGCAACCGTCCTTGAAGCACTCCATCACGTAGTTGTAGCCGATACCGCTGGCGATAATGCCCAGGCTCTTGTCGGTTCCGTCCTGATACTTATTATAGGGAGAAGTCTCGGCTTTCTCTTCCAAATCCTTCTGCTGGCCGGTCACCACCACGTTGCGCTTACGGGCAAAGGCGGGCAGCAACACCCAGTCGCTGGCCTTGGCATTATAGTTCAGCTCGTTCTCCTGGCGCGGCGATTCGGCCACCTCCACTACGGCACGACTATGAGCCATGCGGGTCGTGACACGCATCAGCACCGGCAGATGGATCTGCTCGGAATAGTCGAAGGCGAAGGCCATCATGTCGTAAGCCTCCTGCTGATTGCTGGGCTCGAGCGTGGGAATCATAGCAAACTTGCCGTAGAAACGGCTGTCCTGCTCGTCCTGAGAGGAATGCATCGAGGGGTCGTCGGCCACGAGCACCACCACGCCGCCATTGGTTCCGGTCATGCCCGAATTGACAAATGGGTCGGCGCAGACATTGAGTCCTACGTGCTTCATACACACCATGGCCCGCTTGCCCATGAATGACATACCAAGAGCAGCCTCCATAGCTGTTTTCTCATTGGTAGACCAACGGCTGTGCACGTTGCGCTCCTTGGCCAGCGGAGATTCCTGGATAAATTCGGTGATTTCAGTTGAGGGCGTGCCGGGATAAGCGTAAACTCCACTTAATCCCGCATCGAGTGCTCCTTGAGCAATAGCCTCGTCGCCCAAAAGTAATCTTTTCATAATGTTGTGATTTATAATGTTTTATTTCAAATTCTTGATGAAATGCTGCGCTATCTGGCGAAGCAGGTGGTTGCGCGTGTTTCCGCCGTAGATGCTATGGTTGCGATTGCGATAGAGACGCTCCGAGAAGTCCTTGTCGGCCTGAACCAACGCCTCGGCGTAATCGAATGTGTTCACGGGGTGAACATTATCGTCGGCCGTTCCGTGACAGATCAGCAGGTCGCCATGCAGCTTCTCCACACGCTTGATGGGATTGTCGTCATAGCCCATGCCGTTCTCCTGAGGAGTCTGCATGTAGCGCTCCGTATAGACGGTATCGTAGAAGCGCCAGTCGGTCACGGGGGCTACGGCCACACCGGCACGGAACACTTCCCTACCCTCGCTCATCGACATCAGGGTGTTGAATCCGCCGAAGCTCCATCCCCAGATTCCGATGCGCTCTTTGTCAACGTAGGGCAACGTGCCCAGATAGATTGCAGTCTCCACCTGGTCCTTGCTCTCCAAGCGGCCCATCTTCCGATAGATAGCCTTCTCGAAGGCGGCTCCACGACCTCCCGTTCCACGTCCGTCCACGCAGACCACGATAAAGCCTTCCTGGGCAAGATAGTTGTCGAACATGGCGCCGTTGCCCATCGAGCCGATTCGCCAGGAGTTGACCACCTGCTGGGAACCCGGGCCGCTATACTGCCACATCACGACGGGGTATTTCTTGGACGAGTCGAAGTTCTTCGGGCGGATCATCACGCCGTTAAGCTCTACGCCCTCCGAGGTGTTGAACTTGAAGAATTCCTTCTGCGGCACGCCCAGGGCGGCCGTCTTCTTGCTCAGCTCATCGTTGTCTTTCAGCCTTACCAGCTCCTTACCTTTATTATTACAGATGCTGTATTGGTAAGGCGTATTGGCATCGCTCCACGTCAGGATGAAGTGGCTGAAGTCGCTACTGAAGATGGCCGAATTCCAGCCTTCACGCTCCGTCAGGCAGTTGGTCCTGCCCTTGCGGTCGGTGGCATATACCTCGCGGTTCATGGGGTTCTTGCCGGCGGCCTGATAATAGACCGTTCCGCTCTTCTCGTCGTAGCCGTACACGTCGGTCACCTCGCCCGGGATGCTGGTGAGCTGTCCGAGCTGCATGCCGTCCGTCTGGTAGAGATAGAGCTGCATGGAGCCGGAGCGGTCGCTGGGCACGAGAATGTAGGTGCTGTCCACGCGGATGTTCTCCATGGCCTCCTCCTTCACGTAGCTGTCCACCTTCTCCTTGATGAGCAGGTTGCAAACCGTGGAGCGGGTATTGGCGTCGTAGAGGCAGAGCTCGTCCTGATGGCGGTTCATCGTGTAAACCACCACGTGGTCGGCCTCGCGGGCCATCTTCAGGCGCGGGATATAGCCCTCCTTGGGAACGGGCACCTGGAGCGTACGCGTCTGCTTGCTCTGCATGTCGTAGCTTCTCACGCTGACGTCGGAGTTACGCGCGCCAGCCACGGGATATTTGTATTCGTAGTCGTTGAGCCGGTAGTTTTCCACCTTCGACTCGTCGTAGCGAATCCAGCAGATCATCTGTCCGTCGCTGGTGAAAGTGAGGGCCGTGTTGAATCCGAACTCCTCTTCGTTCACCCAGTCGGGCACGCCGTTGATGATTTCGTTGCGCTTGCCGTCCTTGGTCACCTGCGTCTCGGCGTTGTCGTAGAGCAGACGGACGAGGAAGATGTTGTTGTCGCGCACGAAGGCGATATTGCGGCTGTCAGGACTCCACACGGGCGATTGCTGGGGGCCGAAGTCGCTCAGCGGTTCCAGCACGCGCGACTGGATGTTGTAGATGTAGTAATCGGCCGTGAACGAACGCCGGTAGATGCGCTTCACCTTGTTCCACACGAGCATCCTGCTTCCGTCGGGGCTCATTTCGTAGCCGCTGATTTTGTCCACCTTGCCGCGCAACGACTGGCTCACGTCGAAGAGCACGCGTGTCTGCTTGCCGGTCTTCAGGGAGTATTCCACCACCTGCTTGCCCTCGTTGGTGAGCACCGCATAGGTCTCGCCCCCGGCCAGCATCGTCACTTCACTCAAGGTTTCGGCCGCATATTTGCCGTCTGTTATGTCCTTAATGCTCAGTCCAGACTGCGCTTCGGCAATCAGTCCTGCCGTCATCAAAATGCTTACGATTAATAGAAATTTCTTCATAATGGGTGCAAAATTACAAAATATTTGATAACTTTGCAAGCCATTTGATATAAAAAGGTTTAATGCAATACAACGATTTCGGCACTTGGCTGAGGAAACGCTTTCCCGACTTCCGGGTACAGAAGATTTCCATCGATGCGGGATTCACCTGTCCTAACCGCGACGGACGGATCTCGACGGGTGGTTGCACCTTCTGCGACAACCGCACGTTCAACCCCTCTTATTGTGACCGCCGGAAGTCGATTCAAGAGCAGTTGAGAGAGGGAAAAAGGTTCTTCAACCGTAAGTATAGCAATATGAAATATCTCGCATATTTCCAAGCCTTTACGAATACGTACGGAAGTCTTGATTCATTGCAGAGAATGTATGAGGAAGCCTTAGCGGAAGAAGACGTCGTGGGGCTCGTTATCGGTACCCGTCCCGACTGCATTTCCGCTCCCCTACTCGACTATCTGGAGAAGTTGTCGCGCCAGACTTTCCTCATCGTGGAATACGGCATCGAGAGCGCCAACGACGACACTTTGCGGCGGATTAACCGCGGCCACACCTTCGAATGTAGCCGAAAAGCCGTGGAAATGACCGCCGAACGAGGCATTTTGACGGGCGGACACATCATTTTGGGGCTGCCCGGAGAGGATCGCGAGGAGAGTCTGCGCCAGGCTCCCATCATCAGCAGCCTCCCGTTGAACATCCTGAAAATCCATCAGATGCAGATCATCAAGGGCACGCGCCTGGCCGAAGAATACCTGCAACATCCATTTCCGCTCTACACCGTGGAGGAATACCTGCACCTGATAGCCGACTATATCTCATTGCTACGCAAGGACTTAGTGCTGGAGCGCTTCGTGTCGCAGAGCCCTCCCGAGCTGTTGATTGCTCCTCGCTGGGGACTGAAAAACTATCAGTTCGTGCATCTGCTGGAGGCGATGGATTAGGCCATCGCCAATCATATTTTGTAGTAGCATGATACGGTAATCATATAGATTTCGAAGTGTGATACAGTGTTACAGTGTTACAGTTCCAAAAACGATTGAGGTTAAGTCAGAAAATAGATCTATATTTATATATATTATAATATATATAAATATAGATGTTAATATTGTATAGGAATGACTCTTTCGAGAACTGTAACACCGTAACACCGTAACAATCCTGAACCTCGAACAAACAAATCTGTTGCATCGCAAAAATATCACTTCTACAACGGAAAAATATAGTTTCTGCAGCGGAATAATATGGTTTGCGATTTTTAACGGTCGGAGGATATTTTGTTAACAGATTTTTGCGGGATATGGAAGCCGAAATTTTGCGCTCTCATATTTTATTCGTACCTTTGCAGCGTTTTTAAAATAAAGTACGCAATCAAACAACAAGACAAAGATAATGGAATTAGCATCAAAGTATGATCCACATGCCGTGGAGTCAAAATGGTACCAGTATTGGTTGGACAACAAACTGTTCAGTTCGAAACCCGATGGACGTGAACCCTACACGATCGTCATTCCTCCCCCCAACGTGACGGGTGTGCTTCACATGGGCCACATGCTGAACAATACGATTCAGGATATTCTCGTGCGCCGTGCACGCATGGAAGGCAAGAACGCCTGCTGGGTGCCCGGCACCGATCATGCTTCGATTGCTACGGAGGCAAAGGTCGTGAAGAAGCTGGCTGCTGAAGGCATCAAGAAGCACGACCTGACCCGCGAACAGTTCCTGGAGCACGCCTGGGACTGGACTCACGAGCATGGCGGCATCATCCTGAAGCAGCTGCGCCGGCTGGGTGCCTCGTGCGACTGGGACCGCACCGCCTTCACGATGGACGAGAAGCGCTCGGAGAGCGTCATCAAGGTCTTCGTTGACCTCTACAACAAAGGACTGATCTATCGCGGCCTCCGCATGGTGAACTGGGACCCGAAAGCGCTGACCGCCCTTTCTACCGAAGAGGTGATCTACAAGGAAGAGCAAAGCCATCTGTTCCACCTGAAATACTACGTAGATGGCCTAGTTGAACTAGATAATCTAGAAGAACTAGAAAACCAGGGCAACATCATCCACCGCGATGAGAAGGGCTTCTACGCCGTGGTGGCCACCACGCGCCCTGAGACCATCATGGGCGACACGGCCATGTGTATCAACCCCAAGGACCCGAAGAACCAGTGGCTCAAGGGCCGCAAGGTCATCGTTCCGCTGGTGGGCCGTGTGATTCCCGTGATTGAGGACCGCTATGTGGACATCGAGTTCGGTACCGGATGTCTGAAGGTCACTCCTGCTCACGACACGAACGACTATATGCTGGGCAAGACCCACAACTTGGAGACCATCGACATCTTCAATGCCGACGGCACGATCTCGGAGCAGAGCCCCATCTACGTGGGTATGGACCGCATGGACTGCCGCAAGCAGATTGCCAAAGATTTGCAGGAAGCCGGCCTGATGGAGAGAATTGAGGACTATGTCAACAAAGTGGGCTACTCAGAGCGCAATCCCGACACGGCCATCGAGCCCCGACTCTCGCTCCAGTGGTTCCTGAAGATGCAGCATTTTGCCGATATCGCCCTGCCTCCCGTGCTCAACGGCGAGCTGAAATTCTATCCCCAGAAATACGTGAACACCTACAAGAACTGGCTGGAGAACATTCAGGACTGGTGTATCTCGCGCCAGCTTTGGTGGGGCCACCGCATCCCGGCCTATTACTATAATGAAGCAGGCGACTTCGTGGTGGCCGAGACCCGCGAGAAGGCGTTGGAGCTGGCTCAGCAGAAAGACCCCTCGGTGACGGATGCTGACCTGCGCCAGGAAGAGGATGCGCTCGACACGTGGTTCTCCTCATGGCTTTGGCCTATCTCGCTCTTCGACGGCATCAACAACCCCGGCAACGAGGAACTGAACTACTATTATCCCACCAACGACTTGGTGACCGGTCCCGACATCATCTTCTTCTGGGTGTCGCGCATGATTATGGCCGGCTATGAGTTTGTAGGCAAGATGCCTTTCAAGAATGTCTATTTCACAGGTATCGTGCGCGACAAGCTCGGCCGCAAGATGTCGAAGAGTCTCGGCAATTCGCCCGACCCCATCGAGCTCATCGAGAAGTTCGGAGCCGACGGCGTGCGCATGGGTATGATGCTCTCCGCTCCTGCTGGCAACGACATCCTCTTCGACGAAAGCCTCTGCGAGCAGGGACGTAACTTCAACAACAAGATATGGAATGCCTTCCGCCTGGTGAAGCAATGGCAGACGGCCGACATTCCCCAACCCGAGGCCTGCAAGACGGCCGTGAGCTGGTTTGAGGCCAAGCTCCAGGAGGTGAACGCCGAACTGAACGACCTCTTCTCGAAATACCGCATTTCGGAGGCCCTGATGGCTGTCTATCGCCTCTTCTGGGATGAGTTCTCCAGCTGGTATCTCGAGATGGTGAAGCCTGCCTACCAGCAGCCCATCGACCAGCTTACCTATGATGCCACGCTCAGATTCTTCGAGAACCTGCTCGAAATGCTCCATCCCTTCATGCCGTTCATCACGGAAGAGCTCTGGCAGCATATCTACGACCGCAAGGAAGGCGAAAGCATCATGGTGAAGGTCATGCATATCGACGCTCCCACCGAGGAAGGACGGAAGCTTGTGGCCGATATCGAGCTCGTGAAGCAGATCACCTCTGGCGTTCGCGCCGTGCGCAATAGCAAGAACATCCCTCAGAAGGACGCACTCGAGTTGCAGATGGTTGGCAAGAACAACTTCGAAGCCTATTCCGACGTGATCTGCAAGATGGCCAATCTGAAGGCTATCAACGTCGTTGCCGAGAAGGCTGCCGACGCCTCTGCCTTCATGGTAGGCACCGATGAGTTTGCCGTTCCCCTCGGCGACATGATCGACGTGGCTGCCGAGATTGAGAAGCAGGAGGCCCAGCTGAAGCATCTCGAAGGATTCCTCATGGGCGTGATGAAGAAGCTCCAGAACGAACGCTTCGTGGCCAACGCTCCCGAGGCCGTCGTTGCCCTTGAAAGAAAGAAGCAGAGCGACTCCGAGGAGAAGATTGCCGCGCTGAAAGAATCAATTGCTGAACTGAAAAAGAAACTTTAAAGCCATATGAAAAAGATCCTTGGTCTGCTGATTATTGTCTGCACGATGATAAGTGTTGTCGGTTGTTCGGAGGCCGAGGACCTTGACACTATCAACAAGCAGACCGTGTTTGTTTATATGCCTTGGACGGGTTCTTCGTCTAATCTCTATAAATACTTCACGGCCAATCTGGACAGCATCTATAAGGGTATCTCGAAGAAAGGCGGATTAGGCACAAGCCGCCTGGTGGTCTTCCTGAGTGAGTCGGCCAGCCGTTCGTCTCTCTTCGAGGTGACCTACGATGGAAGCAAGATTCAGAAAAAGACGCTGAAAGACTATTCCGGACACGATTACACCACGGAAGAAGGGTTTACACAGCTGCTCAACGACGTGAAAGGCTATGCCTACGGCCTGAACTACGCCATGATCGTAGGTAGCCACGGTGTGGGATGGACTTTCAAGGACGACTGGACAAACTATCCCTATCGTGCCAAATCGTTCGACGGCCCTACAGGCGACATACGCATTCCCTATGCCGACTACCTGCATGGCGAAATGACCGATGCCCATACCAGATTCTTCGGCAGCCTCTCGGATAGGAATGACTTTTCCATGGACGTGCTCGCATTTGCCAATGCCATCAAGAATGCCGGAATGAAGATGCAATACATCTATTTCGACGATTGCTACATGGCTAATGTAGAGGTGGCCTACGAGCTTCGCGAAGTGACCAACTATCTGGTGGCATCCACCTGCGAGATGTTGGCAGCCGGCACTCCCTTTGCTACGTCGTGGACCTATATGGCCAGCGCCACTCCGAATTATTCGTCGATGGTAAACGCATTCGTCAGCTCATATAGCAGTTCTGAATATCCCTATGCCACGATGTCGGCCATCGACTGCCGCCACATGGATCAGCTGGCCTTGATGATGAAAGACATCAACAGCAACTATAAGCTTGACGAATCTAAGCTGGACGAGATTCAGAAATTGGACGGCTTCGAGCAGACCATTTTCTTCGACATGGGAAGCTATCTGGAGCATCTCTGCCCGAACACGAATTCCTTCAAGCAGGTGATGTCGGTACTCGAAAAGGCCGTGCCTTACAAGGACTACACGGAGAAATACTATTCCTATATTTATAATAAGCCGTTGACTTTCGACATCACCACGTTCTCGGGTATCACCATCTCCGACCCCAGCAAGAATGAAGTGGCCCTGAAAGGAAAGGAAAAGACTTCATGGTGGATAGCCACACACTAGCTATCCCCGCTATTCGTAGTCATCTACCACGCTATTCACGAAATCCATCATTGGCTTGGCGACCTTGAATACCTTCATGGCTTCGTCGAGCCATTTTTCATTTTCGAAGAATGTGTCGGGCACTAACTTCCAACAACAATAATCCTTCATCCTCAGGTATTGGATGAATTCATAGTCGCGCGGAAAACCAGCGGGGGCCGACTTCAGATGGGTGATGCCGAAACCTTTCTTATCCACGGGCCACATTTCGCTTTCGCCCTGATGCACGTCTTCGGGGCGACCGAAGAAACTGACGAACTTGGGGCTTTCTACGATCTTGCGCCACGTGTCAATGTTGGCCATGATCTCATTGCGGCATGAGGTGAGGATATTCGTAGGCAACCAGTAGCTGCCCACGGCCAGCATACAATTGCCCGGTTCGAGATGGATATAGTAGCCTCCGTGGAGCGACTTCTTGCCATGAGCGGAGATATAGGCACCAAGGTGCCGCTTGTAGGGCGACTTGTCGGGCGAGAAGCGCGTGTCGCGGTTGAACCGATAGACCGTATCCTTCACGGCCAGATGGGCTATGCTCTCATCGAACTCTGATATGCGCCCGATAGCCTGGGCTATACCGTCGTTGAAACTCTTACGGACGGCGTCGTATTCGGCCTTGTTGGCATGAAACCACTCTCGGTTATTATTGGCAGCAATATCCTTCAGGTATTGCAGGATTCTCTTTGTTTCCATCTTATTTGTTGATTTTACTGTTGTCAAGATGTTTCGGGCAAAAACTGTCGAAGGGGCATTGCTCGCATTTCGGCTTCCGGCTCTGGCAGATATAGCGGCCATGAAGCAGGAGCCAATGGTGGGCATCGGCGCGCTGGTCTTCGGGTATGTACTTCTTCAGCTCCTCCTCCACTTTGGTAGGCGTGCTGGCCTTGGATGAGACCAATCCTAACCGATGACTCACCCGAAAGACATGGGTGTCAACGGCTATTGCACTCCGACCGAAAGCCACGGCCTGAATCACGTTTGCCGTCTTACGCCCTACTCCGGGAAGCTTCTGCAAGTCTTCCATCGTGTCGGGCACTTCACCGCCGAAATCGCTCACGATCATCTTCGACATCTCCGACAAGTGCTTCGCCTTGGAGTTCGGGTAACTGACCGAACGGATCAGTTCCAGGATGTCTTCCACCTCAGCCCTCGACATGGAAGCAGCATCGGGATAATGGCTGAAAAGCTCTGGGGTCACCTGATTGATACGCTTGTCGGTACATTGGGCACTCAGAACCGTAGCCACCAAAAGCTGAAAGACACTACCGAATTCGAGCTCGGTAGTGACTTTCGGCATCTTCTCGCTGAAATAAGCAAGAATGGTTTCGTAGCGCTGCTTTCTCAGCATACCTTCTCCAGGCGTTTCATCATGACAAACATGAAGATGGCCGCAATGAGGCAGACAGCAAGGAACACGCTCCAGCAAACCCAGAGAGGAACGGCTCCCCACAGCAGTCCACCGACTACCACAAGCTGGTTACCGATGGCTGTAGCGACAAACCATCCGCCCATCATCATGCCCTTATACTTGGGAGGTGCAACCTTCGACACGAACGAGATACCCATGGGCGACAGGAGCAGCTCACCGAATGTGAGAATCAGGTAAACGGAAATCAGCAGATTAGGAGTGACGTCGGCCACATGAACGGCAACAGGATTGCCGTCGGCACCCATTACCGTCTGAGGCATGGGAAGTCCGAACGAACCGAATGCCATCAGGGCATAGGCCACAGCTGCCACTATCATACCGTAGGCAATCTTACGCGGAGCCGAGGGCTCTTTTCCCTTGGCGGCCAATGAACCGAAGATAGCCATCGAGACCGGAGTCAGTGCCACCACATAGAAGGGGTTGAACTGCTGGAAGATGGGGGCAGAAACATCTATGCTGCCTGAAAGCTGACTGTATTTCCAGCATAGGAAAGCAACGGCAAGGATAACCACAGCACAGGCAATGCCGCGGCCCTTAGATGTCTTCGACTGGAAAACTGAGAACAGGCCATACACGATAAAGATGATAGCCACGAGATTCCATACGTCGAAGCACATGGCCTGCAATCCCGAGGCAGAGTTAGCCGTGAACTCATCGGCAAAATAGGTCAGCGAGAGTCCGTTCTGATGGAAGGCCATCCAGAAGAAAATCACAACGGCAAACACGAGGCACAGGGCAACAATACGCTGTTTGGTCTCTTCCTTGCTCAGTTCCTCGACGGCCACATCGGCAGCCTGGTCCTTCTTCTTGCTTCCTCCCTCGGTATGACGGAACGTAGAGCGGAAGATGTAATAGATGGCTATTGACAGAATCAGCGACACACAAGCCACAGCAAACGAGAAGTGATAGGCATCGTTGCTGGAATAGCCCAGCGTGTTCTCGGCATACTCCTTAATCTTGATGGCGGCCGTGGGAGCAAACAATGCACCGATGTTAATGGCCATGTAGAAAATGGAAAAACCCGCATCGCGCTTGTCCTTATACTTCGGGTCGTTATACAAGTCGCCCACCATTACCTGCAGGTTGCCCTTGAACAGTCCGGTGCCGAAGCCAATCAGCAACAGGGCGGCCAGCATCACAATGAGGGCAAACGTGTTGCCTCCCAGGGGGACGCTCAACAGCAGATAGCCTGCAAACATGATGATGATACCCGTGGTAACCATCCGACCAAAGCCAAACTTGTCGGCAAGCATACCACCAAACAGCGGGAAGAAATACACAAACATGAGGAAAGCGCTATAGATGGTACCTGCCAAAGCCGGTGACAATCCATAGTTTGCCCTCAAAAACAATGCAAACACTGCAAGCATCGTGTAGTAACCGAAGCGCTCTCCCGTATTGGCGAGAGCCAGCGCAAATAGACCTTTAGGTTGATTTTCAAACATAATTATTTTATTTTGTCGTTTTTAGTCCTAAATATATCAAACAGGTAAGTAAGTTTGACAACGATGTTACCGAAGTTGGAACGGCCGAAAAAGTCGCGCTTACTGTCATGATAGATGTTGCCCAGGCCATAGTAATAACGGCCTTCGATGATGAAGTGGCCCACTTTGGGATGCGAATACTCCAGGCCAAGACCTCCGGCTATACCGTAGTCGAACTTGTTCTCCACTTTCATCGTGTCTTGTTCGATGATCTTGTTCACGCGGTCGTCCACATTCCGCTTCTCCAGTTCAAAGTTTGATTTCACCTTCTCGCTCAGATAGAGGCCAAACTGAGGTCCCACCTGGAAGAAGAAATTGAATCCCTTGCGTTCACGTCCCCAAGCCAGACGGGCCATGATGGGGAACTGGATATAGCTGAGAGTCTTCTGGAATTGCTCTTCGAGGCCTGTTTCCTGATTGATTACGGGCTTGTCCTCGATGTCGAGGATTTCCTCTTTCCAACCGATCTGCGCGTAATTGATTTCTCCATAGATGGAGCAGATAGACTTGAAATACTTCTCGCAAACATAGCGATAGGATAATCCGCCCGTGAGGCCGCCATGAAAAGTCTGCGACACCGTAGGCACGAACGAAACATTACTCAGCACATAGCCGCCATTCACACCGATGGCAAAATCATTACGATGCTCTCCGACCTGAGCCTCCAAGCTCAGGTGGCATGCTATAAAGAGTGTCAGCAGAACGAATATCTTCCTCATCTTATTCATTAAAAGTTCACGATGGAGATAGCCCCATTGGTGTTATAATGAATGAACTGAAACACCTGATTCTGATAGCCGCCCTTCTTCCCTACTCTTTCGAAACGATAGGGGGTCTGAACGGACGGTTTCACGCTCTTGCTACCGTCGAAATTGTCACCGTATTCATGCAAGCCGCGAATGAAGAAGCAGGCCTGGTCGTAGCCCGTAATGGCAAAGCGTGGAATATACTCTTCCATCATGGGTGCATGGAACCAGCGGTTGTAGTCTTGCAACAAGGTACGTGTGTTCTGGGCTGAAACATTCAGGTAGAATGTAGCGGGCACATAAGTGTCATACTGAACGAATTTGGCCATGTTGTTGCGCTCGTACATGAGCCATTCCGTATAGCCGAACATGGATATCTTCACGGCAGAGTTGTTCAGTCTCAGCTCGTCAAGCTTCTTGTATGCAGCCGTAAGCTCCGGTGAGCGGGCAGAATTGAGCACCACCACGTTGGGCTTGTCCAAGGTAAATGCTTTTACGAAGTTCTCGTAGGGAGAATTGAGGTTGGTGATGTTGTAGGTAATGCCTTTTTTCTCCAGGGCCTGACGAAGTCCTTGGGTGAAACTGCCCTTCTTGCTATCAGGATCATTACAATCGATAAAAATCGGATGGTAACCGGCAAAACGGCCTATAAAACTCTGTATCGTCTTCTCGTTCAGCTTTTCGGGCGACTGATATACCTGAAAGATTTGCTGACATTTCGTGACATCGTCACCACTGATGGAGAAAGGAATCACCACCTTTATATTATAGGCCTTTGCAAACTCAGCCAGTTGCGGCACTTGCTTCGTATAGAGCGGGCCAAAGATGAGGTCACACTTATCCGCTCCTTCCATCAGCAACGTCTGGCGGATATCTGCGTCAATGTTCACATTCCAGGCATGAATGTCAACGGAGATACCCTCCTTCTTCAAGTCGTCAACGGCAAGCAGAATTCCACGGTAGAACTCCACCATGCGCCGTCCGTCGCCATCCACGTCATGCAACGGAAGCATAATGCCCACACGCACTTCGCGCTTGCGCACATCCGTCTTGCCGGTTGCCATTACGTTGTTAATCACCGTGAAAACCATTAGTGCTACCAGCACTCCATATCTTAAATAATGTCTCATTTCAATAATTCTTTTAGATTTCGAATGCAAAAATACAAAAAAATGCGTATCTTTGCGCATTAAAGTCGAACTAAAATGAAAATAAAACAATTATTTGCACTTTCAGCGGCTCTTTTCATGGCTTTTCCAGCCTTGGCCGACGAACTTCCGATAGTTTCTCCTACCGCCGAATATACAGATTCGCTTGGGCAGCTCAAGATACTTCACACCACGGAGTCATTGACAGAGCAGGCTCCTTTGACGCTAAGATTCCGGGCTAATGCCGAAAACACCGTCGGGTACACGATGAATTATCAGTGGTCAATTCATAAGACTGGCGACACGTCGTTTAATATCGTCAACTACAATGAGGAGTTTGAACAAACATTCACCAGGGCGGGTGAGTTTAGGGTAAACCTTGTCTATACATACACCGACTCCAACGGTAAACAGACTTCGGTCGAAACTGACTCTCTCCGTTTTACCATCAAGGAAAGTAAGCTGGAATTCCCCAATGCGTTCTCTCCCAATGGCGATAGCTGGAACAATATCTATAAAGCAAAGGTCTGCCAGAGTATCGTGGAGTTTCGTGCCACCATCTATAACCGCTGGGGGCAGAAACTATATTCCTGGACCGACCCCAATGGCGGATGGGACGGCACATTCAACGGCAAGCCCGTGAAGCAGGGAGTTTATTTCGTCAACGTGGTGGCCAAGGGAGCCGATGGCTACGAATACCATATCCGCAGGGATGTCAACCTGCTACGCGGCTACACCGAAGGATCCAGCTCTACCAACACACCTTAAAAAGCATTTTCAGGATTTATACTTCATATGCAAAAAGAAACAGAAAAGATAAACGTATGGGGGGCTCGCGTCCATAACCTGAAGAATATCGACGTCGAGATTCCCCGCAACTCTCTTACCGTCATTACCGGTCTTTCCGGCTCTGGAAAATCATCTTTGGCCTTCGATACCATCTTTGCCGAAGGTCAGCGTCGCTATATAGAGACCTTCTCCGCATACGCCCGCAATTTCCTCGGCAATATGGAGCGCCCGGACGTGGATAAGATTACCGGACTCTCGCCGGTCATCAGCATTGAGCAGAAGACCACCAACAAGAACCCGCGATCCACCGTAGGAACCATCACCGAAGTCTATGACTATCTGCGTCTGCTCTTCGCTCGTGCAGGTACGGCTTATAGCTACATGACGGGCGAAAAGATGGTGAAATACACCGAAGAGAAGGTGCTCGAAATGATCGGACAGGCCTACCAGGGGCGTCGCATTTTCATCCTGGCTCCGCTCATCCGTAATCGTAAGGGCCACTACCGTGAACTCTTTGAAAGCATGCGCCGCAAGGGCTACCTCTATATACGCGTGGACGGCGAGGTGCTCGAAATACAACGGGGCATGAAGGTTGACCGCTACAAGAACCACAATATTGAGGTGGTGATCGACAAGATGGCTGTCAACGGACTCGACACCGTCAGCGACGACCGCCTGCGCAAGAGTGTTGCAACGGCCATGAAGCAAGGCGACGGACTACTGATGATCATGGATAAGGACACGGGCGAGGTGAAGCACTATTCGAAGCGCCTGATGTGCCCCACCAGCGGAATATCCTATGGCGACCCCGCTCCCAATAAGTTCTCGTTCAACTCGCCCGAAGGTGCCTGCCCCGTATGTAAGGGACTGGGCTACATCAATCAGATTGACCTCAAGAAGGTGATACCCAATGACAAGCTTTCCATCCACGACGGAGGCATTGCTCCCTTGGGCAAATACAAGAACCAGATGATATTCTGGGAGATTGAGGCCATCCTGAAGAAGTACGACCTTGAACTCAAGTCGCGCATTGCCGACATTCCCGCGGATGCACTCAACGAGATTCTCTATGGCTCGCTTGAGAATCTGAAGATTCCGAAGGAGGTGGTTCATACCACGAGCGATTATTTCATCAGCTTCGACGGCGTGGTGAAATACCTGCAAAACGTGATGGATAACGACGATTCCGTGAGCGGACAGAAGTGGGCCGACCAGTTTCTGGCCGAGTGTACCTGTCCCGAATGCAAAGGCCAACGGCTCAACCGCGAATCGCTTTCCTATAAGATATGGGACAAGAACATCAGCGACTTGGCCAACATGGACCTTGCGGAACTGAAGGACTGGTGCATGGAGGTGGAGCAACACATGGAGCCCCAGCAACAACAGATTGCGGCGGAAATCCTGAAGGAAATACGCACCCGCATCGATTTCATGCTCGAAGTAGGCCTCGACTATCTGGCGCTCGACCGTCAGTCGGGTACACTCTCAGGCGGAGAAAGCCAGCGAATACGCCTGGCTACACAAATCGGCTCACAACTGGTTAACGTGCTTTATATCCTTGACGAACCGAGCATCGGCCTGCATCAGCGCGACAATGAGCGGCTCATCACCTCCCTGAAGGATCTCCGTGATATCGGCAATACGGTCATCGTGGTGGAACACGATGAAGAGATGATGCGCAATGCCGACTATATCGTTGACATCGGCCCCAAGGCTGGTCGCAAAGGCGGACAAGTGGTTTTTCAGGGCACGCCAGAGAAAATGCTTTCGCCCGATGCTGAAAAGACCCTTACCGCGCAATATCTCACGGGTGAGAAATCAATCGAGATACCCGCCACAAGAAGGGAAGGCAACGGCAAGTTCATCAGTATCCGTGGTGCCAAGGGCAACAACCTGAAAAACGTTGACGTGGATTTCCCCCTGGGAAAACTCATCCTCGTGACGGGCGTGAGCGGTTCGGGCAAATCGACACTTGTCAACGAGACGCTTCAGCCGATTCTCTCCCAACATTTCTACCGTTCGCTGAAGAAACCAATGGCCTATGATTCAGTGGAAGGTATCGATAATATAGATAAGGTGGTCAATGTGGACCAAAGCCCCATAGGCCGTACGCCGCGCTCAAATCCGGCTACCTATACAGGTGTTTTTTCGGATATTCGCTCGCTTTTCGTAAACTTGCCCGAAGCAAAGATACGCGGCTATAAGCCCGGTCGCTTCTCATTCAATGTGAAGGGAGGCCGGTGTGAAGCATGCAATGGTAACGGTTATAAGAGTATCGAAATGAATTTCCTGCCCGACGTGATGATTCCATGCGAAGTGTGCCACGGCAAACGCTATAACCGCGAAACGCTTGAGGTACGCTACAAAGGAAAATCGATAGCCGATATCCTGGACATGACCATCAACCAGGCCGTGGAATTCTTCGAGAACGTGCCTGAAATCCTCCGTAAAATCAAAACTATCCAAGACGTCGGACTGGGTTACATCAAGCTCGGCCAGCCCTCCACTACCCTATCTGGCGGCGAAAGCCAGCGCGTGAAACTGGCCACGGAACTATCCAAGCGCGATACGGGTAAGACGCTCTACATTCTGGACGAACCCACTTCGGGACTCCATTTCGAGGACATCCGCATCCTGATGGATGTGCTTCAGCGGTTGGTTGACCGCGGCAATACGGTCATCATCATTGAGCACAACCTGGATGTCATCAAACTGGCCGACTGGATTATAGACATGGGACCCGAAGGCGGACGCAAAGGCGGCGAACTGCTTTCTGCCGGAACGCCCGAAGAAGTAGCGAAGAGTGACCGTGGTTACACGCCCCGATTCCTTCGTTCGGTACTAAAACTATAAGAAAGCTTATGCCAAATGTGTTTTCAATGGATGATACTTTGGCTTCCAACGGATGATACTTTGAAAGGCAACGGATGATACTTTGCGCTTCAAAGTATCATCCGTCAGATTGGGTATGTTATATGCTAAGCTCGTCTAGTACTTTGATCAGTTTGCGGTCGAATGGCTTATCGGTGCGGATGCACTCGCTGAAAGGAACATAGACCACTTCATTATTGCGTACGCCAACCATCACGTTGCGCTGCCCCTGCTTGATAGCTTCAATGGCACCCACACCCGTGCGGCTGGCCAAGATACGGTCGTGAGCAGAGGGAGAACCGCCACGTTGCAAGTGACCAAGAATAGACACGCGAACGTCAAACTCAGGGAATTCCTTCTTCACGCGGTCGGCATAGTAGAGCGCGCCACACTTGGGACTTTCGGAAACGATGACGATACACGACTTCTTCGACTTACGGATGCCACGGCCCATAAACTGAGCCAACTGGTCAACATCGGTCATGTCCTCGGGGATAATGGCAGCCTCGGCACCGCAAGCAATAGCCGAATTTTGAGCCAGGAAACCGGCATCGCGCCCCATCACCTCCACGAAGAAGATGCGTTCGTGGGAGTTCGCGGTGTCGCGGATGCGGTCCACACACTCCATAATCGTGTTCATCGTGGTGTCATAGCCAATGGTCGAATCAGTTCCGTAAAGGTCATTGTCGATTGTGCCCGGAAGACCGATGACCGGAAAATCAAACTCCATGCCGAAATTACGTGCACCGGTAAGCGAGCCGTTTCCACCAATCACGACCAAGGCGTCAATTTCTTCCTTTATACAGGTTTCGTACGCCTTTTGCATGCCTTCGGGCGTAGTGAACTCTTTAGAACGAGCCGTCTTCAGAATCGTTCCGCCACGGGTGACAATTCCACTCACGTCCTCCGTGGTAAACTCCTTCACTTCGCCTTTGATGAGGCCGTCGTAGCCGCGGTAGATACCTTTTATCCGGAAACCGTTGTAGATACCAGCACGCGTGACGGCACGTATGGCCGCATTCATTCCAGGGGCATCGCCTCCTGAAGTCAGCACTCCGATAGTTTTGATTCTCGACATAGTAATAATATTAATTTGGTTACATGTATCAGTTCATGAAGTAGAGCACGGCCATTCCCATCAGCCACGACAGGGCAACCACCCATCCCACATTGCGCAGATACCAACCCACGCGGATGTGTTCCATCTTCATCAGGGCCAATCCCGCTATGGAACCGATCATCAGCGTAGAGCCTCCCATGGCCGTGGAATAGGCGATAACTTTCCAGAATACATCATTCTGAGGAAGATGCTGGAAAAGGGAAATGAAACTCATGGCCGATGCAAACGTGTCGAGCACCGTGCTGAAAGCCGCGGCAATAGCACCCATCAGCCATACATTATTTATATGATCCGTACACCAACGGCCAAGCCATGCAATGGCTCCTGTCTCATGAACCACTCCGATGGCAAGCATGATGCCCATCACGAAAAGGGCCAACTGAACCACTCCATACTGAAGCACGAAAGGAACGCGCCGCTGAATCATCTTGTCAACATCATTCAACTTGCGGTTCATCACCTCGTTCACGATCCAGAGCACGCTCAGCACGCACAACGCTCCGAGGAACGGCGAAAGTTTGGTGATGTTATGGAACGTTGGAATGAACCACAGACCGCCGATTCCCACAATGAGCATCACGAGGCGTTGCCAGATCTTCAGGTTCGTATCGTCGCCACGGTAAGGCATCGTGCGCCATTGGGAATCAATCCTTTCAGGCAACATGCGGGAAAGCCAGAACGTGGGAACGGCCCATGAAATGAGGCACGGAATCATGAGTGCCATGGAGAAATTGGTAGCCGTCACCCATCCGTTGGTCCAAAGCACGAGCCCCGTGGGGTCGCCGATAACGGTGAGTGCGCCTCCACAGTTGGCTGCCACCACGATGGCCGAACCATAGATCATCCGCTGGCGGCGCGCCGGAACGATGTCGTGCATGATCATCAGCATCATCGTGGTAGTGGTGATATTGTCCAGGTTGGCGCTTATCAGGAAGGTGATGGCCGTCATCAGCCAGAGCAGTTTGCGGCTGTTGCGCGTGCGCATCATCTGTGTAAGGAAGTCAAAGCATCCGTTATTGTTGAGGATTTCCACAATCGTCATCGTGGCCAGCAGGAAGAGCACAATCTCTGCTCCTCTTCCCACATAGGAAAGGAAGATATTGCTGGCGATGTATTCCTTCACGGCAACGCTGGTGGCATTGGCTCCGGCCAACCAGTTGATGTAATCATCGGGATGCTGGGCCATCACGTAGTCCGTGCCCCAGCATATATAGAGCACCCACCCCACAGTTCCGGCGAAGACCGCCGAGGCAGCTTTGTTGATGTGCGTGATGCTCGACGTGGCAATCAGCACATATCCAATCAACAATATGGCAATAATAATCAGTGTCATTTCATCCGCAAAGATAAGGATTAATTATGGAAATCTCAAACATTTGCCGCTATTTTTTTCAAATACGCCCGATTAGCTTGCGTAATGAAAAGTATATTTCCTCCTGCATGCGGAAAAGATTCCATGAAAACCGCAACGGCATATAACCGGGTTTCAATAGCAAGCGCAACGGTACTCCGTCGAAGTCTGCCCTCTGCCATCCTTGCCTGATTTGCGAGAGTGCGTATTGTCTGTCGGCTTCCGTTAGCAACGGGCGGTATCTGAAATAGTCCATATACTGGTCGATGACCGTCATCCAAACCTTTTCGTTCAGTTCGTGTACGACCTCGTCCTTAACATCCATTGCCTTCAGTTGGTTGAGCAGGCTCAGCGTAGCTTTCATCTTGTCAAAACGACGGCAGCTTACGGCGTGGGTCATGGAAACCTCATGCTGACGGTAATAATAGATGCCTTCGCATGAACGGACTTCGCGTGAAACCAGAAAGTGAATACGGGTTGTGTTTTCATCGCTGAAGAGCATGGCGCTCTCGTCGTAGGGATACTTCTTTTGGATCGAGTTTCTCACACCATAGATACCGTGAATACCACTCCAATTAAGGCTTTTCCGGAAAGCCGTTTCACCCGATATGGCGCTGAAGTCATCCATGGAAAACTCTTCTTTGCGTCCATTCTGATAGAAAAGAATCAGACGTAAGAGCACGCAATCCGCTTGTGGATGACTTTCAAACTCGCTCACCATCAGCTGAAGCGCATCATCTGACAGATAGTCATCACTGTCGAGGAAGCATACATATTCACCATCGGCATATTTCAGGCCTTCGTTGCGGGCTGCGGCATGGCCCGAGTTTTGGGGCATCTGTCTTACAAGAAATCGGCTGTCACGATGGGCATATTCATTGAGAATCTCCAAAGAATGATCGTTGCTCGCATCATCCACGCATACAATCTGGATGTCTTGTAAGGTCTGGCGGCAGAGAGAATCCAGGCATTCGCGCAGATACTTCTCCGCATTATATACCGCCACTAGTACACTTACCTTACTCATCGTGCCCTCCCTTCAGTTTGCGCTTCAGGCTATTCCACAGGGCAGTCTTCTGCTGAAGTATCTGGAGGGAAATGCCGGCACTGGCTACGAAGAGCAAAACGCCCATAGCCCAATACGTCCATCCATGAAGCGTCTGGGTCACGATATAGACAGCAATACCGATGGGCAGTTGCAGCATCATGTAGCTGACCACCTGCCGCGAAAGGCTGTAATGGTATTTCTTGTAGGTGTAGATAAGCGTTGCCACGAAGTCAATGATGCTGCATGCAAGTAGTGCAAAGCCAATGCCTTTCATGCCAAAGTCGCCATAGAGCAGGATAATCAGCAATACGATGGGTATGTCGTAGATAGCCTCAATCAGCATATACGACAGGGAGTCGCCCTTAGCCAACGAAAGATACTGTACGGGCAGATTGACGGCACGAAGGTAGAGTGCCAGCGAAGCTATCTGAACCATATCGAGAACGGGCATGAACTTTCCGCTGTATAGCAGGGGAATGATGATCGGGAGGGCAACAATCAAGGCCACCACCATGGGCGACAGGATCAGCAGCGACACTTCAATCTGCCGGTTGATGGTCAGGTTGCTCGCCGCAACATCCTTGTTTACCGCTGAAAGACGGGGGAAGAAATCGGTTTCCATGGCCGAGAAAACCATACCCGCATAGACCATCGTCATCATATAGCCCGCATTATACAAGCCTACGGCATCGAGCGAATCCGTATAGTTCAGGTAGGAACGGATGATGAAATCGGCACCGCTGCCCATCACTCCCGCTATCACGAAAGCCACACCCAGGCGAACCATGCTCATGCCCTTGCTGATGGACGACTTGCTGAACGACAACCGGATGGGATAAAGCCGAAAGCTAAAGATAATGACTAGCAGCATCTGCACGAATGCAAGCAGGATAAGCGAAGGAATGATACCCCGCTGCCCCATCAGATAAAGAATGGGAACGCTTATGATGACCGATAGGAATACGCCATAGATGGAAATCTTGGCAAGGCTCTTCAGCCGGCGGGCTCCTTTCAGGATGGACAGTTCACCGCTCGTGACGGCCATCATGCCTACCACCGGCGAGAGGAGAATGAAATGGAAAATATGGTCGCCCCAGCTGAAGGTGAACTTGTTGAGCAACGGACTCAGCACGATGCACAGCAATGTTCCGGCGAGTGCCGTGAGGAAGCTCCACGTGCGTACGGTCATCACCGTCTCATTGATTTTTGCGTCGTCCCGTTCGAATGCCTCCGACAAATCCCTCACGGCACTTGTGCCGATGCCGAGATTGGTTGAGTCGGAAACAAACTTGATCGTAGAACTGAAGAGCGACATCAAGCCCATACCCTCAGGACCCAGAATGAGAGCCACCAGCTTGGTACGCACAATCGAGACCAATATGTTGAGTCCCTGAATGCCGCCAAATATGCTGGTGTACTTCAAGACATGCTGATAGGCGCTTTGTTTGTTCTTATTTTCCATCTTCAAAAAATAAAACGCTCTTTTCAGTCTTTTATTATAAAATAATGTGTACCTTTGTGGCACAAATAACACATCCGATATATGCAGAATCAGAAACAACCGCTTGTCAGTTTCATCGTGACCTACCACAACGAGCCATTGAGTATGCTTCACGAATGTCTGGACAGCATCTTTGCGTTGACGCTTACCGAAGAAGAGCGCGAAATCATCATCGTTGACGACGGCTCTGATGAAAGTCCGCTTGGCGGTCTTCTTGACTGTCGTGACAAAATACTCTACGTCAGACAAGCCAACAATGGTGTAAGCGCAGCCCGCAATAGAGGCATCAGCTGCGCAAGCGGTCAGTTCATTCAGTTTGTGGATGCAGATGACACCCTCGTCGATTCAGGATACGAGCATGTGCTCGACGTGGTGAGATACAGAGAGCCCGACATGGTTGTCTTCAACTTTACCAATGAGGAAGATGACGTAGATACCCCCTACCTCTTCAACGGCCCTTATTCCGGCAGCGAATATATGCAGCACAACAACCTGAGGGCTTCTGCCTGCGGCTACATATTCAAGAAGAAGCTGCTCATGGACCTGCGTTTTACCGAAGGGCTGGAATATGGCGAAGACGAGAAATTCACACCCCAACTGATCCTGCGCACCGAGAAACTGTACGCCACAGATACCGTTGCCTACTTCTACAGAATCCACGATGGATCGGTAACCCACAAGGATACGTCTCGCGCACTTGCCAAACGATTCAAGGACAGCGAAGACGTGATACTCTATCTCAACCGCCTGTCACAGTCGCTTCCTACTGCTGAAAGAGTCGCCCTGCAACGGCGCGTGGCTCAGCTCACGATGGACTACATCTACAACATCATTACGAAGACCCACTCCGAGCATCAGCTTGAAGAACGACTCAAGCGACTGGAGAAGGAAGGACTCTTCCCCCTACCCGACAAGAACTATACGTCAAAATACAAACTCTTCGGCAAAATCATCAAGCACAAATTCGGAAGGAAGATGATGCTTTACCTGCTGGGAAGGCTTTAATCAATCGAGGACATGGAGAACATGATTTCCGTCATAGTCTGCACCTACAATCAAGAGGACACCATCGGCCGAACGCTCGACAGTATCCTCAGTCAGGAGTGTCATCTCCCCTATGAGATTGTCATCGGTGAAGACTGCTCCACGGACGGAACTCTTGCTGTCTGCAATGCCTATCAGCAAGCACATCCCGATAAGATCAGAATCCTTGCCAACAATCCCAATAAGGGCATCCAGAACAACTATTTCGATTGTCTGCTGGCATGCAAAGGGGCATACATAGCTGATTGCGCGGGTGACGACTACTGGATAGACAACCAAAAGCTGGAAAAAGAACTGCTTATTCTTGAGAATCATCCCGAAGTGACTTTGGTTCACACAGACTGGCAAATCACATCACAAACCGACGGCGCAGTCCGGCCGGCTGCTCCGCAACACTATTCTTCACCAATCACCGACGGCAAGATGATGCTCGAAGACATTATCACCCAGACATCAAGGCCCATTATCCACTTGTGTACTTCCCTTTATCGCAAAGACACCTTCCTGAAGGCTTACCAGAAGGATGAGTATCTCTTTCGTAATCAGGGCTTTGGGTGCGAAGACCTTCAGCTTTCGTTCATGATGGCATCAGCCGGGGAAATTGCCTATCTGCCTGATATTACGCTGAACTACAACATGAGTGATGGCACTATCTCAAACCAGCCAGATGAAGAAAAGCAGTTCCGTTTCATGGAACAGACCACTTCGCTTCGGGTTTATCTCGCCGATCACTATTACAAAAGGACTGAAAAAATTGAGGCACACCTCAGCAAAAGGCTTTTTGCACTCTACATGCACGCATTCCGCTCTCATAACAAGGCGCTT
Source organism: uncultured Prevotellaceae bacterium (assembly GCA_900314655.1). Lineage (GTDB taxonomy): Bacteria > Bacteroidota > Bacteroidia > Bacteroidales > Bacteroidaceae > Prevotella. Next base: position 73,698 of record OMWC01000002.1, on the reverse strand, counting down.
GCCTCAAAGGCTACGCATCTGGGAAATCAGTTGAAAATTAAGAATACAGCCCTTACAAGTTTGGTAAGGACGGTCATGAAGAGTGAACTGCTTTGGAATGTGGCGCTTATGATAAGAAAGGTAGCGGTTTGCCTGAAACGCCTTTAGCCTTCCACGACCTCCTGGAACAACTGCTCCAATTCACGGGCAACGGCCTTGGGAGAAAAACTGCGCGTGATGATTTCCGACACTTCCCGCCCATCGTAATCCTGCCGACTTACCTTTTCCATCATACGGGCAAGCGCGTCTGCATCGCCTATGGGAACGATATGGCAACCCTCTCCTATCCGCAATGAACGGGGAGTCACTTCTGTTGCAATAACCGGAATGCCCGTACTCATAGCCTCCATGAGGCTCAAAGGCTGCACCTCGCTCTTGCTCGCAAGCACCAAGGCATCAGTATTGTAGAGCAAATCACGAACAGCCTGCCGGCTGATGCGCCCATGCGGATGCACATCGTGATGACGGCGATGAGCGGCTATCAATTGGCGACAAGCCTTGCTGTCGGTTCCTCCTCCTGCGATATCAAGCGTGGTGCCGGCGGGAAGTTGGTCAAAGGCATCCAGCAGAACGTCATATCCCTTCAGCGGCCAGAAATTAGCCAGACAGCAGAACCTGAATCCATGTTCCTCACGCTGACGTTCACGATAAGCAAAGAAATCCGTATCAATCATGTTGGGAATATACTTCCAACGATAATTGCTGCCGAAAACAGGCGCGAGACTCTCAACCAATTCTTCCGAAACGGTAACCACACGGTCGGCATGCTCATAGGCCTCGCGAAGCATCGGCACGAACCAGCAGTCTTTAAAGTCGGGACCGAACTCCTGCTCATAGATCATCTTTGAGAGATGCTCCGTAATAATAGAAGGTATGCCGAAGGTTGCACTCAGTTGCATGGCTGCGCAGCCAGCCCACTTGCAGCAATGTGCATGAATGACGTCCGGTTTGCCGTTGGCTGCCACATATTCAGCAAACAGCTGCTTCGTAGTGCGAATCCAGCGTTCTGCATTCAAGCGGTAACACTTGGGAATGCCCCGCATATACGACTGATAGACGCTAACGCCGTCCATCTCCCGATCATGGTGACGGTAAGGCAGGGTAATAAATTCAGGAACACTCTTCTTGACAGAGAGCTGCACATTGCTGACGATTGCCACACGATGGCCTAAGGCCTGCAGCGCCTTGGCCTGCTCCAGGCAGAACTCGCCGCCATAGGGAGGGAAAAAGGACGGAATCTCAACAATATGCATAGCGAATGGAATGAAAAAAGGGACGGATGCCCAAACATCCATCCCCGGTAATTTCTTACTTGAACGAAAGTAAGCGATTTAAGCCTCGGCGGGAGCCTCTGCAGGTGCTTCCTCAGCGGGAGCCTCGGCAGCAGCCTCTTCAGCAGCCTTAGCAGCTTCAGCCTCTGCCTTAGCAGCAGCCTCTGCAGCCTTCTTCTCGGCTACCTTCTTGGCGATGGCCTCGTTCACTTTCTTCTCTGCCTCCAGTTCCTTGGCGGCAGCTTCCTTCTTGGCCTTGCTCTCACTAGCAGCTACAGCGTCGAGACCCTTCTGCTTGTCAGCCTTCCAGGCATCGAACTTCTTCTGAGCGGCAGCCTCGTCGAAAGCACCCTTCTTCACACCTCCGCGGAGATGCTTCATCAGGTAAACGCCCTCGTTCTTGAGGATGTTGCGAACTGTGTCAGTGGGCTGAGCGCCTACTTCTACCCAATAGAGGGCACGGTCGAAATTCAAATCTACTGTGGCAGGATTGGTGTTTGGATTGTAAGTACCAATCTTTTCAGTAAATTTACCATCACGTGGTGCGCGTACGTCAGCAATAACGATGCGATAGACAGCATAGCCCTTGCGGCCGCCGCGTTGCAATCTGATTTTTGTTGCCATTTTCTTTTGTTTTTTGTTTAATGAGGTTTGAATTTTATGCTCCTATCTCGTAAGAGCGGGTGCAAAGGTACGAAGATTTGCTTAAACTGACAAATAAATAGCCATTTATTTTTCACTCGGAGTGCAAGAAAGCGTAGCTTGCGGTGCCATTCGGGTTGTGCAGGAAGTGTGCGGATGGTTTGCACAAATTGTGCAGATGCGTTGCACAAAGTGTGCAGATGATGCGCACAAACTGTGCAGATGCGTTGCACAAAAAGTGCAAACGCCTTGCACAGATGTGAACAATTTGTGAACGGCTTTTGAACCTAGGAAAAAAGCCGTCGGGAGCATCATCAGACGAGATCAAAGACTTCACTGGGCACCTTTCGTTTCAACACGTCGAGCAGGAAATCCTTTCCGGGCACGATGCCATAACTCTGAAGCGTCATCTCAACTGTCTTGCGTGCCAATTCGGGATGGTTGTTTTCCTCGCTGAGGTGACAGAGCCAGACATGGCGCAGTTCGGGCGTGGCATTCTCGGCAAGCGCAATGGCGCATTCCTTGTTAGAGAGGTGTCCTTTCTGACTGTGTACGCGGTCTTTCAGATATTGTGGATAAGGTCCTGATTGAAGCATCTCTTCATCATGGTTGGCTTCGATAACCAGATAGTTGGCGCGGCTGATGAAGGGTTTGATGTCATCGGTGATTTTTCCGGCATCGGTAATGAGGCAGAAAGTCACGCCATCGACCTCAATACAGTAGCCCATGCAGTCGGAACTGTCGTGGGGAACGGCAAAGGAAGTGACGGTGAAGTCGCCAAGTTGAATCGTCGAACCTTTTTCGAACACGCGTGCATTCTCGGGCGAAATCTTTCGGGCAACACAGTAGTTCCTGTCGATGCCCACATGAACGGCATGGGTGGTATAGACAGGCAGATTAAAATCATTGCTCACGACACCAACGCTCTTCACATGGTCGGCATGGTCGTGAGTGACAAGCACGTATTTCACGTCGGTAAGTTTCAGCCCGTGGTCGTGAAATCCCTTTTTCAGTGCCCGTATCCCTATTCCGGAGTCTATTATTAAGCCATCCCTTTCGGTAAACAGATAGTAGCAGTTGCCACTGCTGCCGCTCCCGAAGGATATAAATTTCAGCATTTTAGTTGTTATTTTGATGCAAAAGTACGTAAAATTGCCATGAATACCAAGAAAAATAGTTACCTTTGCATCACTTTTAAGAATTTTATATGAATTTAAAATATCTTCTCGTCTTTGTTGCGGCATTTGTGCTTTGCAGTTGCGACTCCACTTCTTTTATACATGGAGAGCGAAAGGCTCGTGCTGCCGTGGACAGTTTTGCCTTCTACTATTTCAACTGGCAGTTCCCAAAGGCCACGCGTTTTGTCACCGACAGTTCGCAGGTGTGGCTCCGTTATGCTGCCAGTCAGGTGCATGAGGCTGACGTTGCAATCCTGCGCGACAAGGAAGATGCCACAATAGAAATCGATGAGATTGACGTCACCTCTTACAATGGACCCAAGGCGCGCATCACGGTAAACAATTTCCTGCGAATGGACACCATCGGCACGGAAGGTCATTTGGTAAAGAAAGCCTCCTTCATCCTACACTTGGAAGAAGTACCAGAAGATAAAGTGCGATGGAAGGTCAGAATGGAAGGCCTACCGCAAAGTGAAAGGAGAAATCGCGACTGAGACGCGGGTGGATGATGGCCCAGTGCTCCTGCTGGGTTTCGTAGGCAGGATTAATGGCTTTCATACCCATGTCGAAACGCACGATGAAATAATCGAAATTAAACCTCAGGCCAATACCGTAGGCTACGGCTATTTGCTTGTAGAACTCATTCCAACGGAACTTTCCGCCAGGCTGTTCATCGTATTCGCGGAAAGTCCAGATGTTACCGGCATCCACGAAGATTGCTCCGTAGATTTTCCAGAAGAGCCAGGAACGTAGTTCGGCATTCAAGTCAAGTTTGATGTCGCCGGTCTGATTGATGAAGTCGATACGCCCGTCGGTTCCCCTGTAGCTGCCGGGACCGAGTCCTCTCACGCTCCATCCTCTCACGGAGTTGGCACCACCCGAGAAATAACGCTTCTCAAAAGGCAAGACCTTCGAGTTACCATAAGGGTATGCGAGCCCAAGACGTCCGTGGAGCGCCAGCTGATTATGCGAATCGATTACGAAGAGGTGGGTGTAGTCGATATCTGCCTTCACGTATTGGGCATAGGCAATCTTGAAGAGCGTGTACTGGTCTTCGTCGTTTTTGCTTGCACGGCTGAGCGAGCTGATGCCGTGAAGCAGGTTACCGGCGGTTTCCAGACTGGTGCGCAACACGTTAGAGCCGTCGTTGTAGGTCATGCCGACGCCGGTCTTCATGATGAAGAGATCCTCGTAGTTGTAGCGCAGGATGGCATTGCGGCTGCTGGCATTGTCGAGATAATCCTTTTTGAATGTTTCGGATATCCATGGCATATAGACATAGTTGAGGTCAATGAGGTCGAACCTCCACGTCGTGTTTTTATGCACGGAACTTCCCCATCTGTAGCGCCAGGCCGTAGAGAACAGACGACGGTGAAACTCGGGACGATTCTGCATATTCCATCCTACGCGCAATTCCGACGTGGCCTGTGAATAGATCTTCCGCACCCTGGCCGGCAGGAATGGTGCAAGCAGTCGTGGAAACTGCAAACTGGATTCCAGATTGTATTCCACGTAGTTCTGATTCTGATAGCCTTCCAGTCCGGTGATGGCTTCATAGGCTCCACGCAGCTCGATGGAGAAAGTCTCGGAGCCTCGGAACACATTACGGTTGGTGTATGTGACGGAAAGTGCAGCTCCAAGGTCACCGGCAGTATTCGTGCCTTCGGGCTGGAAACTGACGGAATTGGTCTTGTTTGGACTAAGTAGGATGTTACAGTCAAGCAATGTCGAGTCTGGCACTTCGGCCATACGGATATTGGTATATTTCAGCGCGCCCAAACGGCCCAGAGCGTTGTAGGTTTTCTGCAGGTCGTCAACGCAGAACGGTTTCCCTTCCTCCATCCAAGTATTGTCGCGCAGCACGCGTCTTCTCAACGGCAACTTAGTGGAATCTTCATTCAGGTAGTTCACCTTTCTTATATAATAGCGTGGATGGAGTTCTTCTTCCGCATTGCTGTTGGCACGGTATTTCTGCAGATGCAGGGTGAGCCATATATCCTTGCCGCCACGGATCGTGTCGGCCGTATATCGGATGAAATCTTTATGGAAGCGATAATAGCCGCGATTGTTAAGAAACTGAGTGATGCGTTTGCGCTCCTGATCCAACGTGTTGACGGTGAACTTGCTTCCGGCACGGAGTGCATCCTTGGTGAACGCCGGATCATCGAGCAGCTTTGCGATGGAGTCGTCGGCAATATCATAAGTGATTTCCTTAATAAGATAAGGAATGCCAGGCTTTAAAGTATAGACCACATCGAGTTTATGGCGGCGCGTATAGGTATCCACATCCACCTGGGCATTCATGTAGCCCATGTTCTGGAGGGCCAGACGGAGGTCTTCGCTCGTAAGGCGGGCTTGGAGTGTATCAAAGATAACGGGTGCTTCACCGATGTTCTGGAGTGTGCGGTTCAGCCATTTCGTGGTGTCGCGCCCCGAAAGAGAGTACATTCCGAGAGGAACCTTGAAGAGCGAGAACCATTTGGAATTACCTTTCTGACGGATATATGGCTCCAAGGAAGCTGGATCGAGGCCCGGCTCCTCGCTTCGGATTTCAACCTTATGAAGCATATACTGACCATCGGGCACAAACTTACCTGCCGAGCAGGCATTAAGCAATGCCAGGGCGACAGTCATTAGCAGTGATATGGAAAGTTTATTCTTCACTTTAACGGAAATTTCGTTGCAAAGGTAATATATTTTTTGTACTTTTGTGGCCGATGATCAGTAAAAATCTCATAAAACTCATAAAGAGCCTCGAACTAAAGAAGTACCGCAAGCGTGAAAAGCTGTTTGTGGCCGAAGGTCCTAAAGTGGTTGGCGACATCATGGCGCTGACTGCTCCGCAACGCATCATTGCCACCAGCGGATGGTATCAGGCAACGCATGTGGCTGAGGACGTCGTTGTCACGGAAGAAGAGTTACGGAAGGTGAGCTTCTTGCAACATCCGCAAGAGGTAATGGCACTTTTTGAGCTGCCAGAATCGGAAGGGGTGCCTTCAGAACAACTGCGCGACAATCTCACATTGGCACTCGACGACGTGCAGGATCCGGGAAATCTGGGCACCATCATACGGCTGGCCGACTGGTTTGGCATAGAGCATATTGTATGCAATCTTGGCACGGCTGACGCCTATAGCCCCAAGGTTGTACAGGCTACGATGGGAAGCATCGCCCGTGTGAAGCTTCATTATACCGACCTCGCGGAATACCTGGAAGGGCTTCAGGATGCAGTTCCCGTCTATGGCACGTTTCTCGACGGCAACAATCTTTATACGGAAGAACTGTCAGCGACAGGCATCATCATTATGGGCAATGAAGGCAACGGAATCTCTGATTCGGTGGAACGCCACGTCACGAAGCGCCTGCTGATACCCTCCTACCCTGCCGAACGACCCACGGCAGAAAGCCTGAACGTGGCAATTGCCACGGCCATCACCTGTGCAGAGTTTCGCCGAAGGAAATAGCAGGAAGGCTACTCAGTCAGACCTTTTCGTCGTTGAAGAGGTCGTTGATTTCGAGAATCTCGTCATCATCAAACCATTGTGAGAGCTTGGCTTTGGCCTTTGCCTTCACATCGTCGCTCACTTCGCCCCATACTTTCTGAAGCACGAAGATAAGCACGCCGAGATCGTCGGTCAGTCCCGCAATGGGAATGGCATCGGGAATCACGTCGAGCGGACTGATCAGATAGCCTAAGGCCCCGATGATGATGGCTTTCTCTTTGACACTCACCTTATCACTCTGGAGCGTATAGAAAAGGATAAGGGCCGCATAGACAAGTTTCGCACCGGCACGCTTGGCTATGCGGGAAATCTTCTCAACAAATTCACCCTTGGTGAACTTATTGCTGTATTGCATGAAATCAGGTATCTCCATATTTATGTATCTATAACGGTGAAAGTCAATGTTTATTATATAAAAAGTGAAAGCAGTGCTCCCGTAAGCCGGGTTCTGTTTTAAAGTCTGCCATTTATCTAGGCCATGGGTCGCCCCAAGGCTCAAGCATTCTACCCTCCATTGCATCCGCCACTTTCTCCAATGAAGGAGAGTTGACGGATTCAGGCGGACAACCTTCAGGCAATGGTTTACGCGAACTTGCAGCTCCCAGATGGCACAGCCCGCCGATCACCCGGCGGCTGGTGGTCTCTTACACCACCTTCTCACCCTTACCCTTACGGGCGGTTGTTTTCTTCTGCCGACACCTGCTGTCGCCAACAGCTTCTGTTTTCGGAAGTGGGATGTCCTATGCTGCCCGGACTTTCCTCCCGTCAACGCCGTACAAACATCTATAAAGACGATGCGCGCGAAGACCAGCGGCAGACCGGAGCACTGCTTTCAAGGTGCAAAATTACGAAATTATTTCATTAAACGAATGTAAAAAACCGACTTTCTCTCGCAAATATCTTTTAATTGGTGCTTTTATAGTGTTAAAAGTGGACAAAACAATACGACAATTTGGCAGTTTAACAATTTTTGCGCCTATTTTTGCAACCGTCAAAAACGAAGTTCAAGACTTCTGAAAAGTAATAAACAGAAACATCAAACAAAAAACTGAAAGAATATGAAGAATGTAAAGAACTATCTTGTTTATGCAAGCTGCATTGTAGCCATTGCTTTCTCTGCAGCATCATTTGCCAAAGTTTATGCCGTGAAGGCTCCCTTCGCCGCAAGTTCACCTGCTCCTGCTGTAGGCCAACCCGTTGACCTCACCTATGCCACAGACAAGGCCCTGCCTTCGGTAGTGACCGTTCGTGTGGTGCAGAATTCCAAGACGCAGACCGTAGAGGTGGAAGATCCGTTTAGCGACTTCTTTGATCCGTTCGGTTTCTTCGGACAGCGCGGACAGGGTAACAACGGCCGACGCAAGCAGCAGGTTCAGACCCCGAAGCGACAAGGTTCAGGTTCGGGTGTTATCATATCCAACGATGGTTATATCGTGACCAACAACCACGTAGTGGAAGGCGCTGATGAAATTACGGTTATCCTGACCGACAACCGCGAGTTCTCTGCAAAGATCATCGGTCTTGACGCCAGCACCGACCTCGCTTTGATCAAGGTCAGCGGCAAGGATCTTCCTGCCATTGCCATCGGCGACAGCCAGAAGCTGCGCATCGGCGAATGGGTTATTGCCATCGGTAATCCTTTCTCCATCGGAACTACCGTGACGGCTGGTATCGTTAGTGCAAAGGCCCGTTCCGTGGGCAGCGGCGGCAATGCCGTGCAGAGCTTCATCCAGACTGATGCTGCCATTAACCGCGGTAACTCTGGCGGTGCGCTTGTCAACACGAGCGGTGAGCTGGTAGGCATCAACTCAATGCTTTATTCTGAGACCGGCAGTTACAGCGGCTACGGATTTGCCATCCCGACAACCATCATGAACAAGGTGGTGAGCGACCTGAAGACCTACGGTACCGTGCAGCGTGCGCTCATCGGTATTGCCGGAAGTGACCTCAACAACTATACCGATGGACTGAAGCAGCAAGGCAAGGAAGTGCCCGACTTCGGAACCGTGAATGGTATCTACGTGGCTGAAGTAACGGAGGACGGTGCTGGTGCAGCAGCCGGACTGAAGAAGGGCGATGTGATCACGGCCATCGACGGCAAGCCCCTTTCCAAGATGGCTGAGCTTCAGGAGTATCTCACCAACAAGCGTCCGGGCGACAAGGTGACCATCACCTACCTGCGCGAGAAGGCTAAGAAGACTGCCACGGTGACACTGAAGAACGCACAAGGCAACACGAGCGTGATGAAGACTGCTGACCTCGACGTGCTGGGCGGTAACTTCCGCGAGGTGACCAAGGAGCAGAAGGAGCAGCTGAACATCAGCTACGGTCTGGAGGTGCTCAAGGTGAACAGCGGTGCGCTGAAGAGTGCAGGCGTTCCTAAGGGATTCATCATCCAGAAAGTAAATGACCAGCCAATGAAGACTATCGAACAGCTTCAGGAGGCTGTTAAGGCAGCCTCTACGAGCAAGGAACCGGTGCTCTTCATCCAGGGAATCTTCTCAACGGGCAAGAAGGCTTACTACGCCGTGCCATTGGAAGAAGGTAAGTAAAAACGGTGTCAAAACCATAGAAAAGACGGGTAATCAATACAGATTGCCCGTTTTTTTGTAAATAATTCCCAAAAACTTTTGGTTTTAAAACAAAAAGTTGTATTTTTGCGGATGCTTTAAAATCTATTGCTTCATGAGACAATTAAAAATCAGCAAATCCATTACCAACCGCGAGAGTGCATCTCTCGATAAGTATTTACAGGAAATAGGCCATGAAGACCTGCTCACCGTCGATGAGGAGGTGGAGTTGGCGCAGCGAATCCGCAAAGGTGACCGCAAGGCGCTGGAGAAACTCACCAAGGCCAATCTGCGATTTGTTGTCTCCGTAGCAAAGCAGTATCAGAATCAGGGACTCTCTCTCCCCGATCTGATTAACGAGGGCAACCTCGGCCTGATCAAGGCTGCTGAGAAGTTTGACGAGACTCGCGGCTTCAAGTTCATCTCATACGCCGTGTGGTGGATTCGCCAGAGTATCCTGCAGGCCATAGCCGAGCAGAGCCGCATCGTGCGCTTGCCACTCAATCAGGTAGGTTCGGTCAGCAAGATTAACCGTGTGCTCAATAAGTTTGAGCAAGAGCACGAGCGCCGTCCCAGCGTGGGAGAGATTGCCGAGAAGATAGACCTTCCTGAAGACAAGATCATCGATGCCATGAAGGTGAACGGCCGCCACATCAGCGTGGACGCGCCATTCGTGGAAGGCGAAGACAACAGCCTGCTCGACATCATGGTCAACGATGACGCGCCCATGGCCGACCGCACGCTCGTGATGGAATCGCTGCGCGACGAAATCTCACGTGCATTGACGCTCCTCAACGAGCGCGAGCGCAATATCATAGAATGCTTCTTCGGCATAGGTCAGCCGGAAATGACGCTCGAAGAAATCGGCGAGCGCTTCGGACTCACCCGTGAGCGCGTGCGCCAGATCAAGGAGAAAGCCATTCGCCGACTCCGCCACAACACCAAGAGCAAAATGCTCAAGACCTACCTCGGACAATAGGCGGGTCACATTTAAATATAAACAGACAAATATTTTAGCGTGAAAAGAATTATTATTTCAGGATTCATTCTGACCCTTTTGCTCTGCATGGGCCTACAGTCGCATGCCAAGAACAAAATGGTCAAGACCTATGCGTTCGGCTTTGCAGCAAGCTTCAACGACTCTACTGTTTATTTCACTGATGTACAAGTACTTGACAGCGCATGGCTCAACGAAAAGAATAATTTCCTCGTGAGCCGCGACAACTATTCCTATCAGCTGCGCGACTATCTCGCAGAACATGGAATGCCTAACCGCACCTGCATCATCTGCTTCTCACCGAACGAGAAGAAAGCTTATAAGAAATACACAAAGCTTTCGGCCAAATACACCAAAGCAGGTAATTTCAACGTGAAGCATCTCTCGCAGGATCAGTTCCGCTTCAAGTGTATCACCCCTAATGACACACAGAATGCAGAAGATGAAATGACCAAGAAAGAGGCCCGAAAAGCAGCAAAGGCACAACGTAAGGCGGCAAAAAACGCACCACGTCCACCTAAGAAATAAAGCATCGCCGATGGACAACATCAATAAGTTCCGCATTGCCGATTTCAATGTAAGCATTATATTCAAGGAGTCTCGCTACAACAGCATGAGGCTCCTTCCGTCGTTTGAGCCTTTTCGTGTTGATGCTTTCCCCGACGACAATTGTTTCTTCCAGCTTACCGTTGACGACCAGCTGCCAGCCGTGAAAGGTCAAGGACGCGAACGAATCGGCAAGTTCGACACCGGCAACGGCGACACCATTGTTGACCGGTTGCCCGATGGAGGTTATCAATACATCATCAAGGACATCAATGGCGCAGACTGCTGCCTGCTCAAGTCAAACAAAGACTTTAGCGACTGCCGTGTTGCTCTCAACGGCAACTATAACATGCGCTGCTTCGGACTCAACAATGCAATGATGCTCATCTTCGCCTTTGCAGGTAGTCTTCAGCAGACACTGCTTATTCACGCCTCTTTAGTCAGGCAGAACGGATATGGCTATGCCTTCATTGCCAAGAGTGGTACGGGCAAGAGCACACAGGTAAGCATGTGGTTGCGCTACATTCCCGGATGCGACTTGATGAACGACGACAACCCCATCGTGCGCATCATCGACGACGAATGCTTCATCTATGGCAGTCCCTGGAGCGGAAAGACGCCCTGCTACCGCAACGTGAAAGCCCGTCTTGGAGCTATCACCCGCATTGACCGTGCTCCTGAAAACAGTATCGAGAAGTTACCCCCTATTGAGGCTTTTGCCTCTTTCCTGCCCTCCTGCTCCTCCATGAAGTGGGACAAGGACATCTTCAATGCCATCTGCAACAACGTGACACGCGTCATAGAGCGCGTAGGCATCTACACACTCCACTGCCTGCCCAACGAAGAAGCAGCCCGCGTCTGTCATGCAGCTATTGCTCAGCACTAAACATACGTATCCAAGATGACTGACGATATAAGAATCAATGAAGTGCAGTTTCCCAATGCCATCCTGCTGCCGGAAATTGTGAAGATGCTCAACGAAGGCCACACTGTGACCCTCCGTCTGAAAGGCTTCAGTATGCGTCCATTCCTGGAAGACGGTCGCGATAAAGCGCTGCTCACCAAGCCTCTTAACCCGAAGGTTGGTGATCCCGTGCTGGCCGAAATAAAGCCAAAACATTTCGTACTTCACCGTATCATTTCCATCCAAGGTGACGACGTTGTGCTTCGTGGCGACGGCAACTTAGGCACTGAGCAATGCAAACTGCAGGACATTCAGGGAGCCGTCGTCGGATTCTATCGTAAAGGACGCGAGACTCTTGACCGTACTGACGGTCTGAAATGGCGCATTTATTCCTGGTTCTGGACCCGTCTCTTCCCTATCCGCCGTTATTTGCTGGCTTTCTACCGCCGCATCTGGCTTAGACTCTTTTCTTGACGTAAGAATCATCGCAAATCCAAAGTATCATCCGACGGTCTTCAAAGTATCATCCGTTGACCTTCAAAGTATCATCCGACGGGCTTCAAAGTATCATCCGTTGAAGGCCTAAGTATCATCCAATGAATAAGGTACGGATGAACGCTTCTCCACTATTAAAAATTTCAAAATATGCAATTATTTCAACAATAATGATTAACTTTGTGGCGGTAATAACTATTCGTTTACATCATGAGAAAGAATTTACTCCTGGCAGCCGTCATGCTGCTCACTGCTACGGGAACCCATGCCCAGAAAAACTATGAGATGGGCAATCCCAATGACCCTAACTATAGCTACCTGAAAGACTACGGGCCGCTGAAAAGCTATGTGGACCGCGAGAAGTATCCCAACTTCAAGCTGGGCGTAGGTACAACGGTGAACAACTACCTGAGCAACTCCACCGTAAAAGGACTGACCAACGACAACTTTGACGAGACCGTGGCCGGAAATGCCATGAAGATGTCAAGTTGCGTTGACGGCAATGGCAATATGAACTTCACCACGGTGAAGAACTACGTGAACGCAGCCACCGCAGCCGGACTCAACGTATATGGCCACACGCTGGCATGGCATTCGCAGCAGGCCAAGGGGTGGTTGCTGAAACTGCTGGCCGACAAAGCTGTACCAGGCACTGAAGTGTATGACCTGATCGTCAGCAAGGATTTCCGCTCCGACAAGAGCGTGGGCTGGCAAGCCACAGAAACTGATTGGGGCTATTCCATCAAGTTTGATGCCACGAATGGCCTGATGGTAACAACCACGAAATCGTATCCTTGGCAAGTGCAGTTCGTACCCATGAGCAACATCATCCTCGAGAAGGGTAAGAGTTATAAGATGACATTTACCGTGAAGGGTTCAAAGTCAGGCAAACTCGATGGGCGCCTGGGCGACTGGAACGGCGGTGCCAATTTCAATATCTCGTTCACCTCGGAGTGGCAGGATGTACAGGTATCCGTCACACCCACCATGGACGGCAGCTTCATCCTGCTGCATGTTCCAAACTATGTTGGCGACGTCTATATTAAGAGCATCAAGTTTGAGGGCTACAAGGCCAGTACCGTGCCACAGACCAAGGAAGAGATGCACGACACGCTCGTCTATGCCATGGATAAATGGATCAAGGGCATGATGGAAGCCTGCGGCGGAAAGGTGAAGGCATGGGATCTGGTCAATGAAGCCATAGGTGGCAACGGAAACGACGGTTCTGGAAACTATACGTTGCAGCACTCAGAGGCGTATAGCCCTGGTGGCAATCCTAATGCCACATGGGACGTGGGCGGCGATGCATTCTACTGGCAGGATTACCTGGGCGACCTCGACTACGTGCGCCAGGCTTGCCGTCTGGCCCGCAAGTATGGACCTTCAGACGTGAAACTCTTCATCAACGACTATAACCTTGAGTCCGATTGGGACGACAACAAAAAGCTAAAGTCGCTCATCAACTGGATCAAGAAATGGGAAGCCGACGGCGTAACCAAGATTGACGGCATCGGTACGCAGATGCACATCTCATGCTTTGAGAATGCAACGATTCAAAATAAAATCAAGAAGCACATCACACAGATGTTCCAACTCATGGCCAACAGCGGAAAGCTATGCCGCGTCAGCGAGTTTGATATGGGCTATGTGCGCGGTTCCGACAGATGGGCAAAATCTGTGCAAACCTCTCAGATGACCGAAGCCGAGCACCAGAAGATGGCCGACTTCTACGAGTGGATCATCAAGGAATACCTGCGCATTATACCACCGGCACAGCAGTGGGGCATCTGCCTGTGGTGTCCTACCGACTCGCCTACGAACAGCGGATGGCGTGCAGGTGAACCCGTGGGCCTCTGGACACTCAACACCTATTACCGTAAACATACCTATGCAGGCGTAGCCAAAGGCCTGGGCGCTGACCTCGCGGACATTGAGGACATCTCTGCCGAAGACAATTCCAACAGCGCAAAAGGCATCTACACCCTGACAGGCATACGCCTTCCCGAAGGCACCGACTTCGGCAGCCTGCCAGCCGGTATCTACATCGTAAACGGAAAGAAGATAAACAAGACACGCTAATAGACCGAAAGAAGGCCAGGAATCAAATATCTTCCTGGCCTTCTTTCTGCATTAACGCTTCAGCAATTTCTTCACAGCTTTCAAAACTTTCTTTGACGGGGCTTCACCGCTATAGGGTTGAAGATGCCATCTGACGCTCCACGTAAGACGTTCACCGGGAGCCAAGGTCACATAAGCACCTTGGCTTTCGAGCTCTATATAAGTCTTGCCACGGTTCACATAGACCTGTATCTCAGCCTCTCCAGGTGCCGGAGCATCGACTGAAAGATCCTCAAACTGCTTCACCAGGAGCAGCCCGTTGTTAAGATAGGCCAGCCAACCTTTGCCGTCGGCATTGATCTTACGGTTCTCGTTGGCCGTGTCGGTCTTATACCATGCGGCACCTTCGGAAGCAGTGAACGGCATCAGTCCTGCGGGAGTGATGTCAGCGACGGATGAATCGAAAAAAATCCAGCCATCATTGGGCACACGTGTAATCTCCCAAGGGGCCACTTTGCGGGATTGTTTGCCGGTATTGATAACGGAATAATCCACCGTGAGCGACTGGCTGCGCTTGTCGGTATGGAAGCGTTTGCTCACACGCATACCCAGACGTTTCGACTCGCTGCTGGTGATAGTGAGCGTGTCACCGTCTTGATCGATACGGTAGCGATACTTGTCAAACTCTGGCACGGGTGGCCAGTTCCATTCATTCTGCGGACTGGTCCAGAACGTGCTTCCAAAGGATTCGGGCATGCTGGATTGCGACAGCACTTCCTTGCCGTCGTAGCAGAGCGAGAGAATCTTTCCACCGGCACCGGTATCGACGGTTGCCGAGAGATGCCCCACTTTGAATTGGCGCTCTGATGGAGGGAAGATGACGCGATAGTGGCCACTCAGATGCATGAAGGCGAAAAGGCGAAGCAGTCCGTCGTAGTAGGCATCGAAGTATCCGTCTTCGAAGGGTTCGTGCTTGGCTTCCCAAAGGGCTTTGATGAATTCGCGGCGCTTGTCGTGGCTGCACATCACGGATGCGGCTGCCGACGTAGCCACAAGTCCGATGCTGTGGCGCAGCTTGCGGAACCCGCCTGCCTGCAGAATCTCGTTTCCTTCAGGAAGTGAGCCATCCACGCGGTATTGATCTACGAAGGTATCTATACCCTGCGAGTAGAGGAAGTTCTGAATGCGCTCGCCATAGGCACGCTGCCATTCAGCATCAGCGCAGCTCCATTCATAGTCGAGGGCAATGTTCATGGGCACGCGCCATGAATCGTAGCGGAAATTATTGTTGCCATTCCTACGCGGTGCTCCTTCTGGACGCTGCGGCATACCAGGGAAGCGAGGCATCTGCATCTCAGAACCGTCAAACTGGCACTGGTCGCCGTTCAGGCCTGTCTGCTCATGCGTACACTTGTGAAGCAGCTCACGGCTTTTCCGGGCGCATTCCATCCAGTAGTCGCTGCGACCATCGTCAGCCCATTTCGCCCATACCTCATAGAAAGCAGGAATGTGGTAGCTGGGGTCGGTGAAGCGCTGACCGAAACCATCGGGCGTAAAGGTGATGAGCTTCGTCTCGGGGTCTATCAGATACATCTTGGCAGTTGAGGGCTGCTGGCCACCAAAGCCGCCAAAGCCTGCGGGACGAGGTTCAGGTTTATATTCTCTGGGTTGAATGCAATTTAGGATGTGTTGTGCCTCGGCCTTGTAGTTGATACCGGTGTCATTACCCCACTGGTTGGAGGCGAAGATCAGCGCGGTGATGAAATACAGTTCACCATCGGAGGCTGCGCCTTGGGCGTTGCGGGTGCCGTCGGTCTTGCAGCTCCAGGCGAAATATCCCTCACGCGGTCCTTCCTGATGCTGCATGTATTTCTTAGCCCAGCGCCACAGACGGTCGAAGATATCTTTTTCGCCCATCTCTACGGCAATCATCATGCCATACGACATACCTTCCGTGCGCACATCGTGGTTCTTGATGTCGCTGACGTAACCCATGGTGTCGCCAACTTCGAAATACACCTTGTTGGGACCGTGGAACACATCGTTGAACACTTCTTTCAACTTCTGCTCCACCTCGTTGGGCCTGTAGCCCATCTCAACGAAAAGGTTACGATACTGACCAGTCTCAAAAGCGCCCTTCTCCAGGGGACCCTGCAGGCCTCTGGGCCATTGGGCTGCGGCCATCATGCTCCAGGCGAACATGGCCACGACAATAAGGCATTTACTTGTTTTCATATAGCGTATCAATGGTTTTTCAAAAAAACAACCCTGCAAGTCTTTTAAACTTACAGGGTTATTATCAGAAGTTGTAGTCGGTAAGGGAATCGAACCCTTATGCCAAGATTGAGAATCTTGTATCCTAACCGTTAGATGAACCGACCATCTATTCAGCTCTTCGACCCGTCCCCTCTGCGGAAGGAGGGGGATTCGAACCCCCGGTACGGTTACCCGCACGGCAGTTTAGCAAACTGCTGGTTTCAGCCACTCACCCATCCTTCCAAGGAGGTTCGTTCGATTTGCCGAAACAACTGATTTCTCAATTGCGAGTGCAAAGGTAGTGTAAAAAATCCGAACCGCCAAATATTTCCCGAAATATTTTTCAGAATTTTGACTCCACGGGGCTTCACCTTATTAATATATAGGGATAAACGATAGAAAAAGCGTGAGACAGGGGAATGCTCCCCTGCCCCACGCCTGAATGTTTACGAAAGGGCGGGATCAGAGATTCAGGCTCTTCTTGATAGCCTCAATCTTGGCCACGGCATCCTTCGTGCAGCGCTCGTAGCATCCAGCGCACTTCATGGAAGGATCCTTCACCTCGGTGTAGAACTTGATCTTGGGCTCGGTGCCAGAAGGACGCACGCTCACCTTCGTACCGTCTTCGCAGAACCACTGCAGCACGTTGGAAGTGTCGGGCATGTCAATCTTGGTCTTCGTGCCGTCGGCATTAGTCTGCTCCAAGGTCTTGTAGTCCTTCCAGCAGCATACCTTCGAACCGCCGAGTTCCGTGGGAGGATTCTTACGGAAGTTCTCCATCATGGCCTTGATCTCGTCGGCACCGGTCTTACCGGGACGAACCACATTGATGGTGGCCTCCTTCGAGAAGCCGTACTCCACGTAGATGTTCATCAGCAGGTCGTAGAGCGTCATGCCGTTATCCTTGGCCCATGCAGCGATTTCGCAGATGAGACAGATGGAAGCGGGTGAATCCTTGTCGCGCACCTTGTCGAACGGCAGGAATCCGAACGACTCTTCGCCGCCGCCGATATACTTCTTCTTGCCCTCGTTGATGCGAATCTCGTTGGCAATCCACTTGAAGCCCGTGTAGCAGTCTTTCAGCTCCACGCCATTCTTCTTGGCAATCTCGGCAATCTCCTCGGTGGTCACGATGGTCTTCACGAGGAACTCGTTGCCCTTCAGCTGGCCGAGTTTCTTCTTGTTGGCAATGATATACCAGCAGAACATCATGCAGGTCTGGTTGCCGTTCAGGATTTCCCATTCGCCCTTGTCATTGCGGCACACGATGGCCAGACGGTCGGCATCGGGGTCACTGGCAATCACGAGGTCGGCATTCAGGCGTGTGCCCAGCTTCATGCCGAGCGTCATAGCCTCTGCATTCTCAGGATTTGGCGAAACGACCGTGGGGAAGTTACCGTCGATAACCATCTGCTCGGGCACCACGTGGATGTTCTGGAAGCCCCATGAGCGCAGGGCCTCGGGAATGATGACGCGGCCCGTGCCGTGCATCGGAGAGTAAACGATGTTGAGATCCTTGTGGCGCAGGATGACATCCTGGTCAACCATAGCCTCTTTCACGGCCTGCAGGTAGTCCCAGTCCATCTCACCGCCGATAATCTCGATGAGTTCCTTGTTGCCTTCGAACTTCACGTCCTGGATCTTCACCTTGTTCACCTCGTCGATGATGCCCTTGTCGTGGGGAGCCAGCACCTGTGCACCGTCTTCCCAGTAAGCCTTGTAACCGTTATACTCCTTGGGGTTGTGTGATGCCGTAACGTTGACACCAGCCTGTGCGCCCAACTGACGGATGGCAAACGAAATCTCTGGCGTAGGACGCAGACTCTCGAAGAGATATACCTTGATGCCGTTGGCAGAGAAGATGTCGGCCACCGACTCAGCAAACATACGTCCGTTGTTGCGGCAGTCGTGACCCACCACCACTGAGCACTGCTTTCCGGGGAAAGCCTTCAGTATATAGTTGGCAAAGCCCTGTGTGGCCATACCCACGATATACTTGTTCATACGGTTGGTGCCAGCACCCATGATACCGCGCAGACCACCCGTACCGAACTCCAGGTTCTGATAGAATGCATCGATGAGGGCCGTCTTGTCCTCATTGTCGAGCATGGCCTGAACTTCCTTACGTGTTTCTTCGTCAAAAGCTGGTGAAAGCCACTCGCGTGCTTTTTCCTCGCACTGTTTGATTAATGCTTCGTTATTTTCCATAATAGAATTAGTGTAATTAGATATTTGAATTCTTTTGATTTGTGTACAAAGATAGTATTTTTTATTGTATCTGCGAAAGGTTCATCAAAAAAAGTTTTGATATTTGGATTTTTTGACGTAATTTTGGGGGCAAAAATAATAAACGGATATGGAAATCTATTTTACGGGAGTGATTATTGCCGTCTGTACGTTTCTGATTATCGGCTTGTGTCACCCCCTGGTGATTAAGACTGAATACTACACGGGGACACGCTACTGGTGGCTTTGGCTCGTGGGTGGAATCATTTTTATTTGCGCAGCATTCATCATTCCGAATGCCTTTGAGTCAGAGAAGATGGGCATTGTGATGTCGTCTATTTTCGGGGTATGCGGAGCCTCACTGCTGTGGGGCATTGGTGAACTCTTTGCCCAGAAGAAGCGCGTGAAGAAAGGATGGTTCCCCATGAACCCCAAGCGTAAGCATGAATATGAAGACATGGACGAGAACGAGAGCCTCTGTCCCGTATACAAGGACAATCCCCCTCATCCTGCTTCCTACAAGGAGAACTAAGGCAAACTGAAAGATTTGTGAAGACACTACTGATTCTGGTCGGCAAGACGGTCAACAAGCACTTCGTGGCGGGTATCAACGACTACGTGGAACGTATCGGTCACTACATGCCGTTCGAACTGGTAACGATCCCAGAACTGAAGAACACGAAAGCGCTGACCGAGGAGCTGCAGAAAGAGCGTGAAGGCGAGCTGATTCTCAAACTGCTGCAGCCTGCAGACACAGTGGTATTGCTGGATGAACACGGCGTGGAAATGCGCAGCTTGGAGTTTGCCAGCTGGCTGCAGAAGAAACAACTCTCAGCCCGTCGGCTGGTATTTATCATCGGCGGCCCCTATGGCTTCTCCCCTGCCCTGTACCAACGGGCCAATGAGAAAGTTTCTCTGTCGCGGATGACTTTCTCTCACCAGATGGTCAGGCTCATCTTCACCGAGCAAATCTATCGCGCCTGTACTATTATTAAAGGTGAGCCCTATCACCACGAATAGCAACGACAATCATTATTACTCATTAAAGACATAAGACTATGGAAAGAACTTGGAGATGGTTTGGCAAGAAAGACAAGATCACGCTTGCCATGCTGAAACAAATCGGTGTGGAGGGCATCGTCACGGCCCTGCACGACGTGCCCCTCGGCGAAGTGTGGACACGTGAGAAGATTCGCGACCTGCGAGAGTATATTGAATCCTACGGCATGCGCTGGAGCGTGGTGGAGAGTCTGCCCGTGGTGGAGACCATCAAGTATGGCGGTCCCGACCGCGACCAACAGATAGAGGTCTACAAGGAGAGCCTGCGCAACCTGTCGGCCGAAGGCATCCACTGCATCTGCTACAACTTCATGCCCGTGCTCGACTGGGCGCGCACCGACCTGTTCCACAACAATCCAAACGGAGCCACCAACCTTTATTTCAACTATGCCGAGTTTGCCTATTTTGACATCTACATTTTGAAGCGCGAAGGCGCACGCGAAGAGTGGGCAAAGTTCAAATTCCCTGAGGGATGGGGCGAAGGTCGCAATGTGTTGGCCGAATGCGATGAACTGGCAAAGACCATGACGCCAGAGAAAGACCATAAACTGGTGGAAAACATCGTCATCAAGACCCAGGGATTCGTCTCTGGTAACTTCAGCGAGAACGACGAAGCTCCTATCCAGAAGTTCCGCGAGTTCCTTGATCTCTATAAGGGCATCGACAAGGCTCAGCTGCGTGCCAACATGAAATACTTCCTGGAGGCCATCATGCCTACCTGTGAGGAGTGCAACATGAACATGTGCGTACACCCCGACGATCCCCCCATCGAAATCCTCGGATTGCCGCGCATCGTGCGAACGGAAGAGGATATCCAGTGGTTCCTTGATGCCGTGCCCAACAAGCACAACGGCCTGACTTTCTGCGCAGGCAGCCTTTCGGCCGGAGCCTACAACAACGTGGTGGAACTGGCCCGTAAGTTTGCTTCACGCACCCACTTCGTTCACTTGCGTTCATGCCACATCTTCCCCAACGGCGACTTCACTGAGGCCAGCCACCTGGGAGGACGTGCCGATATCATCGAATTGTGCCGTATCTTTGAAAAAGAGAATCCCAGCCTACCCATGCGCGTGGACCACGGCATGACCTTCACCGACGAACCCGGCGGCATCATGGACGAGTCGAGCCACGGCCACAATGCAGGCTATACCCTGCTCGGACGTATGTTCGCCCTCGGACAGGTACAGGGAATCCTGGCCACCGTTGACCGCGAACTCGGCATTGAATACAAGCAACCGGGATTCTTCGATTAAAGAATTAATGGCTGATTGATGCGGCTATTTGGAAGATTTTTCGTACCTTTGCATCCGCTCTGCACGACAGCAGGGCGGATTTTTTAATAAAATTATGTACAAATCAATCTTTAACAAACGCGAGGTCTTGCGCTTTAAGCAGTTCAGCAACAAGGGCTATTCGCTCTTCAGCTGTCTGGGCCGCGAGGTGATTGTGGGCACACTGAGTGTGGCTACGCTCACCTATGCCAAAGCCGACGGCGTCAGCATCCGCACGGATCTGACCGAGAAAGACCAGCCTCAATATGAGGTCGTGCTCGACGACGTGGAAGTCTCGGGCTCGCGTGCCCCGCTTGCGTTAGGGCAAGCGGCGAGAATGGTCACTGTGCTGAGCCGCGACGAGATTCAGGCGGCGCCAGTACAAAGTATTAACGATTTGCTCAAGTATGCAGCAGGAGTGGATGTCCGCCAGCGAGGGCCCATTGGCGCGCAGACCGACATCGGAATCCGAGGAGGAACCCAAGAGCAAATCACCATCCTGCTCAACGGCATCAACATCTGCGATCCGCAGACCGGTCACAACAGTTTTGATTTCCCCGTAGATATCAGCGAGATAGAGCGCATCGAAGTGCTTGAGGGTCCCGCCGGCAGAGTCTATGGAACTTCCAGTCTGGCAGGAGCCATCAACATTGTTACCAGGAATTCCGGAACTTCTGGAATAACCAGAACAGCAGGATCATCCCGCGAAGCCACCCTCCACATGGAAGGCGGATCGTTCGGCTATCTCTCCGCAGGAGGTTACGGAAACATCTCCAGCGGCCGTTGGAGCAATCAACTGAGCGCTTCGTTCACCCGCAGCGATGGTTACAGCCGAAATAAGGACGGTGGACTGAACATGGACTACAGCGGCGGAAAAGCATTCTATCAGGGACGCTTCGAAGACCAGAGTCTGCAAGTGAGATGGCACGCCGGACTCTCCACGAAAGGCTTCGGCAGCAACACATTCTATAGCAAAAAGTTTGACAACCAATACGAGAAGACCACCAAGTGGTTCACGGCCATCCAAGCTAAAACAAAGGGCGGCTGGTTTCACTTTAAGCCGGCTATCTACTGGAACCGCTCGCAGGACCGTTTCGAACTTATCCGCAATGCCTCGGACAAGTATCCGTTCAACTATCACCGCTCCGATGTGTTCGGTGTGAATCTGAACAGCTGGTTCGACTGGGCGTTGGGCCGCACGGCCCTGGGTGCAGAATTCCGAAACGAGGATGTGATCAGCGGAAATCTCGGAGAACCTCTCAACCACACAAAACATATCAGCGGAACAGACCGCGACTACGAATTCGGACTTAACCGCTCCAACATCAGCTTCCATCTGGAACATAACATCCTGTTGAACCGATTCACGTTAAGTGCTGGTTTCATTGCCGTTAAGAATACATGGAACGAGATGAACTTTAAACTCTATCCAGGCGTGGATGCCAGCTACCGATTCTCTGAGAATTGGAAGCTCTATGCCTCATGGAACACCTCGTTGAGGATGCCCTCCGTCACCGAACTGTACTACAGCGTGGGTGGCCACAAGGCCGACAAATACCTGAAGCCCGAAGAACTCTCTGCCGTAGAAACGGGTATCAAGTACCAGTCAAGAACGATGCAGGCCAGCGTCAGCGGATTCTATCACCACACGCGCAACATGATCGACTGGATTATGAACACGAGCGATGCTGAACCCGTGTGGAAAAGCATGAACTATACGAAGGTCAACATGCTCGGACTGGAAGCCATCCTGCACTTCGATTTCAAGGCGTGGATACCGCAGCAAGACGTGTTGAAAAAACTTGACTTGTCGTATTGCTACATGAATCAGGAGAAAGACCAGAACGAAGAGCAGATCAAGTCGCAGTCGAAACTGGAATACCTGCGCCACAAGCTGGTGGCCTCGCTGCAGCTGCATCTTGTCAGCCAGCTGAATCTGAACGTGAAATACCGTTTTCAGGATCGCGCCGGCAGCTATACCGACATGCAGGACCAAATACAGGACTACGCCCCCTACTCGCTCATGGATGCCCGCCTGTCGTGGAATGCACCCCGATACGACATCTACGCAGAGGCCAACAATCTGCTAAATAAAAAGGATTATGTGGATTATGGCAATGTACCGCAACCAGGATTCTGGTTTACGGCAGGCATCATTGCCCGATTCTAAAGTATCATCCGTTGCCTTCCAAAGTATCATCCGATGGCCTTCAAAGTATCATCCGTTGGAGGTCAAAGTATCATCCGTTGAAAAGCAAAGTATCATCCGCTGGAAGGCAACGGATGATACTTTCGTTTTAGTCGTCGTAGATGGTGAAATCCTCTATACCGGCTTCTGCAAGGGCTTCCTTGCGCTCCACGCAGGTGCCGCATTTGCCGCAATGATGCTCACCACCCTTGTAGCAACTCCACGTCTTCGTGTAGTCGATACCCAATTCCTTGCCGCGGCGGGCAATGTCGCCTTTGGTGATGTTGGTATAGGGCGCCAGAATCTCGATGCCCGGGAAAGTGCCGGTTCGGGTGGCTTCGCTCATGGCCTTCACGAACTCCGGACGGCAATCGGGATAGATCGTGTGGTCACCCCCGTGATTGGCCATCATCACATATTTCAGGCCGCGACTTTCGGCCATGCCGGCTGCAATGGCGAGCATGATGCCGTTGCGGAACGGAACCACCGTTGACTTCATATTCTCTTCGGCATAATGGCCTTCGGGAATGGCATCAGAGCCTTCCAGGAGTGAACTCTTGAAATATTCGCCCATGAATGCCAGCGGAATCGTGATGTGCTCGATGCCTAACTGCTGGCAATGATATTCGGCAAAGGGTATCTCGCGGTCGTTGTGGTTACTGCCGTAGTTGAACGAAATGGCCAGCGCGATGCGCTCCCGGTAATCATAAAGAAGCGTGGTGGAATCCATTCCACCGCTCAGGATCAGGATACTGTCTTTCATTTCTTCTCTGCAATACATTCTATTTCTACGAGTGCGCCCTTAGGCACGGCCTTCACAGCAAAGGCGCTACGAGCCGGATAGGGCTCTTCGAAAAACTCTGCATAGACCTCGTTCATGGCCGCAAAATCGGCAATGTCGGCCAGCAGCACCGTGGTCTTCACCACGTTCTTCATACTCAGTCCGGCAGCCTCCAGGATGGCCTTCGCATTGGTGAGGCATTGGCGGGTCTGCTCTTTGATGCCCTCAGGAAACGCACCCGTTGCGGGGTTGATGGGAAGTTGTCCGCTGGCAAATACCAGTCCGCCGGTTTCAATAGCCTGACTGTAAGGGCCAATGGCCGCAGGCGCATTATCTGTCTTGATTGCTTTCATATTGCATTTATTTTAAATATTCCGTGCAAAGATACGCTTTTTTATCTGAAATCGATTGAAAAAAGTGTAAGGATTTTGGATTTTTAAAAATAATCTCGTAGATTTGCAAAATAAATCATACTATTTACAATAACAATGAAGAAAATCTCGCTATTTGCAGCCAGTGCCGTATTTGCACTCTGCAGCTGCATGGGAGGCCAGAACGGCAACATGCTCGGTTCCATTCTCGGAGCAGCCACCAATGCAAACACCATTTCAAACATCATCTACGACGTAATCGGTTACAACAAGCTCACGCAGGCCGACCTCGTGGGCAACTGGTCGTACTATCAGCCCGGCTGTGCCTTTACCACGGAGAATCTCCTTGCCAAGGCCGGCGGACACATCGCTGCCACGCGAGCCAAGGAAGAGCTGACGCCGACCTATCAGAAACTCGGCATCACGACTGCCAACACGTATTTTCAGTTTGCCGAGAACGGTCAGTTTGCCGGAAAGATCGACGGCCATCCTCTGAGCGGAACCTACACTTTCAACCCCGCGGACCAGAGCATCCAGATGAAGACGCTGCTGCTCAACATCAAGGGCTACGTGAACCGCAATGCCCAGGGCATCTCCCTGCTATTTGAGTCAAAGAAACTGCTTTCTGCCCTTCAGACGGTAGCTGCCATCAGCGGCAACACCACGCTCAACAGCGTAGGCGAACTGACCAAGAACTACGACGGCATACGCCTGGGTCTTGACTTGAAGCGTTGATTGACAGTATTAATTGCAAACCATACGTTACATTTAATGCGGCGAACTGCAAAAAAGTTTGAATTTATAAGCCCGGTGCTTACTAATTCCAACTTTTTATTGTAACTTTGCCGTGCTTATATAGAATAAGGTATTAACATCATAAATTATTAAGGTATTATGACAATTGATCAATTTAACTTTGCCGGTAAGAAGGCAATCGTTCGTGTGGACTTCAATGTGCCCCTCGATGAAAATGGTAATGTAACCGACGACACCCGCATCCGCGGTGCTCTTCCCACGCTGAAGAAGATTCTCGCTGACGGCGGTGCTGTCATCATGATGTCTCACATGGGCAAGCCCAAGGGTAAGGTTAATCCCAAACTGTCATTGAAGCAGATCGTTCCCGCCGTGAGCAAGGCTCTCGGTGTTGACGTGAAATTTGCTGCTGATTGCGCCAACGCTTCAGAAGAGGCTGCTGCCCTGAAGATGGGCGAGGCTCTGCTGCTGGAGAACCTGCGCTACTATCCCGAGGAGGAAGGCAAGCCCGTAGGCGTGGAGAAGGGAACTCCCGAATACGACGAGGCCAAGAAGGCCATGAAGGCCAGCCAGAAGGAATTCGCCAAGAAGCTGGCTTCCTATGCTGACGCTTACGTGATGGACGCTTTCGGAACAGCTCACCGCAAGCACGCTTCAACAGCCGTAATCGATGAGTTCTTCGACAAGGACAGCCGCATGCTGGGCTATCTGATGGAGAAGGAAGTGAAGGCAGTTGACGCCGTTCTCGGCAACATCAAGCGCCCCTTCGTGGCTATCATGGGTGGTTCGAAGGTTTCTACCAAGATCGGTATCATTGAGAACCTGCTCGGCAAGGTTGACAAGCTGATTCTTTGCGGCGGTATGACTTACACCTTCGCAAAGGCTCACGACGGCAAGATTGGTAACTCTATCGTTGAGCTCGACAAGCTGGACGTTGCCCTGGGCGTTGAGGAACTGGCCAAGAAGAACGGCGTGGAACTGGTGCTCGGCAGCGATTGCACCGCTACCAACGGCCTCGACTTCGGAACGATGACCGTGAAGGAAGGTGCTGAGATCATCACTTGTCCCGCCACTGAGGTTCCCGACGGATTCGAGGGTGTAGATGCCGGTCCTGAGAGCCAGAAGGCTTTCGCCAAGGCTATCGAGGGCGCCAAGACCATCCTTTGGAACGGTCCTGCCGGTGTGTTCGAGTGCGATGAGTTCACTCCCGGAAGCCGCGCTATCGGTGAGGCTATTGCCAAGGCCACCAAGGAAGGTGCATTCTCGCTGATCGGCGGTGGTGACTCCGTGGCTTGCGTCAACAAGTTTGGTCTGGCCGACCAGGTAAGCTACATCTCTACCGGTGGTGGTGCTCTGCTTGAGGCCATCGAGGGCAAGGTGCTTCCCGGTGTGGCAGCTATCAACGAATAATACAACTAACTTATTATTCAACTTATTTCAGGATTGAGGGACGGCTTTTCTTTGAGCCGCCCCTCTTTTTGGTGGGTACAAAGAGAGCCTTTCACCGTCATTTCATAAATAAAGACTAACAAATCAAAAAAACAGAATGAAGAAAATGAAGAAATACCATGGCGTGGTAGTGCCCATGGTGACTCCTGTAAGCAAGGATGGAAGTATCGACACCCTTGCCGTAGAACGTATTGTTGACAATATGGCCCGTTGTGGCGTGGCTCCCCTCATTATGGGAACCACCGGCGAAGGCAATTCCGTGAGCACCGAGGGCGGAGTACAGATGATTGCCGCCGCCAAGAAAGCCGCTCAGGGACGCGTCACCATCTATACCGGACTGGCAGGCAACTGCGTGAGCGAGCAACTGGCTGCCGCTGAGCGTTTCGTCGAGGCCGGTGCCGACGTGATTGCCGCTACCCTGCCCTCTTACTACGCGCTGACTCCCGCCCAGATGGAGAACTACTACCTGACGCTGGCAGATGCGCTCAAGGTGCCCCTGATGCTCTACAACATCACCATCACCACCCACATGAGCATTCCGCTGGACGTGATTGAGCGGCTGAGCCATCATCCCAACATCGTGGGACTGAAGGATTCGGAGAACAACGTGCCCCGTCTGGAAGAAGCCCTGAAACTCTTTGCCGACCGCGAAGACTTCTCATACTTCTGCGGATGTGCCGCCAATTCGGCCGTTTCGCTGAAGAATGGAGCCGACGGCATCGTGCCAAGTGTGGGCAACTATCTGCCGCAGATGTACCAAGACCTCTACGAAGCCGGCATCAACGGCGACATGGCCGAGTGCGAACGCCTGCAACAAGAGACCATCGAGATCGGCAAGATTAATACCGAAGGCCTCACCTTAGGCGAGAGCCTGGCTGGACTGAAAGTCATCATGAAAATGTGCGGACTCTGCGAAGAACACATGCTGCCCCCACTCACCGAACTGCAGCCCGAAGTAGCCGCCCGCATCCGCGAAAAGGCAGCCCCCATCGTCAATAATCTTTAACCCCAAAAGTCCCTGTATGTTGCTGTACCACAGCAACACCCCCGACTGCTAAAAACCCCTAACCTGAAAATGAAACTCCACTGGATTGATATGGTCATCGTCATACTGTCGCTCTTGGCGGCAGTAGGCGTTGGCGTATGGTTCTCGCGTAAGCAGAACTCCACCAAAGCCTATTTCGCAGCCAACGGCAGCGTGCCCGCATGGGCTGTAGGCATGTCCATGTTTGCAACCATTATTTCGAGCGTCACCTTCCTGGCCTATCCCGGAGCTGCCTATGCCGGCAACTGGATCCTGCTCGTTCAGGGCCTGATGGTGCCCATCGTGCTCCTCGGAATGATATGGTTCATCGTGCCGCTGTTCCGCCGCGTCATCCGGCTTTCCACCTATGAGTATTTCGAACGCCGTTTCGGAGCCCTGGCCCGCTACTACAGTTCGCTGGCCTTCGTCTTGGAGCACTTTGCCAAGATGGGAACCATTCTCTATCTGATGGGAATGGCCATGGCTACCTTCACGGGCGTTGACATTACCTATATCATCGTATTCATCGGCATCGTCATCATTCTGCTCACCTATCTCGGCGGAATGGAGGCCATTATCTGGATGGATGTGGTGCAGGGATTCCTGCTTATCCTTGGCGGTGTGCTCGCCGTGGGCATCCTGTTCTGGCTTACCGATGGCGGTGCGGCCACCATCTTCCAGGTGGCAGGCGAATACGATAAGATTGACTTCGGCCCCTACGACTGGAACTTCCATGAGCGCACGTTCATTGTGCTCGTGGTCAATGGTATTTTCTATGCCGTTCAGAAATACGGTACCGACCAGAGCATCGTGCAACGCTACTTGGCGGCCAAGGACGAGAAGAGTGCCAAGAAGGCCAGTTATATGGGTGTGTTGATGAGCGTGCCTGCATGGGCTTTGTTCATGTTTGTGGGTACATGCCTATTCGTGTATTATCACCTGAATCCTTCACCCGAAGTTGCAGCCCTGAAGAGCGACCAGGTGTTCCCCTACTTCATCGCCAACGAGCTTCCCGTGGGTATCTGTGGTCTAATTATCGCAGCTCTTGTGGCTGGTGCCATCTCCAGCATCGACAGCGACGTGAATTGCATTTCGGCCGTCATCGTGGAGGATTACTACGGCCGTCTGAAGAAGAATGCCACCGATAAGCAGAAACTGCTTGTGGGTCGCGCCTCCGTACTCGTAATCGGCATCCTGAGTATTTTCATTGCGTTGCTTTACGTTTCATGGGGCGGCGAGGGTGTGCTCGGAACGCTCTTCGGCCTCTATGCCATCGTGTCGGCCGGTATCGTGGGTATCTTCCTGCTCGGACTTTTCTCCCGCCGCGCCAACTGGCAAGGCGTCTATATCGGCATTGCCTGTGCCGTCATCTTCACGGCCTATGCCATTCTGACCACCACCTCCGTAGAAGCAGCCGACGGCACCAAGAAACTCATGCTCGACCTTGGTGACTACAACTTCAGCCACCACACGCTGATGCTCGGTGTATATAGTCATCTCATCGTGCTCATCGTAGGCTATCTGGCCAGCCTTTGCTTCAAGACCCCGTTGGCCAACAAGGAACTCACGGTCTATGGCTATTTGGAAGAGCGTAAACGAGAAAAAGAGACCCACCCCTCACCCTCCCTATAGGGAGGGAGTTATTACCTTAAAATGTAATAAACTATAAAACAGAATAAAAACATGGAATCAGCAAACAACCAAAATAAACCATCTACTCCCCTCCCTATAGGGAGGGGCACGGGGGAGGGTCATCCTCTTCCCATACTTGCCATCACTATGGGCGACCCTGCCGGCATCGGACCTGAGATTATCCTCAAGTCGCTCCTATTACCAGAAACCTACGAGCAATGTCGCCCATTAGTCACGGGCGATGCCAAGGTGATGCAATGGACTGCCGAAAAACTGGGCTACGACATCAAGATACGTCCTATCAAGGAAGTCTCGGAAGCCCGTTTCGAACAGGGCGTTGTTGATGTGATCGACCTTGAGTGCATCGACATGAGCACATTCCAGCCGGGCGTTGTACAGGAGCAATGCGGACATGCCGCCTTCCTATCTGTCATCAAGGCCATCGAACTGGCCATGGCCGACGAGGTGGATGGAACCGTCACCGCCCCACTCAACAAAGAAGCCCTCCACAAGGCCGGACACAATTTCGACGGCCATACGGAGATATATGCCCACTACACGGGTACGAAGAAATACGCCATGCTGCTGGCCGACGAGTTCCTTCGGGTGATTCACGTTTCCACCCACTGCTCGCTCCGCGAAGCTTGCGACCGCGTGAAGAAAGACCGCGTCATCGAAGTGACCGAGCTCATCATGGATGCCTGCCGCCAGTTCGGTATCGAGAATCCACATATCGGCATTGCCGGACTGAATCCCCATGCCTCTGAAAACGGCCTCTTCGGATGGGAGGAAGAGAAGGAAATCATCCCCGCCGTAGAGGAAATGCGCCAACGGGGATGGAACGTGGAAGGCCCCGTGCCGCCCGATTCTATCTTTGCCAAGGCCCGAAGCGGCAAGTTCGATGGTTGTGTGGCCATGTATCACGACCAGGGACACATCGCCTTTAAGATGTGCGGCTTCCAATGGAACAAGGAGACTGGCAAGATGGAGACCGCCAAAGGTGTGAACATCACCCTCGGACTGCCCATCATCCGCGTCAGCGTGGACCACGGAACAGCCTTCGACGTAGCCCTTCAGGGCGTGGCTGCCCCTGATGCCATGCTGCTCAGCATAGACTATGCCACCAAGATGGCCATTTACCGGAAAGAAAACAAGACATGCTGATTGTAATTGCTGACGATCTGACAGGAGCAGCCGAAATGGCAGGTTTGGCATGGAGCAAGGACTTGCATGTCAATATGGTGATGCAGGTAAGCAAGAACTTACCTCAGTCTGACGTGCTCGTTATAGCCACCGACACCCGGCAGGCTACCAAGAAACAGGCCGTCAAAGCCATTGAAAGCATTCTTCAGCGAATCAATAATCCCGGCGAACACCTCATTTTCAAAAAGACCGACAGCGCCTTGCGTGGGCATATCGTGGCTGAGACAAGGGCCATGATGTTTGAGCTCGACAAAGACAAAGCCCTTCTGATGGCACAGAACCCATCTAAGGGCCGCATCATACGCGATGGGGTCTATTATCTTGATGATCTTCCGCTCGACCAGAGTCAATTCTACTACGATCCCGAGTTCCCCGCCAATTCGTCGCTGGTAGAGGAACGCCTGCCCGGCACCCAATCACTTTCTCTCCAGGGCGCTCTACGCAATGGAATCAATATTGCGGATGCTTCGACGGAAGAAGAACTGCGGATGCAGCTTCGCAAAGCAGACCATTCCACATTGATAGCAGGTGCAGCCGATACGTTCAATCTGCTCCTGGAAGAAAATTTCGAATGCAGGGAACGGTCGTCTGAAGGCAAGATGCCAGTTATCGAATCGCCGGTGCTACTCATCCAGGGAAGCACGCAGAGTCGTCCCAACCCGTGGAAACTCCCCGAGGCCATGATGCCCGACGATGTCTTCCACGGAGCTGCCCCCAAAGACTGGATTGAATCGCTGAAACAACAATTCACCGAACATCCGAGAATGGCCGTCCGCATTGCGCAGCCGTCACAGGGCGGACAGCCATACGCCGTTCGCCTGAGAGAGGTGATGGCATCATTAGCCGTCAAACTCATCAAAGCAAAAGCCGCTGCCCCACTTCATCTTATCATTGAAGGCGGAGCAACGGCTTATGCCATTATCCAGCGCTTGGGCTGGAATACTTTTTCTATAGAACAGGAACTGTCGCCGGGCATCGTGACACTCCGTCACGGGCAGTTCTTCATCACCATGAAGCCGGGCAGCTATCCCTGGCCCTGACGGGCCTTATTTCCAGTCAGGCATCGCATAGCGGTCACCAGTCTGCTCTACAAGTTTGCGGGCTGTGGCCTCGGGATAACCAGGACGAGCCACTTTCGAGACACCCTCGGGAGTGGTTTCAAAACGTCCGTTAACCTCCTTCTTCTCAGCCATATCGTTGAACTTCACAATCAGATAGATGGCCAGTTGGCGCCAGCGGCTGATCATTTCATCACCTTTCTGGCAGGTATATGCCGTGAGATAGTCGATGGCTTGTTTTTCCGACGAAGCCAGCAACTGCTGTGCTTTCAGATCCACGGCAGGCACTTCCTTGAAGTAACTCTGCTCGAGCGAATCGCGAACGGCCTGCAGCGCGGGGAACATCGCTGAATAACGCGGATAGACCATATTGCTCACCCAGTTGCACACCCAGAAAGCATTCTTGTCGGAGAATGTCACGGCATCGGCTCCCGGCGTGTTGTAGCATTCCGGCTGGCGAACGGCAGAACAATAGACCGGTGTGTAGGCCACCATGTTGCCGTCGTCGTTGCCAAACCACAGGATACCGCCAATCTGACGCGGCAGCCATCCGCGAAGCTGGGCCACATACGAGAATCCAGTCTGCTGGGTGCTGGTAGGACGCTCATTGAAATACTCCTTGCCATCCACCTTGAAACTCAACGGCGTAGGACGATAAGGCATCTGCCACACACCGCCGCCGATATCGGAATCAAGCGAGAAGGGCGTGCCCTCATAATGGTCGCGCATACAGGCCTGTACGTCTTGCAGCGAAACTTTCTTGTTCGGAATAATCCAGAGCGGCATCGACTCGGCTTCCTTCACCTTGCCCATAGCGTAAGGCAGATAGCGATCCATGTCCTTGGAGAAATGGTTGAAGAAACTCCATACACGGGCCTCACAGTAGCGACGTCCGCCGAAGTCGGGATAGGCATAGGCAGCATTGAAGGAGAAGTCCTTGTCCTTGCCGCTGAAGAAACCTTTCTCGCGGGCGAACTTAATCACGTCCTTCGAATAGAGCACGTTCTTCTTGTCTTTCTGGTCGAAGGTCGTGATACGGCTCTGGTTGGCATGGGCGCAGATGGCGTCGTCGGGAATGCGGATGGCCACCCATACGGCACCCGTGCGGCCAGGACCTTTGCCAATCATCTCCATGATCCAGGCTTCGTTGGGATCGCAGATGGTGAAAGTCTCACCCTCCGAATTGTAGCCATATTTGTCCACGAGCGAAGTCATCACGTCGATCGCTTCGCGGGCCGTCTTGGCACGCTGCAATCCCAGATACATCAGCGAACCATAGTCGATCATTCCCGTAGAATCCACCAGTTCCTCACGGCCTCCGAAAGTGGTCTCGCCGATGCTCACCTGATACTCGTTGATGTTGCCGATCACGTTGTAAGTGACGGGTGCTTCGGGTATCTCGCCGTGACACACGTAGGTGTCGTAGTCGATAATCTTGCGCATCTCCCCTTTGGCATGCGTGCCGGCAGGATAATGGCAAAGCCCCGTAAACATTCCGTAGGAATCGGCATTGTAGGTACACATCACCGACCCGTCGGCCGATGCCTTCTTACCCACGATGAAATTGGTGCAGGCCAGGCCCGAAAGCGAATAGCAGCAGGCGGCCACAATCATACATACGATCTTCTTCATCGCTTATTCCTCTTTCTTTCTTGGTTCCTTCTTGGCCAACATCACCACCTGATAGAGAAAATCGGTCACCCATTGCTCCGAGAAGCCCAGCCGCTTGTCGAGCTGGCGCACGGAGAGCACCGTCTTCACCACGCTCGCATCCGAATAGTCGTTCTTGGTGAAGATGTCGTGCACGGTCTTCTCGGTCATCGTGCGGATGGCCCCCTTGAAGAAGCTCGGCACGCGCAGCTTGAATTTCATCAGGTTGCCCGTGAGCATCATCAGGTCGTTGGTAAACGCCTGAAACTGAATCAAGTACGTCTGCACGTCCTGCATCTTGCGGCAGCCTTTCTTGATACTCTTGTCAATCTCCGTGAAGAAGTTGTCGTCGGTCTTATAGATATCCTTGAGCATCTTCTTGCACTGCTTTTTCTCGCCCACTCCGAGTTTGTTGTTCACCGTCGGCACGTGGAGCGTAGTCTTGAACACCCGCAGGTCAGGAAGTGCGGCAAGATTCGTAATACCCACATTCTCAGCGATGGCAGCCTGGAAATAGACGCGGATGAGCGTCATGTAGTTCTCCATTCCGGCCACGCTGTTCTCTTGTTTCTTTCCGAATAATTTACTGAAAAATCCCATATTAATTGATTACTTATTATATTTTAGGTGCAAAGATAGTGGAAAATTTCGAGTTTCCGAAAAGAATGGATGTATTTTCTTCCAAAGTGCCGATCAGCAGCCCTGAAAAGCCATCACTCTGCGCTTTGCATGAAGCATTGCGCAGAGTGAACAGGCAGATAGAGCAACCGAGGTCGGGCGCAGAGATTAGATACACGAGCTCACGCCGAGCGTAGTGCCGATGGCCGTCAGGATGGCGATGAGCAGCTGGATGACATACTTGATGATTTCTTTCTTGTCCATAGCTTCACGCTTCACGATTAGGGTTCAGGGGTCTCATCATCCTTCTTCGCGTTCACGGCATCCTTGTTGGCAAGGCTTTCCACGTTGCTCCAGCGCACGCTGCGGATCAGGGGCTTGAAGCGCTTGCCAGTCACGGCATCCACTTCCACCTCAGGAGTGAAGATCACGCGCGTGGACTTGATGTTCTCAGCCACGCTGAACTTCTCCACCGAGTCAGCACCCTTCGAGCGCAGGCCCAGCTTGAAGCTGCCCAGCCCCTCAATCTTGATGCGATAGCCCTGCTTGAGCCACTTGATGAGCACGTTCTTCATCTCCTTCAGCACGGCGTAGGCGTCAGCCTCCTTGGCCGTGGTGTTCTCCTGGATCTCCAGGGCAACGTCGGTGAGCGACTTCGTGTCGGTTACTACTGGACGGGCGTACCATTTCTGGAAGCTTCCCGTCATTTTCTCATTCTTGTTCTGATACAAACTGTAAAGTGCCATAATTGATTAAATGTTAATTAATAAATGAATAATTGATTGGTTATATGAGTGCCCTACGGGCAGAAATCATACAAATCATAACAAAATCTATTTATTTGTACTTAATTTGAAAGATTTCTCGCCGAAGGCGACTCCAAAATAGCGCGCCATCGTGGAAGCCCTGGGCGAACCATGAGGAGTGCCCTACGGGCAGAAATCACACAAATCAAATCAAAATCTTTTTTATTGATTTGTACATATTTGAAAGATTTCTCGCCGAAGGCGACTCCTAAACCCATTTCTCGCCGCAGGCGACTACTTATACTCTTTCGCTGCATCGAAGCACGGACAGGGCTTGCGCGGATCCAGGTCGTGATGACCCACGACGATGGCCTGCGGATAATCCAGCCGGAGCGAGAAGAGCAGATCCAGCAGCGCCTCCTTCTGCGCCTTGGTGCGCGTGTCGGCCGGTCGGCCCTGGCGGTCGAGTCCGCCTTCGTAGCAGATGCCAATCGAGTGGCTGTTGTGGTTCTTGCAGTGGGCGCCCGTCTGCTCTTCCGGTCGTCCGGCATGGATATGTCCGTCGCGCGTGATGTAGTAATGGTAGCCGATGTCACGGAAGTGCCGGTTCTCCATGTGGTCGCGCTTGCAGGCCTCGAAGCTCAGGCTCTTGCCCTCAGGCGTGGCCGAGCAGTGAATGATAATCAGAGTGATGGTTCTCATACTTTCTTTTGTTTAACTGAACACAAAGACACTAAATCACAAAGTTTTCCCCTTTGCGCAGCCCTTTGTCTCTTTGTGTCTTTGTGTTCCATTATTAATATTGATTTCATACTGCAAAGATACAACATCGGCGAGGCCCGTTTTCACATACCGTCCTTCGAGGGTTCGAAAGCGAGCGATAAAGCGCAATAATTCGTGCCTAAACATTTGGAAATGAGCAGATTATTTCGTAAATTTGCAGTATGGAAACATTCAAGATCAAGGCCTACGGCATAGCCGAACTGGCCGCCCAATACAGCCCCGCTTCTGCCGACAGCACGGCGCGCAAGAAGCTCAACCACTGGATAGACCGCTACCCGGGTCTGCGCCAGCGTCTCATCGCCCTGGGCTACCGTCCCAAGGCCCGTATCTTCACCCCCGCCCAAGTGCGCGCCATCGTGGAAGCCCTCGGCGAACCATGATAGAGTGCCCTTCGGGCAGAAATCACACAAATCATAACAAAATATATTAATCAATTTGTACTTATTTGTAAGATTTCTCGCCGCAGGCGACTACAAAATAGCGCGCCATCGTGGAAGCCCTGGGCGAACCATGATAGAGTGCCCTACGGGCAGAAATCACACAAATCATAACAAAATATATTAATCAATTTGTACTTATTTGTAAGATTTCTCGCCGCAGGCGACTACAATCAAAACAAATCTATTTATTTGTACTTAATTTGTAAGATTTCTCGCCGAAGGCGACTCCTAAACCCATTTCTCGCCGCAGGCGACTCCCAAATAAAATCTACCGTTAATTTATGTGAATCTATTGCACGAAAACAGAAAAAGCAGTAACTTTGCACTACGATTAATGAAGGAAGGAACCCAAATGTACCGTAACTCCCTAGCGATAAAGGCACAGGCGGAAGCCAAGGCGGCTAACTATGCCCCGGCATCACGCTCAGTATCGGCTCTCAACTCGGAGCACGAGCCTTCATCGTGAGGACATCCCCTAAGCCCTTCAAGGCTACACCAACCGGCAAAAACTACCGGACCCTGGCGGCGGAATTATCTCACACATGTTGGAGACAGTTTCGCCGCCACTTCATTTTCTGTAAAAAACATAAGTATCACCTCTTAAAGAATCAACAATTATGGTATCAGATGACTACAAAGATTTCGAAACGAACGAGCACGACAACGATGAACACAAAACCGACGAAGAGCCCAAGCGCAACGGCAAGGGCAGGAAAGGCAGAAAGAAGAAGAAGGAGCAGACCGACACCGACAAGCTGCCCCTGGCCACGATGGAGCAGCTGCGCCAGGCCCTCTCGATGATGATCGTGAGCAGGCTCAACGGCATCACCATGAAGCCCGAAGTGCGCTGGCTCGGCGACAGCCTCGACCCCTTCTCACAGAGCACGATCGTCACCGACGGCGACGGCGAGTACGGCAATGAATGGCACGACCTCAACGACCGCGAGGTGAACACGCTCTACCAGTGCTGCTCCCACTACTACCGCTGCAACATCAAGGACATCGAGGCTATCATCAACAGCCACTTCACGCATCTCACCGACCCCATCTGCGACTGGCTCGACCATAACAGCCTGGCCTACTTCTTCGACACCGACCACGACTACATCAAGGACGTGGCCGACCACGTGCACATCCGTCCCACCGGCGGGCAGACCCAGCAGGAAGCCCAGCAGGAATGGACCGAATGCTTCCGCCGCTGGCTCGTAGGCATGGTCAGGGGCATCCTCATGAGGGGAGTCACCAACCAGACCGTGCTCACGCTCATCGGCGAGCAGGGAGCCTACAAAAGCACCTTCTTCCGCAACCTCCTGCCCCCGGAGCTCAGGCGCTACTTCTACGTGAAGACCGACAACACCGTCATCAACAAGGACGACCGCCTGCAGATGACCTGCAACTGGCTCATCTGCCTCGAAGAGATCGACTCCCTCTCGCGCAAGGAGCAAAACCAGCTCAAGGCCATGATCACGCTCGAAACCGTGCAGGACCGACCCGCCTACGCCCGCCACTTCGAGGTGCGCCGCCGCATCTGCTCCTTCTGTGCCACGGGCAACAACGAGCACTTCCTCAACGACCCCACCGGCTCGCGCCGATGGCTACCCTTCGTCGTGGAGAGCATCGACGACCCCAACCGCTTCGACTACCGCCACGAGGCCCTCTTCTACCAGGCCTACAACCTCTCCATGGACGTCAACTTCCGCCACTACCTCACCCGCCAGGAGACCAACAACCTCAACGAGCGCAACCGCAACTTCGAGGACACCGACAAGGAGCTGGAGCTCATCCAGCACTACTTTGCCGTGCCCAAGCCCGGCGAGCAGGGCATCTATCTCACCACCACCGAAATCCTCCTCAAGATCAACTCCGGTCTGCGTGAAAGTCTCTCGCCCACCAAAATCGGCATGGCTATGAAACGGTTGGGATTCACGTCAAAGCACACAAAACACGGCAAAAGATACTATGTGAAGGAACTATCCTATGAAGAAATGGAAAGTAAAAAAAGGGAATAAAAGGGTGACGGGTGACGGGTGACGCCTACTTTTCATAACTTTTATAAAATATAGAATATTACTCTAATTGTTCTCACGCGCGTGTAAATAAATAAATGTTATAGAAAGTAGGCGTCACCCCGTCACCCGTCACCCATAAAAACACCCTACACTCCCCGATAAACAAACAAAAATCTCCAAAAATCTTACGAAAATCCCTCAGCGGATTATTATTAATGTAAGATTTTTGAAGATTTTCGTCTTCATTCAGCGTCTGTCAAAGTATCATCCGACGGCCTTCAAAGTATCATCCGACGGCCTTCAAAGTATCATCCGTTGAAGGTCAAAGTATCATCCGTTGGAAGGCAAAGTATCATCCGCTGGATTCACTTCAAACTTATATTCCTCTAAGAATCCACTCTTTGAAAAACGGGTCCTCTATTTCGTAACGGTCAGAATAAATCACATAGCCGTCTTTCTGCAAGCGTTTCAGGGCACTGTAAACTGTGCTTGTACGATGTTCTCCTGTTTGCAGGTTTCCATTAGAAGCCAACCGCTGTAATATCCATTTGTTGGTTCGTTTGAAATTCAACCACAGACGTTCATAGTCTAATCCGTGTGTAGTGACAATGCGGTCAACAGCAACGTGCAGTACATCCTTCTGCTCAGGCTGAAGCATGCCGATTTGCCACACATTCGAAGCCAGTTGCTGGGTATAGTAAGGATGACTACCTGTGTAGTCTAAGATATCGTCAGCCAGTTCGTCGTGATTGTTGGGAAAACAATTCTCCAAACGGACGGTCAAG
Organism: uncultured Prevotellaceae bacterium; assembly: GCA_900314655.1. Lineage (GTDB taxonomy): Bacteria > Bacteroidota > Bacteroidia > Bacteroidales > Bacteroidaceae > Prevotella. The sequence goes on along the minus strand of OMWC01000002.1, from coordinate 35,193 downwards.
TATTCGTGGAAGTTATCGCGCGGTAATTTCCCCAGTCGCATCAGCTCACCAAAATGATAAAATGGAGATTTCTTCTTTTCAAATATGTCAGTCATCATACTCTCTTGACTGCCCAGTAGGATATAGTTGATGTGCTTCTGCTCCTGCATGATAGCCCTCAGTTTCTTATCTAAACGAGGTGCAAGGTCGAGAATCTCCTGGAATTCATCAAGAACAACGACGAGCCTGTCAGATTCGGTATGGGCTTTCTCCATCAGTTCCATCACATCTTCAAGAAGTATAGTAGCATCCACCCCAGGCTGGAAAGACACATCTACCGTACCAGTCAAAGCATTCGTGGTAACCGTCGGTATGATACGGAAATGAGTTATCAGATGACGTATCCGTTCCATCGGATGTACTTTGAAAAACTCTCGCATCAACTTTGCAGCTAAGTCAGCTACAGATACCACTTGTTGTATATTCACCGTAATGCTTTTTCGCCCGCTCTGGGTAATGGCCTTTGCCACAACGCTGCTCTTGCCGAATCGCCGTGGACTTATCAGGATAAGATGGTTAGGACTCTGAATGAACTGATTGATATAATTCACCTCTTTCACTCTGTCGGTGAAATACTCTGCCTCAACAACTGTACCAAACTTAAAGGGATTCTCCATGTTACGACTTTTTTCGTTACGACTTTTTTCGTAGTCGGTGCAAAGATAAACATTATTCCTATTTCTTCCAAATAATCCTTAGGAAAAATTCAAAGAAACGTCTAAATGATTTTTCCGGAATCAAATACCTTAACATTCCGATTTGCAGTAGTTCATACAAACAAAAATCTTCAAAAATCTGGCACGAATCCTTCTGCGGATTATTTTTGTCAGATTTTTGAAGATTTTCGTCTTCATTCAGCGTCCGTCAAAGTATCATCCGACGGAACGCCCTACTTCACTACCACTTTGCGGCCATTGCGCACGTAGATACCCTTCTTCGTGGGCTTACCGCTGAGGCGCTTGCCGTCGAGCGAGTACCAGAGGCCCTTCTCCTCAGCAGAAACCTCGATGCTGCCGATAGCCGATGGCTCGCTGCCAGCATATTCCTGAACGCTTCCGCCGTTATAGTCATACACCTTCCAGCCCTTGTCCGTAGCGATTTTCACCTGTGGCTTGGTGCAGACGTTCTGCTCGTTGCTGTTCTTCGTGTTGATGACATAGAATTGTCCATTAGTCACCGTGGGCAGACTGTTCACCAGCTTCAGCATCTGGTCCTCCTTGATTTGGTTGTTGAAGCATGCCAAGAATATCAGCGCCGTGTTCTTGCTCACGTCAAGGCTCGTCAGCTGGTTTCCGTAGCAATACAATTCTTCCAGTGCCGTGTTCTTGCTCACGTCAAGGCTCTTAAGCTGGTTGAAGGATAAATCCAATTCTGTCAGTGCCGTGTTCTTAGATACGTCTAAGGCGGTCAGCTGGTTGTTGGAGCACCACAATTGTACCAGTGCCGTATTCTTGCTCACGTCAAGGCTTGTCAGCTGGTTGTTGTAGCACCTCAAATATTGCAGAGCCGTGTTCTTGCTCACGTCAAGGCTTGTCAGCTGGTTTCCGTTGCAGTCCAAGTCTATCAGTGCCGAATTCTTGCTCACGTCAAGGCTCGTCAGCTGGTTATTGCCGCATGACAATGATTCCAGTTTTGTGTTCTTGCTCACGTCAAGGCTGGTCAGCTGGTTTCCGTAGCACCACAAATCTTTTAGTGCCGTGTTCTTGCTCACGTCAAGGCTTGTCAGCTCGTTTCCGTCGCAGTACAATTTTGTCAGTGCCGTATTCTTGCTCACGTCAAGGCTTGCCAGCTGGTTATCGAAGCAGTACAATACTTTCAGCGCCGTGTTCTTGCTTACGTCAAGGCTTGTCAGCTGGTTATTGTAGCAGTACAAATTTTGCAAAGCCGTAAAGAACTCTATTCCCTTCAGCGATGCAATGTTCTTTTCGCTTACATCCAGCTTCGTCACTGCGGCAATCTCCTCGTCAGAAAGGTAGCCGTCAGCATCCTTGTCGATGTCGGTTCCAGCCACGACGGAGCGGAAGGTCTCATCGGGGAAGTTCGTGGCGTCGATGGCGATGCCCGGGTCGCTGCCATCATATTCTTCCCATTTTTCACCGTTGTAGGCATACACCTTCCAGCCCTTGTCCGTAGCGATTTTCACCTGCGGCTTGGTGCAGACGTTCTGCTCATTGCTGTCTTTCGTGTTGATGACGTCGAAATATCCCTCAGTCACCGTCGGTAGACTGTTCACCAGCGCCAGCATCTGCTTTTCTTTGATTTGGTTATTTGCGCAGTTCAACTCAGTCAAAGCCGTATTCTTGCTCACGTCAAGGCTTGCCAGCTGGTTGGAGGAGCAGGACAAAAGAGTCAGTGCCGTGTTCTTGCTCACGTCAAGACTGGTCAGATGATTGCGGGAGCAGAACAATGTTTCCAGCACCGTATTCTTACTCACATCAAGACTTGTCAGCTGGTTATTGTAGCAGTACAAAAGAGTCAGTGCCGTAAAGAACTCTATTCCCTTCAACGATGCAATGTTCTTTTCGCTTACATACAGCTTCGTCACAGCGGCAATCTCCTCGTCAGAAAGGTAGCCGTCGGCATTCTTGTCGATGCTGGTACCAGCCACGATGGCGCGGAAGTTCTCATCGGGGAAGTTCGTGGCGTTGATGGCGATGGGGTCTTCGCTGCCTTCGTAATCAACGTTGGACGAACCGTCTTTCGCCAGCACATTCCAACCCTTGCCCTGGGCAATCTCCACGCACGACTTCGGGAGCACGTTTTTCTCTCTGCTACTTGATATGCTGATGCCATGGAAGTAGCCTTTGGCCACCGTAGGCAGACTGTTCACCAGCTTCAGCATATCGGAATGACCTATCTGGTTGATATAGCAAGACAGGTTGGTCAAGGCCTTGTTGTTGGTCAAGTCGAGGCTCGTCAGCTTATTTTCGTAGCAATACAAATATTGCAGCGCCGTGTTCTTCGAGACGTCGAGGCTTGTCAGTCGGTTTTGGCTGCAATAGAGGCCTTTCAATGTAGTGATCATCGAGACGTCGAGGCTCGAAAGGAAGTTATTTTCGCAGTGCAGCGCCGTCAGCTTGAAGAAATGCTCTACGCCCTTCAGTGACTCGATGCTCTTGCTGCGCGCCGTGAGGGTGGTCACTGCAGCAAGCTCTCCCGTTTCGAGCCATCCGTCCTGGTTTTTGTCGATGTCCTTTCCCTTCACGATTTCTCGGAATTTAGAATCGGGAAAGTTCGATGAGTTGATTCGTACAGGTTCTTGCGCCCGTACTGCCGTAGCTGTAGCAAAGAGGGCTACGGCCAATAGGAGTAATTGTTTCTTCATTGTTAAATTAAATCTTAGGGGTTAATATATTATTTGATTCATATACTCGTAATCATGCTCATCAGGGGCAGCGCTCCCCGCTGCGACGGTATGTCCGCGCGAGAAGCCCTGCCCCCAAGGTTGGGGCCAGTGTCTGGCTGAATAATAAAGAAGAGGTTTACCTGTGTGTGTGTGTTACACAAAATTCCGTAACACGCAAGTATTCCGTGTTAAAAAATGTTGGCCTATATTGAAATAAATTCCTCATTATGTTGCAAATTTACCACATTTTCCGCAAACTTGCAAGAAAAATCATCAAAAATCACAAAAAAAATCTCTCTGCGCATCAATAATATAAACAAAAATCTCCAAAAATCTTACGAAAATCCATCAGCGGATTATTATTAATGTAAGATTTTTGAAGATTCTCGTCTTTCGATGACAAGGCGGGAGGCGCTTAGTTCTGGGAACCTCCCACGATGTCGAGCAGTTCGCTGGTAATAGCCTGCTGACGACTCTTGTTGTACTGCAGATTGAGTTCGCGCAAGAGTTCGTCGGCATTGTCGGTAGCCGTCTGCATGGCCACCATGCGGGCGGCATGCTCCGAGGCCACGGAGTCGAGCAGCGCGGTGTAGAGCATGAGGTGGGCCAGCTTCGGAACGAGCTTGTTGAGCACCGAATGGAGATCGGGCTCCACGATGTAGTTGTCGTTGAGAGGCTTGGCGGCCTGGCGCTCCTTGGCAGCCTGCTGGCGGTCGCGATTGCGGAGATACTCCACGGCCTCGCGCGTGGCTACGTTGGAGGTGAGGTCGCGCTCCTTGTCGGCATTGAGCTCGCTCTCGATGTCGATGGGCAGGAAGGTCTTGTGGGTGAGGATCTGCGAACCGGCACTCTTGAAGTGGTGGTAGATCATCTCCACGCGATCGACCTCGCCCTTGGCATACATGGCTCCGAGCTCCTGGGCGATGCTGATGCAGCCGTCCACGTTGGGCTTGTCGGCCAGGGCCACGAAGTTGCCTGCGGGCTTGAATCCGAGCTTTGTGACCTTCTCGGCTACCTTGCGGCCGATGGGATAAACGATGATATTATCCTTGCCGAGATGCTCGTACTGGTCGAGTGTCTTCTGCATCTCCTTGATGACGTTGGCGTTGAATCCGCCGCAGAGCGAGGAGTTGCTGGAATAGACAATCAAGGCCACACGCTTAACGGGCCGCTCCTGGAGGAAGGTGCTGCGGAGCTCGGCATCCGAGGCCAGGAAGGTCTTGAGGATGTGCTCGAGCATTTCCTCGTAGGGGAGCATGTTCTCGATGGCCACCTGTGCATGGTGGAGCTTGGATGAAGCCACCATCTTCATGGCAGAGGTGATCTTGCGCGTGCTGTTGACTGAGGCAATACGGCCTTTTATCTCTTTCAGACTCGGCATAGGCTATTACTTTTTATACGTTCCGGCAATGTCGGCAATCGTCTGCTCGATGGTCTTCATCACGTCGTCGTCAATCTTTCCGCTTGCCAGCGTGGCGATGACCTCGGGATGGGCTGAGCGCATCTTGTCGAGGAAGGTGTCCTGACATTCGCGCACCTTATCTACGGGCACGTCGGCCATGAGTCCGTGGGTGCCGCAGTAGAGGATGGCTATCTGCTCGCCTACGGGCATCGGGCTATACTGGGGCTGGATGAGCAGCTGGTTGTTCTTACGTCCGCGGTCGAGCGTCATGGCGGTCACGGCGTCCATATCGCTTGAGAACTTGGAGAAGGCCTCGAGCTCGCGATACTGCGCCTGGTCGATCTTGAGCGTACCGGCCACTTTCTTCATCGACTTGATCTGGGCCGATCCACCCACACGGCTCACGGAGATACCCACGTTGATGGCCGGGCGGAAGCCCTGGTTGAAGAGGTCGGTCTCAAGATAGATCTGACCGTCGGTGATGGAGATCACGTTCGTAGGAATATAGGCCGACACGTCGCCTGCCTGGGTCTCGATGATGGGCAGGGCCGTGAGTGAGCCGCCTCCCTTGACATGACCTTTCATGCACTCGGGCAGGTCGTTCATCTGCTCGGCCACTTCCTGCTGGTCGTTGATACGGGCAGCACGCTCGAGCAGACGGCTGTGGAGGTAGAACACGTCGCCGGGATAGGCCTCACGTCCGGAAGGACGGCGGAGGATGAGCGACACCTCACGGTAGGCCACGGCCTGCTTGGAGAGGTCGTCATAGACCACGAGGGCGGATTCGCCGCGGTCGCGGAAATACTCACCGATAGCTGCTCCGGCAAAGGGTGCATAATACTGCATGGCTGCAGGTTCGGCAGCGGTGGCGCTTACGATAATGGTGTAAGGCAGTGCGCCGTGCTCCTTGAGGTTGGCCACGAGGGCGGCCACGGTGGAAGCCTTCTGGCCGATGGCCACATAGATGCAATACACGGGCTTGCCGGCCTCGTAGAAACTTCTCTGGTTGATGATGGTATCGACGGCAATGGCGGTCTTACCTGTCTGGCGGTCGCCGATGATCAGCTCGCGCTGGCCGCGGCCGATGGGGATCATCGAGTCAACGGCCTTGAGTCCGGTCTGGAGAGGTTCCTTCACGGGCTGACGGTAGATTACACCCGGAGCCTTGCGGTCGAGTGGCATTTCGAAAGCTCCCGTAAGGTCGATGTCTCCCTTACCGTCGATGGCCTGTCCGAGCGGATTGATGACACGTCCGAGCATGTTGTCGTTCACGCGGATGGAGGCGATACGCTTGGTACGCTTCACCACCTGGCCTTCCTTGATGCCGCTGGTGGGACCCAGGAGCACGCAGCCCACGTTGTCCTCCTCGAGGTTCATCACGATGGCCATGGTGCCGTTCTCGAACTCGAGCAGCTCGTTGGCCTCTGCATTGCGCAGGCCATAGATACGAGCCACGCCGTCGCTCACGGTGAGCACGGTACCCACTTCGTCGAAGTTCTGCTCATTGCCCAGACTATTGAGCTGCTGAAGCAGTACCTCTGATACTTCGCTTGGTTTTATCTTGTCCATTCTGATTATTTACTTATTTTATTTCAAGTTCTTCAGGATGCTCCGCAGCTGCGACTGCACGCTGGCATCCAGTCTGTAAGTGTCGTACTCGAGGATGAATCCGCCGATGATGTCGGGGTTCACCTCGGTAAGGAATTCCACCGTGCCCTGAGTCTTCGACTCGACGATGCTGCGCATCCTCTGCTCGGTCTCGGGGCTGACGGTTGTAGCGGTGATAAGCCGGCCATGGATAATGTTCTTCTGTTTCCGGTAGAGGGTGATGTAGGATGATGCAATGAAAACCATGAACGACTCCCTACCCTCCTTGAGCACCAGGTCCACGAAGCGCTCGGTGAGCGGCGTGACGGCCGGTCCGCATGCGGTGATGAGGAGCTGCCGCTTGGATTCCTGCGGGATGGTGGGGTTGTTGATGGTGGTGCGCAGCTGTGGAACGTCCACGTACGACTTGGCCAGCGTGGCCATGTCGGTGTACACCTGGTCATCGCACTTCGTCTGCACAGCACTCTTCAGGAGGGCCCGCGCATAGCGAACGGAAATGACGCCTATATCCATACTCTACAATGCTATTGAACGTTAGAAGAAACCTCATCCAGCAACTTATCAACATACTGCATCTGAGCGGCATCCGTGGAGAGCTGCTTGCGAAGCACCTTCTCGGCCACCTGGACGCTGAGCTCGGCCACCTGCTTGCGAATGTCGGCAATGGCATTCTGCTTCTCGGCCTCGATCTGCGCCTTGGCTTCGGTGATGATGCGCGAGCTCTCCTCACGGGCCTTCGACTGGGCCTGCTCCACGATGGCGTCGCGGGTCTGCGCAGCCTCAGAGAGTATCTGCTGCTGGCGCTCGCGGGCCTCCTTGAGCAGGTTCTCCCCTTCTTGCTGAATGTTGGCAAGCTTCTCGTTAGCCTCGTGGGCCTTCTTCAGGCTGTCGTCGATGTAGGCTTTGCGCTCTTCCACCATCTTGGTGATAACGGGAAAGCCAAACTTGGCGAGCACGAAGAAGATGACGAGAAATGCCAGAAGCATCCAGAACAGGAGTCCCAGGTCAGGAGTGAGTATTGCTGGCAAATTCTGTAAATCCATTTGCAATCGTTGTTGATGAGAAATTCAATTCGTGAATGCTTCCTTCCGGATTAGATAAGGAATGCGCAAGCCACCACGGCAAACAGAGCCACACCCTCAACGAAAGCTGAAGTAAGAATCATGTTTGTCTGGATCTTGCCGGTAGCTTCGGGCTGACGGGCGATAGCGTCCATGGCGCTGCCACCAATCTTACCGATACCCATACCTGCACCTACTGTTGCAATACCTGCGCCGAGACCGCAACCTAATGCGCCCAGACCTTCTGCTGCTAATAATAATGAAATCATAATCTTTAAGTTTTTAAATTGTTATTAAATTAAATGTTTGTATTCTTTCGTTTTACTTGTTATGTATCAGAGTTTTATGCTTCATGGTGCTCAGGATGCGCCAGACCGATGAACACGGCCGAGAGCAGCGTGAACACGTAAGCCTGAACAAAGGCCACCAGCAGCTCCACACAGTTCATGAAGAGGAGCATGATGGCGCTGAAGAGATTGAGACCGAGACCCATGCCTACGCCCATCGTCCAGCCCAGTAATATCACGCACGTGAAACTCAGGATGATGGCGTGTCCGGCCATCATGTTGGCAAAGAGACGGACCATCAGTGCGAAGGGCTTGGTGAAGATGCCTACCACCTCGATGACGGGAATGAGCGGTGCAGGATACGCCTTGAGGAACAGGGGCACCTCGGGCCAGAAGATTTCCTTCCAGTATTCCTTGTTGCCGAAGATGTTGACCAGGAGCATCGTGCAGAGGGCGAGGAAGAACGTGATGTTGATGTTGCCCGTCACGTTGGCTCCACCGGGGAAGATGGGCAGCAGACCGAGCAGATTGGTCACGAGGATGAAGAAGAAGACGGTGAGCAGATAAGGGGCATACCTCTTATAATGCTTCTCACCGACGCAGGCCTTGATCACGTCGTCGTGGATATACATCACGAGCATCTCCATCGCACCCACAAATCCCTTGGGAGCCTCGCTGGTGGAATCGTGCTTCTTGTACCACCGCGACACGCCGAGGAACACGGCTATCAGGATGATGGCCACAATCCAGATCTGGCACACCGCCTTGGTGATGCTCAGGTCGAGCGGGCGCTTGGTGGAGCCGTCGGGCATCTTCTCGTAGATTTTGCCATGGTGCGTCTCGTCGAAGAAGAAGTTGCCGGGCAGCGACTTCTCCGTGCAGAACGTCCATTCTCCCGTGGCACTGCTTCTCAGGATGATGGGCAGCGGAATGCTCACATCGCCCGCAATGTGCCACTCGTAGGCATCCGACAAGTGGTGGAGCACAATCTCGGGGATGTCGATGGACTTCTCTTCCCCATTGCCCTCAGCGGCCAACAGATGGAGCGGCATGCACATCACCATGAGAATGAGCAATATTGACTTGATGCGATTCATTTAATATGATTTAATGTAATGATTCTAATTTATTGTTTTACAAAGAGTTATTGACGGTTCGTAATCCGTGAGAAATAGACTGTATGGAAAGCCACCATCACCAGATAAAAGACCATGAACACCAGCACATAAGGCAGCATGGCGGAACGGCCTACGACCAGGAAGACGATGAACAGCGTGAACAGTGCCATCAGCATGCGGAAGCCCGACACTACGCTATAGAGGGTGGTCAAGGAATCCTCGTGACGCTTCATGACCCATCTCCAGAGAATGGCAAAGCCCAGGAGGAAGAACACGCAGAACGCCGTGCTGATCCATATCGGCGGCATCAGATTCCATTCGGGGCGGAAAGAAGCCAGGAGAATACCTGAGAGCCACAGGCAGATGACGAGCATAAGCCCGATTCCTGCATAGCGCTTAGCAATCCTGTCCACGTCGATCATACTTCCACACAGACGTTAACCTCATTCTTTTGAACGGATACGAAACCGCCTCTCACGGGGAGCGACAAACGGCCTTCACTTGTGACGTAAGTCACCGTACCCGTCTCCAGAGAGGAGATGATGGGTGCATGATCTACCAGTATCTCAAACTCACCGGCCGTGCCAGGCACCGTGACGCTCTCCACTTCTCCGTTGAAGACGATTCTCTCGGGTGAAACGATTTTCAGTTTAAGCATAAATAATTCGTTGTCTGATTACTATAAACCATAAACTATATAACTATAAACTATAATCCATCACCCCTTGGCTGCATCCATCAGCTTCTTACCCTTCTCGATGGCGTCTTCGATGGTTCCCACGTTCAGGAAGGCCTGCTCAGGCAGGTAGTCAACCTCACCGTCGAGAATCATGTTGAAGCCACGGATGGTGTCTTCGATGCTTACCATCACACCCCTCACGCCCGTGAACTGCTCGGCCACGGTGAACGGCTGAGAGAGATAGCGCTGCACGCGGCGGGCGCGGTTCACAGTCAGCTTGTCCTCGTCGGAAAGCTCGTCCATACCGAGGATGGCGATGATGTCTTGCAACTCGTTGTACTTCTGGAGAATCTGCTTCACGCGCTGGGCGCAGTCATAGTGAGCCTTGCCCACAATCAGCGGGTCGAGAATACGCGAGGTACTTCCCAGCGGGTCAACGGCGGGATAGATACCCAGCTCGGTAATCTTACGCGAAAGCACCGTCGTAGCATCCAGGTGGGTGAACGTCGTGGCAGGAGCAGGGTCGGTCAAGTCATCGGCAGGCACATACACGGCCTGAACGGAGGTGATAGAACCCTTCTTCGTAGAGGTGATGCGCTCCTGCATGGTTCCCATCTCGGAAGCCAGCGTCGGCTGATAACCTACGGCCGACGGCATACGGCCCAACAATGCGGACACCTCGGAACCGGCCTGCGTGAAACGGAAGATGTTGTCGATGAAGAACAGGATATCGGCAGAACCGCCATCCTTGCCTCCACCATCACGGAAGGCTTCGGCCACGGTAAGACCTGAAAGGGCTACCGATGCACGTGCTCCGGGGGGCTCGTTCATCTGGCCATAGACCAGCGTGGCCTGGCTCTTCTTCAGCTCTTCGGGATCTACAAGCGAGAGGTCCCACTTGCCTTCGGCCATGGCTTGCTTGAACTTTTCGCCATAACGCACCACACCGCTCTCGATCATCTCACGGATCAGGTCGTTACCCTCACGGGTACGCTCTCCCACTCCGGCAAACACGGAGAATCCGTTGTGCCCCTTTGCAATGTTGTTGATAAGCTCCATGATCAGCACGGTCTTACCTACTCCGGCACCACCGAACAGTCCAATCTTACCACCCTTCATGTAAGGCTCCAGCAGGTCAATCACCTTGATACCCGTGGTAAGAACCTCCTTCGTGGTAGAGAGCTCCTCAAACTTGGGCGCCTCGCGGTGAATGGGGTAGCCGCCCTCCATGTCAAGTTGTTTCATACCGTCGATAGGCTGACCGATCACGTTCAGCATTCGACCCTTAATCTGATCGCCTGCAGGCATCAGGATTGGCGAACCTAAAGGCACTGCCTCGATTCCGCGCTGAAGGCCGTCGGTGTTGTCCATGGCAACGCAGCGCACGGTGTCTTCACCGATGTGCTGCTGCACCTCGATAATCATCTCGCTTCCGTTAGGACGCTTCACCTTCAAAGCCTCATGGATTTTGGGCAACACTTTCTCAGCCTCCAGACCTTTGGTATCGAAGAATACGTCGATTACCGGACCGATAATCTGGGAGATGTGCCCCGTAATTTGTGTCATAAGCTTAATTATTTAAGTTGTGTAATTGCTATTAGTGAACGCAAAATTAAAAAATATTTTTGATAACGACAAACTTTTCAAAGAAAAAAAAGCAAAACTTCCACAAAAGCACTGTTTATTCACCAAATTAACCAGCAATCAGTATCCATTTTCAGGCCGCATGGGAAACGTTGTTGCGACAATTTCCGGAGGCATTCGCCCCGTTTGTCGCAAACGAAGGGGTGTGTCGCAACAAGTTGGACCGAAAAAATCCCTTTCGCGGCATGTATTCAAGTCAAAGGCCGTACTTTTGCATCGCAATCGGCAAGCAACCGGTTCGCAGCGAATAAAGAAAATGTGTGTTGAACAATAAAACCATATTTAATATGAGCGAAATCATCAACTGGACACTTGCAGCCACCCTATTGGTCTGCTTTATCTGCATCCTCTGATCCATCATCGGCAAGGGGATTATTCATAAGGTGAAATCCACCCGATTATAACATCGACTACAAACTAATTTAGTTTGTTCAGCTTCCACCCATCAGAAGCAATGCTTCCGATGATAGATTGAAGAACAAAGTAAATTAGTTTGTAGTCGGTTTCGTCTTTGAGAGGAAAGGATTCATTCTTTGGAACGCCTCTTTCGTGTCAAAGAATGCAAATAAACCGCTTTTCATTTCGGTATGTGAAAAAAAAGGCGTAACTTTGCAACCTATTTTAATAAGGAATAAGGATAATATAAATATTATGAGCAAAAGCGACAACACAACGTCATTCTCAATGATAGCCGATTATGAAGGTGACATCGTGAAACTCTTCGAAGGAGGGAATGACGGTGAATACCCCATATTGGCCACCCGCAACCTGATTCTTTTCCCTGGTGTGGTAACCCCGATACTCATAGGCAGGCAGCAGAGCCTGAATCTCGTGAAGCGACTCGACAAGAGGCCCGACACGCTATTCTGCGTGTTCTGCCAGAAGAATCAGGAAGTGGACAATCCATCGTTTAAGGATCTCTACGACATCGGTGTGTTTGCACGCATCGTCCGCGTGCTGGACCTCCCTGGAGGCGAAGGAAACGTGACGGTCATCGTGCAAGGTCTCGGACGCTGCCATCTGGAGGAAATCACGTCAACCCGACCCTACATGAAAGGATTGGTGACGAATGCGCCTGAAATACTGCCAAGCCTCAAAGACATCGAATATGCCACGGCCCTGGAAGATTTCCGCCAGACAGCCATCGACTACGTGAAGAAGAACGAAGACATGCCCAACGAGGCGGAGTTTGCCATCCAGAATATCACGAATGGCATCATCCGCGTGAACTTCGTGTGTTCGTCCATGCCTTTCACCGTTCCCGAAAAGATTCAGCTTCTTCGATTCAAAGACGGCAAGGAGCGGCTCTTTGCTGCCCTCCGCCTGCTCCACCGCGACATCCAGTTCCTGGAACTGAAGCAGAACATCCGCTCGCGTACCCGCGAGGATCTCGACGAGCAGCAGCGCGAATACTTCCTGCAGCAGCAAATCAAGAACATCAAGGAAGAACTGGGCAACGGCGAAGGATCACCCGAAAGGAAAGAACTCGTGGAGAAGGCCATGACCCGCAAATGGGGAGAGGATGTGGAAAAGGTTTTCTACAAGGAACTCGACAAGCTCGACATGCTCAATCCGCAGGGACCCGAGTACAGCGTTCAGCTGAACTACCTGCAGACGATGGTCAGCCTGCCGTGGAATGAATACACGGAAGACGACATCGACCTGAAACGTGCACAAAAGGTACTCGACAAAGACCACTACGGCATGGAGAAGGTAAAGGAGCGCATCCTGGAATACATGGCCGTACTGCAGCTGCGCGGCGACCTGAAGAGTCCGATCATCTGCCTCTACGGTCCTCCGGGCGTAGGTAAGACATCGCTCGGCAAGAGCATTGCTGCCTCGATGAAGCGCAAGTACGTGCGCATCTCTCTGGGCGGCCTGCACGACGAGAGCGAAATCCGCGGACACCGCCGCACCTACGTGGGTGCCATGCCCGGACGTATCATCAAGAGCATCCAGAAAGCCGGTTCATCCAACCCTGTATTCATTCTTGACGAGATTGACAAGGTGACGCAGAACACCATCAACGGCGATCCCTCGAGCGCTTTGCTCGAAGTACTCGACCCGGAGCAGAACGCTGCTTTCCACGACAATTATCTCGACGTGGACTACGATCTCTCAAAGGTGCTTTTCATTGCCACGGCCAACGACCTGAACACGATTCCGCGACCGCTGCTCGACCGTATGGAGATTATCGAGGTGAGTGGCTATATCACGGAAGAAAAGATTGAGATTGCCAAGCGCCATCTCATCCCGAAGGTGAAGGAGAACACAGGACTCGAATCTGACAAGAAACTCTCTTTCAACAAGGCTGCTATCGAAAAGATCATCGAGCAATACACCCGTGAAAGCGGTGTGCGCCAATTGGAGAAGCAGATTGACAAGGCCATGCGCAAACTGGCGCTGAAGAAGGCCACCGACGGTTCGCTGCCGTTTGAGAAGATTACGCCGGAGGTTCTTGAAGGTCTGCTCGGCAAGCCACCTTTCTATCGCGACATCTACCAGGGCAACGAGTATGCCGGAGTGGTGACCGGACTGGCCTGGACGTCGGTGGGAGGAGAAATCCTCTTCATCGAGACATCGCTATCGAAAGGCAAGGGCTCCAAGCTGACGCTGACCGGAAACCTCGGCGACGTGATGAAGGAGAGTGCCGTGCTTGCGCTGGAGTATGTGAAGGCTCATGCCGATATCCTGAATATCGACTATCGCATCTTCGACAACTATAACATCCATATTCACGTGCCCGAAGGGGCTACGCCCAAAGACGGTCCGTCAGCCGGCATCACCATTGCCACCTCCATCGCTTCGGCACTTACGCAGCGCAAGGTGCGCAAGAACACGGCCATGACTGGCGAGATTACGCTCCGCGGAAAGGTATTGCCCGTGGGCGGCATCAAGGAGAAAATCCTGGCTGCCAAGCGCGCCGGCATCACCGACATCATCATGTGCCGCGACAACAAGAAGGACATTGACGAGATTCCTGAGGTCTATCTGAAGGGAGTGGAATTCCACTATGTGGAAAACGTGCAGGACGTGTGGAACTTTGCGCTGACGAATGAAATCGTGAAGAATCCCATTCCGTTCGAGATTTCTGAAGAACAAGGAGTAAGGGGCAAATAGAAGACTATGACATTCGAACTGCAACATACTGACACAGCCAGCGATGCCCGTGCGGGACTGATAACCACCGCCCACGGCCAGATTGAGACGCCTATCTTCATGCCAGTCGGCACGGTGGGCTCCGTGAAAGGCGTGCATTTCTCCGAACTTCGCGAACAGGTGAAGGCGCAGATCATCTTGGGCAACACCTATCATTTGTACCTTCGTCCGGGCCTCGACATCATCCGCAAGGCTGGAGGCCTGCATCAGTTCAACACCTGGGATCGTCCGATATTGACTGACTCTGGCGGCTTTCAGGTGTTTTCGCTGACAGGCATTCGCAAGCTGCGCGAAGAAGGATGCGAGTTCCGTTCGCATATTGACGGCTCAAAGCATATCTTCACACCAGAGAATGTGATGGACACGCAGCGCATCATCGGAGCCGACATCATGATGGCTTTCGACGAATGCCCACCTGGACAAAGCGACTATCAGTATGCAAAGAACAGCCTGCAACTGACGCAACGCTGGCTCGACCGCTGCATCAAGCGCTTCAGCGAGACAGAGCCCCTCTATGGATATGAGCAGACGCTCTTCCCCATCGTGCAGGGCTGCACCTACAAGGACCTACGTCAGGAAGCAGCAAAATATATAGCCGACAAAGGAGCCGACGGCAATGCCATCGGCGGTCTCGCCGTGGGTGAACCCACGGAGGTGATGTACGACATGATTGAGGTGGTGAATGCCATCCTGCCCAAGGACAAGCCCCGCTACCTGATGGGTGTGGGCACACCGCAGAACATCCTCGAAGCCATCGAGCGCGGCGTGGACATGTTCGACTGTGTGATGCCCACGCGCAACGGACGCAACGCGATGCTCTTCACCTATGAAGGCACGATGAACATGCGCAACAAGAAATGGGAAGACGACTTCTCTCCCATCGACCCCGACGGATGCGACATTGACCGGCTGCACTCAAAGGCCTATCTGCACCATCTCTTCAAAGCCCAGGAACTCCTGGCCATGCAGATAGCATCCATCCATAACCTGGCATTCTATCTGCGCCTCGTGTCGGATGCGCGCCAGCATATCCTGAAGGGAGACTTCACCCAATGGAAGGCTTCGGTAATTGACAATTTAGGAAGACGAATCTAAATGGAATACAGAAAAATAAAGCGGTGGCTCAAACTGCTCAAGGCAGGACGCTGGCTGAAGAATCACTTCGGCTGGCTCAGGCGTATTCTGAAATGGATAGGCATCAAGATGAAATGGCTGCTACCCGTCGTGGCATGGATCGGCCATAAGTTGCGCTGGCTCAATCCGCGGCGCTACATCAGGACCATCGACTGGTATATCATCAAGAAGTTCCTCACCACCTACTTCTTTGCCATCGCGCTGATTATCTCCATTTCGATCGTGTTCGACGTGAATGAGAACCTTTCGAAATTCACCGAATACAATGCCCCCTTGAAGGCCATTGTATTCGACTATTATGTAAACTTCATACCCTACTACTCCAATCTTTTCTCACCGCTTTTCGTCTTCATTGCCGTGATTTTCTTCACGTCGAAGATGGCGGGAAACTCCGAGATTATATCCATCCTGGCTGCAGGCATCAGTTTCAAGCGCCTGATGCGTCCCTACATGATATCGGCTGCCCTCATCTCCGTGCTCACATTCTATCTGGGATCGTACGTAATTCCGAAAGGAACCGTGGTAAGGCAGAACTTTGAGTCGCTATACAAGAATAAGAAGCGCAACAACTCGGCCGACAATGTACAGCTTCAGGTAGGTAAAGGTATCATTGCCTACATTCAGCACTACGACAACAACATGAAGCGCGGCTACGGATTCAATCTTGACAAGTTTGAGAACAAGAAGCTGGTGAGCCACATGACAGCCAGCGAGATACAATATGACACCATTTCCGACTCCAAGTTCCACTGGAAGGTGAACAACTGGCGTATACGTGAAATGAAAGGACTGCGCGAGAAAATCTCAAGCGGTGGCGTGAAGGACACACTCATCCTCATGGAACCCACCGACCTGGTGTTCTCGAAAGGTCAGCAAGAGACATTCACGAGTCCTGAACTGAGAGAGTATATCAACCGCCAGATTGACCGTGGTTCGAGCAATGTCGTGCAATACGAGGTGGAGTACCATAAGCGAATAGCCACCTCATTTGCTTCGTTTATCCTGACCACCATCGGAGTATCGCTTTCGTCGCGCAAACGAAAAGGAGGAATGGGCTTGTATCTGGGTATAGGTCTGGCACTTAGCTTCAGCTACATACTGCTGCAGACGGTATCCGCCACCTTTGCCATCAATGCCGGTACACCGGCCATACTTGCAGCCTGGATTCCCAACATCGTGTTTGCCGTCATAGCCTATTTCTGCTACCGGCAGGCTCCGAATTGATAATTACAAACATCGTAAAAGAAAGATTATATTTTGGATTTTTATTATTTAGATCTCAACGACAATGCGCTCGATGCGCTCGACGATATGAATTTCACCACCTGTACGCCTGTACAGGAAAAGTGTATTCCCGAAATCCTCAACGGACGTGATGTGCTTGGTGTGGCACAGACGGGCACGGGCAAGACGGCCGCCTACCTGCTGCCCATCCTATCCATGCTCGACGATGGAGGCTATCCGAAGGATAAAATCAACTGTATCATCATGAGTCCGACACGCGAACTCGCACAGCAGATTGACCAGGCCATGCAAGGCTTTGCCTATTATATGCCCGAGGTGAGTTCGGTGGCTGTTTACGGGGGCAACGACGGTAATCGCTACGATCAGGAGTATCAGGCAATGAAGATGGGAGCGGATGTCATTATTGCAACTCCAGGACGCTTCATCAGCCATATCACGATGGGAAACGTGGACTTGAGCCACGTCAGTTTCTTTGTGCTCGACGAGGCTGACCGCATGCTCGACATGGGATTCTCGGATGATATCCTCTCTATTGCCAAACTGCTTCCCGAGACTTGTCAGACCATTATGTTCTCGGCCACGATGCCTCAGAAGATAGAACAGCTGGCCCATACCTTATTGAAGAATCCCGTAACCATCAAGCTCGCCGTCAGCAAACCGGCTGAGAAGATTCATCAGATGGCCTACGTTTGTCACGAGAACCAGAAAATGGGTATCATGCGCCATCTCTTCAAGGAGCGTGAAATGAAGCGTGTCATCGTGTTCTCCAGCAGCAAACTGAAGGTGAAAGACATCTACCACGATCTGCTCCGCATGAAGGTGAGTTGCGGTGAGATGCATTCCGACCTGACGCAGGCTGAACGCGATGAGGTGATGTATAAGTTCAAGAGCGGACAGATTGACGTGCTGGTGGCTACCGACATCGTGGCCCGCGGCATCGACATTGACGATATTGCCATGGTCATCAACTATGATGTGCCGCATGATGCAGAGGACTACGTGCACCGCATTGGCCGTACGGCGAGAGCCGACCGCGACGGTGAAGCCATCACCCTTGTGCGTGGGTATGAGATTGGGGACTTTATGGACATAGAGAAATTCCTGGGAAAGGAAGTGGAGAAGCTTCCCCTGCCGAAAGAACTCGGCGAAGGACCGGAATACAAACCCATGCGCAGAAATGGAAACCGGCAACGCGGACGAGGCGGCAAAGGTCACGGCAGAAGCGGCGGACGGGGAAGAAACAACCGGCATGGAAAACCCCACAACCGCGGAAGACGCAATAAAAAAGACAACAAAGCCGGACAAAACAAAACCGAATAGTACAATAATAAGATAAGCCTGTCTCACGACAGGCTTATCTACATACTTACTAAAACTAAATTAACCACTAAAAAAAACTAATCCTTATTAAATGTCTTATTTGTGCTGCAAAGATACAACGCTTTTATGTAATTTGCAACTTTTGAGCTGAAATTTTTTCATTATTTAACATATCTCTTCTAATTAGTGTTCGAATCGCGAACAATTATCTTCACTTTTGCTATACGTCGCTCCTCAATTTCCAAAATTTCGAATAAATAGTTCTTGTATGACAGCTTCTCGTGAACCTCGGGGAAATCTCCTTTTATCTCAAGGAGCAAACCTGCCACGGTGTCAGCATCTCCTTCCACTTCGCTAAACTCATCGTCATTTACATTCAGGATTCTGCAGAAATCGCTGAGCAGCGTCTTACCATCAAATACGTAGGTGTTGCGGTTCAGACGGGTATAAGTTTTTTCTTCCTCGTCATACTCATCATTGATCTCGCCTACGATTTCTTCCAGGATATCTTCAAGTGTGACAATGCCGCTGGTGCCGCCGAATTCATCCACCACAATGGCGATGTGCACCTTATTATCCTGAAACTCACGTAGCAAGTCGTCAATCTTCTTGGTCTCAGGAACGAAGTAAGGCGGACGTATAAGAGTCTGCCAACGGAAAGCAGAGGGTTTGGAAAGATGTGGCAGCAGGTCTTTGATATAAAGCACGCCACGGATATTATCGGAATTATTCTGATAGACAGGAATACGGCTGTAGTTGTTCTCGACGATACACTTCAGCACATCGGCATACGAGCTCTTGATATCGATGTCAACCACATCCTGGCGGCTGGTCATCACTTCCTTTACGGTTTCATCACCGAAGCGGATGATGCCCTGAAGCATGCTCTGCTCCTCTTTGATTTCGTTTTTGTCGGTCAGTTCCAGCGCCTGTTCCAGATCGTCCACGCTCAGCACGTGATTATCCTGGGGCACTACTTTCTCAGCCAAGATACCGCTGCGCAGGAGAATGCTCCCAAGTGGCCAGAAGAAGCTACGCAAGGCCATCAGAGGGCCGACCATCCTGCGGCAGAAAGCCAACGGATTCTGGCGGGCAAAGATTTTAGGCATAATCTCTCCGAAAAGGAGCAGCAGGAATGTGAGCAGCACCGTGATGCAGAGGAACTGTAACCACACAGCCTTGCCGAAATCCACGATATGGGCAAAGATATAGTTGCAGAGCATGATGATGGTCACGTTCACGAAGTTGTTGGTGATGAGAATCGTGGCCAACGTGCGTTCGCTGTCATCACGGAGTTTCTTCACCTGTGCATCCGTTGAGTTATGCTCAGAATCCATTTCATTAAGATCCTGCGGTGAGAGACTGAAGAATGCGATTTCCGAACCACTGGCAAAGCCGGAGAATACAAGAAGTATAGCAGCCAGTACGGCTGCTATGATGACACCGGTAGTGGGTGCAATCCAGTGCACCTCACTGAGCGTTTGTTGTATAAAAGATATATCCATCAGAAGGGCATCTGATTATCATTAGCCTGAGGCTGAGGAGCAGGTTCAGAGGCCATGTCGGAGTCGGTAGTCTGAGGTTTCGGCGAAAGCATCTCCATATTGTCCACATGGATCTCTGTCACATAGCGGCGCTCGCCTTTCTGCGTGTCATACATTCTATAACGGATGCGACCTTCTACATAGAGCTTGTCACCCTTGTGGACATAGCGTTCCACAATCTTGGCCAACTGACGGTAGAACACCAGGTTATGCCAGTCCGTACGGTCAGGCACCTGGGTTCCGTTCTGAAGTGTATAGCCACGTTCTGATGTTGCCAAACTTACCTGTGCGACAGCCTGATCTGGTTCATAATAGCGAACTTCAGGTTCTTTTCCAACATTTCCAATCAGCATTACCTTATTCATATAGCGGCCTCCTCAACAGTTTTTATTTCCACATTCCGAGATAGCGGAACTTGAAGTTCTTGCCCTTGGCTGAAGGGAACTGGCTACGCCCGTCAACACGGCTGCGCAGATGATCTACGATACGGTTATAGGCATCCAGACCGGAAATGGCCTTCACGTTAGCCACGAAATGCGTGTCGCGGTATTCATGCTTGCCCGTGGAGGGCACCATTACCACGCGCTTGAAGTCGAGCATTCCCTCGTACCAACCCTCGCGCTCTTCGTTCAGCCGGGCCACGGCCGGAGCTACCATCTCCTTGCGCGCACCGTCGGCCGGACGCAATGCCTTTTTCTCCTTGAAGTCAAGCATCGTGGCAGCCTCAGTCTTTATAATGATAAAGTAAATGCGTGGACGCACCTTATAGCGTTTCGGATAAAACACATCACTGTCGCAATAGTCGCGGATATCAGCCTCGAGATCAGGATTCATGTTGATCTCAGGAATGGAAGCCAGAAAATCTATAGCATCTTCGACAGTAGGCACAAGTGTCTCTTTGTCAAAATATCTTAAGTATAAGTTCATTTGTTTGGGTTGTATTTTTCTTATCCTAAAAAAAGAGCGGAAAACGGGACTCGGACCCGCGACCCCAACCTTGGCAAGGTTGTGCTCTACCAACTGAGCTATTTCCGCATTGCGTTATATCGTAATGACGATATCTAAATCTGTTTATGTGAAGAGGAGGAGACTCGAACTCCCACGTCGCAATTGACACTACCCCCTCAAAGTAGCGCGTCTACCAATTCCGCCACCTCTCCAACAAAAACACTTTCTGTAACGTTGCGAATATGCAAGCCAGTGCTTGGTGCCCAGAACAGGACTCGAACCTGCACGCATCGCTGCACACGCACCTGAAACGTGCGCGTCTACCAATTCCGCCACCTGGGCAATTCGAGAAAAGAGCCCTCGCTCCATCTTCGCTTGTTACAGAATGTGAGCGGAAAACGGGACTCGGACCCGCGACCCCAACCTTGGCAAGGTTGTGCTCTACCAACTGAGCTATTTCCGCAATTTACTCCCTTCTGGAAGTGCATTTCTCTAAATGCGAGTGCAAAGGTACGTACAATTTTTGAAACCGCCAAATGTTTTTGAAAGTTTTTTTCAATCCATTCTATTTTTGTAATCATCGTAGGTAAACTCTTTCAGCATAACCAGATGCCCGTCGGTTCGTGCTAACGCTATGGCAGGATGTGAGATACCGTTAAACATGGTGGTCTTTACCGTCGTATAATGGAGCATATCTTCCAATATAATATTTTCTCCGACCACCAATTCATGGTCAAACTTCCAGTAGCCCATGAAGTCGCCGCTCAAGCAGCTGTTACCCCCCAAACGGTAGAGATGGGGAGCATCCGTTGGGGGCATTCCGTCGGCAGATTCAACGGTCTCCGCGCCGCGCACTTTGGGATAGTATGGCATTTCGAGGCAGTCTGGCATGTGGCAGGTGAAACTCACATCGAGAATGGCCGTGCGGATGCCATGGTCTTCCACGATGTCAACCACGTGGCTGACCAGCGGCCCCGTCTGCCAGCCGAATGCGCTGCCGGGCTCCAGGATGATTTTCAGCCAGGGATAGCGCTCATGAACACCTTTCAGGATGCGGATCAACAGGTCCACGTCGTAGTCCTTGCGAGTCATCAGGTGGCCACCACCAAAGTTGATCCACTTCAGTTGCGGGAACCACCGCGCAAACTTCTCTTCTATATGCTGCAGTGTACGCTCAAACACGTCTGCCCCACTCTCGCAATGGCAATGGCAATGGAATCCCTCAATGCCCTCGGGCAGCTGCGCGGGGAGTTTGTCGGCCGTCACGCCAAACCTGGTGCCTGGCGCACAAGGGTTATAAAGGTCGGTCCCCACCTCAGAATATTCAGGATTCACCCTGAGTCCTACCGAGACGCGCCCTTTCACCTTATTATAATAACGCGCGTATTGAGAAAGCGAGTTGAAGGTGAGATGACTCGAGCAGTTGGCTATGCGGTCAATCTCATCGTCGGTATATGCAGGCGAATAGGTGTGGGCCTTGGCTCCAAACTCTTCGTAGGCAAGCCGGGCCTCGAAGAGCGAACTGGCCGTAGTGGAACGGATATACTCACGAAACACAGGAAACGTTTTCCACAGCGCATAGGCCTTGAATGCGAGAATGATTTCCACATCGGCCTCGCGGGCCACGCTTGAGATGAGCTGAAGATTGGCCCTGAGCCTTTCTTCCTCCAGCACGTACATCGGGCGACTGATGCCCTCAAAACTGTCAAGATTGATTTTCATACCTACAAAGATACGGATAATTCTTATGATAGAACAAGTTAATAGCCATTATTTAGAATTTTTATCCTTTCACTATTGCATATCCGACGGATTTTTCATACTTTTGCATCAGAAAACAAAAAGGCAGATGAAACTCGTTGTAATGACTAAGCCCACATTCTTTGTGGAGGAAGACAAAATTCTGGCTACGCTCTTCGACGAAGGGATGGACAACCTGCACTTGTACAAACCGGACTCATCCCCCATGTATGCTGAGCGTCTGCTGACTCTACTGCCTGATGAATACTACCGCAAAATCACCGTTCACGACCATTATTACCTCAAAAACGAATTCGGCCTGGACGGCATTCATATCGAATCTCCCGATGCTCCCCTGCCCGACGGATACCGAGGGCATTTCTCGCGCACATGCATGCAGCTCGACAAGCTCAAGGTTGCCAAGAAAAAATCGGAGTATGTGTTCCTGAAATACATCTTCGACAGCCAAAGCGAACCCGACAAGAAAGCCTGCTTCACGATGGAACAACTCAAGGCTGCCTCGCGCGAAGGACTCATCGACCGCCACGTCTATGCCCTAGGCGGCATCAATCTCGACAACGTGCGCATGATGAAAGACCTGGGATTCGGGGGCGTAGTGCTATGCGGCGACTTGTGGAACCGGTTTGACATTCATCAGGAACAAGACTTCCATGAACTGATAGACCACTTTGTCAAGATACGCAAGGCGATAGGATAAGACAATATTAACAAACAGTACATTCATATCACGATGATTGATCAAAACTCATTTATGGTATTCTCGGGTACTTGCACAAAGTACCTGGCAGAGAAAATATGCAAGAGTCTCGGCTGTCCCCTCGGGAAGATGGTCATGACCAAGTTCTCCGACGGAGAATTTGCAGTTTCCTACGAAGAAAGTGTCCGTGGCCGCGACCTCTTCCTCGTTCAGAGCACGTTCCCCAACTCAGACAATCTGATGGAGCTGCTCCTGATGATCGACGCCGCCAAGCGCGCTTCGGCCAAGACCATCAATGCCGTAATCCCCTACTTCGGATGGGCACGCCAGGACCGCAAGGACAAGCCCCGCGTGAGCATCGGCGCCAAACTCGTGGCCGACCTGCTGAGCGTGGCAGGCGTTGACCGTGTGATCACGATGGACCTCCATGCCGACCAGATTCAGGGATTCTTCGACGTGCCCGTTGACCATCTCTATGCTTCAGGCGTCATCCTGCCTTATCTGCAGAGCCTGAAACTCGACAACCTTGTCATCGCCTCTCCCGACGTGGGCGGTTCGAAGCGTGCCAACACCTACGCCAAGTATCTGGGATGCCCGCTCGTGCTCTGCAACAAGACCCGCGCCCGCGCCAATGTCGTTTCCAGCATGCAGATCATCGGTGACGTGAAAGACAAGAACGTGGTGGTGGTTGACGATATGGTTGACACCGCCGGCACCATCACGATGGCCGCCGACGTGATGAAGGCTGCAGGAGCCAAGAGCGTGCGTGCCTGCGCCACCCACTGCGTGATGAGCGGCCCTGCCAGCGAGCGTGTGGAGAAGAGTGCATTGGAAGAAATTGTCTTCACCAACTCTATTCCCTACAACAACACATGCTCCAAGGTGAAGCAGCTCTGCGTGGCCGACATGTTTGCGGAGACCATCCGCCGCGTGCTTGAAAACAAGAGCATCAGCGACCAGTATATCATCTAACGCGCTTCCACCCAACGGAAGCCACGTTTCCACCCATTGGAAGGCCTGTTTCCACCCATCGGAAGCAGGCCTTCCACTTATCAGAAGCAAAGTATCATCCGAGGGCCTTCAAAGTATCATCCGTTGCCTTCCAAAGTATCATCCGACGGACTTCAAAGTATCATCCGTTGAAGGCCAAAGTATCATCCATTCAAACAGAAAGAGGATGCGCCCCAGTCTGAGCACATCCTCTTTCCTATTAAAAACGAGCGGAGCGTTAACCGCCGAAGTTATCATACATGATACTCTCGGGCTCCACGCCAAGACCATCGAGCATCTGCACGACGGCGTTCGACATCGGGCCGGGACCACACATGTAGTACTCCACGTCCTCGGGAGCTTCGTGGTCCTTCAGATACGTGTTGTACATCACCTGATGCACAAAGCCCGGAGTATATTTTACGCCTGCAGCGTCGGCTGCGGGATCCGGACGGTCGAGCGCCAGGTGGAAGTGGAAGTTGGGATACTCCTTCTCCAATCCGAGGAAGTCGTCAAGATAGAACACCTCGTTGAGCGCACGTGCACCATAGAAATAGTGCATCTCACGGTCAGTGGTGTGAAGCGTCTTCGTCATGTGCATGATCTGCGCACGGAGCGGAGCCATACCTGCACCACCACCTACCCAGATCATTTCGCGCTTGGAGTCGAAGTGGGGATGGAAATCACCGAACGGACCGCTCATGGTCACCTTGTCGCCGGGTTTCAGCGAGAAGATATACGACGAAGCGATACCCGGATTCACGTCCATGAAGCCACTCTTGTCGGGCTTGAACGGAGGCGTGGCAATACGCACGGTGAGCATGAACACGTCACCCTCTGCCGGATAGTTGGCCATGGAGTATGCGCGGATGGTAGGCTCGGGATTGACGCACTTCAGGGGGAACAAGCCGAACTTCTCCCACGAGGGCAGATACTCATCGCCGATGAGCGACTTGTCGATGTCCTTGTCGTAGTCCATCGTGAAAGCCGGAATCTTGATCTGTGCATAGGAGCCGGGAATGAAGTCCATGTGCTCGCCCGGGGGCAGCTGCACCTTGAACTCCTTGATGAACGTAGCCACGTTCTTGTTGCTGATGACGGTACACTCATACTCCTTCACGCCGAGAATAGACTCGGGCACGTGAATCTTCAAATCGCCTTTCACCTTGCACTGGCATCCCAGGCGCCAGTGGTTCTTGATTTCCTTGCGCGTGAAGTGAGACTTCTCGGAATCGAGGATTTCTCCCCCACCCTCGAGCACCTGCACCTTGCACTGTCCGCACGAAGCCTTACCGCCACAAGCCGAAGGCAGGAAGATGCCGTTCTCGTTGAGCGTGGTCATCAGGCTGGAACCCTGTGGCACGTTGATAGTGCGGTCGCCATTGATTTCGATATTCACATTGCCGCTCGGCGATAGATATTTCTTGGCGATGAGCAGCATGGTCACCACCAGCAGGATGATTACCAAGAATACGCCTATACTTGCTAAAATAAACTGTCCCATACCTTATTATATTTTAAGACCCGAGAAGCACATCATAGCCATGGCCATGAGTCCTACGGTGATGAACGTAATGCCGAGTCCCTGCAGGGGCTTGGGGACATCGGTGTATTGCATTTTCTCGCGGATAGCGCCCAAGAGCACGATGGCCAGCGTCCAGCCGAGACCCGAACCTACAGCGTAGGCTATGGCATCCCAGACGGAGCCGATATACTGCGAGTTGAGCGGATCGAGGTTGATGCGCTGCTGCATGAAGAGCGAGGCACCCATGATGGCACAGTTGACGGCAATCAGCGGGAGGAAGATGCCCAGCGCTGCATAGAGCGAAGGAGAATACTTCTCAACAACCATCTCCACGAGCTGAACCATACCGGCAATCACGGCGATGAAAAGGATGAACGACAGATAGCTGAGGTCAACGCCAGGGATGAGACAGTCGGGACCCAGCACCTTCGTCTGGAGCAGATAATCGACGGGCACGGTGACCAAGAGCACGAAAGTGACGGCCATGCCCAGTCCGAATGAAGTCTTCACGTTCTTCGAAACGGCAAGGTAAGAACACATGCCGAGGAAGAAGGCGAATATCATGTTGTCCACGAAGATGGACCGGAAAAACAGATTAATGATATGTTCCATAATTACTTCTCCTTATAAAAACAGGCACGGTGTACCCAGATGACACATCCAACGAGAATCAGCGCCATGGCAGGCATCGTCATCATACCGTTGTTCATATAACCAGCATCATAGACGGCTTGCGGCAGAACCTTGAAGCCCAGCAGCGTGCCGAATCCGAAGAATTCGCGGAAGGCGCCCACGATGACCAGAATCATCGCATAGCCGATACCGTTGGCAATGCCGTCGAGGAACGATGGCCAAGGCTTGTTCTGCATGGCAAAAGCCTCCAGACGGCCCATCAGAATACAGTTGGTGATAATCAGACCCACATAGACCGAGAGCTGCACACTCACGTCGTAGGCAAAAGCCTTCAGCACCTGAGAGACGATGGTCACCAGCGCGGCCACCACCACCAGCTGCACGATGATGCGGATGCGCGTGGGAATCGTGTTGCGGATAATAGAGATAATCACATTCGAGAAGGCGGTGATGATCGTCACGGCCAGTCCCATCACAATAGCCGGCTTCAACTGAGCTGTGACAGCCAGTGCCGAACAGATTCCAAGCACCTGAACAAGTATCGGGTTGTCCAAGTTCAATGGATTCTTGAAAACTTCCTGGTTTTCCTTTGAAAATAAACTACTCATATCGTTACTTGTTCTTTAAGATTTCCATAAATGGCTTCAGTCCCTCTTTCAGCATCAGGCTGACACCGTTCGACGTGAGCGTGGCTCCAGTGACGGCATCCACCTCGCTCTCGGGCACCTCAATCTTCTTGGCTACGCCGAGTTCGATGTCGGGATCGGCGTCGGCATTGATCTTCTTGCCCTTGAACTTCTCCTGCCAAGCCTGAGAGTCCTTGATTTCAGCACCGAGGCCGGCAGTCTCAGAGTCGTGGTTGAAATATGCGCCATAGACGGTGTTCTTGTCGGCAGCTACAGAGATATAGCCAAAGACGGGGCCCCAGAGTCCCATGCCCTTCACCGTGCAGACATAGACGGGCTGGCCGTCAATCTCGCAGGTATAGAGCTTCTGTTCGCCCACGGCTTCTTCGCTCTTCACCACCTCGCCATACTTGGCTTCAGCCTCGCTGTCACCAAGACCGCGGATGTTGAGCGAATTGAGAATCTGCTTCTTCACGTCGAGCGCCACATTGGCATCCTGCTTAGCCTTCAGGGCCTGCGACACGAATGCCAACAGGAAAGCGACTACGACAACGATGATGGCGCTGTAAATAATCGTATATGTATTACTGTTAGTCTTCATCTTACGGTTCCTCCTTATTTTATACGGTTAGCACGACGGGAGATATTGCGCTGCACGACGCAGTAGTCGATAAGCGGCGCACACATGTTACCAAAGAAGATGGCGAGCATCATACCCTCGGGATAACCGGGGTTCATCACGCGTACGATCACGGCAATGGCACCAATGAGGAAGCCATACACCCACTTGCCACACTCGGTACGGGCAGAAGTGACCGGATCGGTTGCCATAAACACAGCACCGAAGCAGAAACCGCCGAGCAGAAGATGCTCGTACCACTGGATGTTGGTCATGTCCAACGACTGGAACAAGACAGCCATCAGACCGCCGCCTACAAACACGCTGAGCATAGTCTTCCAGGAGGCGATGCCTGTCCAGAGCAGCAGAATGGCACCCAGGGCAATGGCAATGACGCTGGTCTCACCAATGGAACCGGGAATAAAGCCGCATACCATATCGCAGAGCGAAGTCTGAGGAGCTACACCCTGGGCCACCTCGCCCAGCGGAGTGGCAGCCGTAAAGCCATCGGGCAGCGCGTTACCCAGTCCGAAAATGCTGTCGGTAGCCACCCAGGCAGTATCGCCTGTCATTACCGACGGATAAGAGAAGAAGAGGAACATACGTGCGGCGATGGCCACATTGAAGATGTTCATACCCGTACCACCAAAGATTTCCTTGGCGAAAATCACGGCAAAGGCCACGGCCAGGGCCAGCATCCACAGCGGACAGTTGACGGGAATGATAAGCGGAATGATGATACCGCTGACGAGGTAGCCCTCCTGAATCTCCTCCCCTTTCCACTGAGCCACGATGAACTCAATGCCAAGGCCTACGATGTAACTGACGAGAATCTTCGGCAGCACGGCCAGGAAGCCGTAGCAGAAGATTTCGAGGAATGATGCCGAAGCCAGTGTGCCGGCGGCAGCATAGTTCTGATAGCCCACGTTGTACATACCGAACAGCATAGCCGGCACGAGCGCGATGACCACCATACTCATGATACGCTTCGAGTCGATGGCGTCGTGGATATGTGTTCCGCTCTTCGCCGTGTCGTTGGGCACATAGAGGAACGTCTCAAATCCATCAAAGACGCTTCGGAAAGCGTGAAGCCGTCCTCCCTCCTGGAAGTTGGGCTTTATCTTGTTGATGTAATTTCGTAAACTCATTGTAGTTGATTACTTGATAGATACATGATGTTATGCATTCTCCTTGCGCAGCATATTCAATCCGTTGCGCACTATCTTCTGAAGCTCCAGTTTCGAGGAATCCACGAATTCAGCAAGTGCAAAGTCTTCGGGAGCCACCTCATAGATGCCCAGCTGCTCCATCTTGTCGATGTCTTCAGCGATGATGGCCTTGATGAGATACTCTCCGTAGATGTCCATCGGAAGCACCTTGTCGTATTCGCCACTCATGATCATGCGGCGTTCACCGCCCTTGATGCGGCTGTCGAGTGAATACTCCTTCTTGCCGAAAAGCCATGAGAAATAGCTGCGGTTCACGGAGAATTGCTTCGTGCGTGGCATGATCCAGCCGAGCAGCTCGTCAGCCTCGTCGCCTTCAGAAATCACGGTAACCTCTGATGAGTGGGCTCCGAGGAAGTCGTCGGTCGAGGCTTTTGTGCCCGTGAGCACGTTTCCGTTGATGATACGCACGTTGGCTTCCTCCACGTTTCCACTGAGGATGTCGGCCAAAGGTGTACCTACCAAGACATCAAGATAGCAGGGATTCTTCACCTGATCGCCGCATACGGCAATCGTACGCGTGAGGTTCACTTTGCCGGTATTGAACAGCCGGCCAAAGAAAATCACAGCCGTCGGGTCAACGGTCCATACCACTTCACCCTTGTTGACGGGATCAAGATGGTTCACCTGAACACCGACGTTACCGGCAGGACACTTACCGTCGAAAACCGTGACTTCCACATCCTTGGCATTCACAAGCGCATCGGCAGTCTGCTTCGCTCCGATTCCAAGATAAGTCTTGGCCATCTTCGACAGCGCGGTAAGACCCGTCTGGAAATCCTTTTCGTTACCCTGAAGTTCCACTTCAAAATCCGAAGCTAAAGGCTTGTCTCTCAAAGCACTTACAAAAATAGCCTTTGGCTTGGATTCAGGTGTTGTGCTAACGGCATACGGTAACTGGTCAATGTAGCCAAACAAGCCTGCTTCGAGCAACGCCTTGCAGACTTCCTCTCCACTGAGAGCGGCCACATCCTTCTTGCCATAATCGGTAAATTTCTGCTCTGCGTCGGCTTTAATCTTTACGCAAAGCACCTTCCTGCGCTCACCCCGAAGCACTTCGGTGACTTGTCCGCTGACGGGTGAGGCAAACTTCACATCGGGACATTGCTTGTTCACAAACAAGGTATCCCCGGCTTTGACAACGTCTCCCTCCTTGACGACCACTTTGGGAATCATCCCGACAAACGCATCCGGCGTGAGTGCATACACTTCACTAGCTTTCAGCACCGTCTTTTCTCCAGCGGCCTTGCCTTTGAGGTTAATGTCTAAGCCCTTACGTAACTTAATAACATTTGCCATAACATTGTATAAAAAGAGATAATATTCATGAATAGTGGCACAAAGATAGACAAAATTTTCACATTTCGGGCAAAAAAAATCCAAAAACTTCTTTTTTGTTGATGAATTAGCGTAACTTTGCAAAGTGAAGAAAGCAAAACACCTCATCAGCGGAATTGTATGGGCCCTTATAGGTCTGTACATTTTACTTATTATACTGCTTCATATTCCTGCATTTCAGGGGTATATGGGGAAAAAGGCCAGTGAGATGCTTTCTGACAAATTCGGCACCGAGGTCACCGTTGGCCGCATCAACTTTGTAATTCCCAACCGTATCATTGTGGACGATGTCTATATGAAGGATCAAAGCGGAAAGGAAATGATTCGCGCCTCACGTGCATCAACCAAAATCGACCTCATACCGCTTTTCAACGGAAAAATATCCATTTCATCGGCTCAATTGTTCGGACTTCAAGGTACTTTTTACAAACAAGATGCACACTCCCAGCCCAACTTCCAGTTTGCGCTGGATTCCCTTGCTTCCAAAGACACTACACGCCACACACCACTCGACCTGCGTATAGGAACCGTCGTCGTGCGTCACAGCGGATTCACCTACGACCGGCTGGACATGCCAAGGACAAACGGGAAGTTTAATGCTAACCATCTCAACGTGAAGAACATCAGCACCCATCTGCTGTTGCCACGACTCACCGACAATGGCCTGGAAGCCACCCTGAAGCGCCTCTCACTGGAAGAAGCATCCGGACTAACGCTAAAGGACCTCTCGTTCAAGCTCAAGGCTGACAAGAAACGCACGACCCTCACGCAGCTTCGGGCCATGCTGCCACAGACCAGACTGATCATCGACTCTATAGGTGCATCCTATGAAATGAATAACGGCAAGATAGAAATGGCCACGCTCCAATATGCCGGACGCATCAGCGAATCAAAGATCACACCAGCCGACCTCGCATTTCTGGACCGACAATTAAGTACATTCGGGCATCCCCTGCAACTCAAGAGCAGTTTCTCAGGCACAAGCAACATGCTACAGCTGCATCAAGTCAACATTGAATCGGATGAAGGAGAACTGAAGCTCGATGCCAGTGGCAGCCTATCCGCCAACAAACGCTGGTTTGCCAATATCAACCAACTGCAGCTCAGTGCCCATACCATAGAATTCCTGGAGCGCAACCTGCAGGTAAAGAATATCCAGATGCCCAAAGAACTGGTGCGTCTGGGCAGCATCGCCTTCCGTGGTGAGGCTGGAGGTGCCGACAAAGATTTATCCATGAAAGGCATCCTCGACACCGATGCCGGCAATGCCAACCTCGGACTGGGGCTTCATCTGAACCGGTTCACAGCACGTATTGAGACCGAAGGAATCAATCTGCAGCGTATTCTTGACGACAAGAAGTTCGGCCAGCTGGCTTCACGAATCGACATTGACGGTGACACTAGCCTGAAAAACATCAAGGCTGTGGGTAACGTCTCGCGTTTCGACTATAACGGATATAGTTACCGCAATCTCGATATTGACGGCGACCTGCAAGGTTCACTTTTCAACGGCCACCTGTCAATCGACGATCCACATGCACAGATTAATCTTGACGGCGACTTCGACATTTCTGCTCAAAGCCCCAAGGCCAAGTTTGTGGCTAAAGTGAGAAATCTGGTCCCAAGCGCATTGAAACTGACCGACCGTTTCGGTGACGCGCGTTTTGCCATGAATGTCGATGCCGACATAGCAGGCAAATCACTCTCCACGGCCATTGGGGCTGTCAACATCACAGACTTCGAGATGCATTCACAACAACACGACTATCATCTCGATCACCTTTTTCTTAACGCAGAGCAGACAGTCGAAGGCCATACCATTCATCTGCAAAGCGACTTCGCCGAAGCCGACATCACGGGGGACGATTACTTCAGCCAGGCCTCCGTCGATGCCACCCTGCTGAAAAGTGACTGGCTCAACGTATTCTTCGGAGTACCCGTTGACATCAACAAGCCCGTGAAACTCTCCGCCAGCACAGACAAGAAGTCAAACAAAATGGCCCTGAAGGCCAAACTGCCCAATTTCAGCTTGAACGGAATCCTGATGGACTATACGGTCGATGCAAGGCAGGAAGACGGAAAGATCATGACCCTTATCACTTGGGATGACCGTAAGGCGAAACCTTTCAAGGGCACACTCAACTGCACCACCGAACTCTTCAAAACCCCGAATGGCAAACAGGCCATCCACACGGTCGTACACGAATCAGACATCCTTGTCAACGATACGTTGTGGCACATCCGACCTAGCGATATCGTATATACCGACAAGCACCTCACGGTGGACTATTTTTCAATCGACCACAACAATCAGCACCTCACGGTCTATGGACTGGCTACCCCCAACAAAGAAGATAGCCTGACCGTGGACTTGCAGGACATCGACGTGAAATACATCCTCGACCTGCTTAACTTCCATGTGGTTGACTTCTCAGGAAAAGCTTCCGGCAAAGCCTATCTCAGTTCGGTATTCGACAAACTGACGGCGCATGCAAGCCTGAGTGTCGATGACTTCCGCTTCCAGAACGGAAGGATGGGCACACTCAATGTCAATGCGAACTACGGCAAGCAAGACAACCAGATAGATATTTCGGCCTATGCCGAAGATGATATCGGCAAGACACTCATCAACGGTTACGTGTCGATAGCCCGCAACTATCTTGACCTCGACATCAAGGCCGAAAAGACACGCCTTGAATTCGTGGAGGATTTCTGTAGTTCGTTTATGCGCAACACCGACCTTCGTGGCGATGGTAACGTCAGGCTGGCCGGATTCCTGAGTGGTGAAAACAGTATCAACCTATCAGGTAGCCTTATCGCGAACGGAAAGATGGACATAACTCCGCTCAATACCCGATACACGCTTCACGACTGTAAGGTGCGCATGGTGCCCAATGAAATCTATTTTGAGCAAGACACCATCACCGACCGCGACGGACATATCGGAATCGTGAACGGAGCCATCCACCACGACGAACTGACCAACCTGACCTTCGACTTCGATGTGAATGCCCAGAACCTGTTGGCTTATGACTTTCACGACTATGGAGATGCTACATTCTTCGGAACCATCTACGGCACAGGTAACTGTCAGATCAAAGGCCGCCAGGGACGCATTGACTTCGACGTGAATGCCACGCCTAATCGCGGGTCGTTCATAGAATACAATGCAGCCAGTCCTGATGCCATTTCAGACCAGGGTTTCATTGAATGGCGCGATGTGACTGATGGAATACAAAATGATTTTACCCAACGGCTTGACTCTGCGCTCAATCACCATCAGCCGAAACATGCCCAGATCCCTACCGACATACACATGAACTTCCTGTTCAACACCAGGCCAGAAGACTTCACGCTTCGTCTGCTGATGGACAAGCAAAGTGGCGACTACATCGCGCTCAACGGCTCAGGCAGCCTCAGGGCCTCCTATTATAATAAAGGTGTATTCGAGATGTATGGCAACTACCTCATAGACCATGGTATCTATAAACTCACCATCCAAAACGTCATTAAGAAAGATTTCCAGTTTCAGCCCGGCTCTACCATAGTATTCGGTGGAGATCCGTACAACTCTGCCTTGAATATGAAAGCTCAATACACGGTGACGGGTGTGCCACTATCAGACTTGGAAATCGGAAACTCCTTTAAAAACAATAATGTACGTGTGGACTGTATGATGAACATCACCGGCACACCGGAGTCTCCACATGTGGAGTTCGACCTCGATCTCCCCACCCTCGGCACGGACATGAAGCAGATGATACGCTCACTCATCAACAGCGAAGAGGAAATGAATCAGCAAGTGATCTACCTGCTGGCCATCGGGCGATTCTACAACCAGCGTGACACACGTTCCAATGAGCAGCAGAGCCAAACCTCACTGGCTATGCAGTCGCTACTCTCTGGAACGGTAAGTCAGCAAATCAACAACATACTCTCCTCACTGACCAACAACAGCAACTGGAACTTCGGAGCCAATATCTCCACAGGTGATGAAGGATTCTATAACGCAGAATATGAAGGTATCCTTTCAGGACGCCTGCTCAACAATCGTCTGCTCATCAATGGTCAGTTCGGTTATCGCGACAATGCCAACACCGAAAACTCTTCATTCATTGGAGACTTCGACATCCGCTACTTACTTTTCCCCAACGGCAACCTGGCCGTACGCGTCTATAACCAGACCAACGACCGCTATTTCACGCGCAACTCACTTAACACCCAGGGTATCGGAGTGATTCTGAAACGCGACTTCAACGGCCTGAAAGACCTGTTCGGTTCAGGACGGAAAAAGTAATCATCTGCAGTATGAATTAGGATTCTACACATCTGCCTCCAGCAACTGCTGGATGGTGTAGCCGTGCTTTTTCTGGTATTTGTCCACGTCGTTGATGAACTTCATCTTGAAGAACTGATTGCCCATCACGCGATTGCAAACCCACATCATCTTACCCATGTGGAAATCGCGTTCCCGCTGTGACCTGCTATCAAAATTTTGCAAAGGATACTGGCTAAGAAGATAGAACACCATACAATCAGGCACGATATTATTCCGATTCATCGACTGGCGCTGTGCTGACGAATAATGCTTCTTATAAAGCGGATAGCCAGACCCCATATACTTGTCAAGTGAAATTCCGATAATGTCGTTACCGACGATGATGCTCTCGTCAAGGGCCCCTATTTGAGTATAAAAGCGGGGAATGACCAAAGTGGGGACTTCCTTCTGGAGTTTGCTGAAACAATTGTTCAACTGTTCGTTCAGATCGTCAATATTGGCAAATTCAGCTTGCACGTCACTGATCAGTACCTGCAACGTACTGTCCTGGAAGAAAGAAAGGAATTTCCTGTTAATGTTGGGATCATCCATCGCGCCGATGCGTAGCACATTCTCAATAAGCGCCCGCGTTTCCATGGGATAGTCGGTCTCCATCTGCTGAAGTGCCGAGAAGTCTCCGGTCGTGAGATAACGGCTTTCCAAACGGTCGTAGCGCTCTATCTCAACAGAAGTTTCCTCCGTGTTGAAGAAATCAATGGGCCGCAACTTAAAATCACATGAAGTAAGCAGCACCGTAATTAAATAAAGTACGGCTACAATCCTTTTCAAAAGTTGTTAAAGTTTAAATTCGGGTTCAAAATTACTAAAAACCTTAATTCCGCAACACTATAGTTTAACATTATTTATAAGTGCCTGAGCAACAAAAAGTTGCCCAGGATTTTGCCATGTCAGAATTTTCACTTACC